>OMXI01000042.1 GCA_900314975.1 uncultured Eubacteriales bacterium | reverse complement strand
AACAGAGTAACCGTTACCACGGTTACTCTCAAAAAATGCTTTGCATTTTTTTCTTCATCCAAAAGAGTTCCAGCCCGATTATTCACCAAACGTACCCCTACAAATTCTGATTTATCGCAGTAACACTTTTGTAAAATCGAATAATCCAAAACGCACAAAGAGGAGGCTTTCATTGCGAAAGTCTCCTCTTTGCGTAATATCAAGGTGGTGTCTTATTTGCTTACATTGAAAGCATCCATCTGCGGATAGCAAGCCGAATCGCCAAGCTCCTCCTCTATGCGCAGCAGCTGGTTGTACTTTGCAACTCTCTCCGAACGTGACGGAGCGCCCGTCTTTATCTGACAGGTGTTGAGTGCGACCGCAAGGTCAGCGATAGTCGTGTCAGCCGTCTCACCCGAGCGGTGCGAAGAAATCGCCGTGTAGCCTGCCTTGTGAGCCATTTTGATAGCCTCAAGAGTTTCAGAAACAGAGCCTATCTGGTTGAGCTTGATAAGAATAGAGTTAGCCGCACCAAGCTTGATGCCCTTTGCAAGTCTCTCGGTGTTTGTAACGAACAGGTCGTCGCCTACAAGCTGTACCTTGTGACCTATCTTTGCGGTCATTCTCTGCCAGCCTTCCCAGTCCTCCTCGTCAAGACCGTCCTCGATAGAGATTATCGGGTACTTGTCAACAAGCGCCTCCCAGTGTGCGATAAGCTCGTCCGAGGTGAACTCCTTGCCGCTCTTTGGCTGCTTGTAAAAGCCCTTGCCCTTTTCGCTCTTCCACTCCGAAGATGCAGCGTCCATAGCGATCATAAAGTCCTTGCCAGGCTCAAAGCCCGCAGCCTTGACAGCCTCAAGAATTTTCTCGATAGCCTCCTCGTCGCTTGTCAGCTTATTCGGAGCAAAACCGCCCTCGTCACCTACAGCAGTAACGTCGCCCATATCCTTTATCAGCTTTTTGAGAGTGTGGAAAACCTCTGCGCACCAGCGAAGTCCCTCTTTGAAGGAAGGCGCACCTACAGGCATTATCATAAATTCCTGCGTGTCGACCGCGCTGTCAGCGTGAGCGCCGCCGTTGAGAATATTCATCATCGGTACAGGCAGCTTTGTACCCTGTATGCCGCCGAGGAATCTGTAAAGCGGAATGTCAAGAGAGACCGCAGCCGCCCTTGCGCAAGCGATAGATACCGCAAGTATTGCGTTAGCACCGAGGTTTGACTTGTCCTTTGTGCCGTCAGCAGCTATCATAGCCCTGTCAACAGCGTATATGTCCGATGCGTCCATACCCGTGAGAATTTCGTTTATCTTGCCGTTGATATTGTCGACTGCCTTTGTTACGCCCTTGCCCAGATAGCGAGCCTTGTCGCCGTCACGAAGTTCAAGCGCCTCAAATTCGCCCGTAGATGCACCGCTCGGAGCAGTACCCCTTGCAACAGTTCCGTCTGCAAGATACACCTCTGCCTCAACCGTCGGGTTTCCTCTTGAATCAAGTATCTCTCTGCCAACTACCTTTTCGATCTGCAAATAATCCATACCTATTCTCCTTTTTGCCGCCTGCGCGGCTTTTCTTTTATTATTAACGCAAAATCCTGCGTTATTTACGCAGCAGGCTCAAAACCGCAAAGCTCGCACTTCTTTGCTGTTTTTTTTGAGAGGAGCCTGCCAAATGGTCTATTCTCGGTTAGTGTAAACTAACCACAAATATAGTATCACATCTGTTTCATTTTGTCAAGAGCAGGTGTATCGGTGCGTGTCATTTTGTCTGATTTTACAATGAGAAACAGCAGTTACCGCGTTAGTTAGTGCAAACTAACTAAATTGCATCACAAGCATTGACAAAGAAATATAAAAGTGCTAAAATCACATTTGGTTAGTTAAAACTAATTATTTAGATCAAGTGCGTTTGTTAAGGCTCGACGGCGAGCTGAACCTGCGATACAAAGAGGGAAAGATGAATTATGATATTAACACTAATTCTCGCACTAATGGTCATTGTCGGGATATTTCTCATGCTGTTTTCGGCAGTCGCCTTTGTGCAGAACAGGAGCTTTTTCGGCTCGGCGCCAAAGGACATACAAGCCGTTATAACCGACAAGCCCGAGAGATTCGGCGGACAACATCTGCTGGGGTGGTGTCTGTTGATATTGAGCATGGCGATTATAGCTGCGGCGCTTGTCCTCGGAGTGTACGACGGCGTTAAAAACGGGTTTGGCTTCTGGGGCTTTTTTGCAAGAATGCTGACAGTGCTGTACTTGTATAAAATATGGGATATGATATTTCTTGATTGGTTCGTACTTACCAGAACACATTTTTTTCAGTTTTACTATCCCGAGGCAGAAGGCTGCGAGAGCTTTAAAAAGGTCGGTTTCAACAGAAAGTCGCAGATAATAAAACTTGTAGTTTTTCCTTTTGTCTCGGCAACTGTTGCGGGATTGTGCGTACTGATCTTTTAAGAACAATAGGAGGAGAAAACAAATGTCACAAACAGCAGTAGAATTCAAAGATGTCGTAAAGACATACGGCAAAGGCGACGGTATGCAGGTCGCAGTCGACCACGTCAGCTTCACTATCGAGCAGGGAGAGTTCGTGGTCATACTCGGGCGTTCGGGCGCAGGCAAATCGACCGTGCTCAATATGCTCGGAGGAATGGACCAGCCAACGCAGGGCAAGGTCATCGTTGACGGGCAGGAGATATCGGGATTTACCGATAAGCAGCTTTCAAGCTACCGCGCCGATACTATAGGCTTTATCTTTCAGTTCTATAACCTTATCGCAGGGCTTACCGCCTACGAAAACGTCGCACTCGTCAAGGACATCAAAAAAGGCGCACTTGATGCAGGGGAGATGCTTGACAAGGTAGGACTTTCCGACCAGAAGAATAAATTCCCCTCGCAGATGTCCGGCGGTCAGCAGCAGAGAGTGTCGATAGCAAGGGCGCTGGCGAAGGACCCCAAGATAATCCTTGGCGACGAGCCAACAGGCGCGCTTGACTCCGAAACGGGACTTATCGTGCTTGAAATGCTGCAAAATCTGTCCACACGCGACGGTCACACCGTTATCCTCGTTACGCATAATGCAGATATCGCAAAGTGCGCAAACAGGGTAATACATATGCGCAACGGAAAAATAAAGTCGATAAAAACAAATGACTCTCCTATGTCTGTCAAGGACATTGAGTGGTGACAGCGGGGAGGTCTTGAATATGCTTTGGCGAAAAATGCTTCGTGATATCAAAGGGAATTTCGCGCAGTTCTTTTCGATATTTGTCCTGTCTGTTGTCGCGATGTGGTGCTATACGGGCTTTCAGGCGAACGTTATCGGAGGCTCGCGCGCAAGAGAGGATTTCAACAAAACGACCAACTTTTCGGACGGCTGGATATACGGCGCAGATATGACCGCCGACCAAGCCGAAAAGGTAAAGAACATTGATAAGATAGGCGATGTGCAGCTGCGTATCCAGCAGCTTGGCAAGGCGGACGAGGATCACAACTCCGCCGAGGTGTACTGCTATTTCCAAAAGGACAACAACGTCACAAAGCCGTACACAGTAAAGGGCGAGGACTATGACCCAAATGACGAGGACGGTATGTGGCTGTTTTACCGCTTTGCAGACGCGTGGAAGATAAAGGTCGGCGACGAGTTTTCCGTTCACGTTCTGGGACAGGACATCACAAAGACCGTCAAAGGTCTTGTCGCAACCCCCGAGTATGAATACGCCTGCGCCTCGACAGACGCGGACGTTGACTACCACAACATCGGTTTTGCCTACTTTTCTCTCGGCGTGCTGCCCGCGGATAAGCAGAGCTTCAACCAGATAACCTTTACCTGCAAGGGCGACCCGCTCAAGCTTGAGGACGAGATATCCGACGAGCTTGACGGAATGTACGCATTTATCGGCGACCGCAAGAGCATCGACGGCTACAACCGCCTCACCGACGAGCTTGAACAGCACGACGGCTTTTCATACATCTTCTCGGGCGTGTTTGTAGCTATCGCACTTTTGGTCATCACCACCACAATGAAGCGTATGGTAGCCTGCCAGCGCACGCAGATAGGCACGCTCAACGCTCTTGGCATGAAAAACCGCAAGATAATGACGCACTACTTAAGCTTCAGTGTCGTGTCGTCTGCCGCAGGCTGTATTATCGGCATTGTGCTTGGCATCTTCACACTCGGAAAGCTTATGGTCGATATGTTCGGCGGCGAGTATTACTCGGTACCTAACTGGAGCGCGGGCTATGATCTGAAAAGCGTGCTGCTCGCAGTCATTATCGTGCTTGTATGCACCGTTACCGCGTACTTGAGCTGCCGAAAGATACTCAAGATACATCCGTCAGAGGCACTTCGTCCCGCGTCCACCAAAACCGCAAAAAGCTGTATCTTTGAAAAGCTGCCGTTCTGGAAAAAGCTCGGCTTCAACGCGCGCTACAACCTGCGTGACGTTTCGCGCTCGAAAATGCGCGCCGTAATGGGCGTTTTCGGTACAATGATGGGTATGCTTATCGTCTCTCTCGGACTGGGTGCCTACGATACGGTAGGCTACGTGCGCAGCTGGTATTTTGACGATATACAGAATTACAATACCCAGGTCATTCTTAAAGACAGCTGCACTCCCGAGCAGGCGCAGCAGCTCCGGATAGAGTTCGGCGGCGAGCTTATCGCTATGGATATGATATCCATTGCTGCGGACGCACACCCCGTTTCCGACGATATAATCTCCTGCAAGCTTGCAGTCACCGAGGGCAAACAGCTGTTCAGAGTCTCCGACAGAGACCTCAATATCGGCTCGCTTGAAAAGGGCAAGGTAGCCCTTACAATGAAGCAGGCTGACAAGCTGAAGCTGAAGGTCGGCGACAAGGTCTACTGGAAAACCGCCACAGGCGATAAGTGGGTCGAAAGTGAGATAGGGCTTATCTCCCGTCACCCGTCAATAACGGGCATATCAATGCTGCGCGAGGACTACGAAAAGCAGGGCTTTGAGTTTGTCCCGTCAATGCTTGTCTCCAAAGCTGATTGCAGCGGCGCAAAGGGCAGAGACTACATCACCGCCGTACACAATATGACAGACCTCAAAAAAGCCTTTGACAAAAGTATGGAGGTAATGGACCTGCTTGTGTACTTTATGATATTCTTCTCGCTGCTGCTTATAATCGTCGTGCTTTACAACTCTGGCAACCTGTCCTTCAACGAACGCGAAAAGGAGTTTGCGACCCTCAAAGTCCTCGGTTTCCAGAGCCGCTCGATAAGAAAGCTCATCTCCACACAAAACCTCTGGCTGTCGGTCATAGGCGTTATCCTGGGCACACCTCTTGGCAAGGTTGCGCTGCAGGCTATGATGGACTCCAACGGCGACTCTATCGACTGGCCGTGTAAGATATACTGGTATACATACCTGCTTGCAGCAGCGTTTGTAATGGGCGTGTCGGTGCTTGTAGGCTTTATGTTCTCCAAGCGTATCAAGCGCATAGATATGGTCGGCGTGCTCAAAGGTATGGAATAAAAGCAGATGCATAACCATTCAGTGTTCACGCTGGAAAATACAGCAGGCGTTTTGCTATTCATAGTGAAAGGGGTAATGAAAATGTACATTGATATCAAAGGGGCGCAGAAAAAGTACGGCACGGGTGAGAACGCCATATATGCCTTGAACGGAGTAGATCTGAGCATAAACGAGCACGAGGTGTGCGTTATCCTCGGTCCGTCGGGTTCGGGCAAGTCGACCCTTCTGAATATGCTCGGAGGCATAGACAGTCTTGACTCGGGTTCGGTCGTTATCGACGGCGAGAACATTTCAGACCTGTCAAAGAAAAAGCTCACTGATTTTCGCAGAGAAAAGGTCGGCTTTGTCTTTCAGTCGTATAATCTGATACAGGATCTTACAGTGCGCGAGAATGTTGAAACGGTCGCCGATATTTCGCAAAAACCGCTTGATATCGATGAGCTGCTTGAAGAGCTTGAAATGACAAAGTATAAGTCCCATTTCCCGCAGGAGCTTTCGGGAGGACAGCAGCAAAGGACTGCGATAGCAAGAGCGCTTGTGAAAAACCCCGCGATACTGCTTTGCGATGAACCCACAGGCGCGCTTGATTCCAGATCCTCGCGTGATGTCCTGCGTATGCTTGAAAAGGTCAACAAGACCTATAACACTACGGTAATAATCATCACCCACAACGAAGGCATTGCAAAAATGGCTGACAGAGTCATACGCATACACGACGGAAAAATAGTTGAAAATACGCTGTGTGAAAGCAAAACAGCCGCAGCCGACCTTGTGATATAAGAGGTGCGGCATATGACTCTCAACAAACGCTATTTAAGAAATTTCAAGCACAATCTCTCGTTTTACATAAGTACCTCGCTGCTGACAGCGCTTGTGGTGTATATATTTATCGCCATATCCGCAAGCTATCAGTCGCAGGCTGACCACGTACACGAGCAGATAAAAAAGACTGCCCGCGAGGACGGACAGTTCAGCCTCTACGGACAGATGACCGATGATGACATAGCAGCGTTCGAGCAGGAAAACAACGTCATCATCGAAAAAATGGAGCATTACGACTGTGAGGTGACACACGGCGCGGATTCTGATAAGGACACCCTTACGCTGCGTGTGTTTTCCCCAAGCGAAAAGCTCAACAAGTATGAAGTCAGCGCAGGCAATGATATCACCGCAGACGACGAGATACTCGTCAGCGAGCTGTTTGCCCGTGCCTGCAAGGTAGATATCGGCGACAAGCTGACCGTCAGAGGTCACAGCGGCGAAAAGACCTTTACCGTAAAGGGCTATGCCGTAAGATACGATTATTTCTTCTGCCTTAAAAACCCCAACGATACCTTCAGCGTGTCCAGCGAATTCGGTGTTGCTGTCGTAACAAAGCAGGCGCTTGAAGACCTGGCGGGCGGCAAATCGCTTGGATATTACAGTATAAAATATAATACCGACAACGAGCGCGAGGTGCGCAAGCAGCTTTACGAGCGGTTTTCTACCGCCGATTATCTCCCCGCCGAGACTAACAACCGTATACAGACTCCCGAGGACCAGCTGACCGCGCTTGAGTATATGGCACACATCATTCTGCCCGTGTCTGTCATCTTTGTAGTCGTGCTGATAGTTGCCGTACTCGGCAGAAAAGTCAGAAACGAAATGAAAATGATAGGCATACTCAATGCGCTCGGCTACCGCAGGCGTGAGCTTGCCGTGCATTACAGCCTGTTCGGTGCGATACCCGGACTTGTCGGAGGTGCGCTCGGCGTGCTTCTCGGAGCGCTTGCCACAGAGCCTGTTGTCGGCGTAATGTTTGAAAGCAAAATGGAGCCTATCCCCGTTTCGTACGGTACAAGCCTGTTTGATGCACTTATCGGCATCGCTCTGCCCACACTTTGCTATACGCTGTGCGTTTTCGTCACAGCGCTGGTGAGCGTTCGCGGCAATGCCATTGATATGATAAAGGGCTTGAGCGCAAGGAAAAAACGCCGAGGCTTCAGACTTGAAAAGCTCAAAGTCAGCTTTCGCACAAAGTACCGGATAAGAGCAGTTTTCGGCAATTTCGGCAGGACCCTTATCGTCATATTCGGTCTGACAGTCGGAGGACTTATCCTCTCGTTCTGCCTTGCCTGCATAGATTCGCTGCAGAACTATGTCGATAAAAGCATTGACGAGCTTGGCAGCTACGAGTACGAGTATTTCCTCAATACCGTGCTTTTGCCCGAGGAAATGTCCCCGCAGCTGACAGATGCACAAAAGCAGATGTACGATGCGATAAACCAAACCGATGCCGCAAAGATACTTGCAGCGTCGTTCACAGTAAGCTCAAGCAGTGAAAACCTCACGCTTATGGGAATGGACAGCAACCCTTATCTTACACTGAAAAATGAAAACGGCGAAACGGTGACCCCGACTGATGACGAGTTCTATATTTCGTCAATGGGCGCCAACGTTTATGATGTCCAAAAGGGTGACGAACTGACGCTTTGCGATATCGCCTCGCTCAAAGAGTATAAGGTCACAGTCGCAGGGATATTCGACTGCGGCTCGCAGAACCTGCTTGTCACTACAAGCAAGGGCGCAGCAAAGCTTCTGAACGGTATCCCCCAGGGCAGCTTCAACTGTCTAATGAGCGATAAACAAATACCGCTTGGCGATGAAAATGTGCTTAAATGCATAACCAAGCAAAGCCTAAAAGACCAGCTTGACGAAAATATCCTCAAATCAATGAAGCAGCTTATGACAGTCGTTTATATCCTCGGCGGTCTGCTGTTTGTTATGGTCGTGTTCCTTATGGTCAATATCCTGCTCACAGAGAACAGAATAACCATCTCCATGCTCAAGGTGCTTGGCTACCACAGCGGCGAGATAAACAAGGTCATAACGCACGTGTATCATATCGTTTTTGCAGTCGGTGCCGCGCTGGGTCTGCTTGCAGGCTGGGCGGTAAACGGTGTAAACTTCAAAAAGAGCGCCGCCGTGTACAACTGCTATGTCGATAATGTGATGAATGTCTCCTCGGTGCTGATATACTTTGCAGTAGCCATTGTCAGCTATGCCGTGGCACTGTTTATCCTTGGCAAAAAGACCGACAGGGTCAGCATGGTCGAAAGCCTTAAAGAAAACAGAGAATAAAGCTGTAAATACCAAAGCGCCCGTGAGTGTGTACCTCACGGGCGCTGTTGTTTGCTGTATCATTTTGTATTCAACCTATTGCAGATTAAGATTGTATTTGATTATGCGCGTGACCAGAACAAATTCGATAGCAGCGCATACTGCATAGAAAAACGAGAAGAAATACATCACGCCTTCAGCCGAAGCGCCGTTTCGGAGCATTGCAGACGAAATCGCTGACGAAACAAAGATATACCCTATAACTATGATGACCGCGATAAATACGCTTCCACCCTTGCTTGCACCTACCATAGAGCCTATCGACGATACCAGATAGCAGCACAGCAGAAAAGCAAGATAGCCTGTTGCGAACATAAGGAACGTCGGGAAGAGCAGACCGAAATCACTGAGCTTTTCAAATGCGAAATCCATTGTCTTCCTGAAATCGTCGGCGTGACCCGAGCACGCAAACAAAAGCAGCATACCGATGTATATGACCAGAAAGCTCAGAACATAGTTGACCGCACCTGCAATGACCTTTGCGATAACGTGCTGCGAAGGTGTCACAGGCAGCGTGTTTGTAAGATAGCCCTCGTGGCTGAACATATTCTTTTTGAACCTGCGCACATTGTGTGTTATCGTCAGCAGCGCAAGCAGCATCGTAAATATATAGTAGATTATTCCGAATATGCCCGTGAGAATTGAAAGGGCATCACCCGAGCTTCCACCGCCTGTAGACAGCAGCAGCGACAGCATCAGCACCTCTGCACCGTAAACGATGTATGTGCGTGCAAAATCCTTTGCCAGAAAGATAAATTCATACTTTAACAGCTTGCCTAACATCCCGCAAACACCTCCTTGAAAATATCGTTGAGCGATTTGCCAAAGGTATTTCTGAGTCTGTCAGCGTCGCCCTGCAGTGCAAGTGTGCCGTACTTTATCATAATTACCTCGTTCAGCACAGGCTCGATATCTGTAATAAGATGTGTGGAAATGACCACGCTGGATTCGGGATTGTGCGTGCCAATGATAGTATCAAGAATATAATCTCTTGCAACAGGGTCAACACCGGCGATCGGCTCGTCAAGAAGATACAGACTTGCGTTTCGGCTCATCACCAGCACAAGCTGGACCTTTTCCTGCGTACCCTTTGAAAGCGTTTTCATAACAGCATTGGGGTCAATACGCAGATTGTTCAGCATCTGCTCTGCTAACGGGCGGCGGAAATCCGCGTAAAAGTCGCAGAAATAGTCCAGAACATTTCTTATCCTCATCCAATCTGGTATGTATGTGCGGTCGGGCAGATATGATACCATCGCCTTTGTTGCAGCACCTATCGGCATTCCGTTTATCGTGATAGTGCCGCTTGTCGGTGTCAGAAGTCCGCACAGCAGCTTTATCAGCGTTGTCTTACCACTGCCGTTCGGACCGAGCAGCCCAATTACGCGCCCGTTTCCTATGCAAAGGTCGATACAGTTCAGCGCATTGTTGCTGCCGTAGGTCTTTGAGACCTGCGTGCATCGCACTATCTCTTGCTGACCGGGCTGCAGCATACTCGTCTGGAACTGCCTGTAGCGCGGGTCAAGCTGAACAGGATTCTGCGAAAAGAAAGGGTTGTAGCCCAAAGCGCTCCCCATATTGTTCGGCTGAGTGCTGTACGAGGGAAACTGCTGCGGCTGATAATTTTGCTGATAATTCGGCTGATAAGTGTTGCCGCTCATAGTGTTTTGCTGATAAGTGTTGCCGCTGACAGTGCTTTGCTGATAAGTATTTGGATAAGCACTTTGCGGCTTGACCGCTGCCTCGGCTAAAGTCGCACCGCAGTAATTGCAGAATATACTGTCAGGCAAAAGCTGCCTTCCGCATTTGTGGCAGAACAGCTTCTTCTCACCGTGATGCTGGGTGTTATCTGTTGTTTTTTCCGACACAGTCACGTCATTTGAGTAGGTGTTCTGCTCATTTTCAATGTCCATGAATATTCTCCCCCTTTATCAAAATTGCTGTTTGTTTCGTTTGATTTACAACTAATTATATCACCTTGCATTACTATTGTCAAGATTATGTATCTGTGCTTTTTGCTGCCGACTTGACCGCAGCGAAAGGGGAGTGCTTTTCTGACTTTGTATAAAAAATACCCACCTTGTTATCGGTGAGTATTTATTAAATCATATTGACACCGCGCTAATCTATCCATTCATCGACCAGCTTGTCAGCCTTTGATATTTCGTTCCGGTGCAGTGTCAGCACATCGTCCGAAACCTCTGCCTTGGGTTCGAGCTTTTTGATAGTCGAAACTGTCGAAGAAGCCTTGCTGCCGCCGTGGCACACAAACGGATATACCGTCTTGCACTTAGCGTACCATTCGATACAAAGACATTCTTTGCACACCCTAAGCCATTTTAGGGGGTGCAAATCTGCCGAAAATGCACCCCCTTGGGAAATGCCGTATTATAGCGGTTCTTCGTGCATTGTATTGCGATTGTCTACACAAGTATGTTGAGTTGAACGATACACCATTTTTGGAGTATCATTCAAGATCTTTGGTATCCATATGCTTGTCTCCTTTACTTTGCTTGATAGCTCCATTATGTCCGTGGCACTATCCGAAAACAAGAAATGCGTTGTTGCATTGCTTATATCAGAACTTATCCGTAGGTTTTCCGTGGCCGTAGTAATACGTTTTCTTGCCGTATGAACGTATCTTTTCCACGGTCTTCTTCTCTGCTTCGAGATCAGTATAAAGGTGTCCCATTCCGGGCTTGATCCAGTTATCCAAAGCATCGCCTACAAGAAGCGCATCATCAGATACCAGAAGGCCAATGGAACCTTTCGAGTGGCCGGGAAGCTCAACGACCTTAATGTCAGGGAATCCGTATTCATCGAGCGTATCGCCTTCCTTAACGAAGAAGCGGTTTTTGGGACGCGTGACCTTTGTCTGGCTCAGCACTTTAAGAGACATCTTAAGGACTACAAATCCGACAAGACCATATGAATAAAGCGGCTGCGAATTATAGTCGTCAAATATCCCGTCATCCGCTTCGTTATAAGCTACCGGAACGTTGAACTTCTTCGATAATGCATCGGCATTCTCAGCGTGATCAAAATGAGGATGCGACAACACAATAAGCTTCAGATCGTACTTACTGCATTCATCTATAACCTGCAGGAGATTTTCTCTGCTCGCAGTATCGAAAAGGATTGCATCTTTACCATTTGAAACTATATAGCAGTTATCTGTCCCGCCTTTGATGTGTGTGATCTTGTATTTCATTATTTCTCCTCTTTACCACGATCCCTTATAGCCGACACCGTATTCTGCCGTATAGTAAGTTGAACGATGCACCACCGATTGAAAATACCTTATCTGTTTCAGCATATTCCACCTCAATATGTCGATGCCTGCGCAAGTGTGAAAATCCACTCGCCGCCTTTGTTCACAAGCTCAAACATAAGCTGCAGCCGCCACGTGTGCCTGCCGCCGCCGAATACAGCCGCATCGACCTTGCTTTTTCCCGTGAGCGCTGCGGTGTCGCCCGAAACACTCACCTGCATATCCTCGTACTGCGCACTGTAATAATTGAGCGTGCCGTCCATGATCGAGTCGATATACACCGACTTTTGCTGCCGCATACCTGTCATATGCACAAGCACAAAGCTGTCATCGTGAACGCGTTCAAGCACCGCCCTGTCCTTGCTTATCATCGCACTGTACATTTGCCCGTACAGCCTTATTATCTGCTGCTCGTCGCCGTTCATATGCTTCCCTTTGCCCACGCAGCGACCTTGCTCTCGCTCTGCGCAGCCTCTGCACCGTGAACAGAAAGCCCTGCCTTAACAGTTGCACCCTTGCACAGATTTTTCAGGTCGCGCTCACTTGCGCCCATACCGCTGCCCTCGTTTGTGCAAAACGGTATCACCGTCTTGCCTGTAAGGTCATACTTTTCAAGCAGCGTGAACATACACATAGGCATCGTTCCCCACCAGTTAGGGTAGCCCACAAAAATCGTGTCATAGCTTTCAAAGTTTTCGGGGTAAGCCTTTATCTCTGGGCGGGCTTTGGCACGCAGCTCCGCCTTTGCCTCCTCAATGCAGGTCATGTAGCTTTCGGAATATGGCTTTACGGTGTCCACCTCAAACAGCTCGCCGCCCACAGCCTTTTGAATAAACTCTGCCACACGCTCCGTGTTGCCCTTGTCTATGTGCTTCAAGCCGCCGTTCCGGTAGTTTTCACCCTTGCGTGAATAGTAAACGATAAGTATGTCAGCCATAGTATTTACCTCCGTGTCTTTATTTGGTATCTATATTGTATCACAGCTATCCTGATAAATCAATCTCGGTTTTGGGGATTTTTGATAAGTTTTTCTTATGAATTGCGCAAGTCTTTTTCAGTGCTGTATCATTAGCCATAGGCGCGGCAAAAAACGCAACAAAAGACCTGTGAGGTTTATGTCCCCGCAGGTCTTTCTGTGCCGTCAATATAGTTTTTTCAGTACCTCGCTGATATCTCCGTTTATGCAGATGCTTTTCTGCCTTATCTGCGGCGGCGCATATGCCTCACCGAAATTCACGCACGCATAAACAGCCTTTGGGTTTTCAGAGGTGCTTTGCCAGAAAGGATACTTGATTATTACAGGTGTGTTCATACCCACGCCAAGCTCCCAAAACAGTATATGCTGTCCGCCGCGGGATTGCATAAAATCCTCGCAGCGCTCTGCCGCAGCGTACCAGCCCTCGTCCTGTACGAACTTATCATCGCTGCGCAAATTCATCGTCATCGGCTTGCTGCATACGGGGCAGTGCGGTATCAGCTCCGTCGGCACACGCATATCCTTTTGCTGCTCAAACATCGCCCTGACCGTTTCCTCGTTGTCGTACGTCTTTTGGTGGCACGGCTCGCTGCACTGCCACAAACCGTAATCACCCTGCGTGTAAAACAGCCGCTTCTTGTCAAACCCTGCTTTCTGGAACAGGTGGTCAACATTTGTTGTGATAACAAAATAGTCCTTGTCCTTTACAAGCTCAAACAGCGCCTTGTAAGTGCCGTTGTCCATGTCCATATAGCGATTGATGTAGATGTAGCGCGACCAGTACGCCCACATTTCTTCGGGTGTATCAAAAGGATAGAAGCCGCCCGAATACATATCCCCAAAACCGTACTTTTGCACAAAGTCGGCAAAGTATTTGTTCAAGCGCTCTCCCGAATAGGTAAACCCCGCCGCAGTCGAAAGCCCTGCGCCCGCACCGATAACGATAGCATCAGCAGTCTGTATCTCATTTTTCAGACGGTCAATTTCCGCCGAGTGATCCTTTGTATATCTCATAGTCGTCCTCCTTAAACACGTTGAAAATCACCCGTATATCGTGCAACTTGCGGAACTCTCTCACCGTGCGTACAGCTATCCTTGCCGCCTCGTCCTGCGGAAACCCGAACACACCCGTCGAGATACAGCAAAACGCTATGCTGTCAATGCCTTTTTGCACCGCAAGCTCCAGACAGCTTTTGTAGCAGCTTTCAAGCAATCGGCAATGTTCGTCCGTGAGCCGCCCCTGCACTATCGGTCCGACCGTGTGTATCACATACCCGCACGGCAGATTGTACGCAGCAGTTATCTTTGCCTTGCCCGTCGGCTCCCCGTGACCCTGCCTGCGCATAATGCTGTCACATTCATACCGCAGACGTACGCCCGCAAACGTGTGTATGCAGTTGTCGATACAGCTGTGGCACGGCTGCCAGCAGCCCGTCATTCCTGAATTTGCAGCGTTGACTATCGCACCGCATTTAAGCGTTGTGATATCACCCTTCCACAGATAAATGCCGTCCTGCACAGGTGTCAGGTCTGCAATATCGGTAATGCCCTTGTGCGCCGTCAGAGCAGTCAGATACTCGTCCTCTGCCCGCAAAAAGCTCTCGTCCGCCTCCCACGCAGGACGTATATTCACAAGGCTTCTGTAAAGCCTGAACTTGTCCTGCTCGCTTTCGGGCATCTGCATTCCGCCGAGGTCATCTCTCTCGGAAACAAGATAGTTTATCAGGAAATCAAGATTATTCATATCAGCACCTCGCTTTGAATTGACTTTTCGGGGGAATGTGTATAATTATGGGGTAAGGGCAAGCAAATGGCTTGCTCGCATAAATCGGAATTTGCCGCCGCGGCGGCGCGCTTGTCCGTCGCGCATTAGTTAGAGATGGCAGCCACCTTTGTGACGCTCCGGGCTTTCGTTTTGTGAGA
>OMXI01000069.1 GCA_900314975.1 uncultured Eubacteriales bacterium | reverse complement strand
TCCCTGATGGTCCATTATATTCAGGGGTATAGCTCAGCTGGTAGAGCAGCGGTCTCCAAAACCGCGTGCCGAGGGTTCGAAACCTTCTGCCCCTGCCAAAAAAGCCCGTAGATGCGCGATCTACGGGCTTTTGATTTATGAACGCCCGTTCATTTCTAACATTTTTCTAACAGTTTGTTTTTTTGGGAGCCCTGCGTATTTCGTCAAAAGATCTGCGCAAGACTTATTTTTTTATTAGTCTCCGCCCAATAAGGCCGATATCTGCCTTGCGGAACGCTCTTTGCTGGAGTAGTCAAGATGGGCGTAAGTGTTCGCTGTGACCTCAAAGGTCGAGTGGCCGAGCCATTCCTGGATCGCTTTCATGGGGATCCCGTTCTGTAAGAGCAGGCTGGCGCAGGTGTGGCGGAGATCGTGAAATCGGATATGCCGCAGTCCGTTCTGTCTTAACAGCTTGACGAATGATCTTGACAGGTAGTTCGGGCTTATGAGCCCTCCAAGCTCGTCGGTGCATACATAACCGTCAAAGCTGTGATCGTAGGCTTCGCCGAAGGATCTCATATTTTCGGCCTGATGCTCTTTATGGGTGAGCAGCACTCTCTCTACCTCGGGGATAAGCGGCAGCATACGGTTGCTTGACTTGTTTTTCATTTTATCGAAGCCTTTTGGCTGATAGCGTCCGTCGATATTTGCCTCGACGACCTTATGTGAGACAGACAGAGTTTTTGTTCTGAAGTCGATGCTGCTCCACCTTACGCCGAGCGCCTCGCTTCTTCTCAGCCCGTAGTATGCCGAAAGCAGGACGGGTATGTAGATCGTGGAATTCTTTGCAGCGGCAAGCAGCGTTCTGACCTCGTCATCGCTGTAAAATGACGCGCGGTAGTTTTCTCTTTTCGGGCGGTCGCAGTGAGTGCAGGGGTCGTCGTCGATGTACTCGTGCTTGATCGCATATCTGAGCGCCGCATGGATAATTCCGTGATAGCGCTGTACAGATGTCCCGCACAGACCCTCTTTGTCAAGGTAGTCATAGAACTCGTTGAGATCCTCGCCTGCAAGGTCGCCGACCGTTACATTTCTCTTTCCGAAAAAATCCGTAATGCGTCCGTTTATCATTTTCAGATAGCCGTCATAGGTGGAAGCCTGGAGCCTGTTCTTCGAGCCGATGACCCAATCGCGGAGATACTCCGTGATCGGCTGCGACTGCACTCTGTCCCTTTCACTGATGAACAGTTCGGGGTGCTTTTTCTTGCTGACGGCACGCATCAGCCGTTCCTGACTGCGGTTATATTCGTCGAGCACCTCGTTCATCCGTGCCCGGGCGAGCTTCTTTCCGCATTTCCTGTCCAGACCGAGTGCGACCCATTTTATCGTGCGCTTTCCCGTGTAATCGTAAAGGTTGACGAGCACATAATACTTACCGTTCTTGATCTGTAAATTGCCTGTGATATTACCGTGTTGACCTTCTTTCATATTTACCTCCGTTTCCGGTCATTTTTCCACTTCAGCACCACAAGGATACCACACTTCGCCGCGAAAAGCAAGATTCGGACTGAGAATTAAGGAAAAGGACATAATTATTGATGAGCTGATATCTTAATGTTTAAGTAAAAAAATAAGACATTAAACTCTTCAATCCGAATAAAGGGACTCCTCTGGAAGATTATTTCTTAAACGGTACGTTTTTGGCATATAGAAAGAAAATAGGACTTGATTTTTCAAAGGTTTCAATATATAATAAATGTATAGAATAAGGAATAAAGGAGGAATCATTTATGGATTATACCCCAAAGGAGCAGGAATGTCTTGATCTTATGAAAAGGACAAACTTTAAAGCACCATCCAAAGATGAGATAGTGTCACTTGTGTCAAAACTACATCAAATGAGACCGGAAGTAGCACAAGAAATCATCAAACAGTTTCCAGAATTTGTTTCTCTTATTCGGACTTCTATGACTGAGTTAAAGGGAACATTGGAATCTATTCTTCAAAGCGATGATAAAAACACAGCTTATGTTTATGAAACCATAAATCATGATTTAGACAATGCTCAAGGAAGTCGCAATTCTTTTAATGAAATGGCAAGTACAGTTTTATCTGATTTAAGTAAAAGTCTAGATAACCCTGATTTACCTATAGAAGAGAGAAAAGACATTTTTGATCGAGAAGAACGAATCCTAAAAATGGCAAGTGAAAAAGATGCCGAGATTCGTCAACAGGAGATAAAAGCGGTTGAGGTAGCTGAAAGAGAAGCCTCAGAAAAAAGAGCTTTTAATTGGAACATTGTAAAAACCGCTAGCGGTGTTGTGCTTGTTGCATTACTTATAGGTGCAAGTATATTCACTGGTGGGGATATTAAGTTTAAATTGCCAAAAAAATAAACGTATGCTACGCAAATAGATAATAAGCAAAAATGAGATCTATTCCCGCCGCCCAGAACCGGGCGGCGGTTTTGTATCTTATCCCGCCAGCAGTCTTGAAATGATCTCAGCTGAGCGTTCCTTGCTTTTGAAGTCGAGATGCGAATATACATCTGCCGTTGTTCGATAATTTGAGTGCCCGAGCCATTCCTGTATGGCTTTCATAGGGACATCGTTTGCAAGCAGCAGGCTCGCGCAGGAGTGCCGCAGATCGTGGTAGCGGATATGCCGCAGACCGTTCTCTTTCAGCAGCCTGCTGAACTGAGAGGAGAGTGTGCTCGGGCGTATCAGCTTTCCCATTTCATCCACACAGATATAATCATCAAAGCTGTGATCGTATGCCTCACGGCAGAGTCGGCGCTGATCGTCCTGATGCTTTTTCAGCCTGAGCAGGGCAGTTTCGATCTCGGGAATAAGCGGCAGTACACGGTTGCTCGATTCATTTTTCATCCTGTCATGTCCTACTGCCTGCCATTTATCTCCGACCTTCTGTTCCACGACCTTGTGTGCTATCTTGACTGTCTTGTTTCGGAAGTCGATATTGCTCCATTTCATACCGAGAACTTCGCTCCGGCGGAGAGCATAGTGTGCGGTCAGCAGGATCGGAATATAGATCGGACTGTCGGCTGCTGCCTTAAACAGCTCTGTCAGCTCGTCGGCGCTGTAATACGCAGCACGGTATTTTTCGGCTTTGGGGCGGTCTGCGAAATCGCAGGGGTTGCTGTCGAGATACTGGTGCTTGACGAGAAACGCAAAGGCGCTGTGTATCAGTCCGTGGTATCTCTGCCTGCTCGCACCTTTAAGACCGCATCTTGTGAGCCAGGAATAGAAGCCGTTGAGATCCTCTCCGGTCAGATCATAGACGTTTGTCCCGAGCGGATCAAAGTATTCGCTGAGCCGACCGCTGCACATACCCTTATAGCCCTGTACCGTAGTCGCCTGGAGATCAGCTGAACGGTGTTCGATCCATTCAAGGATATATTCACAGACAGGGAGCGCAAGAATGCGCCGCTGTTCAAGCAGAAATTCTTCGGGGTGTTTCATTTTTGAGATCGCCCGCAGGAGCCTTTCCTGCCGTTTGTTATAGACTGCAAGCAGATCGTCAAGGAAAGCAGCTGCGGTCTTTTTGTTCCCTTTGACCGCCAGCCCCGTGCTTATCCATTTCTGCCTGCGCCGTCCGTCCTCGCGGAGATTAAGGACGGCGTAGTATTTTCCGTGTTTAGTCTGGAGGCTTCCGGTTATCATTTTCATCCGCAGCACCTCCGTTAAGCATATATTCGATGATACCGAGCTTCGAGATCTTTATATTTCTCCCGACCTTGAAACTCCGTACCGCACCGCTGTCCACGAGCTGATAGGCAGCGTGCCTGCCCACGGACAGCATTTTCATCAGATCAGGAATACCGACGACATCGGGATAGTCGGTAAACATCTTATCATATAATATTTCGGCTCTCGCCATTTGCTGTCACCTCTCATTCTGTTGTATTTGATTATTGCGGTTGGATTTGATTTTGATTTGCTCATTCTGAACATTCCTTTCGTCATAATAATTTAGGGCATCGGTGCTGAACCGATGCCCTTTGATGTTTGTCTTTGATTATTATTATGACGCCCTGATTTGGGGCATCATATTCAAGAGACGGTGAACGTTCTGTTCACCGTCAAAGGGGTGTCCGTTTTGGCCACTCCTGGGGTGGCGTTTCACCACCTCGTCGTGGGGGAACGATTCGTTACCCCATTGTTTTCACAGTTCTGAGTTAAAATGCTGCTTCAGCAATTTTGAATTATGCTATCGCTCTTTTCATTCTGATCCCTCCCTTGTCAATATATCCAACATCAGTTTTGCGCCGTCCCGGAAGCCCTGTTCGTAGCACCGCTCGTTGCTGATGCAGTTCTGATCGCCGTGAATGTCGGTCAGCCTGTCAAAGTCGGCTCGCTGTTTCTCTGTGAGCCTGACAATGAATTCATCGTACAGCTTTACCCACTCGGCTGACAGCCTGACGTAATCGCTGTCCGATGAGTAGCGTATTTCAATCGGGACATTGTTTCCGAGGTAAAGTTCCTTGATGGTCATTTCTACCACCTCCTTCAGCCAACAAGGATACCATACCCGCCGCGGAATAGCTATCACCAATGTTGACAGATTGTTTCGCCGGGATTTGTGCAGTTCAGAACTACCGTAGCGGTATATCCGAACTCATTCCTCATCATCGATCCCCTCCCTCGCATTTCTCATGATCAGATCGTCGAGCTTTATCTTGCCGCGGGTCCGACGCACATTGTTGACAGCCCGGCGTCGTATTTCATAGAGATCTTCGTCGTCAATATCGAGAGAATCAGCAAGCAGTTCTATCAGCATCTCTACCTCCACCGCGTATCGGAACAGACCTTTTGAGATCTTTACGATGCCGTCGTCGCTTGATTTGGCGATGCACTCCGCAAGTTCAGGGACAAGAGTATCTCTTTTTGTTTTAAGATTTCTTGTCGAAAGGTACAGCTTCAGTGCCTGCTCTATCAGCTCCGAACGGCTGATGTCATTCTTAACGCAGTAGTCATCGCACTCGGAGATCAGCTCGCTGTCAAGGCTCACTCCTGTTTTTATCTTCATCCTATCACCTCACGATTTCTGAAACTCCCGCGCTGCGCGGAAGTTAATTATCCCGTTGGTCTTGCGGATATCGTTCACGCAAAGGTTGTAGAGCTTGCCGAGCTGCTCCTCAGTTACGTCGTGCATCGCGGCAAGAATGTGCGAGTGCATTGCAGACTCTACCGCAAGTTTGAAGATCGCACGGCTGATCCTCTGCTCCGAGCCGAGGACGATCCCGTCGATGATCGAGTGGACAGCAGTGCCGAGATAGTCGGTCGCCGCCATTGTATTGCAGTCAAGATGACCTGCATAAAAGTTCACAGCCTTCTCGATGAACTGACTGTCGTTCTGAACCGCAGCCGCATCAAGGTGCTTGCTTATCAGCTCTTTGGTCTCCGGATAGAGCCAGACCGTTTGTTTTTCTTTCTTCGACATAAAATTCCTCCTAACACTTGTTGTTCTTCGTTTAACTGCGTACATTCGGAGCATTTATGCATCAACAGTGCCGCAGCAGGAACACCTGCCCAATCAACGGCACCGTACAAAAATGCATAATCACCCCCGAAACGGCGGGCTTTGCCCGTCCGATGTGAACGCGGCGACATCGCCGCTTTAACCTACTATACTGTAATTAGCCCATTTTTATCAATCCCATTTAGTTTCATATTGTCATTCTTTTTTTACAATTTTATCACTCAATCAGGTTATCATTGCTCACACGAGCTTGATATATTTTCCTCATACAGACAGAGGTTCTCTTCTATTAACTTTGCGGCTCCGTTTAGGAATTCGCTCTTTGCAG
>OMXI01000040.1:31714-46105 GCA_900314975.1 uncultured Eubacteriales bacterium | reverse complement strand
AAGCAATAAAAGGTTTCTGAGGGGGGCTCGGGGGGAACTCTTCTCCAAAAGAGTTCCAGCCCGATTATTCACCAAACGTACCCCTGCAAATTCTTATTTGTGTTTCAGCCGCCTGTCAGTCTTTTTCGCAAGCAGTGTCCCGACAGTCTGGAAAAGCTGCACGATAATTATAAGCAGCACCACCGCAAAAATCATCACAATGTATTTGTAGCGGTAGTAGCCGTAGTTTATCGCGATCTTTCCTAGTCCGCCGCCGCCTATTATACCGCTCATCGCCGAGTACCCAAGCACCGTCGTTATCGCAATAGTCGCGTTTGAGATAAGCGACGGGATACTCTCGGGGATAAGCACCTTCGTGATTATTTTGAACGGCGATGCGCCCATGCTCTGCGCCATTTCGATAGTGTTCGGGCTTACCTCGCGCAAGCTGCTCTCCGCAAGCCGCGCAGCAAACGGGAACGCCGCCACCGTCAGCGGAACAATACAAGCCGTCGTGCCGATAGATGTACCCGTTATCGCCCTTGTCAGCGGTATTACCAGTATCATCAGTATCAGAAACGGCACCGAGCGCAGAATGTTTATCACCCAGTTAAGCAGCTTGTGTAAAGGCTTGGGGATAGGTCTTATACCGCCTTTTTCGCCCGTCACCAGAAGCACGCCCAGCGGCAGCCCTATAACTATCGCAAAAAATGTCGATACCACCGTCACATAAACGGTCTCCCATATCGCCAGCGGAAACTGCGTCTTGAAAATCTCCCAAGCCTCCTGAAATTCGGGGGAAGAGAAAAAATCACTCATCACCGCTCACCTCCTGTACACTTATGCCTTGTGTCCGGTTCAAAAAATCCAGTGTCTGCGAAAGCGCGTCCTTACCGCCGTCAATACCCAGTATCATCGAGCCGTAAGCCTTGTCGCCAATGCTCTTTGTAGATGCGTGCAGAATGCTTGCGCAAATGCCTTTTTGCAGCGCCAGCTGCGCGATAAGCGGAGTCTTTGCCGCCTTTGCACCGCTGAAAACTACACGGATGATGTTAACGTCTCCGCCCGCAGCGTTTGTAATGCCGTCTATCCCGTCAGGGTAGACCAGCTGCTTTGCCGCACTTGAAACGGGCTGCGCAAAGACTTGTGTCACCTCGCCCTGCTCTGCTACCTCGCCGCCGTCGATTATCGCAACGTGCCTGCAAATGCGCTCCACAACGTTCATCTGGTGGGTTATAACCACAACCGTTATCCCCAGCTTTTTGTTTATGTCCGCAATAAGCTCCAGTATCGAGTTTGTCGTCGTCGGGTCAAGTGCACTTGTCGCCTCGTCGCAAAGCAGTATCTTGGGCTTTGTCGCCAAAGCCCTTGCGATAGCCACTCTCTGCTGCTGTCCGCCCGAAAGCTGCGCAGGGTAAGCCTTTGCCTTGTCACCAAGACCGACAAGCTCCAGCAGCTCCTGCGCACGTTTTTTCGCTTCGCTGCGCTTTGTACCTGCCAGCTCCAGCGGAAAGCAAACGTTTTTCAGACAGTTTTTCTGCAAAAGCAGATTGAACCCCTGAAACACCATCGTCACGCTCGAGCGTATCTGCCGCAGCTGCTTGTGTGACAGCTTGCAAAGGTCAGTGCCGTCTATTTCAACGCTGCCTGACGTGGGGCGTTCAAGCATATTTATACATCGCACCAGCGTGCTTTTGCCCGCACCGCTCAAACCGATTATCCCGAAAATATCTCCGTCAGGGATAGTTATGCTTACGTTCTTGAGCGCTTCAACGGTGCCGTCCTTGGTCTTGAAGACCTTGGAAACGTTCTTTATCTCTATCATTTACATCACCCTAAACAAGCGCCTGTCAGCTTATTTCAGCGCATCGAGATTAGACTGCTTTCCGCCGTAAAGACCAAGCGGCTCAACGTGTATAGCACCCACAGAAACGATGTGTGTCTTGTTCTGCTCGTTGAAATCGTCAAGGTACGGCTGGTGCTGGAAGTAGTTCGCATCTATCTCGCCGCTTTCAACAACGTTGTTTGGCTGAACGTAATCGGTGAACTCTGTGATTTTGAGCGTAATGTCCTTTTTAGCCAGAATGTCCTTTGCCTTTGCAAGTATCTCCGCGTGAGGTGTAGGCGAAGCCGCAACGCTTATGCTCTTGCCCGAAAGTGAGGAGTAATCAATGCTCTCGTCGTAGCCGTCCGTTGTCTTTTCTACCGTTGAGATAACAGCGCCGTCGTACTTTTCCTTGATGAAATCCGCAACGTCCTTGCTTTCCAGAGCCGCCTTGAGCGCCTTAACAAGCGCGTCGTCCTGCTTGCCTTCCTTAACAGCGAGAATGTTGCCGTATGCCGAGGAAGAACCCTCTATCGCCAGCGAATCCTTTACCGGATTGAGCTTTGCGTCAATAGCGTAGTTTGAGTTTATCACCGCGTAGTCAACGTCCTTCAGCACGTTCGGAAGCTGTGCCGCCTCGACCTCCTTGAATTCGATGTTGTGCGGATTATCCTTCACGTCAAGTATCGTAGCGGTAATGCCCGCGCCGTCCTTGAGCGTTATGTAGCCCTTGTCCTGCAAAAGCAAAAGCGCACGCGCCTCGTTCGTCGTGTCGTTTGGTATCGCGATAGTTACCTTTGATTTTGACCCGCCCGCACCGTTTGCGGAAGACGAATCACCGCAGGATGTAAATGTGAAAACAGATGTAAGTATTGCCGCTGAAAGTATTGATGCTAAAATTCTATTCTTTTTCATAGTTTAAAACCTCTTTCTTTTAATTAAAATTTCGTTTGTCTGTGAATGTGTGTCATAGTCAGCGTATGCACATTCGCCCGTTCCTGAAATTTTCTCTTAAAAGAAATACAAACCTTAAATTCATTTTACCTACCTCCAAAATAAAAACGGGATACCGAAGCGGCATCCCGTTATTAACAAGCTTTTGTATGTCAAATCAAAACATCAACATATCTCAAAGCGTCGGGAACGCATCGGAAAAACGTCACAGCAAAGCATGCACATGCAGTCATACATGCACATTGACATATTCATCATTGATGTAAATGTCTTTTTCATAACGGCGTTCCTTTCGTTTTATTACCTACCAACTTGGTAGGTGAGTTTTATGATATCGTTATCATAGCACACATTTTTTCTTTTGTCAACCCTTTTTTCAAAAAAATTTTTTTCCGTGCAAAGCAAAGCACCGCGCGCTTGCCCATTGACAGCGCGGCAGATACGTGCTATACTGCAATAAAAACCGAGTAATCGGGTAGGATTTATTTACTGAAAAGAGGAAAAAAACAATGATATACATAGATAACGCCGCAACAACTCCCGTCAGCCCATTGGCAGCCAAAGCCGTCAGCGAGTGTATGACAAGCATATTCGGCAACCCGTCAAGCCTGCACAGCGCAGGGCAGAGGGCAGCACAGGTGCTTTTTGAGGCAAGGCAGACGGTGGCACAGTGCCTTGGCTGCACAGCGCGTGAGATCTATTTCACCTCAGGCGGCAGCGAGGCGGACAACCAGGCGATACGCTCCGCAGCCCACGCAGGCAAAAAGAAAAACAAGCTGCATATCATCTCCGCGAAAACCGAGCATCACGCAGTTCTGCGTACCCTTGAAAGACTCAAAACAGAGGGCTTTGACGTTCAGCTGCTCGATACCGATGAAAACGGTGCCGTCACCGCGCAGCAGGTCAGAGACGCGATAACAGACGAAACCTGCCTTGTCACCGTGATGTACGCCAACAACGAGATAGGCACGGTAAATCCGATCGCCGATATAGGCGCTGTCTGCCGTGAAAAAGGCGTGCCTTTTCATACCGACGCAGTGCAGGCATCAGGTCATATTCCAATAGATGTTCAAAAGGACAGCATTGATATGCTCTCACTTTCTGCACATAAGTTCCACGGACCAAAGGGCGTGGGCGTGCTTTTCGCAAGAAAAGGAACCGCGCTTGAAAGCCTTATCGACGGCGGCGCGCAGGAAAGAGGAAAGCGCGCAGGTACGGAGAATATCCCCGCGATAGTCGGTATGGCGCAGGCGCTTAAAGAATCCTGCGGGGAAATGGACAGCATCGCAGCGCAGCAGATCGCAATACGCGACAGGCTTATCGAGGGTCTTGCCCGTATACCGCACAGCGCTCTTAACGGCTATAGACAAAAGCGCCTGCCAAACAATGTGAGCTTTTGCTTTGAGGACGTCGAGGGCGAGAGCCTGCTTATGATGCTCGACGAAAAGGGGATATGCGCCTCGTCAGGCTCTGCCTGCACATCAGGCTCGCTCGAACCCAGCCACGTCCTGCTTGCAATAGGGCGTACCCGCGAGACAGCGCAAGGCTCACTGCGCCTGTCATTGAGCAAATACAACACAATGCAGGAGGCTGAGTATATCATTCAGACCGTCACACAGACAGTGGAGTATCTGCGCAGCTTTTCACCTGCCTGGAAAGATAAAGTCAGCGGCATTAAGCCGTATGTTTTTTAGTTTTCAAAAAGTTCAAAAATTGCGCCTTACAAAACACCCGATAATGCTGTTATTAGTAATAGGAGCAGTTTATTCTGCACACTAATACCAAACAGGAGCGATAGAATGTTTCCAATGATATATATGTCGCTTGTTGACGAGCAAAACATCTCTGATTTTGAAAAGCTGTACAGGCGGTGCAGAACAAAAGCCTATTACAGCGCTTATGATGTGCTCAAAAACGAAAGTCTTGCCGAAGAATGTGTTTCGGAGGTCTTTCTTGCGCTTGCAAAATGCTTTGACAGAGTCAATGCTCTCGGAGAGGATGAACAGGTCAGGTACATTGCCGTAAGCTGCCGAAACCGCGCACTTACGATACTTGAAAAAGAAAAGCACAGCGCTGCAGAGGTTTCGTATGACGAGCAAGAGTCTGAATTATATGCCAATGCTGATGTAAGCCTTGTCGAATACAAGGAGCTTATCAGCCGCTTGAGTGAAACGGACAGATTCGTGCTTTATCACAGATGTATAGCAAGCACTGACTACAAGCAGATAGGTCAGCTGCTCGGGATAAGCTATACTGCAGCGAAGCAGAAATGCTATGAGGCAAAATGCAGACTGAAAAAGCTGATGAAGGAGGAGTGGGAATAATGCAGGGCGATACATTGTTTTTGCAGGCGCTTTCACAGGTGTTCGAGCAGGACACCGACAGACTTATGCTGACACTTGAGGGCAGAGAAGAACACTCTTTCAGCGCAGAGCATTGTCAGAAAATGAATAAGCTGATAAAGCATCAGCGCAAGCCGTATTTCAAGCTTGTCTGCTCGGCATCACGCAGAGCTGCCTGTGTTGCCGCAGCCTTTGTGATATTGATCATATCGGCAATGACCGTCACAGGTTTTTTCAGCGAGATGTTTTCGGGACGTGATGAGATAGTCGAAAAGTATTATATTTCCGAACTGCCCAAGGATTTTGAAAAGACAGACGATATCAGCACCGATGATACCAACGCCGTTTCCTACCGCAGAGGAAACGAATATATAGTTTTCGCGCAGTATACGGAGAAAAAAGGCAAGCTCGTTTTTGACCTGCACGACCTGACGGAGAGTTTTACAGATACGGACGGGCAAAGCTATGAGGTCTATAATGACGACCAAACCACGCTGCTTTTGTGGAGAAAAGCTGGATATACTTTTACACTTCACGGCAATTTAAACAAAGATGAGCTTGTGAAACTGTGCAGATCGATAAAAGTGAAAGACTGACCTTACAAAAAGCATATCATACTTGTTTAAGAGTACAGAAAGGGAAAACCTTTTTGTACTCTATTTTTGCGAGGCGATATTATGAAAAAGATAATGCTGATAATTCTGATATGTATGACTGTTCTTACAGCAGGCTGTTTTCCAAGCGGTGAGGTCAAACAAAACAACGACAGCGAAATGCAGACCGATGAGCGCATAACCTTTGATATAGACTGTCCGCAGGACTATCCGCAGCAGGCGCAATTGCTTTTTGGCGAACCAATGCTGTTTGAAAGCATTGATATGGAAAGTCTGTTCTTTGGCGAAAACAAGGGCGGCTACTGGAAACAGCTGAACGAGCACAGCAGTGTGCTGCCGAGCGGAAAATACTATCATCTTTATGCAAAGGGCGAAAACGACACAACGCTTTGCTATGATGCAGGCATGGTGATCTATACTTCAAAAAATGCAAGCGACGGGCTTATGAGGCTGCTGTCAAGCTACCGTGACCTGAAAGGCTCGCAGGAGTATTTCAGGCAGCTTATCCCAAACGACACCATTGACGGCTTTGAACAGCAAAGCGCTGTAAACCAGGCAGACGAACTGCTCAAAAAGCTCGGTATCCCTGCGGCAAAACCCGAGATATACGCAGTTAACAAAACAGCATCTGACAATCTCAAAAAAGAGGGTTCAAACAATTACACAGACGAATGGTCAGACAAGCAGCAGGCGTATATGCTTGTTTATCCTATCGAGTACTGCGGCTTGCCAACGCTTTGCAGCCAGACAAACGGCAATGTTTCCGAAAGCGGCAGGATAACACTATGCGCAAAGGCGGTCATCGGCATCAGCAAAAACGGATTTGAGTATGTCGAATGTCAGAATATCCTTGCAGCCAAGGTGCAGAAAACGCAGGATATAATCTCACCGCAGAAGGCGAAAGAAACGATTGAGAAATACTATTCTTCCATAGCCCTCGGCGAAAATGTCATTGATGTGAGAGTCAGCGGCTGTGAGCTGCGTTATCTGCCGCAGTGCATTGAGGGAGATATGACCAAGGCAGAGCTTGTGCCTGTGTGGACTTTCTGTGAGAAAAAGCACCATAAAGCAACAGACGGCACGGAGATGACGAGATACAGTCTTATCTGTGTGAACGCCTTTACGGGCGAGATAATGTGAGGCAAAAATGAAACTACTGTCAGCATATACAAAACGTACAGCCGTGTCTTTATCCTTGTGGCTTGCGCTGACAGGCATAACAGCGATAGCGGTTTTCGGAATGACACGGCAAAAGTCTTTTGATGTCATATCTGCCTTTGATGTTATGCTTGATTTGAGCAGCTACCGAAAGCTGATAATGCTGTTTGCTATGCTGCCGTTCGGAACAGTCTATTGCCGTGAATTCAACACAGGGCTGTCTGTTTCGATAAGCACAAGGAAACCTGTGAATAAGCAGCTGCGTGCATATATAATAATGCAGTTTTTCAGCGCACTTCTTGTCACGCTCACAGCACTTTTCATCAGTCTTGCAATAATGCGCATAAGACTGCCTTTGTACTATGATGTGGGAAATGTGCGCTCGGGCGCTTTCGATTCGCTCGTATCGGGCGGAAAACCTGCGGCGTATCTGTTCTTGCGCTGCCTGCATTATTCTGTGAGCATAGCAGCCTGGTCAATGTCGGGACTTATGATGTCAGCGGTGTTTTTAGACTCATATCTTGCAGTTATCTCACCGCTCGTTTTCAGCTATGGCTTGGAGTTTCTGACTATCCAATCGGGCGTTTTCCCTGACCTGTGGCATCTGTCATTAAGCTATACCGACTTTTCACAGAGCGCAGCAGCTTCGTCAGCGTACATCTGCGGTGTGTTCATACTGATAGCTGTGCTGTTTTCGGGAGTGTTCTATTTTCTTGCAAGGAGGCGAATGTCGGGTGAGATACGTTAAAACATCGCTTTGCGTCTGTATGCAGAATTTCAGGAAATGGCGCACCGACTACCGAATCTGGACAGCAGGAGTGCTGCTGTTTATGCTCACTTTTGAACAGACGCACGACCTGTCAGCACTTGCACAAAAGCTCGGCGTAAAAACGAGCCTGTGGTACTATCCGTTCCTGTTTTCACAGTATCATATGAAGCTGATATTTGTATTGCCAGTTCTGCTGGTGTTCTGCAGCGCACCGTTCGTTGACGGCAACGCTATGTTTGTGATAGTGCGCAGCAAGCGCAAAGCGTGGATAACAGGGCAGGTATTGTACATCGCCGCAGCAAGTGCGGTCTATAACCTGTTTATCCTGTTATGCTCCGTTCTTACGCTGCTGCCTTCTGCCGAAATGCAGCTTGGCTGGGGAAAGCTATTAAACACAATGTCTGTGACCGATGCGGCAATGTCGGCAGGCTTCCCGTTCCTTGAAAGTTCACGTTTTGTGCTTACACATTTCACGCCATTACAAGCAGTGTGGTTCACGTTCCTGCTTTCGTTTCTTGTGTACTTCATGCTGGGTATGCTCGTTTATGCCCTCAACTGCATAACGAATACCAAGTCCGTCGGCACGGCTTGTGCAAGTATCATTATCATTTTCAGCTGTTATACCGAGGTTTTCGGCACAGCAAAGCTGCTTGCATTCTCGCCTGTTTCGTGGTGTACGCTTGACAAGATAGATGTCGCAGGCAAAACAGTCAATCCCGGCTTTACCTATGCGGTATCTGTAATGCTGGCGTTCATTGTAATATCAGCAGCCGTGCTTTTGCTGTTCAGCCGTCGCTGGACGCTTGACAAAAAACATATCTGACGGAGGAAACCTATGGGCAATATTATTCAGATAGAAAACCTGTGCAAGTCTTTCGGAAAGACCGAGGTGCTGCACAATATATCCGTTAACTTTGAACAGGGAAAAATACACGGTCTTATCGGGCGAAACGGAAGCGGAAAGACAATACTGCTCAAATGCATCTGCGCAATGATACCGATAACAAGCGGAACAATTAAGGTCGGCGGCAAACAAATAGGCAAGGATACAGACATTCCCGAAAGTGTGGGTGTTATCATCGAAACGCCGGGTTTTCTGCCCGAATACAGTGCATATAAAAATCTGCGATTTCTCGCCGACATCAGCGGCGGCGTTTCAAGAGAGACTATCGAACAAGCTATAAGAAAGGTCGGACTTGACCCCAAGGACAAAAAACGGGTCGGCAAGTATTCTCTTGGTATGCGCCAAAGGCTTGGGCTTGCACAGGCAATAATGGAGGACCCGCAGCTGCTTATCCTCGACGAGCCAATGAACGGGCTTGATAAGCAGGGCGTGGCTGATATGCGCAAATATCTTCTTGACTTAAAAGCAAAAGCAAAGACTATCCTCATCGCTTCGCATTCAGCCGAGGACATCGAGGTGCTGTGCGATACCGTACACGAAATGGAGAGAGGTCATATTCAAAAGATAAGATAAAAACAAGCCGATGTTTCAGAGCATCGGCTTTGTTCGTCATATTCGGTCGTTTTAACTGCTGTCCTAAAAGTATGCCCTTTTCAAAAGAGTCCTCCCCAATTACACCGTAGGCATATCCCGACAAATAAGAATTTGCAGGGGTATAATTGTCGAGCAGCTGGGGGAAACCCTTTTGGAGAAGGGTTCTCCCCCAGACCCCCTTCCTAAACCTTTTAATGCTCACAAAATGAAAGCCCGGAGCGTCACAAAGGTGGCTGCCAGCTCTAACTAATGCGCGACGGACAAGCGCGCCGCCGCGGCGGCAAATTCTGATTTATTGTTTCAAGCTTTCGATCTCATCAAGAATAGCCAGCCTGCGTTCGCCCATCATCAATTCCTTGTCATAGCGGTAGTACTCATAGCAGCCGTATACCGCAATAAACCGCGCGGTGTTGGGGTTGACCGCGACCTCTGTCAGCACAATGACCAGCTCGTGTCCCGTGCCGAAAACGGTGCTGCAAAACCGAAACAGATTGTCAAGGTGAGTTTTGGTGTCGTCCGTCTTTTTAAGAAACTCCGCTGTGTCCTCGCCGAATTTTACCTTTGCGTCCTCAAAGCCGCCTGCCGCCGCATCAGCGTAGCTTTTCAGCCTGTCTGTGCGGTATATAAAGCTGTCATCAGCCGCCTTTGAAAGATTGTTCGCCGCAATCAGCTTACCGCGTTCACTTTCCAGCTTTTTAACGCTTTCCCGCAAAAGCGTCTGCGCATCACCGCCGCGCTCACATTCGGACTGTACCTGCGAAAGCTCGCCCTTTAGCTTCATCAGGTCACCGTCCTGCGAAAGCAGCCGCGCACATTCGCTGCCCGCCGCATCAAGCAGCAGCCCCAGCAGCGCATACCGCTCGTCAAAACCCGCCTGCTGCGCGCGTTGAGTTATAGCCTCGTCCTGCACGCCGCGAAGAATATCACCCACGCGGTAGTCGCTTTCATACTTGCGGTAAAGCTCGTAGTACGCCGCAAAATCCTCTGCCACACGGCTGCCCTGCAGATACTGTCCCACAAGCTCCTTGTCAGCAGCTATCCCCAACTTTTCGTACACTTTAAGCACATGGCTCAGATCGTCCCAGCCTCGCGCCGTCACAAAGCTCCTGCCGTTTGCCGTCTTGTCGATTATGTAGAAATTCTGCGGCTTTATCTCCAGATACGAGATCACCGCACCGTGAACGCCCGCGCGGTACGCGTACTCCTTCCACACCGTAAAGTCAGGCTCTATGTCGATACGCTTGAGCCTGTCCCACGTCACCGTGTCAAACTCTCTCACCGAGCTGTTGTACTCTGGCGGATTTCCCGCCGTAACAACTATCCACCCCTCAGGCAGCCGCCTTCCGCCGAATTCCTTGTACTGCAAAAACTGCAGCATAACAGGGTTGAGCGTCTCCGAAACGCAGTTTATCTCGTCAAGAAAGAGTATTCCGTTTCGCACGCCCGAGCGGTTCATCATATCGTATACCGCCGCGATAATCTCGCTGACCGTGTACTCTGTCGCCTCAAACGTCTCGCCCTCAAACTCTTTTTTGCGTATTATCGGCAAGCCCATCGCGCTTTGCCGCGTGTGGTGCGTCATCGAGTAGGAGAGCATACCCACGCCCAGCTCTGACGCTATCTGCGAGATAATTTCCGTCTTGCCTATACCGGGCGCACCCATAAGAAAGATGGGTCGCTGCTTGTTCTGCGGAATAAGCGCCCTGCCTGCCTCGTCCTTTGCAAGATAAGCCCGTACAGTGTTTTTAATCTGTTCTCCCGCCATTTTTATGTTCAAGGTAAACTCCTCCTTAAAGCTCAAATCTTTTTGCGTTGCGCTCACCGAAATGTCCGCCGCCGCACCGCAGAAGTATCACCTGCTGCTGCGTAAGACCCTCCTGCACAGTAAAATCAACACACTGCTTCAATTCCTCTGGTCCCAGCAGGTCATACGAAAGCACCCTCTCCAGCATAGCCGTGTCATACTTTGCCGCAAAGCACACCGCCCTTGTGATGTTCTCTTTCAGATACTGCACGCACAGCCCGCCGCCGTAAAGCGCTATCGCGCACGCGAGCTTGTACTCTTCCTTTTGCAGACTGTCAAACGCCTCCTGTGACGGCTCGCACGCAAGCGCCCACAGCCGCCTTTCATCACAGCTTTCCGCGCGCACCCTGTCCGTCAGTGTCACATCTATCTGCCCCGCACTTGTGTTCAGCAGCAGCCTCGTGCCGCTCGGAAAAGCGTCACCGCCGAGATACCCGCACGGCTTGTCAATGCTTATCACCGCTCCAATGCAGTTGGCAAACGCGCCCTCACTTATATAGCTGACACTTGACGGTATGTCCGCCTTTTTCAGTTCGCTTCTCCAGCGGAAAGCGTCCCTGCCGATAGTTTTCAAGCCCTCTGGCAAAACCGCCTCAACCACACGGCAGCGCGTGAACGCCTCGTCAGCAATGACCGTCACACCGCACGGCAGTTCAAGCCTCTCCGCCGAGCCGATAAACGATAAAACGTATTTCCCGTCCGCCGTCGTCAGCCCGTCAGCGCAGTCAAAAGCCACACCGCACTGCTCAAATGCACCCGCACCGATATGCTCGATACTGCCTGGCAGCTCAATGCTTTGCAGCGCCGCGCACTCGCAAAACGCACCCTTGCCGATTTTTTTCACACTCACGGGCAGCACAACACTTTCAAGCCTTTCGCACCTCTCAAAAGCGTAGCTTCCGATTTCAATTACACCCTCGGGCAGTACAGCGCATTTCAGGCTTTCGCAGTACGCAAACGCATAATCGCCCACGCACCGCACTCCGCGCGGAATTTCAGCCCTGTCGCCCTGCCCGAGATACTTCACAAGTATCCCCGACATCACAAGGAACTCCTCGCCGCACCCCGTAATAATACCGCTTTTGTAAAACGCGTCCGCACCGATATGCTCAACCCCCTGCGGCATATCAAGCCCTGTCAGCTTCGCACACTCGCAAAAGCACTTGCTGCCTATCTCTTTAAGTGCCGCAGGCAAGCGTACCTGCCGCAGCGCCATACACCCCAAAAACGCCTCGCTGTCTATCAGCGTCACGCCGCTTGGGATATCTATCTCTTCAAGGTTCACGCACCAGTGAAAGCACCGCGAGGGTATCTCTTTCATTTTTGACGAAAGCCGCACGCTTTTGAGCGCAAAGCAGTCAGAGAACGTGCTTATCTCAAGCCGCGCAAGACTTTCGGGCAGCTGCACCCTTTCAAGCTGACCGCACCCGCGGAACACCGCCTCGCCCGTGTGTACCACACCCTCCGGCACAGCGATCTCCGCCAGCGCACCGCACGCGCGGAATGCGTTGTCACCGATTTCCGTCAGACTTTTCGGCAGGGCGATTTTCTCCAGCGAGCCGCACCCCCAGAAAGCCCTTTTTCCAATGCTTTTCACACCCTCCGGCAGCGTGACCTGCGTAATGAATCCGCACTCAAAAAACGCATCCTCGCCGATAGCCTCAACACCGCTTGGCACAACGACCTGCATATCACTTCCGCAGTAGGAGACAAGCTCGCCGTCCTGTACAATAAAATCAGACATCAAGCACATCTCCTTCCTGTAATTCCACTCTCGTCACCCACGGCGGCAACACAGGCTGTTCGCCCGTTTCGTAGTCGCCCTGCATTATCACAAACGCCGTCTCGTAGCTTGGCATCTCCTCTGGGAAAGTCCCCATAGCGTCCGTGAAAAAAATCATTCCCTTCATATCGCACAGCTTTCCCTGCGCCCTCTGGCTGTCTATAAACTCAAACACAGGTCTGAAATCCGTGCCGCCAAAGCCCTTTATCTCCAGCTTTGCCATATAGCCCTCAAGCTCGTCGATGCTCGTTATCAGCGCCGCGTCCTGCACCCTCGTGTCGCACTGCACAATGTAGATGTTCACGCTCCTGAAAAAGCTCTCCTCACTTTTGAGGATATTGTACGTCTTTTGCACAAAGGCGCGCACCGTGTTCTTTCCCACAGAGCCCGACGTGTCAAGCGCGATAACAAAGTCCTTTACCCGCCTGACCTCCTTGTATTCGGGCGGCTCGATAAACGCTACATCACCGTAAAGCTGCATACCGTAGCAGTAAAAGTTCACATCAAACGCCTCAAGGTCAGCCTTCATCACCTCGCCCGCCGTTGCAAACCTGCGCAGAAATGCGCGGTAATCGGTCTTTTCACGGCAGGTGTGTTCAAGCAGCTCTATCAGCGCCAGCTGCGCAGGCTCGTCACTCTTTCCAAAGCCCTCGATCTCGGACTGTATCTGCCGCGATATCTGTTTCCACTGCCTGTCAAGCTCGCCCTTGTCAGCCTCTTTCAGCTCGTCAAACCATTTGTGTACGCTGTTTTTCGCCTTGCCGCCGCCGTCCCCGCTCTGCTTCTGCTGTGGCTGTGACTGCTGCTCCTGCGAGTCCCGCTCGTCACCTTCCTGCGTTTCGCCGTTTTCAGACTTTTCCTCTGCCGGCTGCTCGTCATTGAAATCCACAGGCATAGTCGGCAGCTGCTCCTCGGGTTCGTACTCCCTTTCCTCACTTGCCTTGTGCCAGGTCTTATGGTCATCGACCCCAAACAGCTCGCAGTACTCCTTGATCACCTGCGGCGAGAGCTGCTGCCTTGATAAAAACGCGTACAGCTTTTCGGCAGTCAGCGGCTTTACCTTTTCCGACAGACTGCGGATAATTTCCGCGCGCTTTTGTGCATTTTCCTTTGGCATGATATCCGCAGCTATGCGGCAGATAAGCGCCTCGGTGGCAATGTCGCACGCCGCGTCCCATATAAGCGGCTGAACTTTTCCGATGTTCCAGTGCCTGAAAATGTTGTGGATAAGCGCATGCAGAATATCGTGCAGCGGCAGCGTCTCGCTGCGCTCGTACCTTTCGAGAATATCCTGCGCACCGTAGCAAAGATTCTTGCCGTCAGTCACCATCTCACCGTCAAGCTGCCGCAGCGCAAGCCTTGCAACCGCAGGGGACAGATAATGCCAGCGCAGCAGCAGCTTGCCCACCGTCAGCGACATCACCTTTGCCGCAAGCTCGGACTGCTTTTGTATCTGTTCCGCCGTCATTTTCTCACCCCGCTTTACGCACATTTTGTTGTATAAAGTATACCACCGCCGCGCTTTAATGTCAATTAAAAACTCTCTTTCCTTCTGTGCTGCAACTGTAAATCAGAATTTGCCGCCGCGGCGGCGCGCTTGTCCGTCGCGCATTAGTTAGAGATGGCAGCCACCTTTGTGACGCTCCGGGCTTTCGTTTTGTGAGG
>OMXI01000040.1:0-31695 GCA_900314975.1 uncultured Eubacteriales bacterium | reverse complement strand
AAGCATTAAAAGGTTTAGGAAGGGGGTCTGGGGGAGAACCCTTCTCCAAAAGGGTTTCCCCCAGCTATCCGACAAGTATACTGCTGTAAATTCTGATTTATCATAGTAACGTTTTTGTAAAAAAAGCGGAGCGCTCCGCAAAAAGAGCACTCCGCCTTTGTTTGTGTTTTTCTTTTTTTTTGCCTGTCAGGATCAGCCGCCCTTTGCCAGCTTTTCGCCAAGAGCCTTGCACTTTGCAAGCGCCTCGTCATCGGGGGTGTTGTTGCAGATAAGTCCCTCGCCGTCAATGATCTTCGCACCTGCAGCCTTTGCCCTGTCGCACCACAGCCTCATCCATTCGCCGTCGCCCCAGTCGTACGAGCCGAAAAGTGCCACGGTCTTGCCCGAGAGCTTTGCCTCGTTTGCACTGTAAAACGGCTCGAATTCGCTGTCCTCCAGCTCCTCCGCACCCATAGCAGGGCAGCCAAGAGCCACAGCGTCAAACTCTGTAAGGTCGCCGTCAAATGCGCTTACCGAGACCGCCTGTACGCCCGCACCCTCTGCTACCGCGTTTGCCATAGCCTCGGTGTTGCCCGTACCGCTCCAGAATATTACTGCTGTTTTCATAAAAAGTATCCTCCTTAAGAGAGCTTGAGAATCTGATAAAGATTCAAACCCTCGCCTAATTTATTGCACAGATATCTTCTGCACTTATCGTATTTTCTGAAGGTACACCGCGCCTTTTCCTCGTCGCCGTAGACCTTCCAGTATCCGCACAGCTTGAAATCACACCCCTTGTGTACCATAAACCCTTCCACATCTTCAACAGGGTAGTCAAGAAATATACCTATCTCGTGCGGAAAATCCTTGTGCTGCGCGCACCTTGCAGACAGCCTGTCAAGGCATTGCTCGCTCGAAAGCAGTCTGCCGTAGCCGCACCTTTCCAAAACACCTCTGCGCCGTTCATCGCACAGCAAACGGTCAAGCAAACGCTCGTCGTAAAGCATAAGCAGTACCCGCTGACCGCACTGGCAAAGCACCTTGATCTTCAAGCCCCTGCGCGCAGCCCTGCGGTTAAAGCTGTCAACACCCGCGTAAACATCAAGCTCTGTGTTGTCAAGGCTCATAAGACTCGCCGCCTTTATCCCCAGCAGCGAGGGCGCAGAGTTCGCCGCCAGCTTACGTTCAAAGCAGGCGCATTTATTGCACTGCATACCCAAGCACCTCCGATAGCTTGTATTATTGTTGCTTGCCGCCGCGGCTTTATGCACACAGGCAGACCAAAAGTCCGCCCGTGCAAATGCATAAAGTTTGGCAAAGATGATTGTTTGGCTTGCGTCTTCCAATATAGGTTAGGCGCAACTAACCAAGCGGCAAAAATCAAAGCCTTGCGGCTCGCTCGGTTAGTCAAAACTAACCACAATAGACAGTATACACTATTTTTGAGTGTTTGTAAAGGGGCAAATGTGAACACTCCGTAAACAACCTTTTGCTTTTTATCCTCGCGCTAACACCCCGCAGTTCATATCCGTTCGGAGAATGAACATTTTTGTACAGCCTCAAGCTTCGTCTATGCACTTGTTTTGCCGCTGTGTTTATGCTACAATCAATGCAGTCATATTCAGCATACGCTCGTACACCGTTTTGTGCGGTGTTATAATTATAAATTAAATGTAAGAGAATCAAAATAAAATTGTCTTTTATATTGAAAGTACTTTTACCTCGGAGGAACAATGGACGACAAACAGCTTGTAGAGCTTTTTTTTGAGCGCAGCGAAAAGGCTCTTGCCGAAACCACGAACAAATACGGCGCTTACTGCCGTTATATTGCTGATAATATCCTTGACGACAAGCAAGACAGCGAGGAGTGTGTTCAGGACGCGCTCACAGCAGCTTGGAACAGCATTCCGCCGCAAAAGCCCAAAAGCCTCAAAGCCTACCTTGCGCGGCTCACACGCAACCTTGCCATAAACATCATTAAAAAGAAAGCGGCGCAAAAGCGTGGCGGTGACGCAAGGCAGCTTGCCCTTGACGAGCTGCGTGAATGTTCGCTGCCCGAAACACCTGAAACACAGCTTGATGCAAAGCTGCTCAAAGAGCTTATCGACCGATTTTTGCAGACCTTGAGCAAAAAGCAGCGAACCGTGTTTTTGAAGCGCTATTGGTTTTTGTGTACTCCCGAAAAAATCGCGAGCGAGTGCGCAATGTCCGTTAGCGCCGTAAACACAATGCTTTCCCGTACCCGAAAGCAGCTGAAGAAATTTCTGACCGAGGAGGGATTTGACGTATGAACGAAGAAGTAATATTTGATATGATATCCCTCGCAGATGACGAGTATGTTCTTGATGCGTCGCACAAAAAGCGTACGATAAGGCTCGGGAAGCATGCAGTCTCGATGCTTGCTGCCGCACTGATATGCACCGTACTGCTTGCCTGCGCCGCAGCAGCCGTCGTCGTTACGAACATAGTTCACAAGGGCAGTCTCAATGATTTTTACGAAAGCAGCACTGTCAGCGAAATGGAGAGCCGAGGCTACACTGTCGGCAAGTCGGTCGAGAATGGACACGCTCGGCTTACGCTTGACAGCGTGATGTCGGATAATTTCCGCTGTCACCCCGTGTTCACGCTCGAAGCACTTGATGACGAAACAGACGATTATTTCAAGCGGCAGTTTTCCGAGCCTGCACCCGACACACCGCACAATGTTGAGTATTTGGTGTGCAAGCTTTGTTATGCTGACAACGGCGAGCTGATATATGATAATATCGGTTTGATGTGGTACAGGTATTACGGAAAGGATAAGTCCGTGACCCTGCGTGCCGACATTCTTTACAGCCGTGACGGCGTGTGGATAGGCGATGAGAGAAAAAACATAGTTATCGACCGTTCGCGCAAGCTGAAATTAAGTGTTGAAATAATATATGCGGACAATATAAGCGATCTTCACCTGCTTGACGGACTTGAAACAGAGCTGCCGCACAGCGAGCCTGTAAAGTATGTTCGGCTTTATTCGCAAAGCGGCGAACAGGCTTATATCTCCGAGCTTGGTATAGCCGTACCGAGAACTTACGGCGACCAAACGCCCTGGTTATACACGATAAAGTGGAAGGATGGCAGCGTGACCAAAGAATACGAAACAGGCAGCAGCGGCGGAATATACAATACAATCGGAAAAGAAATGTGCCTTATTGATTTTCGCAGGCTTATAGACCCCGATAATATCGAAAGCATTGAGCTTTTCGGCACAACATATACAAGGAGAGAGTAATATGAAACTCAAAAAAGCATTACTGCTTGTTCTGTCGGCTGTAATTCTCACCGCCTGCTCAAAGCCCGAGCCGCTCGTTTCGGGCATTGGCAGCAGCAGTATCAGCGAAACACAGACAAGCGTTCAGCAGACAACTGTTTCGCAAACAACAAGTGCAGACAGCGCTGAAAAGTCTGACAGACTTCTTCCCGACCTTTCCAACTGGGCGCAGGTGCGAACATTTCCGGGCGTGAGCATCAATCTTTTTGATATGAATGATTCCGTAATACTGCCAAGCACGCTGATAAAAGGCGGCAGGGTGGAAATGCAGATTTGCTATACTTTCGAGCTTAACGACAATAGGTTTGACGGCGAAGATGCGTGGCTTTATATCCTTACAGCTGTAAACGGAGAGCTCTGTGATTTCGAGATTGCAGGGCAAAAAAGCACGAACGGAATACTCTCGTGTACAGCAAGTCTCGGTATTGATCACAAGCAAACGCTTACGATTAGCGACTGCACGCTTAAAAGTGAGAACAATACGGTAGGCGTTTATATGGCGGTGTACTCTGCGCAGGTCGGCGGCTGTCAGCAAATTGCGATAGCAAGGCAGTTCAAGTCCGATACTCAAAAAACGCAGAGCAAAGAGATACTCGCGCCAAGCAGGTACGAGCAATACATCAAGTATACGCAGGACGATAAAAACGAGCTTTTCCTGTCCCATAACTTTGAGTTTGAAAAGGGTGAATTTGACGAGCGTAAAATGCAGACTACCGTTCCCAAAGGCACAAAGCTGCAATTCAGATACATCAATTCAAACCCCGAACGCACCGCTGCACTTGATGCCGATCTGCTTGTCATCGTGCTTAAAAACGGCAAGCCGCTAAAGCTTTTTTCGGGCGACGAAAAAGCGCTGATACCGTTGACGCAGAAAGACTTTTCCGCTTTGATACCGATAGAGACACTCGACAGCAGCGGCTCACAGCTTTTCAATATCTGTATTTTCGACCTTTCCGACGAAATAGGCGGTCACGCTTCGGAAAGACTGTTCTATGTGCAGTAAAGGAGCAAAAAATGAAATTAAAAAAAGCATTGCTGCTTGTTCTGTCAGCTGTAATTCTCACCGCCTGCTCAAAGTCCGAGCCGCTCGTTTCGGGCATTGACAGCAGCACACCGCAGCCGAGCCAAAGTTCAGGCACTGCCACACACACCGAGCAGCAAACAACTGCGCAAACGCTTGCACCCGACCGGTCAAATCACAGCGAGGTAGTGAGCAGCACAGGCACAGGCGGAACAGTGAACATTCTCAACAAAGAAAAGACCGAGCCGTTGAGCGCAAAGACCGTTATGCACGGCGGCAAGGTCGAGGCAGTAGTTTATTACACTGTCGGCTTGAGCGGATATCCCGACAGCGAAAAGGCGGATGTGTGCTTTTTTGCAGCTGTTAACGGCAAACTGTGCGAGTTTGAGCTTGCAGGCGAAAAAAGTTCGGGCGGTATGCTTTGCACAAAAAAGAATGTCAACACCGAACTGTTTGACGTGCTTGTCATCACCGACTGCGACCTTGTCAAAGGTGAAAACGAGCTTTGTATTATGTACACCGTGTATTATCCGCAAATCGTTTTCGGCTGCCCGAGCAAGCTGGGCAGGACGTTTTCATCGGATACAAAAACAAGTCAGAGCAAAGCTGTCGAACTGCCGCAGCGCTACGAAGACAAGCTGACTTATTCGCACGACAAAGCGGAGCTTTCGCAGTCAACAAACTTTGTGTTCGACCAGATAAGGTATGATGAACAAAAGGCGTGGTCAGAGGTCAGAGCGGGAACTGATGTCAGTCTCAAACTGATAAATATTGACCTTAAAATGACGGGCAGCATTAAGCGAGACATGCTTGTTGTTGCACTGCAAAACGGCAAGCCGATCAAACTTGCAAACGGGAAAGAATTTGCTTTTCTGAGCCTTGAAAGCTCCGACTGCTCGGTGAGCATACCAATTACCAAACTTGATAAAAGCGGGCAGCACGAGTTTCTGACCGTCTGCTGCTTTGATATGTCCGAGGTCATATGGTGCTTCAGAACCGAGCATATGTTTTTGGTGAGATAAAATGAAAAAAGCCACAGTTATCGTTACAGCTATCGTCACGCTTTTTGTCGGTATCTGCGCACTTGGCGGCTTTGCAGACGACAAGCGTGAAAAAGGACAGAATATCCTCGGCGGCAGGGGAGAATTAAATGACACTATAAACGGTCGCAGTGCTATCCAGCCGCCGTTTTATGACGATACCAACATCTATTTTACGCAGCAGGATTTTTCGCCCGGCAGACCTGTCAGCCACCTTTATTTGAAGAATATCCAAAGCGGTGAGGTGCAGCCCGTGTGTTCACGACCGCTGTGCACTCACACCACCCGTGAATGTCCGCTGCATTTTCTTTACCCCAACACCTTTCTTGAGTACTTCCTGCTTGACACAAAGCTGTGTTATTACGAGAAAAATGATGACAAGCTTGATGTTTACTGCTGTGATGCTATGACGGATAAACGCACAAAGCTGTGCAGTCTGCCTGCGTATAAGATACAAAAGGATGCAAGCGGTGTGGAGATGAAAATTGAGTACGGGATAAACAGTATCGACCGCATAAGCAGCGATACCGTGATGATATACAGCGGCGGTACAGCATATTTTTACGACAACTCGCACAACCTTAAAAGCCGCCTCGAATGCGGCACAGGCTGCGAGTTTGCGTGGACGGACACCGACGTTTTCTACCCGCAGGGCAAGGATTTCTGCCGCTATTCGCTCACCGAGAACAGATTGCAGGAAAACATCTTTTCAAAGCAAACGGACGGCAGCTTTACTATGACCTCTTTGAGTTTCTGTGGATACGAGGGCAGACTATACTATTTTGACGGCGGCGATATATGCTCGTTTGACCCCAAAAACAGCGAAATACAAAAGCTGTTTTCCGCAGACTCTGCCGCAGGCTTTTTGCTTGCAGGCGGCGAGATATTCTTTTCAAAAGATGGTTGTGTATCTGCGTATGATATTCGCACGAAGCAGACTAAAGCTATTGAAAATCTGCCTTCTGTTCCGCAGGGAACGGTCGGCGACAAATTGCTTATCTGGACAGAAACAGGGTATGAGCTTTACACAAAGGACGGTGAAAAGCTGTGAGATATGAACTTCGCAAGCTGGTTTTTCGCCGTGAGTGTATCATACTTTTGGCGGTGTTCGTTGGCTATGCTGTGTTCTTTGCCGTGCGTATCAAGCCTACAAACTCGATGCTCGAAGAAAGCGTATCGCAGTACGAACAGCATATGCAGGAGATGCCAGAAACAGTCACAAAGCTAAAACAGCGCACCGACTCCGCACCGACAGAGTATATCCGCAAGGATTTTGAAAAGGCGCTTGCCTGCTATAATGTGCGGTATGAATATACTCCATATGATTCGTGGGCTGTTCAGCTTGGGTTCGGGATAATCTCGATGCGAGAGGCGGACATAGTGCTGCTTTTGCTGCTGCTTGCCATTTTAAGCCCGATATTCGCACGGGAAAAAGAATGCGGAATGTATCAGCTGATATACACGACTAAGGGCGGCAAAAGCAGGGCGTTCCGATCAAAACTTGCTTGCTCACTTGCAGTCACAGCGGCACTTGTTTTTGTATTTGAACTTACGCTGACCGCCATAGCTTTTATCCGCAGAGATATTCCGCTGTCCTGCCTTTCACAGCCCGTTCAGGCGTTCCCCGACCTGCATTTCTGCCCGTTCGCACTGTCGGTCGGCGGACTGCTTTTTTTGCATTTCCTTATAAGGCTTTGTGTCTGCCTTCTGGCAGTTTCGGTGATGTTTGTTTTCTCGGCTTTTGTGCGCGGCAGCTTTGCGGTGCTCGGCTGTTCTGCCGGGGTAATGGGAACGCTTATCGCTATGACCGAGATATCGCCAAGCGCTGCACACCTGCTCTCAAAGCTCGGTCTTACTGCACTTTTTGACTTTACAAGCTATCTCAAAGGCTGCGACACGGTCAACGTTTTTGGCGTACCTGTGTTCAAGCTGACGCTTGCGGTCTTGTTCACAGTATTGCTTATCATAACGCTGTTTTCACTGTCCTGTTGCATTTTTACACGCCAAAGGAGGTTTAAAAATGCCGCTTGAATTCCACTGCCTTTGCAAAAGCTACGGCACAAACAAGGCTCTGCAAAACTTTACCATATCTCTTGACAACGGCATTTACGCCCTGCTCGGACCGAACGGCGCAGGCAAATCCACGCTGATAAACATTCTTGCAGGTCTGCTTGATGCCACATCTGGACACATCACTTACGGCGGTGAGGACACGCTTAAAATGGGGGAGCGCTTTCGCAGCCTCATCGGCTTTATGCCGCAGTATCCGGGGTTTTATCCCGATTTCACGGCTCGTCAGCTTATGGTTTACATCGCAAGGCTCAAAGGTCTGTCGCAAAGCGATGCAAAGCAAAAGTCAGCCGAGCTGCTTGGCGAGGTGAATCTTTCGGACTGTGCAGACAAAAAGATAAAGTCCTTCTCGGGCGGAATGAAGCAGCGCCTCGGGCTTGCGCAGGCACTTATCGGCAAGCCCAAAATACTTATCCTCGACGAACCGACTGCTGGACTTGACCCCAAGGAGCGTGTTCGGTTCCGCAACCTTATCAGCCGTCTGTCGCAGCAGATGACGGTCATTTTCTGCACGCACATCGTGTCAGACATCGAAACAATTGCCTCGCAGGTGCTGCTCTTGAAAAAGGGCGAGCTTATCGCACAGGGCAGCGTGGGCGAGCTTACGCAAGCGCTTGTCGGCAAGGTCTGGGAGCTGTCACTGTCCGACAGCGAGACAGAGCAGTTCCTTACGAACGATCCCTGTTCAAGTCTTGTCAACAAGGGCGGCAAACCGTGCGTGCGGTGCGTGTGCAAAACCAAGCCGCACAAAAGTGCCACTCCTTGTGAGCCTTGCCTTGAAGATGTTTATATGCACACATTCGGTGATGAAAATGAAATTAAGATATGAGCTTTTCAAGCTGTGCAAAAGTAAGGTGCTGATCGCTCTTTTCACACTTTGCGTTTCGCTGTACTGCATTCTTTGCGTTTGTGCACAGCCCGATCTGAGCGAGTACACGTTCGACCCCAAGCTTTACAAAATGTATGCCGAGAAGTATTCGGGCAAGTTTACACAGCAAACGCTTGAAGAAATGAACAGCGAGCTTGAACAGCTCACGCAGCAGTCACAGCAGCCGCTTGAGAACAAGGCGTTCACCGCCGAAGAATATATAAAGGCAGATAACAAACGTATCGCCGCACAGCAAAAGGCAAATGCGCTCGGTGCAGTCATAGAGCGTTATCAGCAGCTTAAAGGCGGCTCCCGTCTTGTTTACGACCTTGAAATAAATGCCTATCACACAGGCTGGCTGCGAAAGCTCGGGCTGCTGCTTTGCCTTGCACTGATAACCGTCATCACACTCAAAATCACACTTGATGACCATAAATGCGGTATGGAGCAGATACTTTTCACCACCGCCGCGGGCAAGTGCAAACTGCTTTGTGCAAAGCTTTTCATTGCTGCCTTGCTTGCCTTTATCACGGCTGTGCTTTTTGGCTGTGCGGAGCTTTTACTGCTTTCCCGCTGGGATCTTGGCGACACAAGCGCACCGCTGCAAAGCTTTCGCGGCTTTGAAACAGGCGTGCTCACCGCATCTATGCAGACCGCCCTGTACCTTTCATTTGTCCTGAAAGTGCTGCTCTTTGCGGCATATTCAGCAGCGCTCATGCTCTTTTCACGCCTCACCCGAAGTGACATCGCAGCGGTGTGCATTACGCTTGTCCTCGCAAGTATCGTTTATTATCTTCTTGCCGCGGCTATGCTTATCTGCTGAACTTTCGGAGAATTTACCCAATACAGCCTTGCGTGATTTGTCCCGCAGGGCATTTTTGTTGACCTCATACTTGCAATCGCGCCCCATTTGTGCTACAATATATCCGATTTTTCAAAAAGGAGTGACAAAATGCTGCCATTGATATATATGTCGCTCGTTGACGACGACGAGCTGCCGCAGTTTGAAGAGCTGTACAATAAATACAGACAACAGCTGTACGGTATCGCATTTAGCATTCTTAATAATAAGCACGACGCAGAGGACGCAGTACAGACTGCGTTTATAAACATTGCAAATAACTTCAAGAAAATCTCAAAAATTCCTTGTAACGAATTGCCTTCCTGCATTGTTATTATTTGTAGGAATGCAGCATTGAACATATATAAATCTAACAAACGAAGAGCAAAGCGAACTGCCTCGCTTGATGAAAAGGTAACAGCGGACGATATAATGCAGATGTGTGAGGATAAAGCAGCCTTGATAAACGCAATAAAGCAATTGCCCGTCGAGTACAAGGACATACTGTTTCTGTACGACCTTCAGGGCTTTTCGGCGAAAGAGACAGCAAAGCAGTTAGGCATAAAAGAGAATGCTGTTCGTGTCAGAGCGTGCAGAGCAAGAAAAATACTCAAGGATATCCTGAACGGAGGTGGCTTTAATGACTGAAAAAGAGTATAAGCAGTGTATATCACAAGCGCTTTGTCCCGAGTATAATGCCTTGCTTTCGGGTTTTGCAAGCGAGCATGTTTTTTCACCTGAATTTGAAAAGCAAATGAATAAGCTGATAAAGCGCAGGAACAAGCCTTATTATACCCTGGTGAATACGCTGGGCAAGCGTGTCGCAGTGATAATACTTGCCTTTGTATTGGTTTCATTCACCACCGTTATGAGCGTTGAGGCGCTGCGAAAGCCGCTGCTTGATTTCATCACCAATATTTTCACATCACATTCTCAGATCATAAGCGACCCCGATGAAAGCAAGGATTATCCAAACACTATCCAAAGCAAGTACGGTATAACCAAAGGTGTTGAAGGATATGAAATTTCATACGAATCAGAATCAACACAACGCAGAAGTTTTGAATATAAGAAAGAAGAAAGGATTATTACTTTTGAACAGTGTACCGTTGATTCTTTCAATGTGTATACAAATACACAGGATGCACAAACAGAGCATATTGACATCAACGGCTGTGACGCTATGGGCTGGTTTGATATCCACAATTATTACCACCTGATATGGAACAACGGAGAATATGTAATTGATACAATGTCCAATATTGGCAAAGATAAACTAATCGAGATAGCAAAATCTGTGCAAAAAGTAGAAAAATAAATAATCCTGTAATACTAACCCCCTTTGTATTGTTATGAACAGTAAGCAGTGGTGAACAGTTTCGTTTGTAACAATACAAAGGAGGTATTTTTTTATGAAGAAAACCATAAGCTTGTGTGTAATGATAGTTGTTATGCTTTCAATGTTTACGTTCGGTGTATATGCAACGACCTCTGATAATGCAGGCTTGCGTTACCTTTATACCAGTTCATGCTATTCTGCATTAACTATAAACGGCTCTACAGCAACATGTGATAGCGAGGTCAAAGGATATTACGGAATAACGACTAAAATCGAGATCAAACAATCATTTGAAAAATTGCTTTCAAACGGCTGGTGGCAAAGACTGAAAAGCTGGGACGGTACATTTTACAGTCACAATGCACCAATGTGCAATACAACAACAGTGACCTCAAGCGGAACATACCATGTAAGAACAAGTGCCAAAGTCTACAGCGGCTCAAATTATGAGAGTATATCCCACTACAGCAACAATGTAGTTCACTGATCTTGCGGTAAAAAGCATAGGGCAGCTTGCTGAAATTGTTTTCGTGCGTATGCTTATTATATGCACCTCTTTTCAAATACATCCAAAACCTTATTACAATTCAGCTTGATTGCTCTATGCCTTTTATATTTATTAAATCATCCCGTGACTGCGCAGTATAAGCATACTGCCCGCCGTCACGGTTTTTTTATGCCCATTTGCGACTTGTCCGCCATACGCTTTTTGTTGACATCACCCTGCGCAGAGTGGTATAATCTTTGAAAATAATACCACCAGCCGCCCGTAAAGCGCACAAGCGCAGCACCAAACGTTTCAGCTGCAAACTGTTGTGCAAATGCTACAAACCCGCGGCGGCAAATTCTTTTCAAACAGTGCAAAGCTACAAAACAAAAATTTTTTCAAAAAATATTGGGAATTATCCGATTTTCATTTGTCTATTGTATGCACAGGCAAAAAGCCGCAGCAAAGAATGTCGGATAGAATGGAGGAAAAATGAACGAACTTCAATGGCGTGAGTCAGTAGAGGCTGCTAAAAAAGGTGACAAAAAAGCATTTGAAAATTTATACCGCGAAACCGAAAGGGCAGTTTACTTTACCTGCCTGAAGCTCCTTGCCAACGAGGACAGCGCAAAGGATATGATGCAGGATACCTATATGACGGCTCTTGATAAGCTTGATACGCTCGACGACGGCGCAAAGTTCCCGATGTGGATAAACCGTATCGCCGTCAATAAGTGCAAGAACAGGCTCGTAAAGGTCAAGGACGATTCGCTTGACGAAAAAATCGAGCAGGGGAGCGAGTTCAAGGATGACGACAGCTTTATCCCCGAGGAATACGTCACCGACGAGGCAAAGCGCAAAATTATAATGAATATCATCGACACCGTGCTGTCAGATGTTCAGCGCCAGACTATCATTTTGTATTACTATGATGAAATGTCCCTCGAAGAGATCGCCGAGGTCATGGACTGTCCCGTAAAAACAGTATCCTCAAGGCTCGTCTCCGCCAGAGAAAAGATAAAGGAGGCGGTGCTTATCTACGAGAAAGCAAATGACGACAGGCTCCATATGCTCGTGCCTGTCCCCATACTCACCCGGATACTTCTCAAAGAAGCACAAAGTGTCAGCGTTCCCGACATTTCGCCGATACTTATGGGTTCACAGTTTTTCAATGCTGCCGCAAATGCCTATGCAAGTACAACAACAGTAGTTGCAGGAGGTAGTAAAATGGTTGGTGGGATCATCACAGGAAAAATAGTTGCTGCAATAGCAGCAGGTGCTATCGCAGTCGGCGGAATCACCGCGGCGGTAGTAATGTCAAACAAAGGCTCTGATGACAGTTCAAAATCGTATTCATCTGTCGCATTGTTTGATACAAGCTCGTCATTCAGCGTAAGCGATACAAGCTCGCAGGCAGACACCTCGTCGTCAAAGCTTGACAGCTCTAAAAAGGACGAGAGCAGCAAGAAGCAGACTTCGTCGAGCAGCAGTTCTTCACAGGCTGACGGAAATTATGTCGAGTGGTCTGTCGAAGACCTGAGTGCATTTTTAGATACCAATGTTAAAGGCAAGCCGATCGCCGAGGCACAGCAGGCTATCAGTGAAAAGTTCGATTTAGACGACAGCGGCTGGGAAAAGAAATCGGGCGGAAGATACTCGTCGTATCATCATCAGCTTAAAACGGGCGTTAAGGTCTACAAAACCGTTTTTACAGAGATATGGATACAGGAGACCGATAACAGCGGTTTAGCTAATCCAAATAGTGGTTATGTCGGATTTTACAGCTACTTTAAAGAAAAAGGTCAGGCAGAGACCGCAGAAGCTTGGATAAACAACGGTCTTAAAGCTGCAGGATACAAGGGTGATATGACCGTATTCTTCAACAGGTGGATAATAAACACAGGCATGGTATCCTGCGGTTCAACTTCATATAAGACATACCAAGGCAGGCTTGGTCTTAAATTCTGGGCAAAGCTTGAAAATACAAAGTAAACGTCAATAATAAGGAGTGCTAAAAATGAACAAGAAAATTATTTCAATGGCTTTGGCAATATGTATGGTGTTCGGCTCGGCAGCAGCCCTTCCGCACAGTGATTTTGTTACCACATCAGGCATCACCGCAAGCGCCGATGCGTATTACGAAACCAACGATTATAAGTACAGAATAATGAACGACGGAACTGCCGAGATAACCTGGTATAAAAACCAGAATGCAGTCACCAGCCTTACCATTCCTGCAACGATCGGCGGAAAAAAGGTCACAAGAATAAGCTCAGATGCGTTCTATGAAAAGAAGATAGGAACAATAACCGTTCCCGAGGGTGTCACAACTATTGGTGAGCGTGCATTCTTCGGCTGCACCGCAAAGACTATCTATCTGCCGAGTACCGTAAGCTCAATAGAAAACAGTGCTTTTCTCAAATGCGCTGACCTGACATCTATAAGCGTAAACACCTCAAACAAGACCTTTGCAACAGCTGACGGCTGTCTGCTGAACAAGGCAAAGACAGAGTTCATCACCTGCCCCGCGGGAAAAACGACTGCCACCGTTCCAAACGGCGTAACAAGCGTAAGAAAGTATGCTTTCTGGAGCAGCAATAAGCTCAAGACCATCACCTTTTCCGATTCGGTGAAGAATATCCCCGAGGATACTATCTACTATTGCGATGCAGTTGAAACGGTCAATTACGGCACAGCTTTCAACAGCGAGGTAAGATGGATAATAGATACCTGTCCAAAGGTAAAGGCTATCAACGTTGCAAGCGGCAACCAGACATATTCATCTGTTGACGGCGCTGTTTACGACAAGAGCAGGACAACTCTCAGGCTCGTTCCTGTCAATAAGAACACGCTCACTATCCCCACAACAGTCACAACGATAGGTGAGACCTCCTGCCATAGCAACACCGCACTCACAAGCCTTTATATCCCCAACAGTGTCAAGGTCATCGAAAGCTACGCTTTTTCACATTGCTCTGCTCTCAAGAACGTTATCTTCACCAACGGCTTGACCGAAATAAAAGCATCTGCTTTCTATGAATGCAACAGTCTCACAAGCGTAAGCATACCAAGCGGTACAAAGAAAATTTACGGCGAGGCATTTATGACCTGCCGCGATCTTTCCTCTGTAAATATCGCAAACACCGTTACAGACATATACAGTCTGGCATTTGCTTATACAAATCTCAAAGATATCTATATCCCTTCAAGTGTAAAGACTTTCTCTACAACATCAAGGGTATTTCAAGCAGGTTCAGGATTTGTTGTTTACGGTCAGAAGAACAGCGGCGCAGAAAGCTATGCTAAAAAGCATGATCTCACCTTCAAGGAGATCTCCCAGCCGCTCACAAGATTTGCGGGCGCAGGCAGATTTGACACCGCAAAAACAATCTCCGCAGAGGGCGGACACAGCTATTCAAAGACAGTCGTTCTTGCCTACGGTCTCAACTATGCCGATGCACTCGCAGGCGTGCCGCTCGCAGCTTCGCTCAATGCACCTATCCTGCTGACCAATAAGGATACTATCCCCGATGAAACCCTCGGCGAGATAAAGCGCCTTGGCGCAACAAACGTTATTCTTCTCGGCGGCGAGGGAGTTATAAGCAAGAATGTCGAGAAAACACTCACAAGCAATAATATCAAGTTCACACGCTATGCAGGCACATCACGCTTCGGCACAGCCACCAGGATAGCACAGAACCTCAATGCAAATCCTACCGAGATATTCTTTGTTTACGGTCTTAACTATGCGGACGCTCTTTCCGTCAGCACCGCCGCAGCAATAAAGAAAGCCCCGATAATTTATCTTAAAACCACAGGCGAGCTTGATGCGGATACCGCAGCTTACCTCAAGTCCGTTAAGGGCAAGGTCAAGAAAGCATACGTCATCGGCGGCGCAGGCGTTATCAGCGACGATATGATGAAAAAAGCGGGCAATGTACTCGGTCTCACAGCAGGCTCAACTATCGAGCGTGTCTACGGCAAAAACAGATACTCCACCTGTGTCGAGGTCAACAAGAGATTTGCAGGCGTGCTTACAGGCAAGTCAGTGTGCATCGCAACGGGAATGAATTTCCCCGATGCGCTCGCAGGCGGAGTCTATGCCGCAATGAACAAAGCACCTCTCTTCCTCGCAGATAACTCGCTTTCTGCCGAGCAGACAAGCTATCTCAAGGTTAAGAAAGCCTCGCAGCTTTATGTCTTCGGCGCAGCAGGCGCAGTCCCCAACAGCCTCGTGCAGAAGATAAGCGCCGCATCTGTATAATGTACTCCTTATAAAATAATAAAACAAAGCCGATGCATACCAAATTGATTGGTCACGCATCGGCTTTGCTGTTCCCAGCAATACAAATCAGAATTTGCCGCCGCGGCGGCGCGCTTGTCCGTCGCGCATTAGATTTTTCTTCGCGCTCTCTTATAAACTCTCACTACTTTTTCGTTATTTGGGGACGTGTCCCCAAATGGCGAAAAAGCAATAAAAGGTTTCTGAGGGGGGGTCGGGGGGAACTCTTCTCAAAAGAGTTCCAGCCCGATTATACACCAAACCTACCACGATAAATTCTTATTTGTCGCGGCTTACTATGTTGCCGAAATAAGCTATGTCATCGTGAAAGTCAAAATACTGCTGCACTATGTGATGCCGCACGCCCTGCTCGTCGGTGTGTATCAGAAAGCTCGTCCCGACATCGCCCTGCATAGTCAGGTTAAAATCCTTCCAGCCGTTTTCGTCGTATTCAAGATAGTTCTCTGCGTGCTTGAGCGGATATCCGCAGAATTCCTCAAGCGTGCTGTCCGTGTATTGTGGTGCAAACCTCTCGTGCATCTCGGCAAAGCCGATAACATCAAGCACCGTCACCTCCACCCACGCCGCATATGCGTGAGCTGTTATCACCTTGTCAAGCCTGCACCGCACTATCGCGCAGCTGCGGTATATCTCATCGCTCGCATCGCCCGACATATACAGCCTCGGCGAAAGATACTGCATATTAAACTCGCTTCCCAGCGTTTGCTTGAATGCCATACATACGCGCAGCCTGTGCTTTTCGTCCCTGCGTGGAGTCTGGCACAGCCTCTCAAATTTCTGCTCGTCAAGCGCAGGCAAAAGCGCACTCGGCGCAAGCCACTCTATCCTCTCGCAGCTGTACGCCCAGCCCGCATACCCCTGCGGTACATTTGTGTTCATATCGGTCGGGTGCAAGCAGCAGCTGCAATCGAACCTCACAAGCCCGCCCTTGAAATTTCCGCACGGCACAGCCTTTTGCATATATACGAACCGCAAGTCCTTATCAACACTTTTCTCCCTGAACTTACAGTACCCGAGCGAGCGGTAAAGCCGTATGTTGTCAACACTCCTCGTGCTTGTGAAAAGCTCAAACCAACAGCCCGGGAATCGGCTCTCTATCTTCTTCAAAAGCCGCTTTCCGTAGCCTTTGCGGCGAAAATCGGGGTGTACCATCAGCTTGCCTATGTAAACCACGCCGCCCTTTTCCTGCGCCCTCACCGAGCCGATTATCTTTGCGTCCTCGCTCACCATTTTGAGTATCAAGCCGCTTTCAAATTCGCCGCGCACCTCGTCAAGCGTCTGCTTTAAAGGCGGTATGTCCTGCGTCCCGAACAGCGCCGCCTCGCTTTGATATGCAAGGTACTGCAAGCGCAGTATCTCCTCAAGGTCGCCGCGCACCGCATCAGTTATCGTCACAGCCATTGTGTCCACCCTCTTTCTTTTCTTATGCCTATTATAATAGAACTGCAGGCTGATGTCAATTCAGACTTTAAAATTACTGTTGACTTTTGCACCGTAATCGTGTATAATACCCAAAAGCCGAAAATCCACAGCAGCAGGGAGGTGTAACAATGAAATATGTATGCAGCGTGTGCGGATATATCTATGATCCGCAGGAGGGCGCGCTTGATGCGGGCGTAGCAGCAGGCACAGCCTGGGAGAATGTCCCCGAGGATTTCGTCTGTCCGCTTTGCGGCGTGGGCAAGGACCAGTTCGAGCCAGCCGAGTAAGATATCAAAATGCCGAGCGCAGCCTTACCGCTGCGTTCGTTTTTTTGCTGCACGGTTTTCAGTGCAAATTTACAGCCTTTGTATACCAAAAGTCATTGACATTGACTGCATAAAAGTGTATAATAAACTATGTATATGACGATTTAGGGCGGAGGAAAATTATGAACTGCATTTACCATACATATTCGCATATCGGCACAAGGCGCAACAACCAGGATTCCTATACCGTGTGCAGCGGCAGAAACGGCTTTGCAGCGGCAGTTGCCGACGGGCTTGGCGGCTATAAGGGCGGCGAGATCGCCTCAAAGCTGTTTATAGAGGAGTTTGAAAGCGCGTTTGAGTCCGAGGGCTTTGACCTTGAACAGACCTATGCCGAAGCCAACGAGATGATACTTGATGCGCAGGAAGAATATAATAACAGTATGAAGACCACAGCCGCAGCCGTGTGGATAGATAAGACCGAAACAATTATTGCAAACGTAGGCGACAGCAGGGTGTATGCCTTCAAGGGCGGCGCGATAGTCTTTCAGAGCATTGACCACAGCGTAGCGCAGATGTGTGTCGACAGCGGCGAGATAACGCCCGATATGATACGGACTCACGAGGACAGATGTATCCTCACGCGCTCTCTCGGCGGAAGAAGCGAGGTGCCTGTCGATATATCGCACCTTGACAATACCGATTACGACAGCCTGCTTTTGTGCTCCGACGGCTTTTGGGAGCACGTCTATGAACAGGAAATGTGCGAGACCTTGAAGCAGTCGCAAACACCGCAGCAGTGGCTTGAAAAAATGGTCACCTGCCGCCGGAGCAATGTAACGAGCGACAACGACAACAATACAGCCGTTGTCATAATGACCGGGGAGGGATAAAGCTTGCTTTGCATATTCTGTATGAATGAAATGCCCGACGGCAGCGATAAATGCCCTCACTGTGCGCAGAGCCAGAACGTCACCACACCGCCGCACAGACTTTTGCCGCATACCGTTTTGTGCGGCAGATATGTGATCGGCGCAGCAAAGGGCGAGGGCGGCTTTGGCATAACCTATATCGGCAGGGATACCCGCCTTGACAGAGTCGTTGCCGTTAAGGAGTATTTCCCGTCAGGGCTTGTAAACCGCAATAGCGGTGCCTCGTCAGAGGTCACCGAAACACAGGACGAAAACGGCAGAAATGCGTTTTATAGGGGCAGGGAGAGCTTTCTTACCGAAGCCAAAACGCTCGCAAAGTTTTCGGGCGAAATGGGTATCGTGCATATCCTTGACTTCTTTATCGAGAACAATACCGCCTATATCGTTATGGAGTACCTCGACGGCGTCACCTTGAGCAATAAGCTCAAAGCCGACGGCACAATGACACCCGAGCAGGCGCTCACCGTGCTTATGCCCGTGATGATATCGCTTGAAAAGGTGCATAAGCAGGGACTTATCCACCGCGATATCAGCCCGTCCAATATAATGATATTGCAAAACACCGTAAAGCTGATAGATTTCGGCGCAGCAAGGCAGGCATCACGCGACGGCAACCGCAGTATGTCGCTTATGCTCAAGCCCGGCTACGCTCCCGAGGAGCAGTACCGCAGCAAAGGCGTCCAGGGTCCGTGGACAGACGTGTATGCCCTTTGCGCCACCATATACAAGTGCATAACGGGAGTAACACCCGACGAATCCAACGACCGCCTGCATAATGACGAGTTAAAGCCGCCCTCACAAATGGGCGTGAGCGTCGACCCGCGCTTTGAAGCCGCGCTGATGAAAGGCTTGAGCGTTTTGCAGCAAAACAGGTATCAAAGTATCGAGGACTTGCTTAAGGATATAAGTCCCTTTGCACTTTCGGGCAGCAGCAAGAGCGAGCCGTCAGCCGACGACGAGGGCAAAACCGCGTTTTCAGCCCCCGAGGATCAAAGCACACGCTATGTCGCACCGCCGCAGAACTTGAACGCAGGGTTCAGACAGCCCGTGCAGATGCCGCAGACACCGCAGTATCAGCCGCCCCAGCCGCAAATGCCGCAGTATCCGCAGACACAGCAGGGCTATACCTACAGCCCGCAGTATAATAACCCCACGCAGCCGCAGTCACAGTATACAGGCAATACATACAATTCATATAATTATAGCACCCAGCCGCAAATGCCGCCGCAGGCGCAGCCGTATGTACCGCCGCAGATACAGCCGCAGCAAAGCGATATCGACCGCAAGGTAGCTGAAAGAGTCAGAAAGCGTAAGCAAAAAAAAGCGCTTACCGCCTTTCTGATAATACTGGGCATAGCCGCGGTAGTGCTTGCAGTGGTCTACCTTATGGGCAAAACGGGCAGCGGCTCAGGCGCAAACAGCACCCACGCCGATGAAAAGCTTGAACCCGTATCCTTTAAGGATACCGATGCCTCGCTCAATTTCAAAATAGACGGAGACTATGTCAGTTTTCGCGAAACCGCCGTCACCCCCAAGGATATCAGCCAGCTCAAAAGCCGTAAAAACATAACCTCTGTCTATATCAGCAAGTGCCAGGTACCGCAGGAGACTATGGACGTTCTGTGGGAGCTGGGCGGTGTGACATATCTTTCGTTCAACCAGTGTACAGGCTTTAAAGACCTCTCACCGCTGTCAAAGCTGACGACTATCAGAAATTTGCAGGTAGAACAGTGCGATATGGGCAATGACGTGTTCAAAGGACTTGACTTTGGCAAAATGGAGGAGCTTTACTCGTTCAGCGCCCTGGGCAATCCCAAGCTTACCGATATCAGCTTCTTGAAAACAGGGGCGGATCGCCTGTCAAGCATTGATATATCCTATTGCGAGGTCAGCGATATCTCACCCGTCAAGGAGCTTAAAAAGCTGTATACCTTCAAGGCGGAAAACTGTAAGATAAGCGACATCTCCGCGCTCAAAGACCTGAAAATGTCAAACATTCAGCTTTCGGGCAATCAGATAAAGGACATCTCCGCGCTGTCGGGCAATAAGACTCTTACCAGGCTCGATTTGAGCAGCAACCAGATAGAGTCTGTCAAGCCGCTTGAAAACATTACCGACCTGCGCGACCTCAACCTCAACCACAATAAGCTCACAACGCTCGCAGGGCTTGAAAAGCTTATCAGACTTGAAAAGTTCGAGTGCAGCGACAACCAGGTGTCAGACCTTTCGGGCATAACCAACTGCACCGTGCTTTACTACGTCAATATCAGCAATAATAAAATAAGCGACATCACACTTTTGTCCAAAAACAGCGCATCGCTCAAAAGCGTCTTTATCGACGATAATCAGATATCCGACCTCTCACCCTTGAGCAGCGCGTCGGGACTGCTTGCATTGAGCTTCAACAATAATCAGATATCCACCCTTGACAGCATAAAGGGCTGTACCAAGCTAAAAGCCATTTCGGGCGACAATAATAAAATATCCTCTCTTGACGTCCTCACGCCGATGACCGCACTGCGCTGCATCAGCTTTTCGCACAACAATATAAGCGATATGAAACCGATAGAGAAAATATCCGCCTCAATGAAGGACAGTATGTACGTTCTGGATCTGAGCAGCAATAAAATATCCACACTCGCGCTCTCGCCGTCAAAGACCTACGAAAGCGTGCTTGTCTACAATAACCCGCTCACCACTTTGAGCAACGTCAAGGATATAAAGGGCTTGACCATAGCCATATCTTATTTTGAGGGTATCGACCTCAAAGAGATAAGCAAGGGCTATTTTCACCTTTCGATAGTAGACTGTCCGCTTGATAAGCAGGTGGCTATCGAAAAAGAGGTAGGGCGCTACAGCGTCACATTCTCCACCTCCGAGGAAAAGGAAAAGGATACGAAGAATAAGAAAGAAGCAGTCTTCAAGCAGATAAACAGCTAAATTTTTGGGAGGAACTCTCTATGTCAAATACAGTGCTTTATTCCGAAAGGTTTTTCGGACCGCAGCTGCTCGTTGTAAAGGGCGGCACAATGAAGTCCGTTACACTTGACGGCGAGGTAACTGTCGGAAGACATTCCAAGGAAAAAATGGTCGATATCGACCTTGATGCCGACTTTGTTTCGCGTGCGCACGGCAAGTTCATGTGCGGCACCAACGGCTGCTTTTATATGGATACCCACAGCAGCAACGGCACCTACTATAACGGTACACGGCTCGAAGCGGGCGCAGTACAAAGGCTCACCAACGGCGACGTGCTGCATATCTATAACGGCTCACCGCAGACCGCCGATGACGTCATCACAATGATAATGATGTTTGACCACCCCGCAGGCTATACCGCACAGACCATAGACCTCACCGAAACCACACAGGTCAATATCGGCAGGCGCGTAGATGCGGATGTCACCGTAAGCTCGCAGGCTATCTCTGCCGACCACGCAATGTTCTTTTTAGGCGAGGGCGGCTGGGCAATAGCCGATAAAAACAGCACCAACGGCGTTTTCCTCAATAACTGCCGCGTTGCCGCACCCGTGTATATCAAGGTCGGCGACTGCATAAGGATAGTCAATATCAACTTTGTGTTCCTGGGCGATAAAATACTCTACCAGAACGTCCGCTATGACCAGCAGGGCAGCAATAAATGCTCAACGCTTCAGATACATATCGTGCAAAGAACCGTGCGCAAGCTGTTCAGCGTCCACGCACTTTTAAGGGATATAAACGTCACCTTCCGCAGCGGTGAGATGATACTTATCCTCGGCGGCTCGGGCGCAGGCAAAACCACCCTCGTCAACGCGATACTGGGCTACGAAAAAGCCGACGGCAAGATACTTTACGATAATATCGACCTTTATGCCGACGACGAGACTGTGCAGAGCAAAATAAGCTTTGTGCCTCAGTCCGACCTTATGCGCGGCTTTGACAGCGTCTACCATACCCTGCGCAACGCCGCACAGCTCAAGCTCCCCGATGATATGCCCGACGAGGAGATAGAAAAGAAAGTCTACGAAACGCTGACCCTTTTCAAGCTCGATAAGGTCGAGTCAAGCCTCGTTAAGCAGTTAAGCGGCGGCGAAAGAAAGCGCCTGAGCGTCGCTATCGAGTATATCGCCGACCCCGAGGTGTTTTTCCTTGACGAGCCCGACAGCGGCATCGACGGACACTATACCGTCCAGCTTATGTCCATACTGCGCAAAATAGCCGACGAGGGCAAAATAATCGTCATCATCTCCCACGGCGCTAACCGTATCGCCCATAACTTTGACAAGGTGCTAGTCCTTGCCAAAAGCAAGCAGGACCAGTGCGGCTATGTGTCATTCTTCGGTACAGTCGAGGACTCGTACAAGTTCTTCGATACCGACAACCTTGAAGCGATAGTCGGCAAGGTCAACGACCGGCCCGATTACTATATCGGCAAATTCAAGGGACTTTACAGTTAGGAGAGTTGTCAGATGCGCTCATCTATCGGCGAACAGATAAGAATTTACTTCGGCAAATGCTACCGCATATTCCTCAATGAAAACGGCTGGAAAGCCTTTATAAGCTCGGGCATAATCACCTTCCTCATCAGCTGCGTCACCGGCGCGAATATGTTCAAGACCTACCGCGATACCCGAAACGGCGCGTTTGCGCTTGTCTGCGCGTGTATCTGGATAGGCATCTTCAACTCCATACAGTCCGTGTGCAAGGAAAGAGACATTATAAAAAGAGAGCACCGCTCGGGCATGAGCGTGTTCGCCTACGTCAGCGCCCACGCGGTTTTCGAGCTTATCCAGTGCCTCATCGAAGCGGCGATAGTCACCGCCATAACCATCATCTTCAATAACAGCACAGTTCCGTCAAAGGGCGTACTTCTGCCCGTCGCAATAGAGCTTACCGTGTCGTTTTTCATCATAATCTTCTGCTCTGATATGCTCGGACTAATGGTGTCCTGCATCGTCAAGACCCCGCAGACAGCTATGACAGTAATGCCGTTTGTGCTGATACTTCAGCTTATCCTCTCCGGAATGATATTCGAGCTTAACGGCTTCACCAAAAAGCTGTCATTCTTTATGGTCTCCAAATGGGGACTCAATGCGCTTTGCATAACCTCAAACCTTAACGGTATGGCAGGCGCACCCAAAAATCCCGACTTTGACTTTGAGGTAGCAAACCTGCTTAAAATGTGGGGCTTTCCAATGCTCTTCGCCTTTTGCTACGTCATAATCGGAACGATTTTCCTCTCCTTTGTGGATAAAGATAAACGATAAAGCTATGCTGTGCGAAAGGACGGTGATCTGATGAACGGCGTGCAGACCAACCGAAGAATACCGCTTCTGATATTTCTGATACTTGCCCTTTCGTCAGGCTGGCTGTCTACCTATCTGCATTCAGACGGAACGCGCAGGTCACAAGCGGGCTTGCCCGAGCCCGTTCAGACGCAGGCGCAGGGCGGTACCTCAAAGGAGATAGACGGCTACAGCGTCGCTATCACCTTCAAGTATAACTATACTATCGATGCCCTCGTCGTCAGCACCAAAAACTACGACTCAGGCGGCTTGAGCGATAAGCTCGCACCCGTCGACCTCGGACTCGCGTGGGGAAACGTCGCGGCGTATAACGGCTCGGTAGACTTTCATTGGGATCAGCACGACAGGTGGATATACTGGCACGTCGACGATATCTCGCAGCTTGACCGTATAGGTACCACAGCGGACGTGGACAGGCAGTATTCCAACAACCACTCTATCCCCGCAACAAGCACAGTCAAAAAACAGCTTGAGAAGATAAAGCGCGGCGACCGCGTAAAGCTCGAGGGCTACCTCGTCGATGTCTATGCCGAGCGTGATGACGGCGCGTGGTTTGAGTGGAACACCAGTACCTCGCGTCTTGATACGGGCGACGGTGCGTGCGAGGTCTTTTACATCACAAAAATCGAAATCATAGAACGATCCTGAACCGCCTTGCAGAGAACAAAAACCGTGCCGTTTTCTGTAACAGGCGGTTTTTTTGTTGTAACAGGTTATTGAAATATGCAAAAATGTGTAGTATAATGTACCCATAAAGAAACAAAAGGGGAGCAAAAAATTGAGAACAAGAAATAAAAAACAGCTCGGCTGGTTCGGTGCAGCAGTACTTGCACTTGCAATAATAGGCTTTGTGTACCTTGTATACTTTATCGCATATTCGTGGTATCACGCAGGCAGAACAAGAGCCGTGGCAGGCATACCCGAACCGATTCAGCGCGACGTCACCAGCGAAACGATAAAGTTTGAAAAAAACGGCTGGGATGTCGATATGAAATACATATGCTCGTATGATATCGAAGCGCTCGTTCTGCATACCAAAGAGTATTCCGTCACGGATAATCTTGCAGATGCCATCTCGCCGCTCGACCTGCTTCTTGGGTGGGGCAAGGTCGCCGAGACAAACGAGGAAATAGACTACGGCTGGGAACACGGCGTCAGAAAAGGCGGCACTCCCGATGCCAACGAGATCAGGCTCGCACCCTTCGGCGGAGACCTTGAAAAATTCGTTGAGAGCTTCTCCAACAACCACCTTATCCCCGCCGAAAAGAACGTCGAAAAGGATCTGCTCAAAGTCCGCAAAGGCGACCATATCCGTATCCGAGGCTACCTTGTCAATATCGACGGAGTGAGAAAAAAGGACGGTCAGGGCGCGTATTGGTATTCAAGCACTGTCAGAAATGATTACGAGGGTACAGGCTGCGAGATAATCTACGTCACCAATATCGACTGGATAGACGACTGATAAGACAAAAAAGAGGGGCAGCGCATATGAAAAAAGACAAACCCGTGCAGTTCGGATATTTCGCCGCAACAGTAGTTGCGCTTATAATAATAGGCTTGGGCTACCTTGTTTATTTTATCGTTTCAGCGTGGTATCACGAAGGCAGAACGCGCTCCGTAGCGGGTATCCCCGAGCCAAAGCAGACCGCCGTCACAAGCGATACCATAAGGCTTGAAAAAAACGGCTGGGAAATGCAAATGAAGTATATATATTCCTACGATATCGAGGCGCTCGTCCTGCATACCAAGGAGTACAGCGTGTCAGACAATATGGGAGATGCCATATCACCCCTTGACCTGCTGTTGTGCTGGGGTAAGGTCGCCGAGAATAACGAAGAGCTTGATATCAAATGGGATCAGGGCTACCGAAGCGGCTCGTTTGATAACGTGACCGACCTTACGCTGAATAAATACTTTGGCGGAAATATGGACAATATAATCACCAATATCTCCAACAATCACCTTATCCCCGCCGAAAAGAACGTCGAAAAGGACCTGCTCAAAGTCCGCAAAGGCGACCATATCCGTATACGCGGCTACCTTGTCAATATCGACGGCGTCAGAACGTCCGACGGCGCAACATCTGATTGGTATTCAAGCACCGTCAGAGACGACTATGTCGACGGCGAAGGCGGTCAGGGCTGCGAGGTCATCTACGTCACCAATGTCGATTGGATAGACGATTGATGATCGCCGCGCATAACAACAATAAAGGGGATACTAAAATGACTAAAAGAATAGCAGCCTTTTTACTCGCGATGTCTCTTGTGACCTGTACCGCCTGCTCTTCAAGCAGCAGCGCAAAGGACAGCAGCAGGGCAGACAGCTCATCATCACAAGCCGAAACGACCACCTCGGGCACGACTGCCTCCACGGCAGACACATCATCAGTCGCCGAAAGCAGCTCGCAGACGACCTCAAAAACGACCACCGTTGTTACCGAGTTCCCCGAAAAAACCGAAAAAACCGAAAAAACAGTCTATGACCCCGAAGGTCAGCGCAAGGTGTACACCGAGCAGCAGCAGGGCAAGGATACCGATACCGACGGTTTGCCCGACAGCGTAGAGGCGCAGATAAAGACCGACCCCAAAAAGAAAGATACCGACGGCGACGGTCTGACCGATTACGAGGAGTACTGCCTCACAGGCACCGACCCCCTCGTGCGCGATTCCAAGCAAAAGGGCGTTGACGATACCAAGGTCGACCTCGATAACGACGGGCTTTCCAACGAAACGGAGATCCGCCTCAAAACCAACCCCAAAGACCCCGATACCGACCACGACGGGCTTTCCGATGGCGACGAGGTCAATATCTACCATACCGACCCGCTCAAGCCCGATACCGACGGTGACGGCATAAAGGACGGCGACGAGGTCAAAGCAGGTACCGACCCGCTGCAAAAGGGCAAGGGTACAGCATCGGGCGGCTATTCCGAACAGGCGATATCCGCCACATCAGCCGTTTTCAAAACGGTCAATACCGCAGGACAGCCGTATACACTTTCTATAAAGCTGTTCGCAAAATCGGGCGCGGAAAGTAAGCTCAAAGCGCAGGAAACAAGTATCGCTGACCTCAAAAGCAGTAAGGTACTTGTCGGCAAAGCAGTAGATATCACCGCCGACAGCAGTGTCGACTGCCGCAGCGCAACGCTGTATTTCCGTATGGATAAGGACTATGTCAAAAAGAACCTCACCTTCGGCAAAAAAGAGCGCGACGGCATAAAAGCACTGTATGTAGCCTATTTTGATAAGCAGGCAAACGCCCTGCTGCCGCTTGCCACCACCTATGACGAGGCAAGCGCCACCGTCAGCGCGCAGCTCACAGGCGAGCTTACTACCGTTATCCTCGTCGATTCAAACGTGTGGGACGAGAATATGATGCTCTCCTGGGCGCAGTCCCGCAAGGATTTTGGCGATATGATGAAGCTGACCATATAAAGAATTGATAAACGACAGATGATTTTGCACAACTTTCTGATTCTTGTTTTGTGCAGACTTACAGTTTTCTTCTGAAAATACACAAAAACTGCCGCTTCAATCGTATATATATCAGAGGTGATAATGATGACAAAGAAAAGGAAACGAATAAAAACATTGCTTATATGGGCTGCCGCATTTGCCTTTGTGTTCGCGGCGGCATTTGTGATATACAAAATAGAGTTTCCAAGCAGCAGAGTTTCAAATGCAAAGATAAACCTTGGCAGCTCGGAGGTGTTTTCAAAGCAGGATATCGCTGATGCAGCGCAGCTCGTGCTGGACAAGGTAAAAGACTTTGATGCCTGCGACCTGCTGAAGCTTTCATACAGCGGTGATAATCACAGCAACCGACCCGATGACCTTGAGTGGCTCAATGATTTAAAATCAAGGGGCGGCGGTAACTTTACACAGTGTATCCGCTTTGATAGCGAGGAAGAGTGGCTTGCGGACACAGGAGCCAGCTTAAAGGGCGAAAAAGACTACTTTCAATTCTGGCTTGCCCGTGAGGAGGGCGGCGAGTGGAAACTGCTGACGTGGGGATATTAAGGATACGGAGTTGAAAAAATGTCATTCACAGTACAAGCACTCGAATTTATCAGCGAAAACTATATGCGCAACGACAGGCAGTGGTTCAAAGACCATAAGGCAGATTACGAAAAGCTCGTTCTTGCGCCCTTTGCCGAGCTTCTGCAAACGCTCGCACCCGTAATGGAAAGCATAGACCCGCAGCTTGTCTGTACCCCCAAATGCGTCAGCCGTATCTACCGCGACGCAAGGTACATCAAAGGCGGCGCGATATTCCGCGACTCGCTGTGGTGCTCGGTCAGACGCAAAAAAGCCAGCGCCTATGACCTCACCCCCGAGTTTTATTGCTATGTCTCCCTTGAAGGCTTCGGCTACGGCTGCGGATATTACCGTACCAGCACCGCCGCAATGGAGCAGCTGCGCAAAATGGCGCTTTGCGGCGATAAGACCTTCAAAGCCGCGAAAAAAGCGTTTGAAAGCCAGCAAAGATTTTACCTTGCAGGCGAAATGTATAAAAAGAACCATTTCCCCGACTGTAAGCCCGACCTGCTCGATTGGGTCAACAGAAAGTCCATATGCCTGTGCTATGACAGCGCAGACCCGCAGGAGCTTTTCAGCGAAAGCCTGTTTGACCGTATCGCAAGCGATATGCAAAGCATAGCACCCGTGTATAAGCTGTATGCAAAAATGGAGGAGCAAGCCCGCGCCGAGTCGCAAAAACCGCATAACATTAAGTAGTTTTTCACCCTTTCAAACTTGCAAAAATGTGAAAAATGTGCTATAATAAACGTGTAGTTATCACGGGCGCTTGAGCGCGGCAGTGGCTGCGGCGGCACGGCAGACACGGCTTTGAACAGCGCAGCAGCGCCGTGAGTTTCAGGTCATATACGTTTGCCGAGATGTGTTGTACCTATTGCAAGGAGGCAGCTATGAATCCGCTTGAAGCTATCAGAGCAAAAGTAAAGGCTCTTCAGGACAAAGACCCGCACGTACACGTCAATGTGTCTATCAAACGACCGAAAATAAGCATTTTCAACGACCCCGCCGAGATAATCGGCGTCTACCCCAACGTTTTCAGACTGCGCGAGCATCACGACGGCAGCGAGAAAACCCACACCGTCAAGTATTCCGATGTCCTCACAGGGCAGGTGGAGATACTTGAGCTTGCCGCCAAAGGCGAATAATACAGATTTTTTCAGAACTGCGATATAAAATTGCAGTTCTGAATTTTTTGTGTATTGAGTACTTGATTTGATAAGGTCAATGTGGTATAATATTTTTGTAAGTTCTTGCGGATGTAGGGAAGTGCCGTAAAGGGCTATCAAATATGAAGAGGGAGAATGTTATGGGATTTACTACACAGACATTTCTGTTTCTGTTTTTCCCCGCGTGCGTGATAATCTACTATCTGTTTTATATTATAAGCACAAGGGGACCGCTTGCCAAGGTCTTCACCAAAGCGCAGGTGCCTGAAATAGTGCTGATACTTATCAGCCTGTTTTTCTACAATTGGGCAGGCGTGGGCGAAGCGTGGAAGCTGGTCATCTATATCGCCGCCGTCTACGGTATGGGCTGGGCGATACAGTTCAAGCGCGACTACGTTAAAAAGCCAAAGGACGACTACGGATATTACGAGCCCGAACCCGAGCCCGAACCAGAGCCCGAGCCTGAAAATCTCGACCCGATAGAAAAGCGCAAGCGCGAGATAAAAAAGCGCCTCGCCGAAGAGCAAAAGGCGCAGGAAAAGCCAAAGTGGTGGAAACAGACCGACTGGATAGGCTTGGGCATCATCACCCTTTGCGCCGCAATAGTCGTGTTTATACTTGTCTACTATAAGTATGCCGATTTCATCACCAACCTGCTCACATTCAATTTCAGCAATAAGCAGGCATCGCTTGTCGCACCGATAGGCATATCATTCATAACCTTCTCTGCTATCTCTTATCTTGTCGATATCCGCAGAGGAGATGCCGACTGCAAGAACCCTATCGACTGCGCACTGTATCTCTGCTTTTTCCCAAAGGTCATCTCAGGTCCTATCGTGCTGTGGAAGGATTTCAAACCGCAGTGCGGCGAAAAGTTCCTCACGCTCGATAAAGCCTTTGAGGGCGTAGAGCGCATAATGATGGGCTTTGCCAAAAAGCTGATAATCGCCGATACCCTCGGCGCGTGCATCGCTCAGACAAAGGGCGTCGCAATAGGTGCAGGCACAGCATGGGGAATAAACTTCCTGTTCATGCTTCAGATATACTTTGATTTTTCGGGATATTCCGATATCGCCATAGGTCTTGGCAAGCTGCTGGGCTACGATATGAAGGAGAATTTCAATTTCCCCTACCTGTCAACATCCATCAAGGATTTCTGGAGACGCTGGCATATCTCGCTGGGTACCTGGTTCAAGGAGTATGTCTACATACCACTCGGCGGAAACCGCAAGGGTACGGGCAGAACAGTGCTCAACCTCGCAGTCGTGTTTGTCCTCACAGGACTGTGGCACGGCGCAGGCTGGACATTTCTTGCGTGGGGCGCGCTGCACGGCGTGTTCAGAATACTCGAAAAGCTCATGGAGAATTCCAATTTCTACGACGCGATACCGTCCTTTATCAAGTGGCTGTTCACTATGGCGATACTGTATTTCACCTGGATAATCTTCAGATTTACCGATTTCAAGGAGCTTATCGACTGGTTCAAGGTAATGTTCGGCGCAGGCGATAAAAACGTGCCTTATAAGTTCCTGTACTATTTCGATTGGCGCATAATCGCATTTGCGGTAATAGGCTTGTTCGGCTCAACAATACTGGGTCTTGAGGGCGTAAAGGATGCCTGCGAGAACAAGAGAGATTCAAGCGGAGCAATGTTCTTCCGCGAGCTTTTGGGCATACTGCTGTTCGCCGTTGCAATAATGTTTATGGTGAACTCCACCTACAGCCCGTTTATGTATTTCCAATTCTGACGCGCGAAAGGAGATAAAGCAGTGAAAGGCATAAAAGTATTTACGCTTATAGCGTTCTTTGCGATAATTGCAGTGCCGATGGCTCTGTTCAACTTCAAATCGGGCGCAGTTTCCGAGGTGGATAACCGTAAGCTCGCCGAAAGCCCGTTCAGCGCATCAGCTGATGATTCAAAAAGATGGACAGTGCGCACCGAGGAGTATATCAACGACCGCATAGGTCTGCGCGAGCAGATGATGTTTGGCTACAGCGTTATAAATAAATATGCGTTCCATATGGTAGCCCACCCGTCATATTCCTACGGCAAGGATAACTACATCTTCGGCGCAGGCATAACCACAGATACCGAGTACGGCGAGTACGAAAAAGCATTCTCCGATATGCTCAAAAGTATGCAGGCTTACTGCCAGCAGAGAAAAATCCCGTTCGCCGTAATGATAGACCCCTCAAAAGCATCTATCTATCCCGATAAAGTTCCAAGCTCCATAAATTATACCCGCGAGCGTGTGGATACCCTCGTGAAAGAGCTTAAAGCCCGCGGTATAAATGTCGTTGACAATATCGAGGAGCTTCAAAAGGTCAAAGCAACAGGCATCGAGGTGTTCAATAAGCAGTATGACGCTAACCATTGGAACTACAACGGCGCGTTCTACGGCACACAGAACTGCCTCAAAAAGCTTAAAACGGCAATACCCGCTATACACCTCAACGACCCCAAGGAATTCAATATCACCGAGAAAACGCAGAAATATCTGCCGACCTCACGCTTCCCCGTAAACGAAAAAGTCCCCGATTACGAGCTAAAAGACCCGATAAAAGAGGTGCAGGGCTATTCCGGACTGCGTATGGATAAGCAGTACAATACCTTCAAGTATTTCGTAAACGAAAAGCGCAAAGCCGAGGGCTGTCCCAAAGCACTTGTTTTCCAGGGCAGCTATATGAACATCTACGGCGACAAGTTCTTCAAGAATTCGTTCAGTGAGTATATAATGGTACACGGCTATCAGAATTCAATGGATATGCCGTACTATGTAGGACTCTTCAAGCCCGACTGCGTCATCTTCGAGGTAGCCGAGTATACCATCAAGGATTCGTTCTACAGCCTGTCCAAAATGAAAGGGCTCAAGTATAATCCGCCGCTGTCCTCTGTTGACATTTCAGGCGCAAGCTCAAGAAGCCTTAACTACGACAGCGTCGCTATCACCAAATCAGGCGAGGTGACCACCGTCGAGTTCAAAACCAAGGAAAAGTTCGATAACGTCTGGATAACCTTTGAAAGCGACTACGATATGACCAAATCCGAAAACGGCTACGTAACCGCCGTACCTACCAAGGAAAAGGATAAACCAAACGTCAAAATGAAAGTCATTACCCAAAAGGACGGTCAAATAACAGTCTACTCTTAATACGCATAATAAAAACAGCTTTTCACCTGATAAAGATGAAAAGCTGTTTGTTTTTTTATACCTTGCCCTCCAAGCGAGAAATCAGAATTTGTCGGCGCTTTGCGCCGATTTTTCTTTTGTTGTTCTTCTATCGCTTTGTATAGTGTTATAAGTTTTGTGCCTTGACGTCATTTA
>OMXI01000002.1 GCA_900314975.1 uncultured Eubacteriales bacterium | reverse complement strand
CGGCTATCAGCCTGATCCCATTCCGCTGCGCTCCATTTCAACAGGCTGATAGCGCAAGTATCTTGACAAATTACAGTATCCAAATTATACTGTAAAAAAATCGGAGCGACTTTTTAAGCCGCTCCAGCAATAACGTTTTTTATCACAGTTTTTGAATTTACAGAGTTTTTTTCGCAGAGCCGGCTTTTGCAAACCACCCGTTTAACGGGTGGTTTTGATTTTTATCTGTCATTTTAGCTCTACTACTGTTACGCCGTCCTCGCCCTCACCATACAGACCTTTGCGTGATGACTTTACAGACGGGTGATGTTTGAGGTGCGCTCTGATAGCATTTTTCAGAATGCCTGTGCCTTTGCCGTGGATAATAGTTACCACACCGACACCTGACATTACAGCATCGTCAATAAAGCTGTCGACTGCATAGACTCCGTCATCAGCCGCGTAACCTCTTATGTCAAGCTCGGTCGATGCTTTTCTTGTCATACGGCTCTCAACACCCTTGGTAGATACACCGCTTGCCCTGTTTGATTTGGGCGTTTTTACAGGCTTTTGTTTTTCTACAAGACGAAGCTTGCTTACCTCGACTTTGGATTTCATAACACCTATCTGCACAAAGCAGTATCCCTTACTGTCAGGTGGGGTGATAATTATGCCGTTTCGCTTGGTATCCCATACAAGCACCCTATCGCCTTTAACAAGTGCCCTTGGCAGAACATATCCGTCATCATCTTCTTGTATTACAGGATTGGCTTCAAGGTACAGCTTGTTCATAGTCGATTTCTGCTTGTGGCGGGCATCTATTGCTCTTTGGGTGAAATTATCCTTTTCTTTTTCTTTGCGAAGCTGGTCAAGCTCGTCAACAAGAGCCTGCGACTCTCTTTGTACTCTGCGAACGATTTCCTGCGCCTCAAGCTGTGCGCGTTCAAGGATATCTTCTTTTTCCTTTGCAAACTTTTCCTTTTCGGATTCAAGCTCGTCTTTGAGTGCCTGTGCCTCTCGCTTGTAATCCAGCGCCTGCCTGTTATTCTTTTCAAGCTCAAGCCTTGTTTTTTCAAGGTCGTCAAGAATAGTTTCAAACTTTTTGTTTTCAGTTGAAATAAGGGAATTTGCGTGCTTGATTATGTCATCATCTATTCCAAGACTGCGTGAAATCTCAAATGCGTTTGACTTTCCCGGAAAACCTATCACAAGATTGTAAGTTGGTTTAAGTGTCTCAACGTCAAACTGACAGCTTGCGTTCTGAACACCTTGTGTGTCAATGGCATACATCTTTATTTCCTGATAATGCGTTGTTGTCACAAGTGTAGCGCCGAATGTCTTTATTCTGTCAATAATCGAAACAGCAAGTGCCGCACCTTCGACTGGGTCGGTACCCGAGCCAAGCTCGTCGAGCAAAACAAGGCTGTCGCTGTCAGCCTCGTCAAGAATATGCTTGATAGTGCTTATATGCGACGAAAATGTTGAAAGGTCATTCTCAATAGACTGCTGATCGCCAATGTCGACAAGAATTTTATTGTAAATCGATATCCTGCTTCCGTCAGATGCAGGTATCAGCATTCCGCACATAACCATAAGTGTCAGCAGACCGACAGTTTTCAGCACAACCGTTTTACCGCCCGTGTTTGGTCCTGTTATAACAAGTGCTGTATAATCATCTCCGATTGAAAAGTTGACAGGAACAACTTTTTTATCATCAATAAGCGGGTGACGGGCTTTGTTAAGTATGATAACTCCGTCATTGCTTATTTCAGGCTCCATAGCTTTCATATCGGCAGCAAGATTTGCTTTTGAAAAATATACATCAAGCTCACAAATTGCATTGTAGCTTGAAATAAGCTGCTGCTTCAGCTGTCCGCACTCTGATGAAAAAACTGTAAGAATGCGGTGAATTTCGTCCTGCTCCTGACCGAGAAGAATGCGTATATCGTTGTTTGCCTCAACAACGCTCATTGGCTCGATGAAAAGGGTAGAGCCTGTTGCGGAAATATCGTGAACAAGACCGTCGACATTCCCCTTGAATTCACGCTTTACAGGTATAACAAATCTGCCGTCACGGATTGTGACGATTGCTTCCTGCATATATTTTTTGCCCTCGCTTGATTTTATCATCTTATCGAGCGATTCTCTTATCGACAGCTGCGAACGCGAGATTTTTCTTCTGATGCTGCGAAGCTCCGCACTTGCATCATCGGAAAGTGAATTCTCGTCGATAATCGCATCGTTCAATCGGCGCAGCAGGGAAGTATCGGGGAAAAGGCTTTCAAAAAGATAGCCAAGCACAATGTCCTTGTTTTCAAGCTGGTCAAACCACTTTACAAGCACATCTGTCTGCATAAGAACGCGACGTACCTCCATCAGTTCTTTTATCGACAGAATACCGCCTTGCCCGGCTCTTTTGACGATTGCGCTGATATCGTTCACCTTATAAAAACCCGGTGTTCCGTAGCGGATAGACTCTTCAAGAGCGCATGAGGTCTTTGAGATCTCGTTTTTTACTTCAAAAAGGTCTGTTTTTGGCTGTATAGAAAGAGCCGTTTCTTTTGCTTTCGGTACAGTGCATTTTGCCGAAAGCATTTCAAGTATTTTATGTAATTCCAGTGCTTTGCAGTTAATATAATTCATTTTATCTATATTCCTTTGTAATAATCAAGTGTTTTAAATCTGTTTTTGAAATGGTATGCAATAAATGATTCGGTAAATTGGGTCAGTTTGCTTTGGTAGCGCTCGCTTATCTTGAAAAAGAAAAGCTTTTCAAATTCGCTCAAAGCAATGTATCTGACAATGTACAGAAGTGTTTTGTCAAAAACGGTTTCCTGCGAATCTTCTTTTGTAATATAACATTCGTCACAGAACAGTTTGTTTTCTGTATAGTCAAAGTGCATTTTATCGTCCTCGTATTTGAAACAATCTGCACAGCCGACAAGGTCGGGTCTTAATCCTATCTCACACGGCAGTCTGAACTCAAACACGCATTTAAGCAGCTGCATATCCATTTTTCCGTTGTCAAGAAAATGCATTGAATTCAGTACAAGACGCATTACATCGTGATAGCCTGTTTCCTCTGTACGCGAAAAAAGAATAAGTTCGCTGAAATATGCTGCCAAAGCAGTTCTCTTTATATCTAGGCGAATGTTCGGGAATGCGCGGATAAGCTCGCTGCTGTTGAGATAGTAATCTGTCTGACCTGATGCTGTAAGTTTTTCCTCAACGCATAATGTCGAATAAACGAACAGCTGCGTACTTGCGCCGTTTTTAGTGCTTTTCTGTCCGCCTCTGATAAAAATATCTATAACGCCTCTTTCAGCAGTGATAACGCTGACAACCTTGCTGGATTCACCTATCTTTTTTTCCTTCAGTATCAGTCCTTTCAGTGTCAGCATTCTTTTCACCTCTTTTTGCAGCAGCATATTTTATATAATCAGAAATTTTTCCGCTTGCAAAAAACCTGTCCCATAGTTCCACACAAATACCACCTTTTCAGTATGCTTGATATCTGAAAATAGTATCTGCAGTGTGCAGGTTTATTATAAGCGGAAAATATTACGTGCTATTGTGTTTAGTCAAGACCGAAGTTTTTAATCAAGCCTTCACGGTTCCTCCAGCCCTCTTTTACCTTTATCCAGCATTGAAGATTAACGCGGATCATAAAGAAGTTTTCAAGCTCCTGTCTTGCTTCGCTGCCTATTTTACGCAGCATACTGCCGCCCTTGCCGATAAGTATGCCTTTGTGTGAATCTCTTTCACAGTAGATAGTTGCAGTTACGTCCATAATCGGTTCGCCGTCTTTTTTATCGCGCTCTGTAACGCTTTCGATAGTAACGGCGATTCCGTGCGGAACCTCTTCGTTGAGATTTAAAAGAGCCTTTTCTCTTATCATTTCAGCCATAAGAACCCGCTCGGGCTGGTCGGTGAATTTATCATCGGGGAAATAGTGCGGTCCCTGGACAGCAAGCTTTTCAAGCGCGTTCATAACTATATCCAAGCCGTCGCCTGTAAGCACGCTTATCGGTATGACCTCGGTGAAGCTGTATAGTTCACTGTACTGCGCAAGCTTTTCAATAAGCTCGTCCTTGTTTTCAAGCAGGTCGGTTTTGTTGAGAATCAAAATGACATTATCGGACTTTTTGAATCCCAAAATCAGATTAAGCTCATTTTGAGAAATCTTTTTTGTGCAGTCGCACATCATTATTATATTGTCTGCATCTGCGACACTTTCGCTGACAGTTTTGAGCATATGCTCCGAGAGCTTGTTAACTGCCTTGTGCATACCCGGAGTATCAATAAAAACATACTGTGTATCACCCTTGGTAAGCACGCCTGTTATCTTTGTCCTTGTTGTCTGCGGTTTACTGCTCACGGCAGCTATCTTTTCACCTACAAGCGCATTGAGCAGGGAAGATTTACCTGCGTTTGCTCTGCCGACAATTGTAACAAATGCATTCTTGGTTTTATATTCCGTATTCATTCTAACTTTCCTTATACAAGAGTATTATGTATCATTATGCTCATGCTCGCCTATGAACGTAGCATCACGCGAAATACCGAGGTTACCAAGGATAGCCTCTTCTTTTTCACGCATTATACGCTCTTCAAGTGAACTCTTTTCATGGTCATAACCAAGCAGATGAAGCATAGAGTGAACTGTAAGGAAACCTACCTCTCTTTCGAGCGAATGTTCATACAGTTCAGCCTGGCGGCAGGCAGTCTCAAGGCTGATAACGATGTCGCCCAGCAGGAAAGCGCCTGTTTCACGGTTCAGGTCATATTTTCCGTTCTCGCCCAAAGGGAATGAAAGCACATCTGTTGGTCTGTCGACATTGCGATGCTCAACATTGAGCTTATGGATGGTTTCGTCGTCAACAAACGATACAGAGACTTCAAAATCGTCATTGAAGCCCTCGTACTGCGTAACGGCGTGGCAGCAGCGTCTTACAAGCAGTCTGATGCCTACGGGGATCTTTACCTGAGTCTGATTGTTTGCAATAGAAACTTTTACCTTACCCATTGTTTTTCACATTCCTTCTGTTGTATTTTTCGTACGCCATGATTATATCCTGAACGAGCTTATGGCGGACAACGTCATTCTGATTAAACCGACAAATGCTGATATCATCGATATCCTTTAAAATGTTCATTGCCTGTATCAGCCCTGATTTTCTGTCATCGGGCAGGTCAATCTGTGTAATGTCGCCTGTTATAACTATCTTTGAATTGAATCCGAGCCTTGTAAGGAACATCTTCATCTGCTCGTGCGTAGTGTTCTGCGCTTCATCGAGTATAATAAACGAATCATCAAGAGTTCTTCCGCGCATATACGCAAGCGGAGCTACCTCAATACAGCCTCGCTCCTGCTGCTTGTTAAAGGTATCAGGACCGAGCATTTCAAACAGTGCATCGTAAAGAGGTCTTAAATACGGGTCAACCTTATTTTGCAGGTCACCCGGCAAAAAACCGAGCTTTTCGCCTGCTTCCACCGCAGGACGTGTGAGTATTATCTTTTCGACCTCGTGAGCTTTGAACGCCTTTACAGCCATAGCCACCGCAAGATATGTTTTGCCCGTACCTGCAGGTCCTACGCCCAAAACGATAGTCTTATCCTTGATTGCCTGAACATATTTCTTCTGACCGAGTGTTTTTGGCTTTACAGCCTTTCCCGAAACCGTAACGCATATTGCGCCGTCGGACAGATGATTTATTTCATACTGCCTGCCTTCTCTTACAAGAGAGAACACATAGCGTATAGTTGTTTCGGTCAGCGGTTCACCTTTTTCAATAAGCGTGATAAGCGATTTTATTGCCTCGCTTGCTTCAAAGACGTTTTTTTCCTCGCCCGATACCGTGAGGTTGTCACCTCTGCCGAGAATTACTACATCAAACTCGCGCTGTATCAGATTTACATTTTCATCATAGTTGCCGAAAAGCGTAAGAATTGTTTCTATCTTATCGGCTTTTATTTCTTTTTGAGCCATTAACAGTTATCCTTTATTTACCATTTTGTTATTGCGCATACTAAACCTATCATAGTATATCACATTTTTCTTTCGATTGCAACAAAAAATCATACATATTAAACATATTTTTTCTATTTTTTTATAAAAAATGCGGCTTCTTCACATATGTTTCCGTAAAGGGTGTATGTCACTTCGAGTTTGACGCCTTTTTCGGTGCTTTTAACTGATTCTTTCTTATCCTTTATCTTATACTCCGACAGAAAATTCTTTTCGTATTTTGCGCGTTTTTCATTTGCTTTTTCAATAGCTTCCTGCTTTGTGTACCTTACAGGCTTTCTATCGTATTCTGTCAGAGTCAGAGTTCGTATCCCAAACGGCAGCGTTTTACCGCCAATACTTGCAGATGATACCTTTTCATCGGTGTAGAAACTGCCTTCTTTGGATTTGAAGAACAGCGGTATGTCTGCTGTAAACAGCCGCAGATACCGCTGATTGTAAACGGTGCCTGTCTCTTTTTTCACAGTATCGTCAAAGCCTTGTTCAAATACTACCGTTCTTTCAAAAGTCCCCTCAATAGTCCCCATTGAACGCGTGTATCTGACATTCTTTTCGACCTCTTCTTTTCCGTCGACCCATTTAGATTTGCTGGTTTCAACTATCCCACTTATGATAATATCGCCTTTGCTCACACCGCTGCCGATAACTGTTTTCAGCTGTCCGTCAAGCAGCATTATTTTTTCTACTGTTGCATTTTCCTTTGCAACAAGATTAGTAGGGAAGCGGCTGTAGCTGCCTTTTTCCGCAGGGATGTTTTCTACCACATCAATTATCAGACTGTTGCCTTTTCGTGTTATACCTGCCCAGCTTATTCCCTCAACGCGCTGTTTCAAAGCTCTCTCCGCATCAACAAGAACAATATCGGGTATGTATGAACCGACAGTTACGCCCTCTTCTTTCAGCACGTTCATTATGTCAGAGCGTATCTTCTCGTTTTCGTTCTTTATATCAAATCTTATTACAATGTTTTTCAGATACATTATCAAAAGTATCATCACCAGCAAGCCGATTATAAGTGCTGGTCTACGCAAAGCCCATTTTACTGCTTTTATCATGTCACCGTCTTTAGCTTTTATCGCTTCACAGCCGCATTCAGAGCATAGCTTTTCAAAGCGCTTGCAATTGTAAAACGGAATATTTACAGTCAATTCGCAATTTTGTTCATACATACCCTCTGAATGAAGTTTGCTGGATTTGAGCATTTTATACAGCTTGCTGTATGAACCGCCCGTGACCTTGTAGGTGCATCTGAAAAAAGAGGTCTGCTTTTCTTTTGGCTTTCTTTTCATCTGCCCTCACGTCTTTCTCTGAAGCTTTTTGATATCAGTTTAACGCTGTCTATAACGCCCTCTATTACTACGCTGTCTTGCGTGTAATCAGACATTTTAAGGTCATTTCCCCACACCTCTACGATATAGTCGCCTGCACCTACCTTTGCCATAATATCACTGCATTCGCATATTTGACGGCAGTTTTCCACAAGTACCGATTTGTTGTCTGTTATCGTCACATAAGAGCCTAAATACGCCAGATCCTTTGCTTTGCCTACAAATCCGAGAGTAGTGTTTTTTATGTTCATAGTTTTCTCCTTTTGCAGCTTTATTGAACACAGTTGTCCTAATGAATTATATTGCTGCTAATGTGTACATATACATATTTATATCAACTGATACAGAGGTAAAGCTATGAAAGCATATTTAAAAGAGCTTATGTACTATATTTTAGCTGGACTGATAGTGTGGTACTGCATAATACTTATAACCGACGGAGTGCATATTAAACAAGGAATAATCGATTCGATCGAGGCTTGTATGAATATTATAATACCCTCGCTGTTTGCGTTTATGGCAGCTTCGGGCATAATTGTTTCAAGCGGGTTGTACAGCTTTATTTCAAAGCCGTTTTCATTGTTTTCGAGATTTATAATCGGTATGCCGTCAAGCCTTTTCAGCATTTTTCTGATATCAAACATAGCGGGCTATCCCGTTGGCGCAAAGCTGATATGTGATATGTATGACAATAACAATATCAATAAAAAAACTGCTCAGGTAATGCAGTGTTTTTGCTTTGGTGCAGGACCTGCATTTGTCGGCTCGGCAGTTGGGCTTGAACTGTTTGGAAGCGTAAAAATTGGTATGATAGTTTTTCTGTCCTGTGTTATAAGCAATCTTGCGCTTGCTGCGGTGATGTGCAGGCTTTTTAAACTTAAAGTCATACAAAACAATACGAACCTGCATTTTGACAGCGCAATACTTACCGATTCGGTACTGTCGGCAGGGAAGTCGCTTGTCAGTGTATGCACGCTTATAGTTTTCTTTTCAACTCTTATTACAACACTTGAGCATTACGGTATCATCGGCTCTATATGCCGACGTGTCGGCTTGAATGGCAGTGAAGGTCTGCTGCGCTCGGTTCTTGATATTACCAACCTTGCGCGTATGCATAGCGCTGCTTATTCGCTTATCCCCGTAATTGCCGGGATATGTTCTTTAGGCGGAATTTGCGTGATCATTCAGATAAAGGCGCTGACAGCCTCAAGATACTCTCTGAAGCTGTTTGTGCTTACAAGACCGATAGTGTGCGCATTATCAGTTGTTAACAGCTTTTGGCTGTTAAAGATAATGCTTCCCGATAGTTTGGAAACTGCTGCATGTAAAAGCGGTATTTTCGTTAAAGTGAACAATTTTGTGCCCTCGGTTTGTCTAATATTAATGATTTTCTTACTGAAAATTAAGAAAAGGGTAGCATTTTCAAAGAGAGTGTGATATAATTAGTGAAGATAAAAAGTATTATTACTTGATATAAAAGGAGTTGCGTCAAAATGGCAAAGAAACAGTATTTTGGTAACGGTATAGAGCCTTCCTGCTCATATTGTATGTACGGTAACCGCTCAAGAGAGGGTAACAAGGTGCTTTGTGAGAAGATGGGTCTTGTAGATGCAGATTATTCGTGCAAGAAGTGGGTATATGACCCTATCAAGCGCGTTCCGAAGAAACAGCTCAACATTCCTAATCAGGAAGACGATATTATCTGATATGTGCATTATAGTCACGCAGTTTATGCTGCGTGACTTTTTCACTTTGTATTATAAACGCCAGATTCTTTGATATTACAATAATAGCCGCCGTTTACTGTAACAGTAAGCAGCGGCTTTCAGTTTATACTTTTTTAATTTTAGCGTAGTTTGCCATAAGCTTTTTGGTTCCTCTTGAATCAAAAGCGATTTCCAAGAGCGTATCATTACCCATAGGAGAAGCACTCAATACCGTTCCTTCACCGAATATCTTATGCGTTATCCTGTCACCTGCGGAAAATGTCTGTGTCTCAACAGCAGGTTTATCGTTCTTTCTGATGTTCAGCTGCTGGCGAAGCGACATACTCTTTATTGTTCCGACCTCTCCTGAGGTGCTGGATATTGAGCTTACAGCCTGTGAGATACCCTCCTGTTCTTTCTTTTCAACAAGCTCCTTTGGTATCTCCTTTAAGAAACGTGATTTTCTGTTTCTGTCAGTATGACCGTACAGCATTCTTTCGCAAGCCCTTGTCAGATACAGCTTTTTCTCTGCACGCGTCATAGCCACATATGCAAGACGGCGTTCCTCTTCAATATCGTCCTCGCTCTCTACACGTGACGACGGGAAAACACCTTCCTCCATACCTACAACAAATACTGTCGGGAATTCAAGACCTTTTGCGGAATGCATAGTCATAAGCGCAACATAATCTGCATTCTCGTCGAGATTGTCTATATCCGTAAACAGCGATATCTGCTCCAAAAACTCCGAAAGACTTGGCTCTTCGCTTTCTTCTTCATACTGTGCCATAGTTGTTTTGAGCTCGGCGATATTTTCAAGCCTTCCGATTCCTTCTTCACCCTGAAGCCTCAAATACTCTCCGTAGCCGCTGACAATAAGCAACTCGTCAAGAAGGTCTTCGAGAGTATTATCCTGTGCATATTCGGTAAGTTCAAAAAACATATCTGCAAGAGCAGTGAGCTGTTTTGCTCTTTTTGCAATAGGTGCAAGCTCCTCGGAGTTTTTCATTACTTGTATAGGGTCTTCACCGAGGTCAGAAGAAATCTGTTCGAGCAAAGCGACTGTAGCATCACCTATGCCGCGCTTTGGTTCGTTGATAATACGCTTCAGTCTCAACATATCCGCGTGATTGTTTATCACCTGCAAATATGCCAGAACATCTCTTATTTCCTTGCGGTCGTAGAATTTCATGCCGCCGAAGATCTTGTATGGGATACCGCTTTGCATCAGCGCACGCTCAATGCTGTTTGACTGCGCATTCAGCCTGTAAAGAACTGCATGGTCACTGTACTTTGCACCGTCTGCGACCTCGTCGGTAATCGTATCGGCGATAAACTGCGCTTCTCCCTTTTCGTTGACAGCTTTGTATATGGTTACTTTGCAGCCATCACCTTTGTCGGTCCAAAGATTTTTGCCTTTTCTTGCGTTGTTGTTGCTTATAAGGGAATTGGCGCTGCTTAAGATATTCTGTGTTGAGCGATAATTCTGTTCAAGCCTTATTACATCGGTTTCGGGATTGCAGCCGAACTGCTCTTCAAAACCGAGAATGTTTTCTATAGTTGCACCGCGGAATCTGTAGATGCTCTGGTCATCATCACCTACAACGCAGATGTTGTTGTATTTGCGGGCAAGCAGCTCGATAAGCCTGAACTGCGCCGTGTTGGTATCCTGATACTCGTCGACCATAACATACTTGTATCTATTCTGATAATGGTCAAGTACATCGGGGAAATTCTCAAACAGCAATACTGTGTTGAAGATTATATCGTCAAAGTCCATTGCATTTGCCAGCATCAGCCTGTGCTGATATTCTCTGTAGACTTTTGCAATAGTTGCGAGCCTGTAGTCAGAAATCGACAGCTGTTCATAGGTATCGACATCAGTCATAGCATCCTTGCAGCGTGATATCTCGTTAAGAATTGTCTTTGGCGGGAACATCTTATCGGAAATATCAAAGTCTTTGAGAATGGTTTTGATAGTTCTTTGAGAATCGTCTGTATCGTAAATCGTAAAGTTGCTCTTGTAGCCAAGCGCCTCACATTCACGGCGAAGTATCCTTACGCACGCAGAGTGGAAGGTCGCAGCGGTAATATCCATACTGCTCTCGCCAAGCATAGCAGCGAGCCTGTTTTTTAGCTCATTCGCTGCTTTGTTGGTAAATGTGATGGCAAGTATGCTCCAGGGGCTGACACTCTTGTAAGCAACTATTTCGGACAGCTTTTTGGTGTCCTGCGTTTCGTCCTTCAGGTAGCTTTCAATAAACCTGCATTCATCATCAGAATGCTCTTTGCTGTCATCTGTGCAGTTGTATGCATCACCGAAATATATCATATTAGCGATACGGTTGATAAGAACGGTAGTTTTTCCGCTGCCTGCTCCTGCAAGAATAAGCAGAGGACCGTTTATCTTAAAAACCGCCTTTTGCTGCTGTGGATTCATTCTGGAAAAAAACTTTTCAAGAGCTTTCTTTTTAAGCTCTGTAAAATCGTATGTCATAGCGGACTAACTCCTTCCTTGCGTTTTCAAAGATAATATCCTGCGACTATTATACCATATTTTATTCGGTTTGAAAAGGGGTAAAGCTCAAAAATTTTCAGACTTGTTTAAATACAGTTTTGCAGTCAATACTGATGATTACACATATTATTAGTATCGGAGGCATATTTATGACAGGGATAATACTTTGTCCGAGGGCAAAAGGCTCTCTTGAAACGGTTGCACAGTCTGGCTTGACAGCGCTGATCGACTTGTGCGGCAAAGCAGTGCTTGAAAGAACGCTGGATAATCTTATCGCGGCAGGCGTGGAAAAGGTGTACATTGTATGCGAAAAACGAGATAAAACACTTGAGAAAACAATCAAGCGTTATAGCAGCAACGATAAAATCAGTATTGTTTTTGTAAATTCTGATATAGCAAGCGAAGAAAATGTTTTGATATGTGACGTTTTATCCTGTTCGGACAAAACTGTGATAGAGCATATTAAAAACATACCTGTAAACACTTGTTTGACAGATAAAAATGGGGAATTTATTCTCGTAAAAATTGAAGATTTCGATGTAAAGCACAAGGGCTTGATAAAAGAATGTGCCGATATTTCGCAGTATGTTAAGCTTTGCGGCGAGTTTGAAAAGAAAAGCTTAAAGTTTGACTCTATAGACAATGTAAAAACTTTTTTGGATTATCAAGCAAAATTGCTTGATAGCGAAAAAGGTGATGTTATTTCCCTTACACAAAGTAATTTTAACGGGGTAACCATTATTCCGCCAGTTTTTATCGGTAAAAATGTATCTATTAACTCTGGGGCAGTAATAGGTAAAGGAAGCGTTATATCTGACAATGCAAGAATCGGCAAGGGTGCGAGGGTTCTCGGTGCTTATGTGGGAAAGTGCGCTGTGATAGGCAAAAACTGCTCGGTCGAAAATGCTTATGTCGGCAGCGATACACGGCTGATGAACAGGGTCTGGCTTGCTGCGGGTGCAGCAGTTTGCGCAGGGATGTGCGTTAAATCCAATTCCTATATTACAGAAAACAACGTTGCTTCGCCTTTTGCTGAAGAATACGCTGACGTATGCTTTCCCAAAGGCAGTAAACAGCTTGAATTTGATGATGACGGTATATGCAGTCTGTTTGACGGAACGGTTGATGTTTCAAGCTTTGTAAGGCTCGGCAAAGCTATAGGTACAGCGCTTTCGGTTAATGACAAGGTCGTTTGCGGATACAGTGCAGTCGATAATTCCACTATGCTTGCGGATGCATTGTGCTGCGGTGTGCGCTCAGCTGGTGTAGATGTGCTTGATATGTCAGAATGTACCGTTTCACAGCTTGGCTTTGTTGTGAACAGAACGGGTGCAAGCCTCGGTGCTTACGTCGGTGTTGATGCAAACGGCGATATCAGACTTGTTGATAAATGCGGTCTGCCGCTTATGTTAAAGCTTGAAGAAGACATTTGTGATTGTTATGATTCGCAGGTGTTCAGGTCAGCAGGTATAAACGATTTTGGCAACATAATATCGGCGGAAAGTGAAAAAGCCGCTTACCATGCATTTTTGTCCAAAATCATGCCAAAACGTATGAAAGGCGTTAATGCAAGTGTACGAACGAATGATTTGTCTGCTGCAAAGATTTGTGACAGTATCATCACACCGGCTAATGATTTAAACGGTGAACGCGTTATTTTTCAGCTTTCCAATGACCTTACGGCAGTTAACGCGTACTGTGAATCGACAGGTAATATCCGCTGGGAACAGCTTTGCTTGCTTGGCTGTGCTATAATGTTCGGTGAAAACAAGGCAGTCAGTCTTCCTTACAGCGTCCCTGCTGCGGCTGAAAGACTGGCAGAGCATATGCAGGGGAGCGCTTTCCGCTATTGCACTGTCAGTGCCTGTGAAAAAGATGTTAAAGCCCGTGAAATCGCTTGTCAGCCACAAGCAAGCTTTGTGCGCGATGCTTTGCTTTTGACCGTAATGATATGCAGATACCTGAATAACAAGCAAATCAGCTTGAAAGAGGCGATCGCGGATATAGAACAGGTTTGCTGTGTTCAAAGGTTTATAAATATAAGCTCAAATGGTGCTTTGACACTTGAAAATGCGCAGGCAGTCGGTGACGAAGGTGTGATACTGTCTGATATGAATACCTCTGCTTTTGTTAGACCGTCAAAAAACAGAAAATCTCTTATGATTTTTGCCGAAAGCACGAGTACAGAGTTTGCAGGTGTTTTTTGTGACTCGATTATTGCCAAACTGCGTAAGTTAAGCGATTCTGACAATAATTCTGACAATCACATGCCTTGACGATAGGTTTCATCTGTTACTTGACATTATCGCTGTATTTTGGTATAATATCATTTAGGTATTTTGTGCGTTAAAATAAGGACTGTGAGCAGCGTTTTGTCTTACCATTATACCATTCAAGCGAGCTGTTTCGCTGTGGCGCTGTTTGCAAACCTGTTAAAACCGACAATATATGCAATTGACGTGAAAGGAGTATATCAATAGCCTCTAAAGACCGTTTCTGTGAGGCTGATAGTGAACAAATGAACAATACAAATAATAAAACAGGCAGGACTGTGTACAGAAGAAAGAACGAAGCTTCTTCCGAGCAGAGTTCAGAGCAGAAGAAAAAGTCCGTAAAAAATGTTAGTGCGAAGGTGACGAAGAATACGAGGGCAAAGCATGCAAGCGTGCCCAGACAGCCCAAAGAGCCTGCGAGAAAGACACCTGTTAAGATTATACCGCTGGGCGGACTTAACGAAATAGGTAAGAACTGCACGGCTATCGAATGTGCAAATGACATGATTATTATCGACTGCGGTATGGCTTTCCCCGACAGTGAGCTGTTCGGCGTTGATATCGTGCTGCCTGATTATTCCTATGTTGAAAAGAACATTGATAAGTTAAGAGGCGTAGTGCTTACCCACGGACACGAAGACCATATCGGTGGTCTTCCGTATTTCCTAAAAAAGTTCAACGTACCTGTTTACGGCACAAGGCTGACTCTCGGTCTTGTCGAGGGCAAGCTTGAAGAGCATGGGATTCTTGCGGGAGCTAAATTAAATGTTGTTACTCCGCGCCAGACTGTCAAGCTCGGCTGTATGGCTGTTGAGTTTATAAGAGTGAACCACTCTATCCCCGATGCAGTCGGTATGGCTATCCATACACCTGCGGGCGTGCTTATCCATACGGGCGACTTCAAGGTAGACTATACACCAATTGAGGGTGGCATAATAGATCTACAGCGTTTTGCAGAGCTTGGAAACAGGGGAGTTCTTGCGCTGATGTCTGATTCTACGAATGCTGACCGACCCGGTTTTACTATGAGCGAGCGAAAGGTCGGAGAGAGCTTTGAAAAGCTGTTTGCGAAGGCAGAGGGCAGAAGAATAATAATCGCTACCTTTGCATCCAATATCCACCGCGTACAGCAGATAATCAATAATGCCGTTTCCACAGGCAGAAAGGTTGCCGTTTCGGGTCGCAGTATGGTCAATGTTATCAGTATCGGCATTGAGCTTGGCTATCTTAAAGTACCTGACGGAGTGCTTGTCGATATAGAGATGGTTTCAAGATACCCTGCGGATAAAATGGTAATAGTTACAACGGGCAGTCAGGGCGAGCCTATGTCCGCACTTACCAGAATGGCAAATAACGAGCATAGGCAGGTTTCCATAACGCCTATGGATTTCATAATAATCTCTGCAAATCCTATCCCGGGTAATGAAAAGCTCGTAACAAGGGTTATAAATGAACTTATGAAGCTCGGCGCACACGTTGTGTATGAAAACATATACGATGTTCACGTTTCGGGACACGCTTGCCAGGAAGAACAAAAGCTTATCCTTTCAATTACCAAGCCAAAGTTCTTTATCCCAGTCCACGGCGAATACAAGCATCTTTATCAGCATAAAGCCACTGCGGTCGCTGTCGGTATCCCCGAGGAAAACATCATTCTTGGCGACAACGGTTTTGTTATTGAAACCGACGGAGTGGATATGAAGGTCACGGGTACAGTCCCTGCGGGCAGGGTATTTGTTGACGGACTTGGCGTTGGCGATGTAGGCTCTATTGTCCTTCGTGACAGAAAACACCTTGCCGAAGATGGTCTTATAATCGCTGTTGCCACTATAGACAGAGATACGGGTGTTATCCTTGCAGGTCCTGACGTTGTTTCAAGAGGCTTTGTGTACGTCAGGGAGAGCGAGGAACTGCTCGGTGAGGCGAGAAAGCTGCTTACCGAATCGCTTCAGAGCTGCCTTGACAGGAATATGAAGGACTGGAACACTATAAAGGGCAAGATGAAGGATAACCTTTCAGAGTTTATCTTTGCAAAAACCAAGCGTTCTCCTATGATCCTGCCGATAATTATGGAGCTTTAAATAAGCAAATGTTTATAAAAGGAGTTGTTGAGATGTGAAAAGGTCTAACGGTCTGACTGCGCTGATAAGGCTTACCATAGCTGTAGTTGCGCTTTCGGGTCTTATCTCTGCATTTCTTCTGAAAAAGGCTCCCGATTATTCGGGCAGCGGTAAGGTCTTGCTGATAATATGTCTCGTGTCGATTCTTTTGCTGATATTTGAGGCTATTGTATTCAATAATCTTACGAAAAAGAATATCACAAGGCTTGCAACAGCAATTTCGCGTAAGGAAAAGAATTCACTTATGAATTTCCCTGCGCCTGCTGTAATTATTGATTCAAAGGCTACGATTCTGTGGTACAATAAGCGCTTTGCGATCGACATTCTCTCTGCCGAAGAGGCTTATGGCGTTAAGATATCGGATGTGTGCAATATTGACCTTCAGAAAGTTTTTGTTCCGCAGGGTGACCTTGTATGTGTTGCCAAGAGGTTTTACGAAGCAAAGGCAGTACATAGCGATGCCGCTAAGGATCCTCTCGCTTTGATTTACTTTAACGATGTTTCGGATTATATAGAGCTTAAGTACGAGACAAAACAGTCTCAAAAGTCGATAATCATCATCAATGTGGATAATCTTGATGACGTGATGGCAAATATCAGAGAAAGCGAAAAAGCCCATATTATTGTTGAGATAGAAAAGCTTATCGAAAACTTTGTCGAGGGCACTACTGCCGTAACCAAAAAGACTTCCTCTGACAGATTCTATATCTTCATGGAGGAAAGACACCTTGCACCGAAAATCGAGGCAAGATTTAAGATTCTTGAAGAAGCAAGAAAGATTTCTGTTGATAACAGAACCAATATAACACTGTCTGTCGGCGTGGGACGCGGAGCGTCAAGTCTTGCTGAAAGTGAAAAGCTCGCAAAACAGGCTTTGGAGCTTTGCCAGGGACGAGGCGGTGACCAGGCGGCTGTTCACGAGGACGGAGAGTTCAAGTTCTTTGGCGGAGTTTTAAGCTCAAGCGACAAGAACAATAAAGTTAAGGTCAGAATGGTCGCTAAAGCGATGCTTGAACGTATAACTGCCTTTGACAGAGTTCTTATTATGGGACACCGCTATGCAGACCTTGATGCAGTCGGTGCCGCAACAGGTCTTTGCTGTGCAATAAAGCCGCTCGTTAAGGAAGCTTATGTCGTTGTTGACCCTGTAAGCAACCTTTCAAAGCCGCTTATCGAATATATAAATGAAAATGATATTACCAACTACTATATAACCCCGCAGGAGGGACTTGAAAAGCTCGATTTCAACACCTTGCTTATCGTTGTGGATACGCACAATCCAAAGCTTGTTGAGTCGCCCGAAATACTGCAAAGGGCAAGAGAGGTCATTGTTATTGACCACCACAGGCGTATGGTAAATGCTATCGAGCCCACGGTAATGACATATCTTGAATCAGGTGCTTCATCTGCAAGTGAGCTTGTTACAGATCTTGTGGAATACTTTGGCGACAAGAGCAAGCTGTCAGTTCACGCAGCAGAAGCTCTGCTTTCTGGTATTATGCTTGATACAAAGAATTTTGTTATGCGCACGGGCGCAGGCACATTTGAGGCTGCTGCTTACCTTAAGCGTATGGGTGCAGACAGTATTGCAGTTAAAAAGCTGTTTGCAAATTCAATCGAAACATATCACCAGAAGTCTACTATAATCAATTCTGCGGAGATTTATCACAAGTGCGCGATCGCTGCCACAACCGAGCAGTTCTCTAATATACGAATCGCGGCATCACAGGCAGCCGACGATATGCTCGGTATATCGAATGTTGTTGCCTCGTTTGTAATGTACGAATCCAATTCGATAGTCAATATATCTGCACGAAGTCTGGGTGCAGTTAACGTCCAGGTAATTATGGAGTCACTGGGCGGCGGCGGTCATCATACAATGGCTGCTTGTCAGCTGAAAACAGATATTTCAAGCGCAGAGCAGATGCTTAAAGGCGCAATAGACGATTATATCAGAAATAACAGTTAAAAGAAAGGCGTGTAATTAAATGAAGGTTATACTTTTACAGGATGTTAAAGGCACGGGAAAGAAGGGCGATGTGCTTAACGTTGCCGATGGATATGCAAGAAACTTTCTTATCGGTAAGGGCTATGCGCTCGAAGCTACGCAGAAAAATCTTAATGACCTGCAGGGAAAAAAGTCTTCACAGCAGCATAAGATAGATGTTGAAAAAGCAGACAACCTTGCTCTTGTTGATAAGATAAAGGATAAAGAGGTCACTGTTAAAGCAAAAGCCGGGCAGGGCGGAAAACTCTTCGGCGCTGTTACAGGCTCGATTATCAGTGATGAGCTAAAGAAGCAGTACGGTGTTGATGTTGACAAGAAAAAGATCGCTCTTGGTTCTGAAATCAAGTCTTTCGGCGATTTCAGCGCTGCAATAAAGCTCTCTCAAGGCGTTTCCTGCAATATCAAGATAAAGGTTATAGAGGAATGATTTAAATGGCACTTGATTTAAAAGACCAGTTTACTGTCGACCTTATGGGCTCAAATGCCCAGTATTCGCAGGAAGCGGAGTGCGCGGTAATAGGCGGTATGCTTTATGACCCAAAGTGTATCGACAAAGTTGCAGAGATAATCAAGTCTGCTGACTGCTTTTACAGACCGCAGCATCAGACGCTGTTTTCTATCATTATGCGGTTTTATTCGGTCGGTAAGGCAGACGATATCGTTTCCATAATCGACGAGTCGGTAAAAGCAGGTGTTTTCACCAATTCGCAAATGGCTCGCGAGTATCTGAGCGGACTGATACATAACGTCACCAGTGTAGCCAATATTGAAAGCCACTGCAATATGGTCATTGAAAAGTCTTTGACCAGAAAGCTGGTAGGCGTTGCTGAATATGCTATAAAGCAGGCAAATGAAAACTCCACGTCTGCGGATAATCTGCTTGACGATGTTGAGCAGAAGGTTTTTGATATACGCCAGGGCAGAAGCTTTGAGGGGCTTACGCCGATAAGCGAGGTAGTTGTAGGCACTCTTGATCACCTTCAGGAGATCACAGGCGCTGATGCACTTGAAAAACTCGGCGCAAGTTCGGGCTTTTCTGACCTTGATGCAGTAACTACGGGTCTTAACAGAACTGACCTTATCGTGCTTGCGGCACGTCCTGCAATGGGCAAATCTGCACTCGCTATCAATATGGCTGTAAACTGCTGTAAAAAAACAGGCAGAGAAGTAGCTATCTTTTCTCTTGAGATGGGTAAAGAACAGCTTGCATCAAGAATTCTGTCGTCTGAAGCAAAGGTTAATAATACAAGCCTTCGTAATGGTCAGATCAGTGAGCAGGATTGGGACAGGCTTGCCGAGGCATCCGATGTGATATCCCGTCTGCCGATATATATGGACGACGGCGCGGGTATTACAGTTCCGCAGATGAAGGCAAAGCTTCGCAGAATGAAGAATCTCGGACTTGTTGTAATCGACTATATTCAGCTTATGGAGTCGCCGAACAAGCACAACAGCCGTGTTAACGAGGTTTCTGAAATAACCAGACAGCTAAAGCTTATGGCTAAAGATTTGAACGTGCCTGTTATTGCGCTTTCACAGCTTTCCAGAAATTCAGAGAAGCGTGACGATAAGCGACCTATGCTTTCTGACCTGCGTGAATCAGGTTCTATCGAGCAGGATGCGGATATAATTTTGTTTTTGTACCGCGGCGCATACTATGAAAAGGAGAGCGAAGATAAGTCTGTTGCAGAGTGTATAGTTGCTAAAAACCGTCACGGACAGACCGCTACGGTTGAGCTTGGCTGGACGGGCGAGTATACACTGTTTACATCACTCAATAAATTTGCAAAGTATGATTGATAATATGCTTAACAAGGTTTGCGATACCGTAAAAAAGTATGATATGTTCAAAAAGGGTGAACGTTTGCTGGTATGTCTTTCAGGAGGTGCTGACAGCGTTTCACTCCTTTTGTGTTTAAAAAAACTTGGTTATGATGTTATTGCGTGCCATGTCAATCATCAGCTGCGTGGTCAGGAAAGTGAGCGAGACCAGCATTTTTGCGAGGATTTATGCAAAAAACTCGGTGTTGAGCTTTCAGTGCATAGAATAGATGTAGGCACCTTTTGCAAGCAAAACTCTGTCTCGGTGGAGGAGGGTGCAAGAGAATTAAGGTATCGTATTTTTGATTCCATAAAAGCCGACAAGATATGTACCGCGCATACTCTTTCTGATTGTATCGAAACAACTGTTTTCAATCTTGCAAGGGGAACAGGTCTGAAAGGCTTGTGTTCTATCCCGCCCAAGCGCGACAGGATCGTAAGACCGCTTATAAACTGCACAAGGGAAGAGATACTTGACTTTCTTGGCAGTGAGGGACAGAAATATGTTACCGATTCAACCAATCTTACCGATGAATATACCCGCAATAAAATCAGGCATAATATAATACCGCAGCTTGAAGCCTTAAACCCCTCTCTTATGAAAAGCTATGCAAACACTCTTTCATATCTGCGAAAGGATATGATTTTCCTTGAACGCACTGCAAAAAATGCTTTTGATGCGTGTTGTGTGAACAATGAAATAAAACTTGCAGAATTTTGCGGGCTTGATGACAGCATAAAGGACAGAGTTCTTATGCTTTGGCTAGAAAACAGCGGATTTGCGTTCTCGCATGAAAAACTTCCGCTTATATATGATGTTATAAATACGGGCGGTAAACTCAATATTGCTAAAAATTCTTTCATTATATGCAAAAATGGTTTACTGCTGTGTGAAGTGCAAAACAGCGAAACTAAAGCCAAAGCAGTTCCTGTAAACATTAACGGAGACGGAGAATACTGCTTTGCAGGCAGGAAGATTACTGTAAAGATACTTGAAATGGAAAAGACTGGCTGTAATTATGCAAATGTTCATAAAATGTTTGCAAATTGCTGCCTTGATTATGATAAAATTAAAGGCGGAATTGTGCTGCATAATTATAACGAGGGAGACAGGATCCGTCTTGTTAACCGAGATGTTGATTACAGCATAAGGAAACTGTTAAAGAATAATTTTCCTTTGGAAAAGCGCAGTAACGCAGTAGTTATGTATGATAATGACGGCGCGGTGTTCGTTGAGGGCAGCGGCGCGGCTGAAAGAGTAAAAATTACACAATCAACCAAAAGACTGCTAACATTTTCTATGAATGATATCATATAGCTATCACAATAAAGGTATATAATTCTTTTGTTTTAAGAAAGTAAAATATTATAAGAGAAAAGGTCGTGATGTATTGAAAAGTAGTGGCGGAAAGACGTTGCTTATCTATTTTCTCGTCTCACTTTGCGTTGTGGGCGGTATAGTATTCATGCTTATGAATATGAGTTCAAGCTCGGACAAATCAAAGTATTCAGAGGTAATGGAGCATTTTGACAATCTGGAGGTCAGCGAATTCAGCCTTGACCTTGGCAGCGGAGAACTTAAATACAAGCTTCGCGGTGAAAGCAAGGATACTGAAAAGCACGTCTACAACGTACCGAATGTTTCACTTTTTGCAAACGAAATTCTCGGCAGTGAGAGTCAGAACAACTACAGAAAGCGTTATGACAGTAAGTATAGTGATGATCCGTTAAAATATGACCTTATACCTATTTCGGATAACAGCTTCCTGCTTAATATGCTGCCTACGCTTATTCTGACGGGTGTATTGATTTTCTTCCTTGTAGTTATGATGAAAAGTGCAAACGGCGGAAAAATGTCATCATTTGGAAAATCAAATGCGAAGATTTCGGCAAATGGAAAGAAAGCGACTTTTGCAGATGTTGCAGGAGCAGACGAGGAAAAGGAAGAACTTCAGGAGATCGTTGATTTCCTGCGCGATAACAAAAAATACATCGAAATCGGTGCAAGAATACCTAAAGGCGTTTTGCTTGAGGGTCCTCCCGGTACAGGTAAAACCCTTCTTGCAAGAGCCGTAGCTGGTGAGGCAAAGGTTCCGTTCTTCTCAATTTCGGGTTCTGATTTCGTAGAAATGTTCGTCGGTGTCGGTGCATCGAGAGTAAGAGATCTGTTTGAGCAGGCAAAGAAGAATTCGCCATCTATCATATTTATCGATGAGATAGATGCTGTTGGCCGTCAGAGAGGTGCCGGTCTTGGCGGCGGTCATGACGAACGTGAGCAGACTCTTAACCAGCTGCTTGTTGAAATGGACGGATTTGAGGATAATACCTCCGTCATCGTAATGGCTGCAACAAACCGCCGCGATATCCTTGACCCTGCACTTTTAAGACCGGGCAGATTTGACAGACATATCGTTGTCGGCATTCCTGATGTCAAGGGCAGAGAAGATATTCTTAAAGTTCATACGAAAAACAAGCCTCTTGGTCCTGATGTTGACCTTAAGGTAATAGCTAAAACAACTGCCGGCTTTACGGGTGCAGACCTTGAAAACCTTGTAAACGAAGCATCTTTGCTCGCTGCAAGAAATAACAGAAAGGCTATCACCGAAGCTGATATCGAGGAAGCATCACTTAAGGTAGTTATGGGTCCCGAAAAGAAGTCCAGAATAGTTACCGATAAGGAGAAAAGGCTTACTGCATATCACGAGGGCGGTCACGCACTTTGTCATTACTACTGCAAAACACAGGATGATGTCCATTATGTAACAATTATTCCTCGTGGTCAGGCTGGCGGATTTACAATGTCCAGACCTGAAAAGGATGATTTCTTTGTAAGCAAAAATCAGATGGCTGAAAGCATCATTGTTCTGCTTGGCGGACGTGTTGCCGAAAAGCTGATACTTGATGATATCTCCACAGGTGCATCAAACGACCTTGAAAGAGCTACCTCTACTGCAAGGGCAATGGTCACAAGATACGGATTCAGCGATAATCTCGGACCTATTGTCTACGGTCAGGACGACCATGAGGTATTCCTCGGTAGAGACTACAGTGCGACACCAAGCTATTCGGATGCTGTTGCAGCTGAGATCGACCACGAGATCCGTGCGATCGTTGAGGATGCATTTGAAAAGTGCGAAACGATTCTTAAAGACCATATCGATAAACTTCATGAACTTGCAAATTACCTTATGGAGCATGAAAAAATCGACGGAGAGAACTTCAGAAAACTTATGGAAGGAACTCTTGTCGTTGACAGTACTCCTGTCGAGGTAAAAGAAGAGAAAAAGTCAGAAGAAACCGATGACTGATTAAGCATATGATAAAGACCTGCATTTGCCTTTGGCTGTGCAGGTCTTGTTTGTTATCAAAGAAAATCAGCAAATCACTTGCAAAAAGGATAAATATAGTGTATAATCATAACATAAACACAAAAGGAGAGTGCTATGAGATTACTTTTTGTAGGCGATGTCGTCGGAAACAGCGGCTGCGAACTGCTGCAAAAACAGCTATATCGCATCAAGCAGGACAATAGTATTGATATCACCGTTGTTAATGGCGAAAATTCTGCACAGGGCAACGGTATAACTCCCGCGTCTGCCCAGACACTTTTCTCAATGGGTGTTGATGTTATCACTACGGGCAACCACTGTTTCAAGCGCAAGGAGATAATGGAGATATTTGATACCAACGATTACTTGCTGCGCCCTGCAAATTTTCCCGAGGGCGTTGAGGGAAACGGTGTTGCAATAATTGACTTGTGCCCGTATAAAATCGCTGTAGTTAATCTTATCGGTACGCTCTATCTTGAACCTGTGGATAATCCTTTCAACGTGGTAGATAAGATTCTTGAGGATATCGATACACCTAATATAATCGTTGATTTCCACGCGGAAGCCACAAGCGAGAAAAAAGCAATGGGTTTTTATCTGCAAAAAAGAGTTACCGCAGTCCTGGGTACGCATACTCACGTTCAGACTGCGGACGAAACTATTCTTGCAGGGCATACGGCATATATTACCGATGTCGGTATGACAGGTCCCGAGCTGTCAGTGCTTGGAGTTGACAAGGATATAGTTATTACAAAATTCAAAAAGCGCGTTCCTGTTAAATTCTCCGAAAGTACGGAGAAGAGCTTTATAAATGCTGTTATTGTAGAATTTGATGAAAAAACAGGAAAAGCACTTGACATCAGTCGTATTATAATCAGATAACCAGGAGGGAGAAACTATGGAAATACTAAAAGTATCTTCGCGTTCAATTCCAAATTCGGTTGCGGGCGCTATTGCAGGTGCAGTGCGTGAGAACGGAAACGTTGAGGTGCAGGCAGTAGGTGCAGGCGCTATAAATCAGGCTGTAAAAGCCGTTGCGGTTGCAAGAGGCTTTCTTGCCCCGTCAGGTATAGACCTTATCTGTATTCCTGCATTCGGTCAGGTACTTATCAATGATGAAGAACGCACGGCTATGCGGTTTATATGTGAACAAAGATAAAAAACGGGACTGTTGCAGCTGCAACAGTCCCGTTTTTGTTAGTTTATTGTCCAAAGAGATGAACGACGCCTTGGGTCGAACTTTGCTATCTGCATTTTTCCGCTTGGAGAACAAATAAGTACTCGCTTGAAATCCTTTGAACCAACAGTAAGTATAAACTGCCTTTTGTCTGTGCAAATAGCTCTGAATTTTGCAGGCTCGTTTTCAGAATCGGGCTTTACATATCCCTTGAAATTCTTCGCAACGAGATTACCGTCAGCGGTTTTCAGACAAAAGCTGCCGTCATCATTCCAGCGAACCTTAAATTTCTGCTCAAGCTCTTTATTGATTCCTTCGAGGGTAAGTCCCTTATTTGCCACAGTTACGCAAAGTCCGCTAAATACGCTTTTTATTGCAACAGGTTTGTTTTCGGGAATAAAATTGCCGTTATCTGTCGTACAGTCGTTGTAAAAACGCACCATAAGCGCCATAACGTGCTGCTGTGTATAGATAAGCGTGTTGCTTTCAACATCATCAAAACGCAGCGGGTCAAGTGACCTGACAGCCTTTACATACTTTGCAGAATAGTTTACGAGTTTGTTGAGCGCATCCTGAAAGTTGCCTTTTTCGTACAGCTTGCCAACTCGTCTGTCAAAAGTCTCGGCAGAGTAAACAGAGCAGGTGGTTTTGGCGTGCTTTTCAAATGAATAGTGTATATTACCTTTTCTGTCAATGCATCTGATGTTTGATACGTGAACAGGGCAGCCCATATCCGATACAAAATGTGCTGCTCTTGCAAAGCAGGTCATTGCCTCGCCCTTTTTGCCGCATTTATAAAGAGAAACAGCCGATGTGTAATTTTGCTCAAAAAGCGTTCTTGCACTTGGCAGGAATCTTCCGAGTCTGTCCTTGTAGTAGCCGTTTGTCTGTGGCAGGGGCTTTCCGCGCTGCTTGCAGCAGGAATAGTAATGCATACCTGCGCCGCAGTCGATATCCTCGCCTGAATCGGGAGCTGTACAGCCGCTTTCAAGCTGCTTGTGATAGCCCTTGAAAAAAGCCGATACTTTTTGCTTTTTCTCTTTTTCAAGCAGGTCAAGTGCCTTTTGAACGATATCTCTGTGTGTAACACCGCCCCATGCGTGAGCTTTGATATTTCCGAGTTTGCAGCAAACTGCTGCAGCAGATGCAATGGCTAAAACTTTTTTCATTGGTTCTGATTCCTCTTTTTATTATTATTTCTTTTCTTTCTCACGGAGTATCCGAAAGAGCCGAGCTTTTTGCCAAGCCCGAAATACTCGCCGTGAGAATATGCGATCAGTCCTGCTTTTTCAAGAGCAAGTCTGCCTTTTTCATCTACAAGTTCATTTGCAATGTCAAGAGCAACAATATCTGCTATGAACATATCGTGCGTTCCGAGCTTGACTGTTTCTCTGACTTTGCATTCAATATTGACAGGGGACTGCACAAGTATAGGTGCATTGACCTTGCTTGCCTTTTCGCAGGTCAGCCCGAGATGTGCAAACTTATCCATTTTCCTGCCCGATTTCACCCCACAAATGTCAACCGCCTTTGTCAGCTCCTGTGTTGCAAGGTTTATCACAAATTCGCCGCTTTTGCTGATAAGCTCGTAGGAATAGCGTTCGGGGCGAACCGAAATATAAGTAACAGGCGGCTGTGTACACAATATGCCTGTCCAGGCAACAGTAAAAACATTCTTCACGCCTTCATACTCACTCGTTACAAGTGTCGGGGGAACGGGAGAAGTGATAACGCTGCCTTTCCAAACTTGCTTGGTATATGTCTTATAAGCCATTTTACTTTTCCTCTTGGGTGATGCCGTAGACTTTTTCGTACATTTTGTCGTAGTACTTGTAAAGAGTCTGCACCGAGTTTTCAAGGAAATAATAATGCTTGATATACGGCACAAGCAGTACAAGCAGCAGCACTGCCAGCGGTATCAGCGTAAGACATTCCCAGATTACGATCGCAAGGATAGTAATTACCGTGCAAATTGCAAATAGAATCATTACAAGCAGATGAACAAGTCTTTCGTGCGCAAAGAAAGCTATCTTATTGCGATGATAGTCCAAAAGCTGCTTAAAATCGCAGTTTTCATCTTCCAGGCACTTGAGTATATACTGTTTATAAGCTGTCAGATACTTGGTCATCGTAATTACCCTCAAGTTTCAGGTCGAAAGGCTCTGAAGATTCAATGGTGATTTTTCTTAACTTTGCTGACTTGATACCTTCATTTTCACGCCTTTTAGCCTCGTTGGCTGCAACGTTCTTTGCTATTGTTTTTGTAATCAGCTTGTCAACTGTCTTATAATGCTTTTTGGTGCGCTGAATAAAGCTTTTGCGCTTTTCAGGCTTCTTTTTCTTCTGGTCAAAAATAATTGCAAGTATGGCAGATAAAGCTGTGACTATTATAGTCTTTTCTGCGTTGGTATTAACCTTAAATGCAACTTTTTTCATACCATTTCCTCTTTTCATTGGATTTTCATAAAATATATTATACCACTTTTCAAGTCCTTTTGCAACTATTTTTGAAAAAGATACAAAACATTATATCAGAATATACTGTTCAAGCCTGTTGAAATCATCTTCACTTATTGCTTTGCTTAACAATATCTGAGGTTTTGCGGTGTATCCGCCGATTTTTCCGCGCGTTTCAACTACCAATTGTGCTTTTTCAAGCGAAATCTGTAGGGCTTGTGCTATTTCTTTTGCCTCGGCAGTGTTGATATTGACTTGCTTAAAAGTTTTTTCCTGCGTTTTTGTTGTGGCGGTCTTGGAAGTTTGCGTTGTTTGTGCGGCAACTGACTTATCTGTATCGCTGACAAACAGGTAGTTTTCGAGTTTTTTGAGCGTCTTTCCACCGATACCGTCAACGTTTAGCAGCATATCAAGTGAAGATATAACGCCAACCTTGTTTCTGTAGTCCAAAATTCTCTGTGCGGTTGATTCGCCTATGCCGTCAATGCTGCACAGCTGTGCAAGGTCAGCCTTGTTTATATCGATAGGAAAGCTGTTTTCCGTTTTTACAGTGGTTTGAGGCATCACTGTTTCAGCTTTCGACTCTGCGGTGCTTTTCTTTTTCTCTTTAGATTTAAAGGACTCTTCAAGCGAGTCAGCTGATTCTTTGTTAGCCTCAATTACAACAACGTCCTTGCGCTTTGCTTTTATTAAAACTGTAGTTACCGCCACACCAATGATAAGAACAGCGGCAATTGCAGCCACAGTATACTTTGCTAACGCTGTTCTTTTAGTTTTATCAGCCATTTCAATTCTCCTGTATCAATAGTTGTTGATCCTGTTAAGCTCATCTATCTTCATTCCAAGCTCGTCATATGTCATAAATGCCTCGCCTGAAAAACTCAAAACCGCTCTTATCGGCATTTCGCGTATCATAGCGTTGGTCATCATCTCCGTAGCAGCGCCCATACTGTCCTCTGGTTGTGCTTGACGCATACCCCTGCTGATTTCTTCAAACATATTTCCGAAAACCTTTGTGCTGTTGGGGTCTGCAGCGATGTCGCCCAAAGGACTGTTAACTGTATACTTAACAGGGATCCTGTCCTTTGATGATACAAACACCTCGTCTGTAAGCCTTATATCCCTTGATGAAGAACCTACCGAGATTGTGAAATCGCCTTCCTCAACCAGCCAATCGTGTGCAGCTTCGCAGTAAAAAGCAAACGCACGTTTGTTCAGCTTGAACATTACATTCTTGGTTTCGCCCGGCTTTAATGATACTTTTTCAAAACCTTTAAGCTCCTTGACCGGTCTTATGACGCTTGCTTCCTTATCGGTCACATAAAGCTGTACTACCTCTTTACCTTCGATTTTGCCTGTGTTTTTGACCTTGACCGACACTGTAAGTTCATCATCTGCGTTGACAGCGTTTGACGACAACTTGATATCGGAGTATTCAAAAGTTGTATACGACAGTCCGTGCCCGAACGGGAACAACGGCTCTATTTGCTTGAAATCGTAGTATCTGTATCCTACAAAGATACCCTCTCTGTACTGAACATCGTCTTTCTCACCCGGGAAAGAGATGAATGACGGGTTGTCGGAAAGCCTTTCGGGGAATGTCTCTGCAAGCTTTCCGCTTGGATTAACCTTACCGAAAAGCAAATCACAGGTCGCACCGCCGACAGCCTGTCCGCCAAGATACATTTCAAGAATGCTCTTTACCTTGTTTTTAAACGGCATTTCAACAGGGGAGCCGTTGTGGAGAACAACGACTACATTGCTGCATACCTCACATACCTTATCGATAAGTTCAAGCTGATTTGCAGGCATTGCCATATGCTTTCTGTCAAAGCCCTCTGACTCGTAAAGGTCGGTCAGACCTGCAAATACAACGGCAACTTCACATTTCTTTGCACATTCAACTGCTTCATTTATCAGCTTTTCGTCAGAAACATCAGTATTGCTGTCGTACCCCTGCGCATATTCAACTTCGCAGTATTCCTTTACTGCTTCAAGAGCAGATGTTACCTTGAACGAGTTGATATGTGAGCTTCCGCCGCCCTGATAACGAGGGTTTTTCGCAAAATCGCCGATAAATGCGATCGATTTGCTTGTATCAAGCGGCAGCAGTGCACTGTCATTCTTTAAAAGTACGGCACATTCAGCAGCTATGGTTCTTGCGAGCTTGTGCTGCGCCTGCATATCCCACTGTACATCACTGCATAATCCGTTCTCGGCTTTGTTCACAAGGTTCAGAACGTTTCTTGCTGCTTTATCGAGCAGCTTTTCATCAAGAGTGCCGTTTTTAACACTTTCGACTATTTTTTTGTCATTCACTCCGTGGCTTGACGGCATTTCAAGGTCAAGACCTGCTTTAATCCCCTCGGTCCTGTCGTTTACAGCGCCCCAGTCGCTCATGACAAGCCCATCAAATCCCCACTTGTCGCGAAGCACATCAGTAAGCAAGAACTTGTTTTCAGAGGAATATACATTGTTTATGCGGTTGTAAGAACACATAACGGTGTATGGCTTGCCTTGCTTGACAGCACCCTCAAAAGCTGCTGCATATATCTCAAAGAAGGTTCTTTCGTCCATATTGGCAGTGCAGGTCATTCTTCTTGTTTCCTGATTGTTGCAGGCAAAATGCTTGAGTGATGTGCCAATACCCATGCTTTGTACGCCCTGAATGTGTGATGCAGCTATCTGTGATGACAGATACGGGTCCTCGGAAAAATATTCAAAGTTTCTTCCGCAAAGCGGAGAACGCTTTATGTTGCACCCGGGACCGAGCAGAACGGCAACTTTTTCCGCTTTGCAAGCCTGTCCGAGTGCCTTGCCCATATTTGCAACAAGCTCTCTGTCAAAAGAACACGCTGTCGCACAGGCTGTCGGAAAGCATACGGCATCGATTGCCTGGTTCATAGCAGCAGATTCGTCTTTTACTTTTCTCAAGCCGTGAGGTCCGTCTGAAACCATTATTTCGGGGATATCCAGCCTTTCTACAGGCTTTGTGTGCCACGAATCCTTTCCGGAGCAAAGCGAAGCCTTTTCCTCAAGTGTCATTTCCTTCAAGATCACATCAATGTTCATATTTTACCTTCTTTCTGTAAAGTGTTAAGTATTCCTATAAATTGGGTTCTAAAATCATCGTCCTGCTGCGGCGTACGCTTGTGCGGTCCTTTCAGTCTGCCGCCGCTTCGGCGTATCTTTTTTGCTGTATGACGTGCCATAAGCAAGGAGTCAATATTTGTGTTATCGTAAACCAGTCCGTTTTGTGACAGGCATATACAGTTCCTTGCAAGGCACATTGCCGCAAGCCCGTAATCCTGCGTTATTACTACATCACCTTTTTTGACCATATTGGCAAGCACAAGGTCTGCGCTGTCAGTGCCTTTGTCAACGGTAATGACCTTTGCATAATCACTTGAAAACAGGTGTGATGTGTCGCACACAAGCGTTAACGGGATATTTCTTTGCCTGCATATATCTTTTGCAGCAGCAATAACAGGACAGCCGTCTGCATCAATAAAAACGGTCATTGTTATTATTTCCTTTTGTTGTTTGTTAATAAAATTCGCTGAAAAATCGAACTAATATTATGCAGTTTTAATTATAGCACAGTTTGTGTATAAATAAAAGTATTTTTTATAAACTTTCAAAAAAAACTTGATTTTGTGGTCAATATGTGCTACAATAACAAGGAATAGTTGTATGGACTATTGTAATAATTAGTAAATCTGTTTCGGGATTACCCGTATACTATAACTGGAGGTTCGTTCTTATGTGCGGAATAGTTGGATTCACAGGTGAAAAACAGGCAGCGCCGATTCTTTTGGACGGTCTGGCAAAGCTTGAATACAGAGGCTATGACTCTGCGGGAATTGCTGTTCGCAACGGCGAAAGTGATGTTGAGATAGTCAAGGCAAAAGGCAAGCTCAAGGTTTTGCAGGAAATGACTAATGACGGTGCAGCTGTAAACGGCAGTTGCGGTATCGGTCATACACGCTGGGCAACTCACGGCGAGCCGTCGGCTCTCAATGCTCACCCTCACGCAAGTGATGATGAAAATGTGGTAGCAGTTCACAATGGTATCATTGAGAATTATCAGGAGCTTAAAGAAAAGCTTACCAAGAGCGGCTATACATTCAAGTCTCAGACTGATACAGAGGTCGCAGTAAAACTTATTGATTACTATTACAAGAAATATGGCGAGGGTCCTGTTGATTCGATCGCAAGAGCTATGACACGTATCAGAGGTTCATATGCGCTTTGCGTTATGTTCAAGGACTATCCGGGTGAGATCTACACTGCCCGCAAGGACAGCCCGATGATAATCGGCGTTACTGACGGCGAAACATATGTTGCTTCCGATGTACCTGCTATCCTTAAATATACAAGAAACGTTTATTATATCGGAAATATGGAAATAGCAAAGCTTGAAAAAGGCAAGGCTACTTTCTATAACATTGACCGTGAGGAAATCGAAAAAGAGCTTACAGAGATAAAGTGGAACGCAGAGGCTGCTGAAAAGGGTGGTTACGAGCATTTTATGCTTAAGGAGATCCACGAGCAGCCAAAGGTAATAAAGGACACTATAAACTCTGTTGTTAAGGACGGAAAAATCGTTCTTGAAGAGTTCGGTCTTACTGATGATGAGGTAAAGGCACTTTCACAGATTTATATTGTAGCTTGCGGTTCGGCTTACCATGTCGGTGTTGCAACACAGTACGTTATCGAGGAGCTTACATCTATCCCTGTAAGAGTTGAACTTGCATCGGAGTTCAGATACAGAAAAATGCCGCTTGCAAAGAACAGCCTTGCTATTATCATAAGCCAGTCGGGCGAGACAGCTGACAGCCGTGCGGCACTTACACTTGCAAAGGAAAGCGGCGTTAAGACGCTGGGTATCGTAAATGTTGTCGGCTCAAATATCGCAAGAGATGCAGATAATGTGTTCTATACACTTGCAGGTCCCGAAATTTCTGTTGCAACTACAAAGGCATACAGCACACAGCTTATCGCGGGCTATCTGCTTGCTATGCAGTTCGCCAAAGTCCGTGAGGAGATAAGCGAAGAGAGATTTGCACAGCTGCTTGAGGAGATTCAGACCATTCCTGAAAAGGTTGAGAAGATACTCGGCGATAAGGAGAGAATACAGTGGTTCGCTGCAAAGTTTGCCAATATCCACGATGCGTTCTTTATCGGCAGAGGTATTGACTACGCAGTAAGCCTTGAGGGCAGCCTCAAGATGAAGGAGATAAGCTATATTCATTCGGAGGCTTACGCAGCAGGCGAACTTAAGCACGGTCCTATCTCGCTTATTGAGAACGGAACGCTCGTTATCAGCGTGCTTACACAGCAGAGCCTGTTTGAAAAGACTGTTTCAAATATGGTTGAGTGCAAGAGCCGCGGCGCTTACATTATGGGACTTACCACATATGGCAATTACAGCGTTGAGGATACTGCTGACTTTACAGCGTATATTCCTAAAACTGACCCGCTGTTTGCAGCAAGTCTTGCTGTTGTTCCGCTGCAGCTTCTGGGATACTATGTTTCTGTTGCAAAGGGTCTTGATGTCGATAAGCCGAGAAACCTTGCAAAATCAGTAACGGTTGAGTAATATTCAAAAGGCGATCCTTGTGATTGCCTTTTGCTTTTGATAGGGGATGAATGTATTGAGTAAATATAAGTTCTGTGTGTTTGATTTTGACCTGACGCTTGCGGATTCGTCAAAGGCTATACTTACCTGCTTTAAACACACTCTCGGTAAGTTCGGATACGACATACCCGATGATAAGACAATATATAACACCATAGGAAAAACGCTTGTTGATTCCTTTGATATCCTTACGGGTATCGAGAATAACCCGCAGCGTGAGGAAATGCGCGTTGAATATGTGAGCAAGGCTGACGAAGTAATGGCGAGGGATACTGTTTTCTATGATGATACACTTGCAATGCTTCAGATACTACAAAGTGCAGGCGTAAAGGTCGGCATAGTATCGACCAAGTTCCGCTACAGAATCGTGGAAACATTCGAGTGTCACACTTCGTCTTTCCCTGTTGATTTGATTATCGGCGGAGAAGATGTTACAGCACCAAAGCCAGATCCGCAGGGCTTAAATCTTATCATTGAAAAGTTTAATGCCTGTAAAGCAGATGTCCTTTACATTGGCGACAACTATATTGATGCGCTTACTGCGCAGAATGCAGGTGTTGATTTTGCAGCCGTTACAACCGGCTCAACAACCGCAGAAGAGTTCAAAAACTATCCAAATGTATATATTGGCAGCAGCTTGACTGATATTTTTCAGCACTTGTAAATTGCAGGTAAACATATATTTAATATATTGTGAAAAAAGCTTGCTATTTTGGGCTATAAATGGTATAATAATTTGAATTGAAAATACAGTGATGCAGTCTGATGATTGACTGCAAATATTCTTTGACAGAAAGGTATGGATGCTATGGTTAAGAGCATGACAGGCTTTGGCAGAGAACACGTTGTGGCGAACGGCAGAGAAATAATCGTTGAGATTCGTTCCGTTAATCACAGATACTATGAATTTACCGCAAGAACACCGCGTTCCTATGGATATCTTGATGAAAAGCTGAAAGCTTTCCTTAAAAGCGGTATCAGCAGAGGAAAGGTCGAGGTTTCCGTAACGATTTATAACCAAGAGGGAACCGATGCGCAGATAGAGCTTAATGAGGCAGTTGCAAAGGGATATGTCGATGCACTTCGCGGCTCGGCTGAAAAGCTCGGACTTGAAGATGACCTTTCTTTGAGTGCAATTATGAGACTGCCCGATGTTTTCACAGTTGTCAAAAAGACAGACGACGAGGAAGTTATCTGGAATGAGGTAAAGGCTGTTGCACAGGTCGCACTTGACAGATTTGTTGAAATGAGAACCGTTGAGGGACAGAAAATGTATGATGACGTCAGCTCAAGGCTTGATTTCATTGAACAGACTGTCGGAAAGATAGAGGAACAGTCTCCAAGCGTAAGCAAGAGCTATTCGGACAGGCTTTACGCTAAAATAAAGGAAGTTCTTGAAGATAAGAACGTTGATGAACAAAGAGTGCTTACAGAGGTCGCTATTTTCTCTGAAAAGGTTGCTATCGACGAGGAAACAGTAAGGCTTCGCAGCCATATCGCACAGTTCAGAGACCTTATAAATTCGCAGGAGCCTGTCGGACGTAAGCTAGATTTTCTTGTTCAGGAGCTGAACCGTGAGGTAAATACCATCGGTTCAAAGGCGCAGGACCTTGCAATCACCAAAATGGTCGTAGACCTCAAGAGCGAAATTGAAAAGATAAGAGAGCAGATCCAGAACATAGAGTAATATTCGGAGGAGCGCATATGCAGCTGATAAATATTGGTTTTGGTAATATGGTTTCTTCCTCAAGGCTGGTGGCAATTGTTTCACCCGAATCTGCACCGATAAAAAGACTGATTCAGGAAGCAAAGGATAAGGGTACTCTTATTGATGCCACATACGGCAGAAGAACAAGAGCTGTTATAATTATGGACAGCGACCATATTGTTCTTTCGGCAGTCGCACCCGAAACAGTAGGAAGCCGACTGACTATTGATGAGGGGGACAAAGAGAATGAGTAGTGCCAAGTTGATTGTCGTTTCAGCACCTTCAGGCTGCGGTAAGGGAACGATTCTTGCTAAAGCATTTGAAAACAGAGATGCTTACTTTTCTATCTCCTGTACTACACGCAAAATTCGCAAAGGGGAAGAGGACGGAAAGAATTATTTCTTTATCAGCCGGGATGAATTCGGACGTATGATCAAGGAAAATGAGTTCCTTGAATATGCACAGTATAACAACAACTATTACGGTACGCCTAAAATTCCTGTTCTGGAGAAGCTTGCAAGAGGAACGGACGTAATACTTGAAATCGAAACCAAAGGCGCTTTTAAAGTAAAGCAAGCCTTTCCAGAGGCAGTTTTGCTGTTTATACTTCCGCCCCACATTACAGATTTGTTGAGGCGGCTTCAAAAGCGCGGCACAGAATCAAATGAGGTCATTCTGGAAAGATTCAGCCACGCGAAAAAAGAAATAAAGCAAGCGTATCATTATGATTATGTCATAATGAATGACGAGCTTGATAAAGCTGTTGAGGATTTTCTGACAGTTGTTGATTCTGTCAGGACACAAGACGGCAGAGCTGATGAGTTCAGCACAAAGAATGATGAGATAGTTAAAATGATTGAAGGAGTGTTAATAAATGCTTAGACCGGCAGTATGTCAGATTTTGAAAAACAACGAAAGCACCTATTCTCTTGTAATTGCGGTTGCCAAAAGAGCAAGAGAGATCACAGATAATGCTTTTGAAGAGAAGAAGATACTCGATGAAAAGCCTGTAAAGACCGCTGTTGATGAGTTTGCAAACAACGAATATAAGTTTATCGAAGACCCTGCAGTAAGAGGCTGATAATTCGGAGGACAATAAGATGCGTGGTGCGTTCAAAGTCGCAAAGGTAGCTGTAAGTCGTGCTGCTTACGGCTTTGATAACGAATACAGCTACAGTATCCCCGAGCATCTTTCCAAAGATGTCAGCGTAGGTGTCAGAGTGGTCGTTCCGTTTGGAAAAGGCAACAAAAAGCTGATAGGTCTTGTAACAGGTACATTTGAGGATTCTGAATTTGTCGGAACTCTCAAACCGATAGTGAGCCTTGTAGACAGGGAAAGCCTTGTTACGCCCGAGATTATGAAAATAATCTTCTGGCTTAAGGAAAACACCTTCTGCACCTTTTTTGATGCTTACAAAACCGTCGTTCCAACAGGCTTTTCCTACCGAATTGATTTGCACTATACTCTTGCCAATACCTACATTGACGAGTCATCGCTTAATGAAGAAGAGATGAGCATAGTCAATTTTATGCGCTCTTCAGCTAATCAGCGCGAGGTTGACAAGTTTCTTACCTTGACAGCTGATCAAAAACGCAAACGCGCACTTGACAGTCTGATCGACAAAGGCTATGTAGAACAGTCGGATCTGCTTAAAAGAAGAGTCGGTGATGAAAATGTCAAAATGCTGCGCTTATCGCAGGATTATATTGACGGGAACATCAGCGTTTCTCTTACGCAAAAGCAGTCGCTTGTTGTAAGATTTCTTGAAGAAAGTGAATGTGCAAGCAAAAATGAGGTTTGTTATATGACAAACTGCACATCTGCGATAATCAAGCGGCTCGTTGATAAGAATGTTCTGTTTGAGTATAAGTACGAGCTTATGCGAAACGCTATCGGTGAGATAGAGCAAAGCCTTGACCCCGAGAGCATTGTTCTGAACGAGGAACAGCAGTCAGCCTTCAACGGCATTACAGAGCTTATGGCGCAGGGAAAGCCTGCGGGCGCTCTGCTGTACGGAGTTACAGGAAGCGGCAAGACATCTGTCTTTATGAAGCTTATCGACTATGTTACAAAGCAGGGTAAGACCGCGATTTTACTCGTTCCCGAAATTTCGCTCACGCCGCAGCTTTTGAGTAAGTTCAAGTCATATTTCGGAAATATGATAGCAGTTCTTCATTCATCCTTGTCGCTCGGACAAAGGACTGACGAGTTCAAGCGGATAAAATGCGGCGATGCAAGAATCGTTATCGGTACAAGGAGTGCGGTATTCGCGCCAGCGCGGAATATAGGCATAATAATAATGGACGAAGAGGGCGAGGGTTCGTACAAGTCGGATTCCAATCCTCGCTACCACGCAAGAGATGTAGCCATACAGCGCTGCGGATTCAATAATTGTATCTTGCTTATGGCTTCAGCTACTCCGTCTGTTGAAACGTTTTACTTTGCGCAAAACAACAGATTTCATCTGTTTACAATAAAGCACCGTTACAGCAACGCAAAGCTTCCCGATGTGAAAATCATTGATATGCAAAACGAGGTTCTTTGCGGCAATGACAGCCTTTTTAGCAGAGAGCTTGCAGACGGTATCAATAAAACCCTTAAAAACGGCGAACAGGCAATACTTTTGCTCAATCGCAGGGGATTCAACACATATGTTTCCTGTGCATCGTGCAGACAGCCTGTTGTGTGCCCCAATTGTAATTTACCGCTTACATACCACAAAAAGAACGATATGCTGATGTGTCACTACTGCGGTTACACTATGCCGATGCGTTCTGTCTGCCCGAGCTGCGGCTCGGACAAGCTCCGTGCAAGCGGTGTAGGTACACAAAGAGTTGAGGACGAGGTCGCAAAGCTATTCCCGAATGCACGGGTGCTCCGCATGGACGCTGATACGACTTCTTCAAGATATGCTTATGAGGAAAAATTCAGCGCATTTGAAAAAGGCGAGTACGATATTATGCTCGGCACTCAGATGATAGCAAAAGGTCTTGATTTCCCAAACGTTACCCTTGTCGGTGTCATTTCACTTGACAAAGCGCTCTTTACAGGGGATTTCAGGAGCTACGAAAGAACCTTTTCCCTTCTTACGCAGGTCGTCGGAAGAAGCGGCAGAGGCGACAAAACAGGCGTAGCCTATATCCAGACCTTTGTGCCTGAGCATTATGTGCTTAATCTGGCATCACAGCAGAACTACGACGAGTTTTACAATCAGGAGATCGCACTAAGACAAGTGCTTATTTATCCGCCTGTATGTGACTTGTGCGTGATTGGCTTCAGCAGTACAATGGAGAGCAAATGCATAACATCTTCACAATGGGTAAAAAGCCTTATAGCTGAATATATTAAAAAGAACAAAGTAAAATTTCCTCTGCGTGCTGTCGGTCCTGTACCGTGTACGCTGGAGATTATAAATAATAGGTATCGCTATAGAATGATACTTAAAACCAAAAACTGCAAAGAATTCAGGAATATGATTCGTTATGTCCTTGACGAGTTTTACAATAACAAGGATTTCAAAAATGTCCGTATCTATGCCGATATAAACGGCGATGTCGGTCTTTGAGCGAATCGTTTGGAAAGGAAATAAAAATGGCAATCAGAACTATAATGAATAAAAGAGAAGAAGTTCTTCACAAGGTTTGCAAGCCTGTCGAAAAGTTCGACGAAAAGCTGTGGGAGCTTCTGGACGATATGGCAGAAACGCTTGAAAAAGCTAACGGTGTAGGTCTTGCTGCTCCGCAGGTCGCAAAATTGAGACGGCTTTGCATTATCAAAATCGGTGAAGACCCTGTTCACGAGCTTATCAATCCTGTTATAACCTGGAAATCCAAAGAAACACAGCGCGTTGTTGAGGGCTGTCTGTCTTGCCCTAACGAGTGGGGCTATGTTACAAGACCTATGAAGGTAAAGTTCAAGGCGCAGGACAGAAACGGCGAGTGGTACGAGATGGAAGCGGAGGGCTTGTTTGCACAGGCTGTCTGTCACGAGCTTGATCACCTTGACGGTCATTTGTTCACAGAGATTGTTGAAGAGTTTGTTGAGGTAGAAGATAACTGATGAAAGTAGTTTTCATGGGAACGCCTGATTTTGCTGTTCCTACATTAAAAAAGCTTTATGAATGCGGACACGAGGTCGCGGCTGTTTTTACACAGCCAGATAAACCCAAGGGCAGAGGGTACAAGCTGACTCCGCCTCCTGTAAAGGTCATTGCTCTTGAGCATTCGTCGCCTGTATATCAGCCCGAAAGCCTCAAGAAACAGCCTGAAATGTGGGAAATTTTGAAAGATATAGCACCCGACTGCATTGTTGTTGCAGCTTACGGAAAGATTCTTCCAAAGCAGGTGCTTGATATCCCAAAGTTTCATTGTGTAAATGTACACGGCTCACTTTTGCCAAAGTATAGAGGTGCTGCACCTATTCAGTGGAGTGTTCTTAACGGCGACGAGGAGACAGGCATAACCACAATGCTTATGGGTGAAGGTCTTGATACGGGCGATATACTTATGCAGAGGTCTACACATATCGGCGAAAATGAAACAGCTGCAGAGCTTTTTGACAGACTTGCTGATATTGGTGCTGATTTGCTTATAGAAACACTCGGTAAGCTCGAAAAAGGTGAGCTTACACCCGTGAAGCAGGATGAAAGCCTTGCAACGTATGCATCTATGCTCACTAAAGATATGTGCATGATAGATTTCAATAAGCCTGTAAAAGAGGTCCATAAGAAAATCTGCGGTCTTTCTGACTGGCCTTGCGCTGTTACAACGCTTGACGGCAAAAGGCTTAAGGTCTTCAGGTCAGAGATTATTCGCGATAAGAAGGCTAATCAATCAGCAGGAACCGTTGTTGATACAAGAACCTTTGAGGTCTGCTGCGCCGACGGTGTGATAAAACTCACCGAGGTTCAGGCAGAGGGCTCAAAGAGAATGAAGGCAGAGGATTATCTGCGCGGTAAGCCTATTATGCCGGGGACAGTTTTGGGTGTGGAGAATAAATAATGAGTAATGCTCGTAAATTAGTGGTTAAGCTTCTTACGAGAATGGACGAGAATAATTCTTATTCCAATCTTCTGCTTTCTGATGCGCTGAAAAAGAGCGAGCTGTCAAGCCAGGATAAAAAGTTTGCATCTGCTCTTTTTTATGGAGTTATCGAGAGAAAGTATACTCTTGATGAAATAATCAGAAAGCTTTCGGCTATCAAAAGCCATAAGCTTAACCCCGAGGTGCGAAACATAATAAGAATTGCTCTGTATCAGCTGTTGTATCTGGATTCTGTACCTGATAATGCAGCAGTTGATGAAAGCGTCAAGCTTGTCAAGCAAACGAGGAACCCAACCTGTTCGGGCTATGTAAATGCAATTTTGAGAGAGTTTATACGCAGCGGCAAGAAATTGCCTGTCAAGAATTGCCGAACCGAGCAGCTGGCTGTTGATTACTCCTGCCCGCCGTGGCTTGTGAGCAAGTGGCTGAAAGAGTACAGTGACAGCATTTGTTATGATATGCTGCGAACATCTCTGGGACAGGCGCCTACGTCTGTAAGAGTCAATACAGTACACGCGCCGCTTGAGGATACGCTTAAAATGCTTGATGAAGAGGGCATAGGGTATGACAGGATAAAAGTGCTTCCTAACTGTCTTAATCTTCATATGAACGGCAGTGTGGAAAACACAAAAGCTTATCTTTGCGGCAGGATACATGTCCAGGATATTTCAAGCCAGTTTTGTGCTGCGGCACTTGAGGCAAAAGAAAATGATATTGTCCTTGATATGTGTGCAGCACCCGGCGGTAAAACCTTTACTATCGCCGAGTATATGAACGATAAAGGTACCATATATGCTTTCGATTTGCACGAAAACAGAGTAAAGCTTATAAAAAGCGGTGCTAAACGTCTTGGCTTGGAATGTATAAAAGCGCGCACTAATGACGGAAAAGAGCATTGTAAGGATATGCCCAAGGCTGACAAAGTGCTTTGTGATGTTCCTTGTTCGGGACTTGGCGTAATTCGCAGAAAGCCCGAAATCAAGTATAAAGACCCAAGCGATTTTGAGCGCCTGCCTGATATCCAGTATATGATCCTGGATAATGCAGCCAGCTATGTTAAGCGTGAGGGCATACTTGTTTATTCTACCTGTACTTTGTCAAGAGCCGAGAACGATAAGGTCGTTGATAGCTTTCTGCATCATCATCCCGAGTTTGTCGGATTCAGGCTCGGTGACGGATTTGGATACGACAGAAACAAGACAAGAGTAACAATTACTCCGGGCGTATTTAATTCTGACGGTTTCTTTATTGCTAAATTCAGAAAGATAAGGTGATTTCTTGCTGACCTTTGACGGTAACGGGAAAATTGATATTCTTGCGCTTTTGCCGAGCGAGCTTGAAACGCAGATTATTCAGCTCGGTGAGAAAAAATTCAGGGCAAAACAGATATTTAATTGGCTCCATGTCAAGCAAGTCAAGAGTTTTGATGAAATGACCGATATTTCTGCACAATTTCGGCGTAAACTCGACGAATCGTTTTGTATAAAATCACTATTTGCGGTGAAAAAGCTTGAATCTTGTACCGATAATACTGTAAAATATTTATATGAACTGTCTGACGGCAATCATATCGAATCTGTGTTGATGGAATATGAGCACGGCAATACGATCTGTGTGTCAACACAGGTCGGCTGTAAAATGGGCTGCAAGTTCTGTGCATCAGCGATCGCTGGGTATAAAAGAGACCTTACATCGTCTGAAATACTTATGCAGATATACGAGACACAAAGGCTGAGCGGAAGAAAGATAGGTGGCGCTGTGCTTATGGGTATAGGAGAGCCGCTTGATAACTACGATAATGCAGTAAACTTTCTGCATCTTGTTTCACATCCGCAGGGTATGAATTTGTCACTTCGGCACGTTTCAGTTTCTACATGCGGCATTGTACCTAAAATATACGAGCTTGCAGAGCTTAAGCTGGGTATTACGCTGTCTATCTCTCTTCATTCGACAAATGATAAGGCAAGAAGTGAGATAATGCCTGTCAATAATAAATATAATATTAGTGAGCTGATAAAAGCCTGCAAGTATTATTTCAGTGTTACAGGAAGAAGAATTTCCTTTGAGTATTCACTTATCAGCGGTCATAATGACAGTATCCAAGATGCAAAGGAACTTGCGAGTCTACTGAAGAACTTTAACTGTCATATCAATCTGATACCTGTAAATAAAATAAAAGAGCGAGATTTCCATTCGGACAGAAAATCTGCCTACAGATTCCAAAAGTATCTTGAAGAGCTTGGAATGAACGCAACTGTAAGAAGAACGCTGGGTGCGGATATAGATGCCGCATGCGGTCAGTTAAGAAGAGAATATGAGATTTGATGCTTCATTGTATACAATCTTATTTATAAATGCAAAAGCTACACGGAAGGGTGGTGAAATGCTTGTTTATTTCCTCAAAAACCGATATAGGTATGAAGAGAAGTGAAAACCAGGACAGAGTCTTTGCGGAGTTCTTGGGTGATAATGTTTCAATCGCTATCGTCTGCGACGGTATGGGCGGTGCTTCCTCGGGAGGCGTTGCCAGCCAGCTTGCTATCGATTCTATGGTCAGCAGGATAAAAGAAAACTATCGCGGCGGAATGTCGGAAAACTCTATCCGCAATATGATGCTAACTTCTGTTCACTATGCAAATACCGTGGTTTATGAAAACAGTAAAGCAGATATTGAAAAGAACGGTATGGGAACTACCGTAGTCGCTGCACTTGTTGTCAATAAAAAGATTTACGTTGTCAGCGTTGGTGACAGCCGTGCGTATCTGCTTAACAAGGAAGGTATCGAGCAGATCACTACTGACCACACATATGTTGAAATGCTTTACCGCAACGGTGAAATAACAGCCGAAGAGAAAGAAACACACGAGCTTCGCAACGTTATTACCCGTGCTGTCGGCGTTGAGGCAGATGTTGATGTTGACTACTTTGAACTTGAGCAATTCGGCAATTTCTCCGTTTTGCTTTGTTCGGACGGGCTTTCAAAGTACTGCACCAAGGAATACATCTATGATGCAGTGTTTGAGAAAGACCTTGAACGTGCGGCAGATAAGTTGATAGATTACGCAAACGAAAGCGGCGGCAAGGATAATATCACCGTTGCTATCGTTGCAAACTGATGTGGATTATTAAAAAGTAGGAGTTGGAAATAATGGATTCTAATATCGGCAAGAAGCTCGACGGCAGATATGAGATAACCGAACTCATAGGTGTCGGCGGAATGGCTGATGTCTACAAGGCTGTAGACGTAATGGAAGACCGTGAGGTAGCTGTAAAGATACTTAAACCCGAATTTGCAGAAAATGAGGAGTTTTTAAGGAGATTCAGAAATGAGAGCAAGGCTATCGCAGTGCTTTCTCATCCGAATATTGTAAAGATATACGACGTAGGTTTTTCCGATGAGATACAGTATATCGTTATGGAATACATTGACGGTATTACTCTTAAAGAGTTTATCGAGCAGCAGGGTGTGCTGAAATGGAAAGATGCTCTGCACTTTGTAACACAGATTTTGAGAGCTTTGCAGCACGCGCACGATAAAGGTATCGTTCACCGTGACATCAAGCCGCAGAACATTATGCTTTTTACCGACGGTACGATAAAGGTCATGGACTTCGGTATCGCAAGATTTTCAAGGATCGACGGCAAAACGCTTTCTGATAAGACAATAGGTTCGGTTCATTACATCTCACCCGAACAGGCAAGAGGCGATATAACTGACGAAAGGTCGGATATATACTCCGTAGGCGCAATGCTGTACGAAATGCTTACAGGTCATAAGCCGTTTGACGGTGAAAACCCTGTCGCTATTGCTCTTAAGCATATGCAGGATGAGCTTGTGATGCCAAGAGAAATTATGCCGTCTATACCTGAAGCTCTCGAAGAAATAGTTATTCATGCTATGGAGAAAGAGCCAACGGCAAGATATCAGTCAGCAGCCGATATGATAAGGGATATAGATACGTTCAAGCTTAACCAGTCGGTTGTGTTTGGCTACAAAAACGGCGCTGCACCTGTTAATTCCGATTACTACGGCGACGATTATGACGATTATTACGATGACAGATACGACAACCGTTATAATGACAGATATGACGACGATTATGATGATGACGACGATGATGACGAGCCGCAGAAGAAGCGTTCGTACATAGTTCCTATACTTCTGGCGGTGACTGTTGCAGTTGTTATTATGGCATCGGTTATTATCTGTATAACGGTGTTCAAGTCACTCGGCGGCTCAAATGGTCTGCACACAAACTCCGTTGAGATTCCTAACTTTGTAGGTATGAGCATTGTCGATATCGAGCAGGAGTATAAGGATAAGCTCCAGTTTGAAACAACAAACGAGAATAACAATGAATATGAATCAGGCATTGTTTTCTGGCAGGCTGATACCCCGGGTAAGACCGTTAAAGAAGGTTATACCTGTACCCTTAAAGTAAGTAAGGGCAAACAGATGACTACGATCCCTGATGTTACGAACAGAGAAAAGGGCGTTGCAGACAGTGAGCTTAAGGCAGCCGGATTTGTGACAGTTCTTTCAAGCGAGTTTAATGATGATGTTCCGAAGGGATATGTAACAAGAACAGAGCCAAGTGCAGGTTCAGAGTTTCATGTTGGCGGAACAGTAAAGATATTCATCAGCGAAGGTCCTTTCGATACACAGGTAAAGGTACCAAAGGTTGAAGGACTTACACAGGAAAAGGCAATCGAGCTTCTTAAAGAGAATAAGCTCAATCCTGTTGTAAGAGAGATAGGTCACGAGGGCGACAAGGGACTTGTTATCACACAGAGTGTTAAGGAAAACACAAGAGTTTCCCGTGGTTCAGATGTCATCATCTACGTTTCCAAGGGTGAGGTAGACGAGTCTACACTTGCAATCAAGATACCTATTCCGGAGGGCGCAAGAGGTTCATATTCAGTAATTGTTTACAACAACGCAAAAATCGTCGGAACAGCTCCGATGGATAAGGCAGAAACAGTTGCAGGCTCTAACTTCGAGGTATCTGTAAAGGGTAAGAAGAATATGACGTTTACCATTCACGTTAGAAATAACGAGACAGGTAAGACTGTTGAACCTTACGTTGTATACGATGTTGACTTCGAGAAGAAGACAGCAACTATAGTAAGAGGTCCTTATACTGACAAGTTCAAGGAGATTACTCCTACTACTACACCTGAAACAACAAAGAAGACAACAGCAGATACCGAACCAAGCGTTACAAAGGATACCCAGAATACGTCCGATACGCAGGATACAAGCAATCAACAGCCTGATGAAAACGGTGATTAACCAATAATGACAGGAATTATAATTAAAGCAATCGGAGGCCTCTACACCGTGGAAGCCTCCGACGGTGTTTATGAATGTAAAGCAAGGGGATTGTTCCGAAAGAAAGGAATATCTCCAAATTGCGGTGATAACGTTGAAATAACGCCCGAAAATGAATCAAGAGGTGTTATCGAAGAGATTTTGCCAAGAAAGTCGCAGATAATCCGTCCGCCGCTTTCTAATCTTGATGTACTTGTTTTCGTGTCTTCAGTTTGTGAACCAAAGCCAAATCTGCTTTTGCTTGATGAATTTATCGCGATAGCCGAGTACAAAAAAATAAAGCCAGTAGTGGTTTTTACTAAAATTGATAAGCAGGACAGCTCGGTGCTTGCAAAGCTGTACCGCGATGCTGGCTTGACGGTTTTTGAGGTCAACAACATGACAGGCGAGGGCAGTGAAGAAGTAAAGAGCTTTCTTGAGGGCAAGCTGTCTGCTTTCACGGGAAATACTGGTGTGGGCAAATCATCACTTATGAACAGGATTTTCCCCGATCTTAAGCTTGAGACCAACGAAATTAGTGAAAAACTCGGAAGGGGCAAGCACACTACCCGTCACGTTCAGCTGTATAAACTTGAAAAAGGCGGATATATTGCTGATACACCGGGTTTTTCGAGCTTTGATACAAACAGGTATGATATCATATTCAAGGACGAGCTTGCAGACTGCTTTTGTGATTTTGCACAGTACATAGGCAAATGCCGTTTTCCAAACTGTAGTCACACCAAAGAAAAAGGCTGTGCTGTTATTGAGGCGGTCAGCGAGGGCAAAATTGCAAAATCAAGGCATGAAAGCTATATAAGTATGTACGAGCAGGCAAAACAGCTTAAAGAATGGGAGCATAAGAATGACTGATTGCGTTATATTTGCCGGTGCCGAAATGGATACAGCAGGATTCAATTCCGACACTTTTAAGGATAAGTATATAATCTGTGCCGACAGGGGATTTGAACACGCCAACGCATTGGGATTATCTCCCGACCTTATTGTCGGAGACTTTGATTCTTTGGGATATTCACCGAAAGCTGATTGCGAGGTAATGGCTTTCAAGCCCGAAAAAGACGATACAGACCTTATGATCGCATTGAAACAGGCTATCAGTCGTGGCTTTAAGGGAATAGACATCTACGCGGCGCTCGGCTGCAGACTTGATCATACTTTTGCAAGTATACAATCTTTGAATTATGCTCTCGAACACGGCGTTAAGGCTCGGCTGATTTCCGAAACGGATACAGTTGAATTGCTTTCTGCGGGTAAGTACAGCTTTGAACAAATGAAAGGATATACTCTTTCGCTTTTCAGCTACAGCAGTAATGTGCGCGGGCTTTGTATCAGCGGTGCAAAGTACAGTGTAAACGAAATAACTATCGACAACACTTTCCCTATAGGTGTATCCAATGAAATAACCGAGAATAAAGCTTTGATTTCTTTTTCAAGCGGAAAACTTCTTGTAATTCAGTCACTTTGTCAGTAACACCTTTTCAGAATTTGAATAGTATGGTTTAGAGCGGTTAAACGCTTTTACATCAATTTTGTTCGATTGGAGGTCTGATGATGAAGGTGGTAGTTGTAAAAAGCCCAAAGATAGTATCGGGAATTTTCAGGCTTATCTTTAAAATCAAAAAGGACGAGGATGAATAGATGTATGTCCGTAGGTCAGCCTGCGGACTTTTTTTGCTCAAATTCTTATTTGGGTTGATTTTTGTTGTTTGCTGTGATATAATAAAAAAACAAAACAATAAATCGGAGAAAACTATGGAATATAAATTTGATGTTGACAGCTGGGGCGGACAGTTCAGCGTTCCGTGCAGCGTAGCAACTGAATATTTGAAAACAAGTGACGGCAATTATGTAAAAGTGCTGTTGAGTATACTTGCGTCTCCTGCAAGAACTGTAAACTCAAGTGTGATAGCCAATGCTTGCGGACTTAACGAAGATGTTGTCGATGATGCAGTTATTCACTGGACAAGCCTTGGAGTTTTAAGAATTATTGATAAGAATAACAGCAGTGCCCAAATGCCGACTGCACCGAATCCTGTAATACAGCACTCTCCCGTCGGCATTGTTGAATCTGTAAAGCCTCGTGAAAGGGCAGTTGACAAAAAGGTAGTTGTCAGCTATTCCTTGCAGGAAATTCGTGAGAAAGCCGAAAAGGACAAGGAACTCGGCAGGCTCTTCAAAGAAATACAGAATTATCTCAACAGAGATATAAACGGCAGAGAAATGGGTATACTTGACGACTTGTACGAGGTGTATCATTTTGATGTGCCTACAATTCTTATTACTGCAGAGTACTGCAACACGCTGGGAAAGTATAGTGTGCCATATCTGCATAAGCTGTTAAAGGATTGGTTTGAGCACGATATAACCACATACGAGCAGGCAGAGGCTGAAATCGTCAGACGCACGGAGTATAATTCATATGAAAGTATGGTAAAACGCTGCCTTGGGCTTACCAACAGGCTTACATCTCACCAGCAGGAATTTGTTCAAAGGTGGAAGAGCGCGGGCATTGATGAAAGTCTGCTGGAAATCGCCTGCGAAAAATGCCTTGACGGCACCGGCGGAAAGATAAACTTTAAATACATAGATACAGTTATAGCTTCGTGGGTGAATAAAGGCATTAAAACACCAGAGCAGGTTAAAGCAGATGATGAAAGCTTTGGCGGCAAAAACGGCAGATTTGTTGCCGATGAAAAGGATAATTCTTTCAGCATTGATAAGCTTGAAAAGATAGCGAAAAATTTTGTTTTGAGAAATGAGGACACATCTCAATGAAATATACTAAAAAGGCATATATGCTTGCTGAAACCGAGCTTTTAAGCCGCAGAAATAGGGCAGAATCGGAACAGCGAAACAGATTCGGTGAAGTCAGTGCTTTTTCTCCGGAGATAGTTGACGTTGACAGAAGAATCAAGAGCTTGAATTTTGAACTGCTTAAAGCAATTACCAATAAATCGCATAACAAAACTGCCGGTGAAATGGTAATGCAGATAAAGGAAAATAACGCCGATGCGCACAGAAGAAAAGTTGAAATCCTAAAGCAGATAGGCTATCCGCAGGATTACCTTGATGTCAAGTATTATTGTGATAAGTGCGGCGACAGGGGATATGTTGATGGCGTTATGTGCAGCTGTATGGAGAAGCTTCTTGCAAAATATACTTTTGAGGAGCTGACTGAAAACTGCGATATAAAGCTGCACGATTTTGACGAGTTCTTGCTTGAGTTTTACCCCTCTGGAAACGGTAAAGACGACCCAAGAACACAGATGTCTATGATACTCAAGAGGTGTATCAGCTTTGCCAATAATTTTTCTGCTTCGTCTGATTCGCTGTTTATGCTCGGGAACACGGGGCTTGGCAAGACTTTTCTTTGTTCTTGCATAGCAGAGAAAGTTATTGAAAAAGGCTATCACGTTATTTTCAGGTCTGTACTTAAAGTCTTTGAGGATGCGCTTGCAGAGCATTACGGCAAGAGAGACGGAAATACTCTTGAAGAAATACAGAACGCAGACCTTGTTATACTTGATGACCTTGGTTCAGAGTTTGGCAGCCAATCTGACCCTATTCTCTATCAGATACTTAACGATAGGATAAACCTGCGAAAACCGACCATAATTACATCAAATCTTTCTATACAGCAGCTAAACAAAAGATATAACGAGAGAATAGTCTCGCGCCTGTTTGGCGAGTTTGAGCTTCTGCCTTTTGTGGGTAACGATATAAGGATAGAAAAGCGCGATAAAAGCTGATAAAATCGTATTGACCGCATCTTAATCGGTGCGGTCTTTTTTTGTTTACAATTTTCACTTGACAAATTAGTTAGCATATGCTAACATTGTATAGGATTATTTATAATGTGAGGGAGAAATATGACGCTTGATAAACTGCCTGTGGGAAAGCAGGCAACAATTGTTGCAGTCGGTGGCGAGGGCGCACTCAGATGCAGACTGCTTGATATGGGACTTATACCAAAAACAAAGGTCGTTGTGCGTAAGGTCGCACCAATGGGTGACCCTATTGAGCTTCAGATAAGAGGTTACGAGCTTTCGATACGTATAGCTGATGCACAGCAAATTGAGATTGAAGAAAGCGGTGAACAATAATGGTCTTTGCTCTTGTTGGTAATCAGAATTGCGGCAAAACCACGCTTTTCAACTGTCTCACAGGCTCAAATCAGCACGTGGGAAATTTTCCCGGGGTTACTGTTGACCAGAAGATAGGAAAGATAACAGGCACAAAGAATGCATCTGTTGTTGACTTGCCAGGTATATATTCTCTTCGCCCTTATACACAGGAAGAAATCGTTACAAGAGATTTTATCATTAACGAAAAGCCTGACGGAATAATAAACATCGTTGATGCGACCAATATCGAAAGGAACCTTTATCTTTCGCTGCAGCTGCTTGAGATGCATATACCTATGGTAATCGCTCTGAATATGATGGACGAGGTACGAAACAACGGCGGCACGATAGATATACCGAAAATGTCGCAAATGCTCGGTGTCCCTGTTGTACCGATTAGTGCGGCGAAGAACGAGGGTATTTCGGAGGTCGTTTCGCACGCTGTTGAAGTTGCAAAGAACAAGGTCTATCCAAAGATAACCGACTTTTGTCCACAGGGACCTGTTCACAGATGTGTCCACAGCGTTACGCACCAGATAGAAGACCATGCCTTAAAATACGGTATCTCTCCGCGTTTTTGCGCTACAAAGCTAATAGAAAATGACAGCGATTTTACAAAGGTACTTGAGCTGGACACAAACGAGCTTGAACTTATCGAGCACAGCGTTATTGAAATGGAGACTGAACACGGCATGGACAGAAATGCTGCCCTTGCCGATATGCGCTATAACTTTATTGAAAACGTCTGCGATAAATCAGTCGTCAGATGCAAGGAGAGCAAAGAGCATATACGAAGTGTAAAGATAGATAATATCCTTACAGGCAAGTATCTTGCTATTCCATTGTTTGTTGCGATAATGTGTGCGATTTTCTACCTTACATTCGGTGTTATAGGTTCAGGATTGAGCGACCTGCTCGCAGCAGGTATCGACAAGCTGTCAGGTGTTGTTGATAAGGGTCTCACAGACTATAAGATTAACCCTGTTGTACACAGCTTGATAATAGACGGAATTTTTGCAGGCGTTGGCAGCGTTTTGAGCTTTCTGCCGATAATTGTTGTATTGTTCTTCTTTCTATCTGTACTTGAAGATACAGGCTATATGGCTCGTGTAGCTTTTGTTATGGACAAGCTCCTGCGTAAGATAGGACTTTCGGGGCGCAGTATCGTGCCGATGCTTATAGGCTTTGGCTGCTCTGTCCCCGCAGTAATGGCAAGCAGAACGCTTTCGTCAAACAGAGATAGAAAGCTGACTATCATGCTTGTACCTTTTATGAGCTGTTCGGCAAAAATACCGATTTATACGCTGTTTGCATCTGCATTCTTTCCAAAGCACGCAGCGCTCGTAATGATAATCCTGTATTTTTCGGGCATATTGATCGGCATACTTGTCGCACTTATGCTCAAATCAACGCTTTTCAGAGGAAAGCCTGTCCCGTTTGTTATGGAGCTTCCCAATTACCGTATCCCGTCGCTAAAAACGGTTTTGCTGTTAATGTGGGATAAGGCAAAGGATTTTCTGCAAAAGGCATTTACGGTCATTTTTGTTGCAACTTTGATTATCTGGTTCTTGCAGAGCTTTGATACAAGGCTTAATGTCGTTACCGACAGTTCAAAGAGCCTGCTTGCGCTAATCGGTAAAATACTTGTCCCTGTCTTTGAACCTCTCGGCTTTGGCGATTGGCGAATTACCACATCGCTTATTTCGGGATTTACCGCCAAGGAAGCGGTTGTAAGCACGCTGGGAGTTTTGACGCACACGTCAAATGCCGAGCTGCAAAACACGCTTTCGTCAATGTTTACATCACTGTCGGCAGCAAGCTTTCTGACATTTACTCTTTTATATACTCCGTGTGTTGCGGCTGTCGCTTCTATCAAAAGAGAGCTTGCCTCAAGGCCAAAAACTCTGCTTATCGTTATTTTTCAATGCTCGGTTGCTTGGGCAGTTTCGTTCGCAGTGTTCAGAGTCGGTTCTATGATTTTTTGAGGTGAACAGATGAATATTCTTGATTATATTCTTCTTGCTGTTGTTTTAGCGCTTACCGTGCTTGCTGTTTTAAGCATAAAAAAACAAAAGAAAAACGGCAAGGGCTGCTGCGGACAATGCAGTGGTTGTATGAATGAAGGAAAGTGCAGTAACAAAGGAACCCATAAATAATACATATGCCCCGAAGGTATTTTCTTTCGGGGCATTGTTTATTATCAGCATATTTTCTCCATTTTCTTTCGTATGCTCTTTATTATCCGTTTTTCAAGGCGCGATATGTATGATTGCGAAATACCCACCTTGTCTGCGACCTGCTTTTGTGTCATTTCGCGTCCTGTAACAAGCCCGAAACGCATCTGCATTATCATTTTTTCGCGTTCCTCAAGCTTGTTTATCTCTTCTCTTAAAACTTGCTTTTCCACCTCTGTCTCAATGCCTTTGTTGACTATATCGTCCTCTGTACCGAGAATATCTGAAAGCAGCAGTTCGTTTCCGTCCCAATCGGTGTTCAGCGGTTCGTCAATTGAAATCTCGTTCTTATACTGTGAGGCTTTTCGCAGAAACATCAGTATTTCATTTTCAATACACCGCGAAGCATAAGTAGCGAGCTTTATGTTTTTATCAGGCTTAAACGTCTTGACAGCCTTTATCAGCCCTATTGTGCCGATTGAAACAAGGTCTTCTATACCGATGCCCGTTGTTTCAAATTTCTTTGCTATATACACCACAAGCCGAAGATTGTGTATAATGAGCAGTTCCCGTGCCTTCTTTTCATCTTTTTCAAGCAAAGCAAACGCTTTTTGCTCCTCGTCCTTACTAAGCGGCGGGGGAAGCTGGTCAGCTCCGTTCACATAGTCAACAGTTGTGCATTCACCGCCGAAGAATGAATAAAGCAGCCTTTCAAAATGCTTGCTGAGGTTCTTAAAACTTATCATCGTATTACCGCCTTAATTTATTATTCTTGGATTAAATATTGCCCTGGATTTCGTTCCGCACGAGCGTTTTATGCCAATACAGCATTTTAAATCCTTATATGATTTGTTATCATCGTATATGGTCAGCTCTCCACTGTATGTCACAGGTATAAGCCCGCCGCCGTTTATTGTCTCAAACGGCAGAAGTCTGAATTTTCCGCTGCTGAATGCGCAAGGGGAGTCAAGTCCGTAGTAATAGTACAGGTCATCGCAGTATATTATCACCACGGGCGTTCGTGTAAAGCAGTCACAGAGCTTGTTTCCTGTATCTGCTACCGCCGGAACGCAAAGGCGGTAATTTCCGCAGGTGTAAAGTGCATTGAAATTATCCGAACTGTCAGATGCTTTTTTGATTATCTCTATAACTGTTAAAACTGCGTATGTTGCTGCAACTGCAATAGTTATCTGCAAAATCGAGATGTTAAAGTATATGGTGTAGTTTCTTATGTAAATCAGCTTTGTATCGGAAAACTCCCATAACACAAGCACTATCCCTGTGTATGCAAGATTTTCGACAAACAGAATCAAAGTGTTTCTTATCAGCTTTGCGATACCTTTGTATTTAAAGGCAATAAGCGAAATAATCGGAAAGCTCAACAGCTTTATAATTGTTATCAGTACAGCAACAGAGTATTGATTAGCAGGTACAGCGATAAGCAGCGAGGTCATTCCGCCGAACAAAGCGGCTATAAACGCTCTTTTATTGGAGATTTTTGTATTGATAAGCTTTGCCGCTGCCTCAATGCATATAAGAGTGATAACAGTATTGGTTATGATTGCAATATCTATGTATATTTTCATGTTGGATCCTTTTTTCGTTTAACTTGTATGTGTTTATTATAGCTTATGCGTTTTGAGAAAAAGGTCACATAAAATAGTTAAGCACAAAAAAATAATCCGACCACCTTTATATAGGTAGTCGGATATGAACAGTATTGTCAATCAGCAAAGAATACTGAAAATGCCTTGTAAGCCATATAAGTGTCAATCTTTGAGGTTATCTCAAACGGGGCGTGCATGGAAAGTACAGGTACACCTACATCTATAACGTCCATATCAAGATTTGCGATGTACTGCGCAACTGTTCCGCCGCCGCCTGCATCGACCTTGCCAAGTTCGCCTGTCTGCCAGAGAACATCATTGCTGTCAAGCAGTTTTCTTATCCTGCCGACAAATTCAGCTGATGCATCTGATGTTCCGGATTTTCCTCTTGAGCCTGTAAATTTGGTGACACAAACGCCGTAGTTTATCTGACAAGAGTTCCTTATCTCGTAGTTTTCGGGGAATGTAGGGTCAAATGCCGCATTAACGTCAGCTGAAAGGCATTCCGATGCGGATATGACGTTTCTGCCTTCATAGCCAAAGGTCTGTGCAAGGTCGCAGATAAAGTATTTGAGGTATGATGAATTAAGTCCTGTGTTGCCGTCAGAGCCTGTTTCCTCTTTGTCTGTAAGACAGGTCAGGCAAGTCTTTTTCGGCTTTTTGCAATCAAGTATAGCCTTTAGAGCAGTGTAAGCACAAACCTTATCATCCTGTCCGTAAGCACCTACCATGCTTCTGTCAAAGCCTACATCACAAGCTTTGAATGCGGGAACAGCTTCAAGCTCTGCTGAAATGAAATCATCTTCAATGATACCGTATTTTTCATTGAGGATATTCATTATGTTCAGCTTGACTTTCTTTGAGACCTTGTCGTCTTTAAACGGTCTTGAGCCGATAAGGATATTAAGCTCCTCACCCTTTATGCCCTGTGCAAGATTGCGCTTCATCTGCTCACTTGCAAGGTGCGGGAGAATATCCGTTACGCAAAATACAGGGTCATCAGCGTCCTCACCGATGTTTACAGCAACGCTTTCGCCGTCAGCTTTAACTATCACGCCATGCAGTGACATAGGAACAGTAGTCCACTGATATTTCTTGATACCGCCATAGTAATGTGTCTTGAACAGGCAAAGTTCCTTGTCCTCGTAAAGCGGGTTCTGTTTAAGGTCAAGACGAGGGGAGTCAATATGTGCAGCAGCAAGCCTTACGCCTTTATCAAGCGTTTCCTTGCCCATTACACCGAGTATTATCGCCTTTCCTCTGTTGACGTAGTAAAACTTTTCGCCTGCTTTGTACTTTTTGCCGCGAACATACTCTTTGAATCCTGCTTCTTTGGCAAGTCTTACAGATTCGATAACAGCCTCGCGCTCGATTTTTGCAGTGTTCATAAAAGCCTTGTAGCCATCGCAAAAATCGTCAGCCGTCTTGATTTGCTTGTCATCGAGCAAAAGCCCTCCATTCTTTTTGTCGGACAAAAGCTTTTTGCTCAAAAGCTCGCCTTTCGTTTTTTTCTCTTCAGCCATTTTAAATACCTCCAAATCTATTGTGAAATATCTTTTTTGTCTTTTAAAATCTCTTTATACTTATTATATGATTTTCTTATGCGCCTTATATATTCCGCAGTCTTATCATTTGTCTGCGGTATTGCATTTACATCAACGTTGTTTCTGTCGATTATTCCTTGCTCCAGCCAGCCGTCAACTGTTCCTATTCCGCCGTGATAAGCCGCAGCGGCGAGGTCCATATTATTATCATAATGCACAAGCAGAAAGCTCAAATAATATGTACCGTACTGTATGTTCGTTTTTGGGTCATACATTGAATCAAAGTTTATGTCGCGCGTATCTCCCATTCGCGATTTGAGCCAGATAAATGCTTCCTCCATAAGCTGCATCAGACCTCTTGCGCCAACTTCAGATTCGGCTTTCGGTCTGAAATTGCTCTCTGTTTTGATTACTGCATAGATAAATGCAGGCTCTACGTTGTATTCAACAGAGTATTTTGTAACGTATTCCTCATATTGCGTCGGATAGCTGAACGCGTTCGGAAGAATATCATCAACAGTTGTAAAATTAAATATGATAAGCACAGCAACCACCGCAAGCGGTACAGTTATCAACGCGCCGATAATGACTGCAATTGCACCTGCAGATATTTTTTTCTTTTTTTTACGTTTTCTTTTCTTTGCTGCCATATGTTCTTTCCTTTATTTTTTTTATTATGATTTCAGTTTGCTTTTCGGTATTATCTCTTGACGAATCATTTTGTATGATATAATCACAGTGCTGCGCAAAAAACTTTGAACTTAACTGACTGTTAAATCTTTTCAGCGCAAGCTCGCGGCTTATGTTATCGCGCTTGATTATCCTTTCAAGACGTATCTCTTTTTTTGCGGATACACCGATAATTGCATCACACTTTTTATCAGCACCTGCTTCAAACAGCGTAGGTGCGTCAAGAACGATATAATCGTATGTACCTGAAAGCTCGTTTATATTATCATCTATAAGCCTGTTTATGTATGGGTAAACAATGCTGTTAAACTGCTTCAGCTTTTGGGCATCTGAAAAAATGATCTGCGAAATGCCTTTTCTGTCCAAAGACAGATTTTTATCAAAGCAGGAAGGGAAGACCTGTGCAAGCTCCTTGTTGCACTCGCTCCCGTCTGCTGTACATTTACGAGCGACCTCATCGCAGTTGATTATACCGAATCCTGCGGCTTTCAGCTGCTCACAAATCGTAGTTTTGCCTGCACCGCTTTGTCCTGTCAGACCGATAATAATACTCATTTCAAGGTCACCACCTGAAAAGCAGCCGCACGCAGCAGCCTGTTATATACCGCAAGACCAACTCCGCTTTTCCTTGGACACCTTGCAAATACCTTTTTTGCACCGATGTTGTCAAGCTCGCGCAGCGTATCAAAAAGCAGGTGTGCCTGTTTTTCATCAGTCTCACCGTAGATTATTGACTTAACATCAAGTCCGTCACAATCGTTTGGCTCAAAAACCATGCAAACAGTATCGCTGTCTGAATGTTTTTTTACATACGCACGAAACGCATCAAGGCTGCCGTCAATTATAGTTATATCAGCCTTTGGCGCGTAGTGCTTGTATTTCATTCCCGGTGAACGCGCAATTGCACCCTGTTCAAGCTTTGCAATAACGCCTTTGTCGATTATGACATTCGGTGTGATTTCCTTGAGTTCCTCTGCTGATATAAATCCAGGGCGCAGTATTCTTATAGCATCATCTTCAAATGAAATAACGGTCGATTCCACGCCGACAGCAGAAAAGCCTCCGTCAACTATCGCAGGTATCCTGCCGTTCATATCGTTGAAAACGTGTCCTGCCGTTGTAGGTGACGGGCTGCCCGAAAGATTTGCAGACGGCGCAGCAATAGGGAAGCCGCACCTGTCGATGATTGCTCTTGCAGCTTTGTGGCTGGGCATTCTTATGCCGACTGTATCAAGTCCGCCGCTTGTGACCTCGGGTATGATATCACTTTTGGGCATTATCATTGTAAGCGGACCTGCCCAGAACTCCTGCGCACACTTGTATGCAAGCTGTGGAATGTACGAAACCAGAGGCTTTATCATGTCAAAACTTGAAATATGAACTATAAGCGGATTGTCAGCAGGTCTGCCTTTTGCGGCAAATATCTTGCGCACCGCATTTTCGTCAAGCGCATTTGCACCCAACCCGTAGACCGTCTCGGTAGGCATTCCGACTACCTCGCCGCTTTTGAGCAGCCTGACAGCCTCGCTTATTGAAGCATCATCGGCTGCAAGCATTTTTGTATCAAACATTACTATCTTCCTTTGTTAAAGCACAAACTTCATATTATGTTACTTTGAAACGCTGTCCTTAAACCCAGCAGCCTTGTATAATCCGTAGCCTGCATCGGTAGCTTTCAGTTCAACAAAATCAAGACACATCTGTCTGGCATCATCAAGCATCATTTCAATCAGCTTTTTAGCATAACCGTTGTGTCTGTATTCAGGCTTTGTATATACGTTTAAAAGCGTACCCGTTTTGCCGTTTAAGAAATCGGGATTTGCAGGCTTTTCGGTAACAAGCAGAAAGCAGCAGGCTGCGATTTCCTCGCCGCTGCAGCAGATATACACAAACAAATCGTTGTTAAGGTGCTTTTTGTAGTAGTCGGGCAGCCTTGAAGAGATTTGATGTACCTCGTGCTGTGTTAAGGAACCGTGGTCCTCGGTGAGATAGTCCAGCCTTAACTGAACCAGCTGTTCAGAGTATTCAAGTTCTGCTTTCTTAAACTCCATTTTACTCACCTTCCTGGCTTGCAAGCTTGGCAGCCTGGTCAGCTGTTGCAAGTGCATCAATTACCTCATCGAGATTTCCGTTAAGAACCTGTTCCAGCTTATATATCGTCAGACCGATTCGGTGGTCTGATATTCTGCTTTCAGGGTAGTTGTAAGTCCTTATCCTTTCAGACCTGTCACCTGTACCTACCTGCGAGCGCCTGTTTGATGCGATCTCGTTTTCCTGCGCTCTGACTTTTTCGTCAAGCAGCTTTGAACGCAGCATCTTCAAGGCTTTCTCACGGTTTTGGAACTGTGAACGCTCGTTCTGACATTCAACTACTGTTCCCGTCGGTATGTGTATAAGTCTTACAGCAGATGATGTTTTATTGATATGCTGACCGCCTGCGCCAGACGAGCGAAAAACCTCCATTTTTACATCGCGCTCTTCGTTAAGATCAAGCTCAACGTCCTCTGCCTCGGGCAGAACTGCAACAGTAGCGGTAGATGTGTGTACGCGTCCCTGCGATTCCGTTTCGGGAACTCTCTGAACTCTGTGAACACCGCTTTCGTACTTAAAGCGCGAATAAGCGCCTTCGCCCGATACGCTGAAGGTTATTTCCTTATATCCGCCCAGTTCGGTCTCATTTTCGTTCATTACCTCTATCTGCCAGCCTTTTGAAGCCGAGTACATGCTGTACATTCTGTAAAGCGCAGCAGCAAAAAGTGCTGCCTCTTCGCCGCCTGCACCGCCTCTTATCTCAATAATAACATTCTTTGAGTCGTTAGGGTCTTTTGGCAAAAGCATAATTTTCAGTTCTTCTTCAAGCGAAGGCATCTGCTGCTTTGCTTCATCAAACTGCATTTGTGCAAGCTCTTTGAACTCCTTGTCAAGACCACCCTGGTCAAGCAGTTCAAGCGCCTCATCATATGATGCTTTTACAGTTTTGTATTCTTTTAACTTGTTTATAATCGGCTCAAGCTGCTTGTACTCCTTTATCAGAGCAGTATACAATTCGCTGTTGTTAACAGTTTCGGGCTGCATCAGCTTTTCATTTATCTCGTTGAATTTATCCTCAATTGCTTTTAATTTTTCAAACATTGTTATCCTCCTGAATATTTAATGATAATATGCTTGAAAGCAGCTATGATTCAGCCTCTCTGATTATCTTCTTCACATTTTTTTCAGCCTTGCTTCTTGGTATCATAAATTCACGTTGACATTTTGTGCATCTCAATTTAAAGTCCATACCCGACCTGAGTACGAACATCTTATCATTACCGCATGGGTGTGGTTTTTTCATTAAAAGAATATCGCCTTTGATGATATCCATATCCAGACCAGCTCCTTTTTTGCAATTTTATCAATATATTATAACATATTCTGCCGCTGAATGCAACATTTGAGTCACAAAAAATCAGGGACGTTTTCAGCCCCTGATAATGCTATCCGTAGATGCTTTCCTTAAGTTGCTTGTTATACTTGTCAAAATCAATTCCAAGTACCATCATTCCGTCAATAACCATATTCTTGTATGAACCAAGGTTTGGAATCGATTGCTCTGTCCTTGGGTAGCTAAGATAATCCGATGCTTTAAGCAGCAGCCAGAATATTTCGCCTTTGTCAAAGTTTGTAGATACATTTGGCAATATTTTTTCAAGGAAGTCGCTCAATTCAGAAAGACTCATATCTTTTGTTTTTCTGAATATCTCATCCATTACGGTACGCTGTCTTTGCGTTCTTCCAAAGTCTGTGCCTATATATCTGATTCGCGAGTAGGTGAGTGCCTGTTCACCGTTGAGTGTATACTTTCCGCCCTGTTTCAGCTTTTCACTGTTTGGAGAGCCACTGTTGATGTAAGGAACCTCTTCGTCGGTTACGCGTATATCAACACCGCCAATAGTATCGATTGTATCCTTGAAGGAGTTGAAATTGATTGTTACGTATTTGTCTATCCGTATGCCGAAGTTTGCCTGCATAGTCTTGACCAGAAGCGGCGGTCCGCCGTATGCATATGCGGCATTGAGCCTTTGCGGTCCGATGTCAGGTATCTGCACCCACGTATCACGCAGGAACGATGTCATAACTACCTTCTTCGACTTCTTGTTGACCGAAACAAGTATCATACTGTCAGAACGTCCGCGGTCAGTCGCCGGGTTTCTTGAGTCAGTACCGATAAGCAGAATGTTCAGTACATTATCATCGCTCTTTAATTCTTTAGCGTTCTTTTCAAGGTTTTTCCTCAGTTTATCTTCGTAAGTTTCAATCTCTTCCTTCGGAGAGTTCGGATAAACAACGTTTCCGTCATCCGGGGCAATAGAATCGTATATCTCGTAATCCGAATCCTTCTTGAAATCAATAAGATTGATGAAGTGGAAAATTACCGCGATAACAACGCCCAGAGCTATAAGCAAAAACGCAACAATGATTATTGCTATCAGCAGACCCTTCTTTTTCTTGGACCAGCCTTTCTTCTTTTTGCCGTTAGCGTTCGGTCTCGGTCTGCGTTCTCTGCGCTCGCCGTCAGTTCGAGGACGCGGTCTTCTTTGTCCGTTGTGTTCGGAACGCCTTTCACCCTGCGGTCTTTTGCGGACAGGTCTGTCTGCACGCTCGCCGTTACTTGTCTGTCTGCGCTCGTGACGGATTTCGTCTGATACATAATCCTCATGTTCGGTTATATCATCATCGCCAGCTTCCTGCTGATTTATATTTATTATGTCATCATCTTTATAATCCATAAGTACGCAACACCTCCGTATTGTACATATACATAAAATATTATAATCTTTTTTACTCAAAAAATCAACCAAATTGATATAATTTACAATAAATGCAGTTTATTATTGTATAAATAAACAATAAAAAAGACAATAAAACCCTCAAAACTATTAAAAATCAGAAATATTTATCCGCGTGCTTGACTTGAAAATAAAAAAATGTTATTATAATTTATGCTGAAAAAGTATATATTAAGGTGTTTTTTACCGTAAGAGAGGGACGATTTTATGAAAAAGCCATTCATCACAAAACAGCAGGCTGTTGATATCATAAAGCAGTATCCGACACCTTTTCATATTTATGATGAAAAAGGTATCAGGGAGAATGCAAGAAACTTAAACAAGGCATTCAGCTGGAATAAGGGCTATAAGGAATATTTTGCTGTTAAAGCTACCCCTAATCCGTATATACTGAAAATTCTAAAGGAAGAGGGCTGCGGTGTTGACTGCTCGTCTCTTACAGAGCTTATGTTAAGCGAGTGCTGCGGATTCAGCGGCAGCGATATAATGTTCTCTTCAAACGTAACACCTGATGAGGACTACAAGCTTGCAAGAAAGCTCGGTGCTTATATAAATCTTGACGATTTTACCCATATTGAGTACCTTGACAAGCTTTGCGGCATTCCCGAAACTATTTGCTGCAGATACAATCCGGGCGGAAAGTTTGAAATCGCAAATCAAATAATGGATAACCCAGGCGATGCAAAGTACGGTTTTACCCACGAGCAGATAATAGAAGGCTTTAAGCTGCTTAAGGCAAAGGGTGCTAAATACTTTGGCATACACGCATTCCTTGCGTCAAATACTGTTTCAAATGCGTATTATCCAAAGCTTGCAAGAATTCTTTTCGAGCTTGCGGTTGAGATTAAGGAAAAGACAGGCGTTGAGTTCAAGTTCATCAATCTTTCGGGCGGCGTAGGCATTGCATACGAGCCCGACAAGCCGCAGAACGATATTATGGCAATAGGCGAAGGTGTTCACCAGGCTTTTGACGAGATACTTGTCCCAGCGGGAATGGGTGACGTTGCAATATTTACAGAGCTTGGACGCTATATGCTCGCTCCGTACGGTCATCTTATCACTACCGTTAAGCATTTCAAGCACATCTACAAAGAGTATGTGGGCGTTGATGCCTGTGCCTGCAACCTTATGAGACCTGCTATGTACGGCGCTTATCACCACATAACAGTTCTCGGAAAAGAGGACAAGCCTTGTGACCACAAGTATGATGTTACAGGCGGTCTTTGTGAGAACAACGATAAGTTTGCGATAGACAGAATGCTCCCTGAAATTGAGATAGGCGACATCCTTGCAATACACGATACAGGCGCGCACGGTTTCTCAATGGGCTATAACTATAACGGAAAGCTGCGTTCTGCAGAGATCCTTCTCAAAGAGGACGGCACGACACAGCTTATCAGAAGAGCCGAGACACCTGCTGATTACTTTGCAACATTTGATTTCACACATATCGTTGACAAGTACCTGAATAAGTAATTTATATAAGCCGCAGATTTGGTTCTGCGGCTTGTTTTGTATACACAGGTAATATTGAGCCAATAGTTTAAATATACTTGTAGCGGAGGTTTAAGCTATGAAGAATTATTTAAAACTATTGGCAATTATTCTATCTATTGTACTTACCGCTTGCAGCAATTATTCATCTTCAAGCAGAAGTGATAATACACAGTTCGTTTTTAAAAGCTCTGCTGAACCTGTTTTGAATGAAACTGCCAGCACTTCAACGAAAAAGAAAGACACAAGGAATGTCATCAAATATGACGACATAAGAGCAGTCTGGCTGTCGTATATCGACCTTGCACCGATGCTTACAGGCAAAACGGAGGAACAGTTCAAGGCGGCGTTTGAAACAGCGTGCAGGAATGTTTCGGATTTGGGCTGTAACACGATTTTTGTTCATATCAGACCTTTTGGCGACGCTATATATGATTCCGAGCTTTATCCGACGTCAAAGTATATAACAGGCAATGCCTCACAAAAAGGCTCGTTTGACCCGCTTAAAATAATGGTGGATATTGCTCACGCACACAAGCTTTCGTTCCACGGCTGGATAAATCCGCTTCGGCTTGAAAGCGAGGATTGCTTTGCGAGCTATGACGAAAGCTATCTAACAAAAAAGTGGTACGAAAGCAAAAACGGGTATGTCTGCTCTGTACAAGGGGACAAGCATTTGTGGCTGAATCCCGGTTACAGCGAGGTGAGAAAACTGATTGCCGACGGCGCAGCGGAAATAGTGAAAAAGTATGAAGTCGACGGGATACATTATGATGACTACTTTTACCCTACAACTGATGAAAGTTTTGATAAAGCGTGCTTTGCAGGCAGTAAATCAAATAAAACTCTGTCAATATGGCGGCTTGACAATATCACTGAAATGGTCAAGCAGATATATGATGCCGTTAAGAGCGTAAACAGCGACCTTGCTGTCGGCGCATCACCGCAGGGAAATCTTGATAATAACTATCGGTATATGTATGCAGATGTAAAAAAGTGGGGCAGCCAAAAGGGCTATGTTGATTACATCTGCCCGCAGATATACTTTGGATATAACAATCCTGTCAAGCCTTTCTTGCCTACGCTTAAAGAATGGGAAAGTGTTGTTACAGAGCCGAGCGTTTCTCTTTGCGTTGGACTTGCAGTATATAAGATTTCAGGGACGGAAAGCGAATTTGTGCAGACAAACGGTATAATTGCCAAGCAGATAGGTGATATTTACAGTTCTGAAAAGTGTAAAGGGTTTTCGCTTTACGCATATAACAATCTGTTTGCGGATTCGGATAGAGCAAGCAAAGAGCTTGACAGCGTTAAAGAACAAATCAAAGCCCTGCAATAACTGCTAAATGTTAATTTTTTGTTACGAAGAGCGCCAAACGCGAGTTAAACTATTGTATTTTTCTTTCAGGTGCGGTATAATATACTTTAAGTATTTAAAGCAATAACAAATCGGGGGAATACGATATGTTTAAAATAATCAGAAAAAAACAGCTCAACGAACAGGTAGTGCTTTTTGAAATTGAAGCGCCTTTTATTGCCGCAAAGGCAGAGGCTGGACAGTTTATTATATTCAGACTTGACGAGCTGGGTGAGCGTGTACCGCTGACTATTGCCGACTATGACAGGCAAAAGGGTACTATCACCATAATCTTTCAGGCCGTCGGCGCGTCTACAATGATGCTTGGCGAGCTGAACGAGGGAGATTGCATAAGTGATGTAGTCGGTCCTCTAGGTGTTGCGACAGAGTATGGCGACAACATCAAAAAAGTCGCTGTAATCGGCGGCGGTGTAGGTTGTGCAATTGCCTATCCGCAGGCAAAAAAACTGCATAATATGGGCGTTGATGTTGACCTTATTGCAGGCTTCAGAAGTAAGGATATTATAATTCTTGAGGATGAAATGAAAGCGGTTTCGACAAATCTTCATATATGCACTGATGATGGCTCTTACGGTTCAAAAGGCTTTGTTACCGATAAACTCAAGGAGCTTATAGAAAGCGGCAATAAGTATGACGAGGTCATAGCAATAGGACCTGTTATAATGATGAAGTTTATTTCAAAGCTTACCGAGCCTTACGGAATAAAGACGATTGTTTCGCTTAATCCGATTATGATTGACGGAACAGGTATGTGCGGAGGCTGCCGTGTTACCGTTGACGGAAAAATCAGATACGCTTGCGTTGACGGACCCGATTTTGACGGTCACAAAGTAGACTTTGATGAGCTTATGAAGAGAAACTCAACATACAAAAAACAGGAGGCAGAGCATGTCTGCAGATTGACGGGAGGAAAGAAAAATGGCTGATATGAGTTTGAACAAGACTCCCATAACCGAGCAGCCACCGCAGGAGCGTATATGCAACTTTAAAGAGGTTACGCTCGGATATACAGCTGATGAGGCGATGAAGGAAGCGGGCAGATGCCTTAACTGCAAGAATAAGCCCTGCACCACAGGCTGTCCTGTAAATGTAAGGATACCCGATTTTATAGCTAAAGTCGCTGAAGGAAAATTTGAAGAAGCTTATGATATTATAAAAAGCACCAACGCGCTTCCTGCTGTCTGCGGAAGAGTTTGCCCGCAGGAAAACCAGTGTGAAGGCAAGTGCGTGCGCGGCATAAAGGGCGAGCCTGTCGGTATCGGCAGACTTGAAAGATTCTGTGCTGATTATATGATGGACAAGCAGAAACAGACAGTTAAACCTGTTTCTAACGGACATAAGGTTGCTGTTGTCGGTTCTGGTCCGTCAAGCCTTACTGCCGCAGGTGACCTTGCAAAGCTGGGCTATGAGGTAACGGTCTATGAGGCTTTCCATACAGCAGGCGGTGTGCTTATGTACGGAATTCCAGAGTTCAGACTGCCAAAGGAAATTGTCCGCAAGGAGATCAAGGCGCTTGAAGACCTTGGCGTTAAGATAATGACCAATATGGTCATTGGCAAGGTACTTTCGGTAGACGAGCTTATCGAAATGGGCAACGAAGCCGTATTTATCGGCTCTGGTGCGGGTCTGCCGCGCTTTATGGGTATCGAGGGCGAAAGCCTTATCGGTGTGTATTCCGCTAACGAATACCTTACCAGAATAAATCTTATGAAAGCCTACAAAGACGGCTATGAAACACCTATACTGCAATCTGAAAGCGTTGCGGTAGTCGGCGGCGGAAACGTTGCTATGGACTCTGCCAGAAGTGCAAAGCGAATGGGCGCAAAGAACGTTTATATCGTTTACAGACGTTCAATGGACGAGCTTCCCGCGCGTAAAGAGGAGGTTCACCACGCTATGCAGGAGGGCATTGAATTCAAGGTCCTCAATAATCCTGTAAGGATAATCGGTGACGAAAACGACCGTGTAAAGAGTATTGAGGTCGTAAGCATGGAACTCGGAGAGCCTGACGAAAGCGGAAGAAGGAGTCCTGTTGAGATAAAAGGCTCTGAACATACTATTGACGTTGATACGGTGATTATGGCTATCGGTACATCACCCAATCCGCTTATTAAGAAGACAACTCCCGGGCTTGAGACCAACAAGCGCGGCTGCCTTGTTGTAGATGAAGCTAACGCTACTACCAAGGACGGAGTTTACGCTGGCGGAGATGCTGTTACTGGTGCTGCAACGGTAATACTTGCCATGGGCGCAGGTAAAAAAGCAGCAGCGGAAATAGATAAGTACATCAAAAGCAAATAGTAAAAATTTTTGAAATACTATTGATTTTACAGGAGTTATCTGTTATAATGGTGAATAGTTAAGTTTGGAGGTAAAATAATTATGCTCAGTATTTTTGCAGATGCAGCTAACACCGCTTCTACAGGTCAGCTGCTTATGACATTCATTCCGCTTGTTCTTATCTTCGTATTTTTCTATCTGCTTATCCTCAGACCGCAGAAGAAGCAGGAAAAGAAAGATGCTCAGATGAGAGAGAATCTTGAAGTCGGTGATGAAATAGTTACAAACGGCGGTATTGTTGGAATCGTTTTCTCTATCAAAGACGATACTGTTGTTATTGAGACAGGCGGAGACAGAAGTAAGATCCGTATTAAAAAGTGGGCTATCGCAAAGGTTGAAAGCACACACGAAGATTGATTTTTTAAAGAACTGCATTTTTGCAGTTCTTTTTTTATGCGCTTGCACATAAGTATTTATTAGCCTATTTATCGGGAGAGATATTTATGCGTCATTCACGTTTTGCAAAGAACAAGAGAATATCTGTATTGACCACAGCGGCAGGTTCGGCAGTGTTTTCGTGTGCTGTTATCTGCGGCTTTGTGCTGCTGCTTGCTTTTTTGGTATCTAAAATAGATGCGACTGATATTATTCTCTCGGCAATGTCTACACTTGCTCTTTGTGCAGGTGCATTTTCGGGCGGATATGTCAGTGGGAAGAAAAGGCGCAGGAACGGACTTTTAATGGGCGTTCTATGCGGCGTTTTCGTGTTTATCATCATAGTTATCGTAAGCCATTTCTTTGCCAAAACCGTTGAAAGCTTTTCTATGACGACAAAGCTTGTTCTTACGCTGATTTTTGCAGGTATCGGCGGTGTTGTGGGTGTAAACTCAAAACGTGGCAAGTTTTAGTGTGTTTCGACTGAATTTTTAACTTTCATTCATATAATGTTAATAAATGTATCTGCCATGTATGATATAATATTTAAAATAATTGTTGGAGGAATTCAATATGAAGCATATCAAGACTATCAATAAGGCAAACCTCAAGAAGACTGCTGCTAAAGGCGGCTGCGGCAAGTGCCAGGCTTCATGCCAGTCTGCTTGCAAGACATCCTGCACAGTTGCTAACCAGAAGTGCGAGAGAGAGGCTTAAGCCGATAATCAGCTTGAAAAGGGGCATTGCGGTGTCCCTTTAATTTTTTTAATTGGTAAGGAAGCAGTGAAAGATATATCAAATGTATAAACGGAGGAAGTAAAATGATTCATAAATACAAGCTCGCAGGCTACAATGTACTGCTGGATACCAACAGCGGCGGGGTTCATATTGTCGATGACCTTACATATGACCTGCTTGATAATGTGCAGCCGCCTTTTGAGGATACCTGTCCTCAAAAGATTGTTGATAAGCTGGGAAAGATTTATAATACAGACGAGATAAAAGAGTGCTATGACGAAATTGTCTCGCTGTATAACGATAAGATACTGTTTTCAGAGGACGATTACGAAAAGTTTGCCCTCACGTCTGTTGCATCTCCGATAAAGGCAATGTGCCTGCACGTTTCGCACGACTGTAATTTGAGATGTAAGTACTGCTTTGCATCTACAGGTGACTACAAAGAGGGAAGAATGCTTATGTCCCTCGAAACAGGCAAAAAGGCACTTGATTTCCTTATCGAAAAGTCGGGAGACAGAAAGTTCCTTGAGGTCGATTTCTTTGGCGGCGAGCCTACGCTCAATTTCGACGTTGTGAAGCAGCTGGTCGAGTACGGACGTTCGAGAGAAGCCGAAGCAAATAAGAAATTCAGATTCACTATCACCACAAACGGTATATTGCTTACCGATGATATGATAGAGTTCATCAACAAGGAAATGAACAACGTTGTCCTTTCGATAGACGGCAGAAAAGAAGTCAACGACAGAGTGAGAGTGCGTGTTGACGGTTCGGGAAGCTATGACAGGATTCTCCCGAACTTTAAAAAGGTCGTTGAATCAAGAGGCAAAGACAAGGATTGGTATGTCCGCGGCACATACACCAAGTATAATCTTGATTTTTCAAACGACGTTATGCACCTGTTTGAACAGGGCTTTGACCAGATTTCCGTTGAGCCTGTAATGGCAGACCCTAGTATGCCTTATGCAATCACCCAGGCTGACCTGCCAAGGATTTTTGATGAATACGAGGAACTGATGAAAAAGATAACCGAGGTCAGAAATTCGGGCAAGTTCATCAATTTCTTCCACTTTATGCTTGACCTTGACCAAGGTCCGTGCGCGATCAAACGTCTGCGCGGCTGCGGCTGCGGCAACGAGTATGTTGCAATCGCTCCTAACGGTGACATTTATCCCTGTCACCAGTTTGTAGGTAATGAAGAGTATAAAATGGGCAGTCTCAATGACGGCTCTTTCAATGATGATATGAAAGCAGAATTTGCTGCTGCACACGTTTACTCAAAGCCCGAGTGTAAAAAATGCTGGGCAAAGTTCTATTGCAGCGGTGGCTGTAATGCCAACAACTATATCTACGCAGGAGATATACACAATGCGTATAAATTGAGCTGCGAGATACAAAAGAAGCGCCTTGAATGTGCAATACTTATGAAAGCGATAACTATGCTCGATACAGCTGAATAGCTTTTTAACACACTTTTCGGAAGCATATCCGAAGAGTGTGTTTTTATTTGTATAAATTTCTTAAATCCTCCAATAATCACTTTACAAAACATAATTGGAGGCACTTTATGAAAAGCATATCATTGAGACTAAAAAAGGCAATTATAATCGGTACAACAGCTGTTATGATGCTGTCGCTTATCCCTGACGGACTAAAACCGCAAAGCTGGTTTATCACCGGGCTTTTTACCTTTGAGGACAGAAGTGATGAAGATGAGATAACAATTATAAAGGACAGCGAAGAAGATATACAGTTCAGTTTTGGTATAGTCGAACTGTTTAAAAGATTTTTTTCATAACAGTCCGTTTAATTGTACACTAAACAGCCTTTTTCAATTGACTTTGATAAGATGATGTGGTATAATCTTTGAAAGATATTTCAAAGGAAAGGCTGTGGTAAAGTGATTAAATTCATTATCGGCGGAGCTACCAGCAACCGCGAAAAGCTCTTTGCAGATGCTATAAACGATTGCGTTAAAAGCGGCAGGGAAGCCGTTGTAATAATCCCTGACCAGTTTTCATTTGAATATGATAAAAAGCTGTACGAGCGCCTCGGCGCTGTAGGTTTCAACAAGCTTACCACAGCAGGTTTCAACCGACTTGCCGAGATTATACAGACGCAGTTCGGTGGAGGAAACGGCACAGGAAATGCCGAGGATAACGCTAAAATCATACTTATGTACAAGGCAGTCAGAACTTTAAGGAAGAACGGCGAAATTGTCTATTATACAAGGCTTGCGGATAAAAGGGGACTGGAAAAGGGCAACTTTATCAGCCAGCTGATTGAGCTTGTACAGCAGATGCGTGAAAGCGGTATAACATGCGAAACTGCGCAGGCAGCTGCTGAAAAGCTTTCGGGTACACTTGCACAGAAAATGCACGATATCAGCAGAATATATACAGAGTATATGTCGCAGCTTGAAAGGGCAGGGCTTCACGACTCGGTGTCAAGCATCAGTATGGCTGTAAAATCCGCCCGTGAAAACGGGTATTTCAAGCACAAAGATGTGTTTATTGACGCATTTTCAAGCTTTACATATGACGAACTGAAAATGCTTGAGCTTTGCTTTGCGCACGCGGAAAATGTTACTCTTTCTTTTGTAATCGACTCTGATTCGGTCAAAAACGGCATTCATCCGTTCCGTATGCCGCAGACGACATTTGCTATGCTGAAAAATATGGCGCACAATCAGGGCTATGATGTAGTAAACGCTGTTGAGGGCGATTCGTACAGCAGGGATATTGCTTTTGTAAGCAAGAGCTTTATGAATGTCTCTAAACTTCAGTTTAGTGAAACTTCTGAAAATGTCAGAGTGCTTAACGCTGATGACGCTTATTCAGAAGCGGATTTTGTGTGCGCACAAATCAAGCATCTCAATCTGCAAGGCTATAAATACTCTGATATCGCAATCATTCTGCGAGATATTCAGCAGGACAGCAGTGTGTTTGAAAGCACTCTCGAAAAGTTTGATATACCTTATTTTATTGATAAGCCCGACAGGGTATCTTCATCGTCTATCGTTCATTATTTTACGCTGCTTTTCAGCTGTGTAACATCGCTTCACTATAAGACGGATAACATCTTGAAACTTGTTAAATCTCCGTTTTTTACCTCGGAGAAGAGCAATGCCAATAAGCTTGAGGAATATTGCCTCAAGTGGAATATAGACGGCGATATGTGGACAAAGGACTATTTCGGACTCGATATAACGCTTATTGAAAACGAGAGTATGCGCAAGTATATTGACTCGATCGAAGTCATCAGAAAGCAGATCATCGACCCATTTGAAAAGTTTAGATCCGAATGTGCAGGTACTGAAATACCTGCCGATAGAATGTGTGAGGCGTTCTTTGAACTGCTTGACACAATCAAGCTCTCCGACAGGGCATATTCTGTTGTCAGAAAAGCATCTCAAAGCGGAAACACTACGCAGATAGAGCTTTCAAGAGGCTTGCGTCAACTTTGGAACTCTATACTTTCTGCTGTCAAGTCTATATATGACTGCCTGGGTGAAGATAAAATCTCTATGCGGCAATTCTACGAGCTTTTCAGAGTAATGGTCTCTCAAATGAAAGTTTCAAATCCGCCGCAGAAAATGGATTGCATAAGAATTGCCGATGCATCACATTCAAGATTGAGCAATATAAAGGCGGCATTTATCTGCCACGTTAACGACGGCGTTTTCCCCAAGAGCATAACCAACAGCGGCTTGCTGTCAAGAAACGACCTTACTGCGCTTTGCAGCGCATTTGAAGACCTCGGCGGCGATTACGGCAAAAGCTTTTCGGGTGATGTGCGCTATGCACTTATGCGTGAAGAGCTGTGCTGCTATAACGCTGTTTCTACTCCTACGGATAAGCTGTATCTTTCGTATATAAATGCATCTCTTACAGGCGAGGAAAAACAGCCTTCTTCGCTTATCGGTGATGTTTTGAGCTGCTTTAAGGATAAGAGAGATGAAAAGGTATCTGAAATCCCTCTTGACTTTTTCTGCACGTCCGAGAAAGCTGCTTTCCATACGGCAGTAGAGCATTTCAGAGACGGCACTCCCAGCGTTGAAGCAATCAAAATGTCTCTTAACGGCACAAAGTATTCAAGCAAACTGATGGGAATGAATATAAACGCGGAAAAGCTTGCTCAAAGCGCAAAAACAACTGTCGACAGGGAGTTGAGCACAAAAGCTTTCTTTGGTGATAATTCAGCCGTTATATCCGCATCACAGATAGACAGCTACTATAAGTGTCCGTTTGGCTATTTCTGCCGTTACGGTTTAAAGCTTTCGCCTGTACAGAGTATGGATATGACCGCACAGCACAAAGGAAACCTTGTGCATACGGTGCTTGAAACTGTTTTTTCAGCGCGTGATACAAGCGGTGGTTTTATTATCCTTACAGACAGTAATGACACAGATGAACTGATAAAAAAGCTTATTGATGAATGCTTTGATACATATTACAGAACGCGCCTCAACTGCGACTTTGGCAAGTCTAAAATCTTTTTATATGAATTCAACACGCTTAAAGATTTGAGCTATACTATTGTAAAATACGTCCAGGCAGAGCTTTTGAGGTCAAAGTATACTCCCGATTCAACAGAGTATAGCTTTGGCAAGGACTCGCCGGGGAGAATGATAAAGTTTGAGACAAGCGGCGGAAAAGAAATCAAGGTCACAGGTTTTATTGACCGTGTTGATAAATCAGTTAAGGATAATTGCGAGTATATAAGGATCATAGACTACAAAACGTGCAAAATGGAACTTGAAAAAGCAAATCTTTATTGCGGGCTCAATCTTCAGATGCTTGTGTACCTTGATGCGTATCTGAAGTGCGAAAAAGGCGGCAGTACCAAAGTGCCTGCCGGTATTGAGTATATGTCGTTCGGTAAGCCCGTCGATAAATTTACCGACAGCAGCATACCCGAGTCGCAGTATGCTTCAAAAGAGCTTGAAAATACTCTTAAAGCCTATAAACCAATGGGAATGTTTACGTCAAATGATGATGTTTTAAATACTTTCGGTTCATCGGACAATGCCTACACTCCGTTCGGTGCCAAAGGAAAGGGAGTAGTAACAGGTGAGGAGTTTGAGGCGATAAGACAGTTTGCACAGCAAAAAATCATCGATTTCGGCAATTCACTTGAAAGCGGAAGATTCCCAATGAACGCAGTCGGAAATGTGTGTAGCTACTGCGATTACAGAACGGTGTGCGCAAAAGAAAAATACGGTGATACATCGGGCATCGAAGGCAATAAAAATGGGCTTGCCGACGAGTTTGATAAGGTGATAAACAAAATCATAGCTTCAAAAGCAGGAGGTGACGAACAGTGAGCGAAATCAACTGGAACAAAAAACAGCTTGAAGCCATAGAAAAGGACGGAACGGGCATAGTTGTATCAGCTGCGGCAGGAAGCGGCAAGACAACAGTTATGATAGAGAGGCTTTCACGCCTTTTGCTTGATGAAAACAACAAGATACCTGCGCAGAATCTGCTTGCTGTAACGTTTACCACAAGGGCTGCCGCGAGTATGAGAGTTAAGCTCAACAGCGCCGTTGATAAAGAAATTAACAAGTGTTTTTCATCTGCTGAAATGAGGCAGTCAGAGAAAAGCAAGTGGCTGCTTGAACAAAAGAGTAATCTGCAATTTGCAAAGGTATCTACCATAAACTCTTTCTGCCTTGAATTTGTAAAGGATAATTTAGCCTATTTTGAGTTTCAAAGCGGCTTAAAGATCCTTGATGAAGCAACAGAGCTTATGATTTATCAAAAAGCCTACACAGCTGCTTTGGAAGAACTTTGTGCAAAGGATATGCAGTCGTATCGTGAACTGACGAATACTTTCAGTATGCTTGAAAAAACAGCAAGACAGCTTTATAAGTTTATCCGCACAATTCCTTTTCGTGAGCAGTGGCTTGAGCAGGCGGCAAAGTGTTATACCGACCCCGAGTGTATTGAAGAAGAACTGAACGAATATTACACGTCATTTACCGATGCTTTCTCGTACGCAAGGCAAAAGCTGAATGCACTGCTGGTTCTTATGCAAAAGCTCTCGGTTTACAGCCAGATACCTAGGTTCAAAGAATCCCTTGCAACTGTCTGCACTCAATTTGATGCAAAACTCACAAGCCTTGAAAAGTCTTTTGACGCAATGGATACTGATGCATATTTTGAGGCTCTTTCGCAGAGTATAAAAGTTCTTTCTTTCAAGACAAATAAGGATATTAACAGCATGGAGATCGGCGAGCGTTCACAGCTTAAAGATATGTGCCGTGAAGCTGTCGATACATACAAGGCTATCAATTCAAAGCTTGCCGATCTTAAAACGACGGGCTTGCTGACAAAAGACCGCGCAAGAACAAATCTGAAGGCTACCGCAAGTGCTTTTGACAAGCTGTACAGCGTTGTAAAAAGAACAGAAGAGCTTGCGCACGAGGAAAAGCTTGAGCGTAATGCTGTCGACTTTTCTGATGTTGAGATGATGACCAAAGACCTTCTCGTTGAAATGAAAGACGGCGAGTTTGTTCGCACACCGCTTTGTGAGGATATACGCAAAAGTGGTGTGTATAAGCTGATAACAATTGACGAGTTCCAGGACGTTAACAATCTTCAGGAGCTTATATTCCGTGCACTTTCCGACTCTGATTCCCTTGACCATATGGGCGCAAATGCCTTTGTGGTCGGCGATATCAAGCAGGCTATCTATAGATTTAGGCAGACAAACCCGGAGCTTTTCAGCAAAACTGTTGCAGATGCCAATAAAGGTTTTGATGACCTTTGCTCGATCGACCTGCAGGAGAATTACAGAAGCAGAAACGGTATAATTGACTTTGCTAATTTCGTTTTCTCCGGAATTATGTATGAAAGCATCGGCGGAGTAGACTACGACGAAAAGCAGAGGCTCAAATTCGGTGCAAAATACTATCCCGAAGATGAAAAATCCGAAAACTGTGTTGAGCTTATGCTTGTTGACAGGCACGATGATTATGACCTCACCGAACAGGACGAGGAAATGGTCGTTGTTGCACAAAGGATTAAGAAGCTGATTGTGCACTCTGACGAGAATAAGGTTTATGACAGCAAGCTGAAAGCAATGCGCCCGTGCAAACAAAAGGATATCTGCGTGCTTTTGCCGACAAACGACGGCGTTTCCAAGATGGTAAAGGCGTTAAAGTCGGTAGGCTTGTCAGCCTTCTCACAGGAAAGCGTGGGTTACCTCAAAGCAAGTGAGATAACCCTTGCACTCAATATACTGCGCGTGATAGACAATCCGCATAACAATATCGCAATGGTGTCAATGCTTATGTCACCCGTATTTGCTTTTTCTGCTAACGATATGATGAAAATACAGGAAAAGCGCAAAAGCAAAGACAGCGATTATCTGAAGAGCGTTTATAATGTAGTTTCGTTTGCGCATTTTACCCACATTGACCTCAATACTCCGGACTTTGAATATGATCGCGTTTTTGAAGATGATGACGAGCTGCGGGAGAAATGTTCGGGCGTTTACCAGGCGCTTGAAAGCTTTAAAAATATGGCGATGAGTACCAATCTTGAAAGGCTTATACGCTACATTTTTGACACTACCGAGTTGTTAAGCCTTACGTCGATTTATCTTGACAGCAGTAAAAAAAGAGCCAATCTTTTGCTGTTCCTGCAATATGCCAAGGAGTATGAAAACTCCGGAAATGAAGGCGTATCAGGCTTTCTGCACTACATTGATTCTGTCTATGACAACGACAGCGCATTTAAACAGGCTGGTATAACAACATCTTCGGGTGACTGTGTAAATGTAATGACATTTCACGGTTCAAAGGGACTGGAGTTCCCATATGTTTTCCTCTGCGACCTTGCGCGCAAAAATAACAATTTCGGCGGTGACGGCATATATCTGCATTATAAGGTGACCCAGGACGATAACGACAAAAACGTGTTCTCCTTTGATACGCAGGACATTAAGCATCATATGGTCAAGGAAAACATCGTTCACCGCAAATATAAAAAGCTTAACGTGCTTGAAGAGAAAAGCGAAAAGCTAAGGCTTTTGTATGTTGCCTGCACACGTGCGCAGGAAAAACTGTTCATATCGATTTCTCCCGATGTCAGCGGCAAAACTAAAGTTTCAACGGGTAAGCTAAACCTTGAAAATGCTCTTGTGAAAGCCGACAGATGTACCTGCAGGGAAGAGCTTGAAGAGCATATTGCATCTTGCTCAAATATGCTTGAGTGGCTGATGTGTGCGTTTTCATTTGCAAGGCTCGGAAAGGATTTTTCCGATTGGCTTCGTAATGACAGTGATGAAAAGAAAGCAAAAGCTCTCGTTGATAAGGAAACGCTCGATGATATTCTTTGCGCGCCGACAAAGCCACTACTCAACGCAGAAATTGTCCGCCTTGTTGACGAGCCTGTGTCAGCTGAAACTGAAACAAAGGCTGCACCAAAGGTATTTGACCCCGAGCTTGTTTCAAAGCTTGCTGAAATTTATAAAAAAGAATCCCAAAGGCAGACTGAAGTTCTGGAAAATGCTATGAAGCCTGCAAAGCTCACTGTTACCGAAATAGTAAGAGATGAAAAAGAAAAGGCTGAAGCGCAGCAAAAGAGTGATGAAAAATCTGATTCCGCAGTATTTGACCCCGAGTTTTTCCCGAGCCTTCCAAAACTTGACGAAAACAAATCCAAGCTTACACCTGCGGAGAAAGGTACTTTTACTCACAAGTTTATGGAAACAGCCGACTATTCTTTAGCGGAAATAAGCGTAAAATCAGAGCTTGAAAGGCTTGTAAGCCAAGGGTACTTTACACCCAAAGAGGCAAGCGGTGTCTACGTTGACAGGCTCAAAGAATTCTTTGCGTCGGATTTCTACAGCCGAATGAAAAATGCCGAAACGATCATGCGCGAAAAGAAATTTATGGTCGCAATGAAGGATATTTGCGTGAATGATGAGCATAAAAAACTTATGGGCGACGACGGTATGATACAGGGTATTGCCGACTGTGTTTTCAAGGAAAGTGATGGGTTTGTCATAGTTGACTATAAAACCGACAGATTCAAAACGCCTGATGATATGGATAAGTACGGCACCCAGCTTGAATTTTACAAAGCGGCGCTGGAGATAGTGCTTGGCGAGGAAAATGCCGACGGTACTATTTCTAAAGCAAAAATAAAGAGCTGTTACATCTATTCGTTCATGCTTGGATTAGGCAAAGAATTTGTGTTTTAAGCTTTAAATGTAAAAAAAGTGTTAACTGCTTGACAAAGAGGGTGAATTATAGTATAATGTTCAGGTAAACAAAGCAGAACCTGATCCGTTCTCGCCTTCAGCTAATGCAAAAAGGTCAACATCTGATTACGTTTTAAGTATGTAATTATGCGGGTACGGATTATGTCTGTGCCCGTTTTTCATTTTATTTTTTGGAGGTGCTGTGTCATTAGCAACAGGGAACATCAGATCAACGAAGATATCAAGGACAAGGAAGTCCGTTTGATAGGCGTTGACGGCAGTCAGCTTGGTATAGTAAGTGCAAGCGAGGCTCTTAACCTTGCGTTCCAGCAGGATCTTGACCTGGTAAAAATCGCTCCGCAGGCTCAGCCGCCTGTGTGCAGAATTATGGACTACGGTAAATTCTGTTTTGAGCAGACAAAGCGTGAGAAGGAAGCAAAGAAGAATCAGAAGATTATCGATATTAAGGAGATAAGAATGTCCTCGACTATCGATACTCACGACTTCAATACCAAGGTAAATCAAGCTGTCAAATTTCTTAACGGCGGAGATAAGCTTAAGGTATCCGTAAGATTCAGAAAGCGTACAGTTGCTCACCCTCAGTTCGGTGAAGAACTGCTTGCAAAGTTTAAGGAAGCAATTTCTGAAGTCGGTGTTGTTGACAAGCCATCTAAAATGGAGGGGCGAAGCCTTGTGATGTTCGTTTCTCCGAAAGCTTCAAAGTAAATCATATTAAGGGAGGATAAATTAAAATGCCAAAGATCAAAACACATTCAGGTGCAAAAAAGCGTTTCAAGGTTACAGGCAGCGGTAAGGTTAAGTTCCAGCATGTAAATAAGAGACACAGACTTACACAGAAAGACCACAAGCGCAAGAGAATTCTTCGCGGTGCTGCAGTTGCAGACAAGTCAAATCTGGCTAACATCAAAATTCTCGTACCTTACAAGTAATAACGAGTTGTAGGGAAACAAACTATCAAAATATCAGGAGGTAATAACTATGGCTCGTGTTAAGGGCGCAATGATGACTCGTAAGAGAAGAAACAAGACTCTCAAGCTTGCTAAGGGCTATTTCGGCGCAAAGAGCAAGCACTTCAAGATGGCTAAAGAAGCCGTAATGAAGTCAGGACAGTATGCATATATCGGAAGAAAGGCAAAGAAGAGAGATTTCAGAAAATTGTGGATCACAAGAATCTCTGCTGCTGCAAAGTTCAACGGTATGAACTATTCAACACTGATGAATGGTTTGAAGAAGGCAGATATCAATCTGAACAGAAAAATGCTTTCTGAGATTGCTATCAATGACCCTGCAGGCTTTACTGCTATTGTTGAGAAGGCAAAGGCTGCACTTTAAGAAAACTGACACGCATGTTTTAACGGATATGCGTGTTTTGTTATATATTAAGGGTGCAAAAATGAAACAAAAGGCGGCGAATAACATGCATATTTCAAGCAGGGACAATCCCAAGATAAAGCAGTTTATCAAGCTTTCGTCTAGTAAAAAAGCAAGACGGGAGTCGGGTCTGTTCGTGCTTGAAGGTGCAAGGTTATGCAAGGACGCCTTTGATATGTGGCGGCAAAACAGGCTTGATATTACTGCGTGTTTTGCTACCGAAAAAGCACTTGAAAAGTACAGCGATTATGTTGACCAAAGCTGGTTCACGCAAAACGAACAGTTTTATACAGTCGATGAAGCAATTGCCTTAAAGATGTCTGATTCACAGTATCCGCAGGGGATATTTGTGATAGCCAAAATGCTTGATAACTCTCTTTTGAGTGATAAAATCAAGCCAAACGGCAAGTATCTTATTCTCGATGATTTGCAGGACCCCGGCAACGTGGGAACTCTTTTGAGAACAGCAGATGCTGTAGGCATTGATGCGGTAATACTGTGCAGCGACTGCTGTGAGCTTTATAATCCAAAGGTTCTGCGCTCGGCAATGGGCTCGGCTTTGAGGCTTGATATTATGATCGGCGATAGCTTTGCACAGACTGTGAGTGTACTTAAAAGCAAAGGCATCAAAGTCTACGCATCGGTTATTGATAAGGACGCAGTTTCGGTTACTGCTGCGGATTACAGCGGCGGATGTGCTGTTGTGCTTGGCAACGAGGGCAACGGTATGGCGCAGGATGACGTGAATCTGTGCAGTGGAAAAATAACTATCAGAATGCGCGGCAACTTAAACTCACTGAACGTTGCAACTGCAGGCTCTATCATACTTTGGGAAATGTGCAGGAGTGATAACTTATGAAGGACGAGCGTATAGTATGGCTGATGCTGATAATGATATTTGGTACAGGCAACCCTCGTATATGGTCTGTTTCCAGGGATTATGACAGCGCGGACGAGTTTTATTGTGCTTTAAAGGAGCATAGAGTAAACGGTCTTAACGATAGGGAAAAGCAGCTTGTCGATAAAGTGACACAGGCAGATGCTCAAAAGATATTGGATAACTGCGCCGCTAACGGCATAAATGTATATTGTTACGAAAGTGAGGGCTATCCTCAAAGGCTCGGTGCTATCGCCGACCCGCCTGCTGTATTGTTCAGCTACGGTAACCTTGACTTTTTAAACCATATAAGCACTATTGCTGTTGTAGGCACAAGACAGCCGTCGGAGTATTCGGTCGAAACTGCAAAATGGCTGTGCAATGATATGCTTGACAAGGACATCACGCTTTGTTCGGGCTTTGCAAACGGCATTGACCAGATTGCAAATGTTACGTCGCTTGACAGAGGAAAGCCGACAGTAGCCGTGTGCGGTACTGCGCTTGACCATGATTATCCGTCGGGCAGTATGGAACTGAAAAAGAAAATCGGCGAAAACGGAGTTGTTATCTCCGAGCATATACCCGGGACAAAAGCATTTCAGAATGCTTTCAAGCTTCGCAACAGGATACTTGTGGGCATTTCGCAGGGCGTTGTATTTATAGAAGCAAGCCGTGAAAGCCACGGACTTGATAATTTCACACACGCCACAGCGCAGGGAAAGCCTGTGTTTGTTGTTCCGCCGTGTGACATAACAGATAAGCGTTATTTCGGTCAGCGCTATTTGCTGCGAAACGACTGTATCCCGCTTTTCAATGCAGATGATATCGTGGGCAGACTTGCTCTGGAGGGCTTTGACAGCTTTGCATTCACCAAGGATTTCGGCGATTACAGCCTGCCTGTTGAAGATTCGCAGTTTTATACCGACAATGAAATCAAGCAGCGTCTGTCGACTGCTGAATCAAAGCCTAAAGCTGCTCCCCAAAAGCAAAACGCTTCGGAAAAGAAAGAGCATAGTGTTGACTATGCCCAGCTTGACGAGAATGAGAGTGCTGTATGTAAGGTGCTTGAAGAGGGCAGGGCGCTCGCAGATACCATCTGTGTTAAAACAGGGCTTGATATTTCAGTGGTGCTTTCTACACTGACAATGCTTGAGCTTGAGGGAATAGTTAACAGTCTTCCCGGCAATCAATTTGAATTAGCAAACTAAATATACAGAACGGAGAATGGAATTGTCTAATCTTATTATAGTGGAGTCACCGACAAAGGTAAAAACAATAAAAAGATACTTGAGTGGGGATTACGAGGTAGTCGCATCAATGGGACATCTGCGCGACTTGCCAAAATCAAAGCTCGCTGTTGATATAGAGCATAACTTTGAACCAATGTATGTAAATATCAAAGAAAAAGAGAATCTTATCAAGGAAATAAAGAAAAAAGCCAAGTCGTGTGATAACGTCTACCTTGCAGGAGACCCTGACCGTGAGGGAGAAGCTATATCATGGCACCTTGCACAGCTGCTGGGGCTTGATATGTCGCAAAAGAACAGGGTAACTTTCAACGAGATAACCGAGAGCGGAATCAAGTCGGGTATGGAGCATCCGCGTTCTATAGACCTTAATCTTGTCAATGCACAGCAGGCAAGAAGAATACTTGACAGAATCGTGGGATATAAGCTTTCGCCGTTTCTTTGGAGAAAGATAAGAAGAGGTCTTTCCGCGGGCAGAGTACAGTCTGTCGCAGTTAAAATGATTTGCGACAGGGAAGATGAGATAAGAGCATTTGTCTCACAGGAGTACTGGTCAATAGACGGAAAATTTTCGGCTGTTGGCAGCAGAAAGGTCTTCTCTGCAAAGCTCAACACTGTTGACGGCGCAAAGATAGAGCTTGAAACAAAAGAGCAGACTGACAAGATACTTGAAAGACTGAACGGAGCCAAATTCGTAGTTGACAAGGTTAAAAAGAGCGTTCATAAAAAGTCACCCGCTGCGCCTTTCACAACCTCAACTCTTCAGCAGGAAGCATCAAGAAAACTCGGATTCCAGGGCAGAAGAACAATGAAAACTGCGCAGGAGCTTTACGAGGGCGTTGAGATAAAGTCAATGGGACAAACAGGTCTTATCACATATATGAGAACCGACAGCCTGCGTGTTTCGGATGAAGCAAGAAAGGCTGCGACCGACTTTATCCGTGCAAAATACGGAGATTCCTATGTTCCCGATACAGCGAGAGTGTATAAATCAAAGGGAAATGCACAGGATGCCCACGAAGCTATCAGACCGACTCACCCGGAGCTTACGCCAGACGAGGTAAAGGCAAGCGGTGTTACAAACGACCAGTACAAGCTTTATAAGCTTATCTGGGAAAGATTTATCGCATCACAGATGGCCAATTGCCTTATGGATACCGTTTCCGTAGATATAGCGGCTGATAACTGTATTTTTAAGGCTACAGGCTACTCTGTAAAGTTTGACGGCTTTACAGTTCTGTATGAGGAGAGCCGCGACGATGACGGAGAAAAGAAAAACATTCTTCCGCCATTGAAAAAAGGCGATACCGTTAACGTTAAATCGCTTGAGGGCAACCAGCATTTCACACAGCCGCCTCCGAGATATACCGAAGCTACGCTCGTTAAAGCGTTTGAAGAGACAGGCATAGGCAGACCATCGACATATGTTCCGACAATTTCGACTATACTCGCAAGAAACTATGTTGAGCGCGACGGAAAGCAGCTCAAGCCCACCTCTTTGGGTGAAGTCACAAATCAGCTTATGAGCGAACACTTCAAAAAGATTGTTGATGTAAAGTTTACGGCTAACATGGAGAACAGTCTTGACCAGGTTGAAAACGGCAAAAAAAGCTGGATAAAGACTCTTCAGGATTTCTATGGCGAGTTTGACCACGAGCTTTCCGATGCGGAAAAGGCAATGGACGGCAAGCGCGTTAAGGTACCAAGCGAAGAAACCGACCAGGTTTGCGAAAAGTGCGGCAAGCCTATGGTTATAAAGATAGGCAGATTCGGAAAGTTCCTTGCATGCTCCGGATTCCCCGAGTGTACCAACACCAAGCGAATCGTACAGGAAATGAGCGGAAAATGTCCGTTCTGCGGCAAGAAGATACTGCTTAAGAAATCGAAAAAGGGTAAGAAATACTACGGCTGCGAGGATAATCCCAACTGCGAGTTTATGACCTGGGACCTGCCGACTGATAAGGTTTGTCCAAATTGTGGCTCGACGCTCTTCCAAAAGGGCGGTAAGCGCGGCATACTGATTTGTCATAAACCGGACTGCGGTTATCAGAGAGAAATGTCGTCTGAATCAAAAGATGACTGATTGTGCATTTTATAAGGAAAAAACATGAATAGTAAAGTTAAAGTCATCGGTGCTGGACTTGCGGGCGTTGAAGCAGCATGGCAGCTTTCAAACTCGGGAATCGCTGTTGAGCTATATGAGATGAAACCGAAAAAGTATTCTCCTGCGCATAAGTATAAGGGTTTTGCAGAGCTTGTTTGCTCAAATTCCCTCAAAGCAGACAGAGTAGACTCTGCTGCGGGAATGCTCAAAGAGGAAATGCGCAGACTCGGTTCATTGACAATGCTTGCAGCGCAGGCTTCAAGAGTGAGTGCAGGCGGTGCTCTTGCGGTCGACAGAACGCAGTTTTCTGATTTTATTACAGAAAAGATAAAAAGCCAGCCGAATATAACAGTTGTTGAACAGGAGGTAACGCAAATCCCTGACGGCAATGTTATAATCGCAACAGGTCCTCTTACAAGCGATGCGCTCGCAGAGGATATCGGCAGACTTTGCGGTGAATACCTGTATTTTCACGATGCCGCAGCACCGATAGTGACATATGATAGTCTTGATAAGGATAAGGTCTTCTTTGCATCAAGATATGGCAAGGGCGAGGCTGATTATATCAACTGTCCTATGAACAAGGACGAGTATCTGCGCTTTTACAATGAACTTATAAACGCTGAAAGTGCGGAGCTTAAAGAGTTTGACAAGCAGCACTTTGCAAAAGACGGGTTCAAGGTCTATGAAGGCTGTATGCCTGTTGAGGTGCTTGCAAAACGCGGTGAGGATACAATGCGTTTTGGTCCTCTGAAACCAGTGGGACTAATTGACCCGCGAACAGATAAAAGACCGTATGCCGTTGTACAGCTTCGTGCCGAAAACTCCGGCGGTACGCTTTATAATCTGGTAGGATTTCAGACCAATCTAAAATTTGCCGAGCAAAAAAGAGTATTCTCAATGATACCCGGGCTTGAAAATGCGGAGTTTATGCGCTACGGAGTAATGCACAGAAATACATTCATTAACTCTCCCAAGCTGCTTACAGAGCAGTTCAATATGCGCACGAACGAACAAATATACTTTGCAGGGCAGATCACAGGCGTTGAGGGATATATTGAATCAGCAGCAAGCGGAATCTTCGCAGGTCTTTGTATGTGCAGAAGACTCAAAGGACTTGAAAAAATCAGCCTTCCCGAAACTACTATGCTCGGTGCGCTGTCAAAGTATATATCAGACGAAACGGTTGAAAAATTTCAGCCAATGGGCTGCAACATGGGCATTCTTCCCGAGCTGCCCGAAAGAATAAGAGATAAAAAACTAAAATGCCTTACTATTGCGCAGCGCGGTCTGTCAGACCTCGATAAACTGCTTGAAACCATAAAAACGGAGGAAGAAAAATGAACATAGTTATTGATGCTTTTGGCGGAGATAATGCACCGCTTGAGGTTATAAAAGGTTCGATAAAAGCACATAATGATTTTGGAGTAGGCATTACACTTGTCGGTGATGAAAACAAGATAAAAGAGTGTGCGCAGTCTAATTCGCTCGATATATCACAGCTTAAGATAAAACACGCTGATTCCGTTATAGAGATATGTGATGATCCAAGACAGATTTTAAAGGAAAAGAAAGACTGTTCTATGGCTGTTGGAATGAAAATGCTTGCAGACGGCGAAGGAGATGCTTTCGTTTCAGCAGGTTCAACAGGAGCCATTGTATGTGGCGCGCTGTTTATTGTTAAAAGCCTTGATAAAAAGCTTGTTAAAAGACCTGCACTTGCGACAGTGCTTCCAACAGCAGGCAAGCCCACTATGCTGCTTGACAGCGGTGCAAATCTTGACTGCAAGCCAGAAACACTCGTTCAGTTCGGTGTTATGGGTTCGGCGTATATGCAAAAGATTATGAATGTTGATAAGCCTCGTGTTGCGCTTGCAAATATCGGTGCGGAGGAGTCAAAGGGCAGAGACCTTGATAAAGCAGCGTATAAGCTGCTTGAAACAGCACCTGTAAACTTTGTGGGCAACATTGAAGCAAGACAGCTGCCTCTGGGAGACTGTGATGTATGTGTTGCAGACGGTTTCAGCGGAAACCTAATGCTCAAGCTCTATGAGGGTATGGGCATATTCTTCTCCAACGAGCTTAAGGGCATATTCAAGAAGAATGTCAAGACAAAGCTTGCAGCCGCAATGGTTATGAAGAATATCAAGGATTTCAAAAAGAAGGTCGATTACTCCGAGTACGGCGGAGCACCGCTGCTGGGTACTGCAAAGCCTGTTATTAAAGCACACGGAAGTTCCGATGCAAAGGCATTTTACAATGCTATCAGGCAGGCAAAGCTATTCACAGAGACCAAGGTAATAGACACTATGACTCAGGCGCTGTCGCAGATAAAGCAGGAACAGGCTGAATAAAATGAATACATAGCTGCGTGGCTTTTAGCATGCGCTGCTAATACGAGGGAGTGATAAAAGTTGAATGAAAAGGAACTTTTAAAATCATTTCAAGAGAAAATCAACTACAAGTTTAAGGATGAGAGACTCTTATACGAGGCTCTTTCACATTCATCCTTTGCTAACGAAACCAAAAAGCAGAGAAACAGCAACGAAAGGCTTGAATTTCTCGGTGATTCGGTACTGTCCGTTGTAGTTTCAGACTATATTTTCGAGCATTTCAAACATCTTCCCGAGGGAGAATTGACAAAGCTGCGTGCATCGCTTGTCTGCGAAAAAGCACTTTTTGATTTTGCAAAAATTATCGACCTCGGAAATTATATTTTTCTTGGCAAAGGCGAGGAACTGACTGGCGGACGTGAAAGACCGTCAATCGTTTCAGATGCGTTTGAAGCTGTAATTGCAGCTATCTACCTTGACGGTGGTCTTAAAGCCGCAAGAAAATATGTGCTTTCGTTTATACCCGAAGATGTTAAGCCGCACAGCGTTGTCAGCTTTGTTGATTACAAGACCGCTTTGCAGGAGATTATTCAGAAGAATCCCGAAGAAAAGGTCGAATACGTGCTTACGGACGAATCAGGTCCTGACCACGATAAAAAGTTCACCGTACAGGTAATGCTCAACAGCAACGTTATCGGCGAGGGTATCGGGCGTTCAAAGAAAACTGCGGAGCAGAACGCCGCTAAAGAGGCACTCGCACTTATGGGCTATGAAGCATAATAACATCTCAATTTTTGTAACACACGTCGGATGCCCGCATATGTGCGCGTTCTGCAATCAGCATACTATAACGGGCAATTCAGATATAGTTCACGCTGAAGATGTACAGCGAATCTGTTCAAAGGCACTTGAACAGATATCTGACCCGAGCGATACCGAAATAGCTTTTTTCGGCGGCAGCTTTACTGCTGTTTCGCGTGAGTATATGATTGAACTGCTTCAAGCTGCAAAAGATTTTTTGGGCAGCGGCAAATTCAAGGGCATTAGAATATCAACACGCCCCGATTATATTTACGAGCAGGTGCTTGACATTCTGAAACAGTACGGTGTAACCTCGATAGAGCTTGGTGCGCAGTCGCTGTGTGATAAAGTGCTTGAAGCTAACGAGCGCGGACATTCGGAAGAAGATGTTATAAATGCAAGCAATCTTATAAAAAGCTACGGCTTTGAGCTTGGTCTGCAAATGATGGTAGGGCTTTATAAAAGTACCGCGGAGCGTGAAATGTACACTGCAAAACGTATTATTGAGCTTAAACCCAAAACAGTGCGCATATATCCCGTGGTTGTGCTTGAAAACACCAAGCTTGCCTCGCTTTACAGAAGCTGCGAGTATAAGCTTATGGCGTTTGATACAGTCATTGACCTTTGTGCGCAGATGCTCAAAATGTTTTACAGCGAGGGTATTGATGTTATTAAGCTCGGTTTGCATTCATCAGAGCTTGTAGAGCAAAGTGTTGTCGCGGGCTTCTATCATCCTGCATTCAGCGAGCTGGTGCAAAGCAGGATTTTCCTTGACGCAATAAAAAAACGCTGCGGCAATAACAATTCAATTGAGATTACTGTAAACAGCCGTTCATACAGTGTGGCGGCTGGGCATAAAAAAAGCAATATAAATGCGCTTAAAGAAATCGGTGTGGAGTGCAAAATAACCACCGACGATACTTTGAGCAGACAGGAAATAAAGTTCAACGGAGAAATAATAAATGTATTTAAAATCACTTGAGATTCAGGGGTTCAAATCGTTTCCGGATAAGACTGAACTGAAATTCAATAAGGGCATAACAGCTGTTGTCGGACCTAACGGCTCTGGCAAGAGCAATATCAGTGATGCTATGCGCTGGGTAATGGGCGAGCAGTCGACCAAGGCTATGCGCGATGAAAAGATGTCCGGCGTTATCTTCCACGGCACGCAGACACGCCCTAAATCGCAGTTTGCACAGGTCACGATAAATATATCCAATGATGACCGAACACTGAATTACGATTCTGACCTTGTATCTGTTTCAAGAAAGCTTTACCGAAACGGTGACAGCGAGTATATGATAAACGGCAATTCGGTAAGGCTGAAAGACGTTGTCGAACTGTTTATGGATACAGGTCTTGGCAGAGACGGCTACTCGATAATAGGGCAGGGCAGAATCGCTGACATTGTTAAAGGTCGTTCAAGCGACAGGCGTGAGATTTTTGAAGAAGCCGCAGGTATAGCTAAGCTGCGTTTCAAAAAGGAAGAGGCGCAGAAAAAGCTTGTTTCCGCACAGGATAATATCGACAGACTCAATGATATTATTACAGAGCTTCAATCACGCATCGGACCGCTTAAAGCGCAGTCGGAGAAAGCAAAGAAGTTCAGAGTGCTTGATGACGAAAAACGTGAACTTGAGGTCTCGGTCTGGAATCATAAGCTCAACAGCTATATGCGGCAGATTCAGGATTTTGAGGAAAAGCTTGCATCTCTTAAGCAGCAGTATGATGCGCTCAGCGAGGAACTTTCAGATGCAGACAGCGCAATCCTTGAAAACGCACAAAAGAGCGCTCAAAAACTCGAGGAGATAGAAAATCTGCGCGAAAGCATTCATCTTATCGAGGAAAAGAACTCTCAATCCAAGACTGAAATGGCTGTTATAGAGAACGACATTTCGCATCTTGAAGAAAAGATATTGCAGCTCAATGAACAAATCGAACAGGCAAAAAGTTTCAGATATTTTAATAAAACAGAGCTTGAAAAGCGTCAGAAAGACCTTGAAAAGCTCAATTCAGAAAAAGAAAAATCCGACAAGCAGATACTTGATAAGGAAGCACAAATACAGAACCTTTTGCTCAAAACAGAGGATTCTGACAAGAGCATCAGCGAGGTAAACGCAAGCATAAACAAGGTTTATCTTAAAAAGAACGAACTCAATTTCAAGCTTGAAAGTGCAAAAAACAATATCTCTGATTTCAACGAACAGCTTGAATCTGCTGTTGAATCACAAAAGGAAATTGAAAACAATAACCGCCTTGCAAGCAAGGAGCTTGGTGAGCTTCGCACGGCAAAAAGAAATGCCGACGAGAAAAAGCAGGAATGTGAAAACAAGCTTGCAGGTCTTAATAAGCTTTATGAAAGCAAGCAGTCAAAGCTTGAAGACAGCAGAGCAGAGCTTTCAAAATCGCAGTTAAAGCTGCGTGAGCTTGACTCAAAGCTTTCTATCCTAAAAGACCTTGAAAATTCAATGGAAGGCTTTACTTTTAGTGTAAAGCACGTTCTTACCGCAGGCAAGCAGGGCAGAATAAAAGGCGTTTGCGGCTCGGTAGCACAGCTTATCGACGTAAAGACAGAGCATACCGTGGCTATAGAAACTGCGCTGGGTGCAGCACTGCAAAATATTGTTGTCACCGATGAAAGTGTTGCAAAGCGCTGTATCAGCTTGCTCAAAGAGGATAAAGCAGGAAGAGCAACATTTCTGCCCATAACCTCTGTCAAGGCGAGAATATTTGAAAATAAAGGACTTGATGACTGCGAAGGCTATGTTTCAATGGCGAGCGAGCTTGTCAAAACAGACGAAAAGTATTCGCAGATAATCGGCAGCTTGCTTGGCAATGTCTGCGTAAGTGAGGACATTGACTCCGCATCCGTTATAGCAAAAAAATACGGATACAAGTTCAAGATAGTTACCCTTGACGGACAGGTCGTAAACGCAGGCGGTTCGTATACGGGCGGCAGCGTTTCTAAAAGTACGGGAATCCTGTCCAGGAAGAACGAGATAGAGCAGATTAGCAGTAAAAAAGAGCAGCTTTTGATTTCTCTTAAAAACCTTGACAAGCAGGTCGATGCAATGGTTCAGGAGACTTCAAAGTATGCCGCTGATATTGACGGGCTTAAAGAAGAGCTTGGACTTTTAAGCAACGACTGCGTTAGGTTTGAGTCTGAAATAAAGCGTGTTAAGGACTTTGTTGTTCAGTATGAAAAACAGCTTGACGACATCGACCTTATGGTCGAGCAGCTCAAAGGCAAGCTTGTATCGTCTCAAAAAGAGATTGAAAGCGTTACCGATGAATTATCACAGACTGATAAAGAGATAATAGAGTGGGAAGCAAAGCTCACCGTTTCACAGTCGCAGCAGGAAGAACTCAAGAAAAAGCGTGAAACATTTAGCGACGAGCTTTCTGAAATGCGGGTCACATCTACCGAGCATGCAAAGGATATTGAGTCCTGTAAGCTTGCGATAGAACAGTTAAAGAGCGTTCTTGAAAGCAATACCGACGAAAACAGCAAGCTTGATTTTATGGTTATAGAGTGCCGCAATGACATTAAAAACAATAAGCAGAAAATCAGCGATGCTCAAAAAGCGCTTGATGATTCTGTCGGTGAAATTGAAAAGCTGAACAGCGATATCGCTCTTTGTCACAAGCAGCACCTTGAATTTGATGCAGCTGCGAACGGTTTGAGAAACAAGTTCAAGAATAAAATGGACGAAAAGGAAAACCTCTCAACGCAGATAACGCGCACAGAGGAACGCACACAAACCGTTAAGGAAAACTTTGACAAGCTGGTTGCACAGTTGTGGGATGATTATGAGCTTACAAGAAGCGACGCTGCCGAAATGGCGATAGAGCTTGATAATCTTGATGATGCAAATAAACATCTGACAGAACTGCGAAACAAGATAAAGAATCTTGGCAGTGTGAATCTCGGCGCTATCGAGGAGTACGCAGAGGTCTCCGAAAGATACGAGTTTATGACCGGTCAGCTGAAAGATGTAAGCGAATCCAAGCAAGAGCTTGAAACAATGATAGAGCAGCTTACAGAGAATATGAAGAGTATGTTTATCCAGACATTTGATGTTATAAACAACAACTTTAAAAAGATATTCTCGGAGATGTTCGGCGGAGGCAAGGCTGAACTTATACTTACTGACCCCGAAGATGTGCTTGAATGCGGAATTGACATTAACGCACAGCCGCCGGGAAAGGTCATCACAAATCTGCTGTCGCTCTCAGGCGGCGAACAGTCGCTTGTGGCAATATCGATCTATTTTGCAATACTTAAACATTCACCGTCGCCGTTTTGCCTTCTCGATGAAATCGAGGCAGCGCTTGACGACTCTAACGTTACAAGATATGCACAGTATCTGCACAGACTGACCGATAAAACACAGTTCATAGCTATCACGCACAGGCGCGGTACTATGGAGGAGGCTGATATGCTTTACGGCGTAACTATGCAGGACAAGGGTATATCAAGGCTGCTTTCTATGTCAAGCAGTGACGTGCAGCAAATGAAACTTGAATAGTTTTGGAGGATAATATGGGATTTTTTGAAAAACTTAAAAACGGTTTGCGCAAGACCAAAAACTCAATGATGGGAAGAATAGAGGGACTCCTTAAAAGGTTCTCAAAAATCGATGAAGAGCTTTTTGAAGAGCTTGAAGAAACTCTTATTCTTTGCGATATCGGCGTAAACACGTCTGTCAAGATATGCGACGAATTGAGGGACAGAGTGAAAAAGGATAACGTAAAAGAGCCTGAAAAGATAAGAGATATGCTTAAAGATGTCATCACCGAAATGCTCGGCGAAGACCAGCCGCTTGATATGTCTACAACACCTTCAGTTATTCTCGTTATCGGTGTAAACGGCGTAGGCAAGACCACAACTATCGGCAAGCTTTCTTATTCTCTTCACCAGCAGGGCAAAAAGGTCATTGTTGCGGCTGCTGATACTTTCAGAGCAGCAGCTATCGACCAGCTTGAAGTGTGGACTCAAAGAGCAGGTGTTGATATAATCAAGCATAACGAGGGTTCTGACCCTGCTGCTGTTGTGTTTGATGCACTTACTGCTGCAAAATCAAGAAAAGCTGATGTAGTTATCTGCGATACAGCGGGCAGACTTCACAACAAGAAAAACCTTATGGACGAGCTTAAAAAGATTGCAAGGATCGTTCATCAGCAGGCAGAGGGCTGCGCACTGGAGGTGCTGCTCGCACTTGATGCAACTACAGGTCAGAATGCTGTAAACCAGGCAAAGCAGTTCAACGAGGTTGCAGATATCACGGGTATTATCCTTACAAAACTTGACGGAACCGCAAAGGGCGGTATTGTAATAAGCATCACAGACGATTTGAAGATCCCTGTTAAGCTTATCACTGTCGGTGAGCAGATCGATGATTTGCAGAACTTTGTTGCAAAAGATTTTGTAGATGCGTTGTTTGAAGAATAACAGGTGAGCGTATGAAACTTATAATCGCAAGCAATAACAAAGGCAAGATAAGAGAATACAAACAGCTTTTGGAACCCCTCGGATACGAGGTAGTCTCACAGCGTGAGGCTGGTATCAATATCGAGGTGGAGGAAACAGGCACAACATTTGCCGAAAACTCCGCGCTGAAAGCAAGAGCAATATATGACATCACAAAATGTGCAGTTCTTGCAGACGACAGCGGTCTTGTTGTAGATGCGCTTGGCGGTGAACCTGGTGTATATTCAGCGAGATACGGAGGATGCGATAACGATGCCGACAGGGTAGCGCTTATCCTCTCCAAAATGAAAGGTATCAAAGACGAGGACAGGTCGGCACATTTTGTATGTACGATACATTTTATCAAGCAAAGCGGTGAAGAGATAGCCGTTGAAGGCAGAGTTTACGGAAAGATCGGTTATGAACCTCTCGGTGAAAACGGCTTTGGATATGACCCGATTTTTATGTATGAAGATAAAAGCTTTGCGCAGGTGAGTGCCGAAACCAAAAACTCGGTATCACACAGGGCAAATGCCTTGAAAGCGCTGATAGAAAAGCTTACACAAGATTAAAGCGGAGGAAACAAATGATTACACCAAAACAAAGAGCAGAGCTTAAAGGTCTGGCTAACAGCCTTCCCGCAGCTTTTCAGATAGGCAAAAGCGGTGTCAGCGATGCACAGACCGCGCAGATAGACGATTATCTTCGCGTTCACGAGCTTGTTAAGTTCAGCGTGCTTGAAAACTCGCTGTACAGCGCAAGAGAGGCTGCCGAGGAGATCGCCGAAAAGATCGGTGCTGATGTTGTGCAGGTGATAGGCTCAAAGGCTGTACTTTACAAACGCAACCCCAAAGACCCTGTTATAAAGCTTAAAAACAAATGAAGACAGCATTGTACGGAGGAACGTTCAACCCCGTTCATAAAGGACATTACAATTGTTTAAAGTCTGTACTTGACGGCGTTGAGCTTGACAGAGTTATCGTTTTGCCCGACAGGATACCTCCGCATAAGTCTGCCCACGAGCTTGTAAGCGGCAAGGACAGAATGAATATGTGCAACCTTGCTTTTAAAAGGTTTAAAAAGGTAACTGTCAGCGATTGGGAACTTAATCAGAGCGGAAAAAGCTACTCGGTCATCACATTTCGGCATTTTCACGAGGAATATCCCGAAGATAAGCTGTTTTTCATTATGGGCAGCGATATGCTTTTAAGCTTTGAAAAATGGTTTGAGTACCAGGAGATACTACAGCTTGCAACGCTTATATGTGTGTCAAGAGAAAATGCTGTCACCCAGCAGATGCTTAAAGACCATGCTCAAAGGCTTATGAACGAAAACGGCGGCAGTATCGTCATAGTCAATACGAAGCCTTTTGAGGTTTCGTCAACGCAAATACGTGATATGTTAAAGAAATCAGCAGACACCTCTTGCTATTTGGACAAAAATGTTGTAAAATATATTGAGGAAAACGAATTATATATGGATTAGAACGAGGTCATTTTTGTGCTTGATAAAAAAGTAATAGGAAAGTATAAAGCTTATTTAAAGGAAAATCTATCAAAGAAAAGATATAATCATTCGGTAAATGTCGCCGGTGCGGCGCTTGAACTTGCAAGGAAATACGGCGGAGATACCGATAAGGCGTATATCGCGGGACTTTTGCACGACTGCGCTAAAGAGCTTGAAATCGGCAAACAGCTTGAGATCGCGCTCACGTCAAATCTTGATGTCAGTGATATCGAAAAGAAAGCACCGCCTCTTTATCACGCAATAGCAGGCTCGGAGCTTGTTAAAACCGAGTTTGGCATTACTGATAAGGAGATTATCCACGCAGTGAGATATCATACAGTTGCCTGCAAGGATATGCCGGTTTTGAGCCAGATCGTGTATCTTGCAGATTTGATATCTGATGACAGAGATTACAAGGACGTTAAGAAAATGCGCAAATATGCTGACCAGAGTCTTGAAAAGGCGATGTTTGAAGCACTGCGGTTTTCTATTTCCGACAGCGTAACGAAGGGCAATTCTATTCCTGTCTGCACGCTTGAGGCATATAATGATTTTGCAATACTTATGAAAAATACATAATCTACAGAAAGGACAAGGTATATGGCAGAAATAACTTCACAGCAAAAGCTTGAAACTATCGTTAAAGCGCTTGATTCAAAAAGAGCAGAGGATATACAGGCTATAAAGATTGGTGACTTGACTATAATCGCTGACTATTTCGTTATCGCCGACGGAACATCAAATATACACACCAAAGCACTCGCCGAAGAGGTCGAGTTCAAAATGACACAGCTCGGTATTGAACCTTCAAGGACCGAAGGCTATCAGGGTCAGACCTGGATAGTGCTTGACTACGGTGATATTGTTGTTCACGTTTTCTATAAGGAAACAAGAGACCACTATAACCTTGAAAGACTGTGGTCAGACGGAACTGCTGTTGATATTTCGCAGTATCTGGTAAAAGAAGATAACTAATTATTTTGCAAAGGACTGATAGAAATGGCTAATTACGATTACGCCGCAATTGAAAAGAAATGGCAGAAATACTGGGAGGAACACGAAACATTCAAAACAGACGTCTGGGATTTCAGCAAACCGAAGTTTTATGCACTTGATATGTTCCCTTATCCGTCTGGCGTAGGTCTGCACGCAGGTCACCCCGAGGGCTATACAGCTACGGATATCGTTTCAAGAATGAAGCGTATGCAGGGCTATAATGTTCTTCACCCAATGGGTTACGATTCGTTTGGTCTGCCTGCCGAGCAGTATGCTGTTAACACTGGAAATCACCCAAACGGCTTTACGCAGGAAAACATCAAGACCTTTTCAAAGCAGCTCAAAGAACTTGGTTTTGACTATGACTGGTCAAAGATGATAGCAACATCAGACCCCGAGTTCTATAAGTGGACACAGTGGATATTTGCACAGCTTTATAAAGACGGCTATGCAAAGTACATAGATATGCCTGTTAACTGGTGTGAGGAGCTGGGTACAGTTCTTTCCAATGACGAGGTCATTGACGGCAAATCAGAGCGCGGCGGATTCCCCGTTGTCCGTAAGAATATGAAGCAGTGGGTAATTGATCAGCCTGCCTTTGCTGAAAAGCTCCTTGAAGGCCTTGACGAGATAGACTGGCCTGAATCCACCAAGGCTATCCAGCGTAACTGGATAGGCAAATCAACAGGTGTTGAGGTCGAGTTTGAGATCGTCGGCGGCGGAAAGTTCTCTATTTTCACGACCTGTATCGAAACCATCTACGGTATTACTTTTATGGTTCTTGCTCCTGACGGCACAATTACCGAAAGTCTGCTTGACAGAGTTCAGAACAGGGAAGAGGTACAGGCTTATATCGACGAAACTAAGAAGAAAAACGATATGGACCGTACCGAGCTTAACAAGACTAAATCAGGCTGTGAGCTCAAGGGTGTTACCTGCATAAACCCTGTCAATGGCAAGGAAGTTCGTATGTTCATCGGTGATTTTGTTCTTGCAAGTTACGGAACAGGAGCAGTTATGGCTGTACCGAGCCACGACCAGCGTGACTTTGAGTACGCAATTGCGCACAATATCGAAATGCTCCAGGTTATCGACGGTGACGAAAAAGCAGGTCATATCGACGTTTCCGAGGCTGCACTTGAAAAACAGAATTATCTCGGAAAGGGCTATAAGCTCATCAATTCCGAGGAGTTTACGGGAATGACCGTTGAAGAGGCAAAGGAAGCTATCACACAGAAGCTTGAAAAAATGGGTATTGCCAAGAGAACTGTCAATTATCATTTCCGTGAGTGGATATTTGCCCGCCAGCGTTATTGGGGCGAGCCTGTTCCCGTCGTTCACGGCGAGGACGGAAAGATCCACGTTCTTGACGATTCCGAGCTTCCGCTTATCCTGCCTGAGCTTGATGATTACAAGGGCAAGAACGGCAAAGCACCTCTTGAAAACGCGGTAGAGTGGAAAAAATATGATAAGAACGGCGTAAAAGGTACACGAGAGACCTCTACAATGCCGGGCAGTGCAGGCTCAAGCTGGTACTATTTCAGATATATAGATCCACACAATGATAAAGAATTTGCAAACCAGGAGCTTTTAAAGCACTGGATGCCTGTTGACCTTTATATCGGCGGACCCGAGCACGCAGTAGGACACCTTATCTATTCGCGTATCTGGAACAGATATCTCTATGATAAGGGGCTTGCACCTACAAAAGAGCCTTTCAAAAAGCTCGTTCATCAGGGTATGATACTCGGCGAAAACGGCATCAAAATGGGTAAGAGATTCCCCGAGTTTGTTGTTAATCCGTCTGACATCGTAAGAGATTACGGTGCTGATACACTTCGTCTGTACGAAATGTTTATGGGACCTCTCGAGGTCAGCAAGCCGTGGAGCAAGAACGGTGTTGAGGGCGCAAGAAAGTTCCTGAACAGAGTTTGGAACTTCTTCACAGAGCCAAAGAATCTTACCGAGACCGATGACGGAAAGCTTGCAAAGGTATATAATCAGACTGTAAAGAAAGTAACAGATGATTTTGAACAGCTCGCATTCAACACCGCTATCAGCCAGATGATGATATTCGTGAACGCTGTATACAAGAACGAGAACTGTCCGAAGGCTTACGCAGAGGGGCTTATCAAAATGCTGTCGTGCATTTCGCCTCACATATGTGAAGAGATCTGGAGCATTTTCGGCCACGAGGAAAGCCTTGCATACGAGCCCTGGCCTACATATGACCCTGCACAGCTCGTTGAGGACGTGATCGAGATAGTCGTACAAGTCAACGGCAAGGTAAAGGCAAAACTGAATATTTCTGCTGATGCCGATAAGGATACTGTTATTTCTCTGGCAAAGTCCGAGAACAACATAGCATCAATCATTGACGGAAAAACTATCGTCAAGGAGATATATGTTCCTAAAAAGCTTGTAAATATTGTAGTTAAGTAATCATCAAATGTCACTCTGCACGGGTGACATTTGCTTTAAGCAAAGAGGTAATTCTTTTGACAAATACAGATGAAAGGTCACAGCGTTATATCTATATGACGCAAACGCCTGTTCCAAAGCTTATCCTGAAGCTTTCTGTACCGACTATAATAAGTATGCTTGTTACGGGCATATACAACTCTGCCGATACTTTCTTTGTCGGTAAGATTTCGACCGAAGCGACCGCAGCAGTAGGAATAGTTTTCTCGGTAATGGCTATAATTCAGGCGATAGGATTTATGTGCGGACAGGGTTCGGGCAATTATCTTGCGAGAATGCTTGGCGCCAATGACAACAAGCAGGCAAACGAGGTCGCATCAACAGGCTTTGCGCTGTCACTTATAATCGGCACTATTATAGCTGTAGTCGGCATTTTCCTTGTCGAACCCGTTTCACACCTTTTGGGCGCTACCGAAACAACGCTTGCAGACACCAAAAACTATATGCGCATAATTCTTATAGGCGCGCCGTTTATGACAGGTCAGTTCGTTATAAACAATCAGCTGCGTTTCCAGGGAAGTGCGGTTTACGCTATGTTCGGTCTGCTCGCAGGTGCTGTTGCCAATATCGCCCTTGACCCATTGTTCATATTCGTGTTTGATTTGGGAGTAAGCGGTGCCGCACTTGCAACCGTCAGCGGTCAGATAATCAGCTTTATCGTGCTTATGATAGGCAGCAAACAAGGCGTAAACATACATATAAAATTCAAGAATATCAGAATAAACAAGCACTATATCTTTGAGATAATCAACGGCGGTATCCCTTCGCTTTTCAGACAGGGACTTGCCGCACTCGCAACTATAATGCTCAATAAAATTGCAGGTGAGTACGGCGGAGATGCAGCTATCGCAGGTATGTCGGTAGCAACAAGAACGCTTATGCTTGTTTCTTCTGCACTTATAGGATTCGGTCAGGGTTATCAGCCTGTATGTTCCTTCAATTATGGCGCAAATCTGAAAAAGCGCGTAAAAGAAGGCTATTTCTTCTGCCTTAAATACGGAACTTTGTTTCTTATTGTGGTGGCAACTGGCTGCTTTGTTTTTGCCCCACAGATAGTATCATATTTCAGAGATGATCCCGATGTTATTGCCATAGGCTCAAAAGCGCTGAGGTTTCAAGCGGTAACATTACCGCTTATGAGTGGGATCGTTATGACAAACATGATGCTGCAAAGCATAGGTGCTGGCATTAAGGCTTCGATCTCCTCGTCTGCACGAAGCGGTATATTCTTTATTCCGCTGCTGTTTGCTTTCTCTTCATTATTCGGATTAACGGGAGTTGAATGCGCACAGGCGGCAGCAGATGTATGTTCTATGGTCCTCGCAATACCTTTTGCATATTCAGAGCTAAAGAAAATGAACGATAACTAAACTAACGGGGGAATGACAAATGAGAATCTCACAGGCAGAACTCAATGAATTCAGTTTCGTAAAAGAAATAACACAAACGACTATAAAAGAGGTATACCCCAAGTATTACCCCGCAGGTGCGGTAGATTACTTTTTGCAGCATCATACCGATGAACGCATAATCGAGGATATCAAGGCTGGCAAAGTTTATATTCTTCAGCTTGACAACGATGAATATGTGGGGACTTTAACAGTCGACGGCAACGAGATAAAGCGCCTTTTCGTTCTGCCCGATTATCAGCATAAGGGCTACGGCAGGTCGCTTATGGATCACGCCGAGATCGTTATTGCCCAGGATTATCACGAGGTAGTTCTTGACGCATCTCTTCCTGCTAAGAATATTTACAGAAAACGCGGATATATCGAGACCGATTACCATACAGTCATTGCGGAAAACGGCGATTTTCTGTGCTATGACGAAATGAGAAAAGATATCTGACACGGCATGAACAGTAAGTAATGATTATTATGTATTATGGCGTGTTAATAAAAAATATGAAATTTTGTGAAAGAAACATTAAAAAAGCACTTGACTTTATATGCAATATGTTGTATAATTACATTGTAATTGTATAGGTCTGATAATTTCGTAAGTGTAATTAGACAGAGTGGTCGTAACAGCGACATTTGTAAAACGGTATCCGTTTTGTGTTTGCAAAAGCGAACGCCTTCACTATCACCTTGCTTTACGGAATGACCTATACTTATTACCTCTGTCAAAGGTGGCAAAGGGAGGGAATAGTTTTGGCAGAAATTCGTGTTGGTAAAAACGAAACTTTGGATACAGCACTCAAGCGCTTTAAGAGATCTTGCGCAAGAGACGGCGTTATTGCTGAGGTTCGTAAGAGAGAACACTACGAAAAGCCTTCAGTAAAGCGTAAGAAGAAGTCTGAAGCTGCTCGTAAGCGTAAATACTAATATTGTTCAAAACGGGCATTTTTTGCCCGTTTTTTGTTTAGTCAGGAGAGTTTTAATGATATTCAGACCCACATATGTTTTTAATGATATAACAGGCATTACTCCGAAATTCTTAAAGCGCAAACATATAAAAGGAATAGTGCTTGATATTGACAATACCCTCACAACGCACAACAATCCCGTGCCGCCGCAGTCAAGTATGGATTGGCTTGCACGTGTTAAAAAGGCAGGTATAAAGCTTATTATCGTTTCAAATAACAAACCGCCGAGGGTAGAGCCGTTTGCGCAGCTGCTTGAGCTTGAATATGTTGCCAACGGAAGAAAACCGCTTACCTACGGTATAAACGAGGCTGTTAAAAGGCTTGGCTTTGAAAAGTGCGATATCGCGGCAATAGGCGACCAGATTTTCACCGATATTATGGGTGCAAACCTTGCAGGTATACGTTCCTGCTTTGTTTATCCGCTGGAGCCTGAAACAAGTCTGCCGTTCAGATTTAAGCGCACGATAGAAAAACCGCTTCTGCCGAGCAGAAAAAGAATAATTAAGGAGTGATACAATGCCTGCAAAATTCGGACCTGCGGGAAACAGCGACAGCTTTTCCGCAAACTTTAAATCAACAGTTCAAGTCCCCGGGTACCTTGAAAAAATGGGACTTGACCATTATGAATATCAGTGCGGAAGGGGAGTCAAGGTAACCGATAAGACCGCATTTGCGCTGCGCGATAAATCCGCAGAGCATAATATAACACTCTCGCTTCACGCTCCTTACTTTATCTCTCTTTCGAGCATAGAGCCTGAAAAGCGCGATAACAGCATAAACTACATCATTCAGTCGTGCGATGCAGCCAAAAGGCTTGGCGCTCAAAGGATAGTGATACATTCGGGTTCCTGCGCAAAAATCAGCAGGGAAGAAGCACTTGAGCTCGCCAAAGATACAATTACACGGGCAAGGAAAACTGCCGTGGAACAAGGCTTTGAGGATATTATCTTCTGCCCCGAAACAATGGGCAAGGTCAATCAGCTTGGCAACCTTACCGAAGTGCTGGAGCTTTGCAGGCTTGATGAAACCTTTCTGCCGTGTATAGACTTTGGACACCTCAACGCAAGGGAGTTCGGCTACATAAAGGGTAAGGCAGAGTACGAAAAAATCATCAGCGAAATCGAAAATGCTATCGGTGCCGACAGAGCAAAGGTTTTTCACAGCCATTTTTCAAAGATAATGTTCACAGAGCCGGGCGGTGAAAAAAAGCACCTTACATTTGATGATAACCAGGGCTTCGGACCAGACTATGAACCGCTTATGGAGATAGTCGCAAAGAAGAACCTTTCCCCGATTTTTGTGTGCGAAAGCGCAGGAACACAGGATAAAGACGCATTAACGATGAAGAACTACTATTTGTCAGTAAAATAAGGAGTGATCAGAATGAAAAAAATACTTGTTATTCACGGACCGAACCTTAATCTTCTTGGCGAGCGTGAACCCGGAATATACGGTGATGAAAGCTACGAAAGCATCAACAATGATATAATTGAACACGCTATCTCAAAGCAGTTTCATTGTGAGGTCTTTCAGTCAAACAGCGAGGGCGAGATAATAGATACTCTCCACCTTGCAAGGAAATCCTTTGACGGTGTTATTATCAATGCAGGTGCATATACACACTACAGCTATGCTATCAGAGATGCGATAGCTGCTATAAAGATACCTGTTATCGAGGTACATATCAGCAATATAAATGCAAGAGATGAATTCCGTGCTAAATCGGTCATCGCACCTGTCTGTGCAGGATCTATCTGCGGTTTCGGCAAAGATTCGTACATTCTGGCTGTTGATGCACTTTACTATCGCTGGAAGAAAGAGGAGAACACAGAAAGCTAATGACACATCTTGAACAGCTTATGTTCAGTATCGGCAAAATCTGCGACTGCGGAATAATCAACGATACTGTCAACCGAAGATACTTTACAGGTATGAAATCAAGTGACGGAACACTTGTTGTGTTCAAGGATAAGGCTTACCTTATAATTGATTTCAGATATATCGAAAAGGCAAAAGCCACAGCCAAAGGCTGCGATGTGATTTTGCAGGACAGACTTTATCACCAGATAAACGAGCTTATAAAAAAGCATAATGCCAAAACTGCGGCGGTCAATACGGAGTTTTGTACAGTAGAGCAGTTTACTGCGATGAAAAGTGCGCTGAAGGTCGGACTTTCATCAGACAACGCTTTTACAAAGCTAATCCGCAGTATAAGAATGGTAAAAACTCGATCAGAGATCGAATTGATTATACAGGCACAGCGTATCGCCGAAAAAGGCTTTGAGCATATGCTTGATTTCGTTAGAGCTGGGAAAACCGAGAGGGAAGTCCAGCTTGAGCTTGATTACTATATGCTTAAAAACGGCGCAGAGGAGCTTTCCTTTGATACAATCGCTTTGAGCGGAAAGAACACCTCTCTGCCTCACGGAGTGCCTTCCGACAAACCGATCAAGCAGGGCGATTTTGTTTTGCTTGATTTCGGTGCAGTTGTGCAGGGCTATCACAGCGATATGACAAGAACCTTCTGTCTGGGCGAGCCTACCGATAAAATGCGAAAGGTCTATGAAATCGTGCTCAACGCACAGCTTGCAGCTTTGAGCGCGGTTAAGGCTGGAATGACAGGCAAAGAGCTTGACGCTGTGGCGCGCGATATTATTTCTAATGAAGGCTATGGTGATAACTTCGGGCACTCGCTCGGTCACGGTGTGGGAATGGAAATACACGAAATGCCGTATGCATCGCCAAGCAAGGAGGATATCCTGCCCGAGAATTCAATCGTTACCGTCGAGCCCGGGATATACCTTGAAGGTGAGTTCGGTGTTCGTATCGAGGATTTTGTAGTCGTTAAGAATAACGGCTGTGAAAATATGACAAAAGCAGAAAAACAACTTATAATAATCTGAAAAGGGGAGAGATAACATGACACTTGAAGAATTCAAGGCAAAAGCAGACGATGATGATTTCGCTCCCGGCTGGGATGAAATTGAAACTGCATTTGAAGAGGTGTACGGTGATACTAAACCCGAGCATTTCGGCACAACTATTCAAAGCCGTGCTATGTTCGGCGGCAACGAGTATCTTGACGGATTCAGCGCGTATCCGTCACCAAAAGGCTATTCGCACGTTGTAACCTTCGGAATGAGCGAGCTTTATTATGACGAGGAAAGCTTCGGAGGCGAGTTCAGCAAATGGGGCTACGAAATGACGATAAAGCTCAAAGACACCGAGCCGAAAAACTGCGTATGGGCAATGAATATGATGAGCAACCTCGCAAGATATACATTCACCAGTGAAAGCTGGTTTGAGCCCGGACAGTATGTAGGCAGCGCCAAGGATCCGCAGTCGATAAATCTTAACAAGCCCGAAAGCAAGATAACCGCTCTTCTTATTGCATCTGATACAGAGGTCAAGGGCAGAGATACGATTTACGGCAGACTTGATTTTGTTCAGCTTGTCGGCATAACTACCGATGAGTTTCTGAAAGTTCGGGAGAATAAGGAAATCATACCCACACTGCTTGCAAACCTCAAAGCCGACTATCCCGACCTTGAAACAGATTTGAACAGAACTAAGAACTATATCTGAACCTCTATCTTGTAAAAAAAATATTAAGATGTAACAAAAATCTATAAAATGCTTGCAAAATGCTTTGTAATGTGTTACAATTATTATGTAGGTATGTGCCTTGACGGCACGCATACTTTAAAGCTGAATATTAAAATGGAGGTTTTATAATATGGTAACAGCAGGTGATTTCAGAAACGGTATGACTTTTGAAGAGGACGGCAACGTAATGCAGATCGTTGAGTTCCAGCACGTTAAGCCTGGCAAGGGCGCCGCTTTCGTAAGAGCAAAGGTCAAGAACGTTATTTCGGGTTCAGTAATTGAAAAGACTTACAACCCTACTGCTAAATTCCCGACTGCTTATGTTGAGAGAAAGGAAATGGAGTATTCCTACAATGACGGTGATCTTTATTACTTTATGGATCCCGAGTCCTATGAGCTTATCCCTGTAAACAGCAAGGAGCTTTCTGACAACTTCAAGTTTGTCAAGGAAAATATGATCTGCAAGATCCTTTCATACAAGGGTCAGGTATTCGGTGTTGAGCCTCCTTACTTTGTAGAGCTTGAGGTAACTGATACAGAGCCGGGTATCAAGGGTGATACAGCTACTAACGCTACAAAGCCAGCAACTGTTGAAACAGGCGCAGAGATAAGAGTTCCTCTGTTCATAAACACAGGCGACAAGATCAGGATCGATACAAGAACCTGCGAGTACATGGAAAGAGCATAATTAACTTAACATTATAAACCGAAACGGAGGGATACCTATGGAGCTTAGCAAGAAGGTTGCTTACCTCAAAGGTCTTATGGACGGTCTTAAGATAGACGAAAACACTAACGAGGGAAAGATTCTCAAGCTTATGGCTGATGTTCTTGAGGACATGGCTGATACGATCGAGGATATTGCCACAGAGGTCGATGAAACCGTTGACCTTGTAGATGCAATAGACGAGGATCTGGGCGCGCTTGAAGAGGATTATTACGAGCTTGATGACGAGCAGGACGATGACGACGATTGCGACTGCGATTTCTGCGATGATGATGAAGAGATGTACGAGTGTGTATGTCCAAGCTGCGGCGACAAGATAATGCTGGGCGAAAACATCATAGCTGACGGCTCGATAGATTGCCCAAACTGCGGCGAAAAGCTTGAATTCGACTTTGGCGAAGACCAGGACGACGAATAAATAACTGTAAAACAGAATAGTATTTTATAACTTTTGTATTTCAGGGGTGGTGAAACTCCACACTGGCGGTGATAGACTTTAAGTCTTAGTCCGCGACCGCTTAACAGCGCTGAATCGGTGAGAATCCGATACCAACGGTAAAGTCCGGATGGAAGAAATGACACAAGAACTTTTTTCAAGCCCTGATTGCGTTCAGGGCTTTTTTATTTGACCTTGCGCTGTTTCTCCCAATATATTGATTATTGGAGGAATTATTATGAAAAACCAAAAAAGAATCTCAACAAGAAAAATCGTTATAATCGGTATGATGACAGCAATAGCGACCGTAGTGTACTACCTTGATTTTGGAGTACCTCTTATGCCGGGCTTTATTAAGCTGGATTTTTCCAACGTTATCTCGCTGCTTACAGGCTTTGCACTCGGACCGATAGAGGGTGTCGTAGTCTGCCTGCTCAAGAACCTCATACACGTTCTTATTAAGGGCTTTGGTACCACAATGGGAATCGGCGATATATTCGACTTTGTAACAAGCGCATTTTTCGTTCTCGTAGCAGCAACTATCTACAAAAGGCATAAAACAAAAAAGGGTGCTATTGTTGCAACGCTTATAGGTATGGTCGCATTTACAGTAATCAGCCTTCCGCTGAACTATTTTATCGTTTATCCTATTTATTTCAAGGCATATGGCGGCGAAGCGGCAATCCTTGGCGCTTACAAGGAGATAATGCCAAGCGTAAAGTCTACATTTGCTGCACTGTGCATTTTTAATCTGCCTTTCACATTTATAAAGGGTCTGCTTTGCTCGCTTATAACCATTATTATCTACAAGCCGCTCTCGCCAATACTCAAAGGAAATAAACAGTAATCATTCCAAGCCCTCGTTTGAGGGCTTTTTTTGTTGCTGAAAATGACAAAATATTATTGACGAATCATTATTAATAGTGTAAAATACATTATAAAGTTATTATATCACAAATAATTGGAGGTCTGTGTTATGAAAAGATTTCTTGTGGTCGTTGATATGCAGAACGATTTTGTCGACGGCGCTCTCGGCTCACAGCAAGCCGTATCAATTTTACCTGCTGCTGTTAAGAAAATCAAAAACTTTGACGGAGAGATATTTGTTACGCTTGATACGCACTTTGACGATTATCTTGAGACTTCAGAGGGCAAAAAGCTCCCCGTAAAACACTGCATTAAGAAATCGAACGGCTGGAAACTGAACAAGAATATAGAATCAGCTCTTAAAAACAAGGAATGTACTTTTGTTGAAAAAAATACCTTCGGTTCGGTAGAGCTGCCTGAGCTTATCCGCGAGGCAGCAGGGGAGGAAGAATTTTCTGTCGAGCTTATCGGTCTTTGCACCGATATTTGTGTCGTTTCAAACGCCTTGATCATCAAAGCAAACTTTCCGCAGGCAGATATATCTGTCGATAGCGCTTGCTGCGCAGGTGTAACCAACGAAAAGCACGAAGCTGCGCTTGAAACTTTGAAAAGCTGTCAAATCGATATTCTATAAAAAAGAGGAGAACTGAATTATGAAACTCGAACCTATCGTTGTGTCCTTGCTTGATACAGACCTTTACAAATTCAATATGGATCAGGTGATTTTCCATAAACATACCGACCTTTGCGGACAGTATTATTTCAAGTGCAGAAACAAGGACGTTGTTTTTACACCCGAAATGGCGCAGGAGATAAAAGAGCAGGTCGACCACCTCTGCACCCTCACCTTCAAAAAAGAGGAGCTTGACTATCTGCGCTCAATACGCTTCATAAAAGACGACTATGTCGAGTTTTTAAGGCTATGGCACCCGATACGCGACTATGTCAGCATTGAACTTAAAGACGACGGCGAGCTTTGTGTAATCGTTGACGGACCGCTGTTTTCGGCTATGCAGTTTGAGATCTACCTGCTTGAAATAATCAACGAGGTCTATTTCAGAATGAAATACAATTATGACAAGCTTCGCAAGTCTGCCGAGGAAAAGCTCGATAAGAAGATCAAAGCAATGAACGACGGTACTTACATGTTCAGATTTGCTGAATTCGGCTGCCGCCGCAGGCTTTCGAGAGAGTGGGAGGACGAAGCAGTCCGCCGCCTTGTTAACGAAACTACCAACTGCATAGGCACATCAAACGTGTACCTTGCTATGAAATACAACGTCACGCCAATCGGCACATATGCGCACGAGTTCGTGCAGATGTATCAGGGTATCGACTCTATCCCGCTTGCATATACGAACTACTATGCAATGAAGGACTGGTACAACGAGTACGAGGGAGATAACGGTACAGCACTTACCGATACGGTAACAACAGACCTGTTTTTGCTCGATTTCAATCGTTCAATGGTCAATAACTATACAGGTGTCAGGCACGACAGCGGTGACCCGTACGAGTGGGGCGAAAAGATAATCACGCATTATAAGCACTACGGAGTAGACCCGCGGACAAAGCTCCTGCTTTTCAGCGACAGCCTTGATTTTGACAAAGCACAAAGGCTTTACGACTATTTCCGTGATAAGACAAAGGTTTCATTCGGCATAGGAACGTTCGTATCCAACGATACCTGCGAGGAAGCATTGAATATCGTTATAAAGCTTCAGTATGTCAACGGCAGACCTGTCGCAAAGCTGTCAGACACACCAAGCAAGGCTATGTGCCGTGATGAAGAGTATCTTGAGTACCTGAAACGCTCGGTTGATTTCAGACTGAACCGCGAAAAATGCAAGAAGTGAAACAAGGGGTATTAAAGGACACCCCCGAAAGCATAACAATTTTCGGCAAGGCTTCTCTTTGAAAAGGGAAGCCTTTTTTGCGCCCTGCACAAGTAAGAAAATATAACCAATACTTATTATTGCACAAACAGCAAGCAGCTCGATTATGCAAATGATAGAATTTACAAATATATAATTGGTTTTATTGACTTAACCAAACAATTTTGGTATAATAAATGTATAAAATTTCACATTAGAATGGAGTGATCGTATGAAATTTAAACGGCTTATCTCTTTTGTGCTTGCATCAGCTGTTGCTGTCAGCTCGCTGTCGCTTTCGGCGTTTGCAGGCACGGTGCAAAGGCAGTCAGCAACCGTAAAGACTGTTCAGAAGATTCAAAATGAATCCTCACTTTATGCAGGAGAAATTATTGTTGACGGTGTTTCTCAGATGCAATATCTTTATTCCGCAGATCTTTCCAATTATCAAACTATCTTTGACGATATGAGAGAACGCCTTCCTGAAAACTTTTCAAAGCTTGTCCCCGAAACAGCAGACACAGAAAAAGTCGGACTTGCAGCCAGCACCGATAAGCAGAGCGAAATGGATGCAAATTGGACAAGTTCAAAGAAAGTTGCTGAAAAGTATTATACAAGCAAGGGCACGATTGGCGATGAGACCTCAGGAAACCTTTATGATTTGGATGAAGATTTCAAAGCAAGGGTCAATGCTGATAAAGCGGAGCTTGACGGCGATACAGACCAGCCAATAGATACAGGTAAATGCAGTACTTCTTTAATAGGTAGTTCAGTTTTCAGTAATTGGCAAATGATAAACGGAGTTTTGACAAGAGTCGACACCATAACCTTTAAGCTTGAGGCAACTACTGTCATTTACACCAAGGTCAATGTTTCTACCGCTCCCGCACCCACACAGAAGATAAATACTATTAACGTTGATATAGCTGCGCCAAAGGCTGGCACTGTTGTCAAAGCAGAAGGAAAGAAAAATGAGGAATGGGGCTTTGTATACTATGAGCAGAATCCCAAGCCTACAATAACCCTTGACAGCAATCCGAATTATAAGCTTGACTTTACTGCATACAACACAGCCTATCCTAGCGAGAAACCCGATGGCTTTGATGAAATGTTCACGGGTACGTTTGAAAAGGGCAAGCAGTATTATGTCGAGGTCAGCCTTGTTGCAAATGACGGATATGAGTTCGCTGGCAACGATACAATGCAGCTTACCGTCAACGGCAAAACGACTGATTTTGAAATGAGTCCCTACAATGCAGACGGTTCGCCGTATTATATGTTCTATGCAAAGGTAACGGCGGCAGAGGGCGAGGCGTTCACCCGCCTTGCAGGCAAGGGCAGATACGAAACTGCTGTTGAAATATCCAAGGCTGGCTTTGAAACAGCGGACACGGTCGTTCTCGCTTACGGCTTAAACTACGCTGATGCGCTCGCAGGCGTATCGCTTGCAAAGGCTATGAACGCGCCTATTCTGCTTACAGCACAGAAATCCCTGCCAAGCGAAACGCTTGCCGAGATCGAGCGTCTTAAAGCAAAGAATGTTATTATCCTCGGCGGTACGGGTGCAGTAGGTGAAGAGGTCGAAAAACAGCTTAAAGACAAAAAGCTGAACGTCAGCCGTATCGCAGGTAAATCAAGGTTCGATACCGCTGTATTTATTGCACAGGCGCTAATGACTGAAAATGGTAACAAATTCCCCGAAGATGTATTCTTTGTATACGCATTCGATTCCGCAGACGCACTTTCAGTCAGCGCAGCAGCTGCGGTAAAGGGCTCACCCGTGCTTTATCTCAAAACAAACGGAGAGCTTGACGATTCAACATCTGCTTATCTTGCATCTCTCAAGGGCAGGGTCAAGAACGCCTACGTCATCGGCGGTACAGGCGTTATATCCGACGATATGATGAAAAAAGCAGGTAATGCCCTCGGAGTAACTCCAAAGAGATTATCGGGCAAAAACAGATACGAGACCTGCGTAGCGGTAAATAACACATTCAAAGACACGCTGAACGGAGATTCTATCTGCGTGGCAACGGGTATGGATTTCCCGGACGCACTCGCAGGAGGCGTGTTCGCAGCAAACAACAAAGCGCCGCTGTTCCTTGTCAACGGCAAGGCAGCAACACTCACGTTGAGCGACACTCAAAAGTCATTCATCAAAACCAAATCTCCGCAGACATTTTACGTGTTCGGCGGAACAGGCGCAGTCCCCAATAGCCACGCAAATACCGTTGCGGCTGCAGTATAAGTTAATAATACTTGTTTAACAACAAAATAAGTGTAATAATAAAGGCTTCTCTGCTATGAACAGGGAAGCCTTTGATGTTGTTTATACACTGCTTTGTTTGATTTTTTGTATCATCGCGTTAGGCACAGGTCCGTCACCGCCAAAAACAATCAGTTTTTCCGCAGCTTTTGATTTTAAATATGCTGTCTGCGCACTGTTCAAAGAGACGTCTGCCAAAAACAGTGCTGTGCCGTTTGTTGCCGAGTAAACACCGCCTGCAAGTGCATCGGGGAAGTCCTGCCCAGTTGCAATACAAAGATTGCGGCTGGTTATAGTTGATGCAAACTTTTTATTTATCTCAACACAGGTCTCGTATCTGTTCTGTCCAGCAACTCTTACAGGGGTTTTGCCGACACACGATTTGATATTGCTGCTCATCTGTTCGCTTATAACACCCGTACCGCCGATTACATATACATTTGCAACGCTTGATTTTACAGCTGACAGATACTGCTTTGTTGTGCTGTCAATATCACCTGTTGTCTTCACATAAAGAATCGGGGCATTTAGCATAGCAGCGACATTGCTTGCCGAAAGTGCATCTGCATAGCTGTTGTAATAAACTATAAACAAGCTCTTTGGCGCGTAGCCCTTATCCTTTAGCCTTTGTGCTGATAAAACCGCGGTCTCAAATCTTGTCTTTCCCGCAATTCTTTCGGTATTAAGACCAGCCGATTTCAGCTTGCTCTCAACGCTTGTACCTACAACACCCGTTCCGCCGATTATCAGCGCGGTTTTAGCACCAAGCCTCTTTATCTCGCCAAGTACATCATCACCGACTGTGTCCTTTGTAACAAGTAGTATCGGCGCTTTATATGCATTTGCAAGCGAAACGCTGCAAAGTGCGTCAGCAAAGTCCATTCCCGATGCTATAACAACCGTATCCGCCTTTGTATAAGTTGCTTTTGATATTTCAACAGATGTGGCAAATCTGTTCTTACCTGAAATGCGCGTCGACAGGGGATACTGCTTTACAGTTACAGTCACCGACTTTGATATACCGCCGCAGGTCGCTGTTATTACTGCACTTCCTGTTTTGACGCCCGTGACCTTGCCGTACTTATCAACAGTTGCAACGGCTGTATTCGAGGATTTCCAGGTCGCTTCGTACAAAAGCACATTTGTATTTGTCCTGTAGGAAGCATCAGCCCAAAGCTCATATGATGCGCTCTGACCTGCCTCTATAGTATCACTGCCCGAAACTCGCTTGATACTGCCGTTTGAGAGGTTCGACGTTTTAACCTGAACCGGAACATAACAGCTGCTTACAGCGCTGCCTTTTGTTGTCGATTTAGTGCTTGACGAAAAACGCCCGCAAAGCGTGTTTGGATAGATTACCTTTGCTGTGGTGTAAAAGCAGCCAAGCCCCATATACTTGTTGTCTGGGTTTATCATCGAGGTGTAGTGTCCCGTTACCGCGCTCGTATTCTTGTTGACCCAATCGGTTTTCTCACGATAAAACTGGTTTATCCCGTTCACCATATTCTTGCCATAGTTCCAGGCAAGTACCTCGCTGCTTGAAGAAACGGTCGAGGCAACAGTAAAGCAGTTTTTTCCGTTCGGGCGCGTATGCGCAATAGTCATAGCAGCCTCTGCGGCACGCAGCCTTGCCACCTCTTCAAGCTCGTGCGACCACTGTATAGGCACATAATCACTTGAGGTCAGCTTTCTTGAACTGTTTCGCGGGTCCCATACGCCCTGGTCGCAGGCTTCTTTTCTGATAGCATTTACCCTGTTGACCGCATTGTTAATGTCGTCGATAAAGCTGCCGCTGATACCTACATTTACAATGCCTGTATCCTTTGTCTGTTCATACTGTTTTAAAAGGTTAGTTTTAGCATCATAAGCCGATGCACAAATTGCAACAGAAACCGCAGCACAAGCAGTCAAAGCAAAACTTACAAAAAACCGCGCAATTTTTCGAGTAATTCCTTTCATTTTTATCAACACCTCCAAAGTGTTTTACACTTGCATTTCGTAGAAATTATACCATAAAATAATTGACTATTCAATAGTTTTTGTTTACTATTAACATAAAAGTCATAAAAAATTGTTATACGCCCTGCAAATGCTATTGATTTATTAGCTGCATTATGGTATAATTTGATAAATACAGATTTGGATTGTGTGGTGCATAATATGAATGAAAAGCTGTTTGAAAATGTCGCCTCAAATGAGCAAAACAGTATGTGGGAAACGCACATAAAACGTGAAAAGGAACTGTATACCAGACCGAACGATATTCGTTCGCCGTATGAACGCGATTACACGCGTATATTACACTGCCTTGCATACAGACGTTTAAAGCATAAAACGCAGGTTTTCTTCAACATTGAAAACGACCATATCTGCACGAGAATGGAACACGTTCAGCACGTTGAATCTGTAAGCTGTACGATAGCTAAATTCCTGGGGCTGAATACAGACCTCACCAAAGCTATAGCTATGGGTCATGACCTCGGGCACGCACCGTTTGGTCACGAGGGAGAGAACGAGCTTTCTGCACTTCGCAAAGAAAACGGTATGGATAGATTCTGGCACGAGCGAAACAGCCTGCGAGTTATTGACAAGCTTGAGCTGCTTGAAAACAGCGGCAGAAACTTTGATAATCTCTGCCTTACTTACGCAGTCAGAGACGGTATAATCTCACACTGCGGCGAAGTTGACCACAACGGCATCAAACCGCATAAAGATGCTATTGATCTTGCTGATTTCGATACACCGGGGAAGTATCAGCCGTACACGTGGGAAGGCTGCGTGGTCAAGATATCAGATAAGATAGCATATCTCGGAAGAGATATCGAAGACGCTGTAAGGCTAAAGTTCATCGGTTTTTCAGAGCTTCGCAAGCTTAACAAGATCTCGCGCAGCTACAGCGAGAGCGCAATAAATACAACAGTTATCATTCACAAATTCATTACCGACATCTGCGAAAACAGTTCACCCGAAAAAGGAATACTTTTGAGTGAAAAATACAACAATATGCTTAACGAGATAAAACGCTTCAACTACGAGCATATCTATTCGAGCAGCAAATTCATTGTGTATAAGAATTACGTTAAATCAGTCATTCGCTCTATCTACGAATCGCTGATAGATATGTACGACAAAACCCGAACCTTTGATAACCTCAAAAAGCTCGGCAAGGATTACCCTTTGCTCGCAGCTGATTTTACCGATTTTCTCTGCAAATATGTCGATAAAGAATGCTTGGGCGAAAAAGCAGGGCAGTACAAGCGCTATAAGAACGAAAAGATATACGGAACTCTTGATACAAAGCAGATCTATGCACAGGCTATAATTGATTTTATCTCGGGTATGACCGACAGATACGCAATTGAGATCTACAACGAACTTTTGAAATACTGATAAACAAGGTTGTGTTATAATGAAAAACTCCGCAACATACAAGGCTACGGATATTATAGCCGGTTTTGAATGCCGTCCGGGTATCTACAGACTTAACGGCGCATCTGCTATGCTTCACGCTGTAAACTTTACTGTCCATTCCTCTGGGGCAACAGCTTGCTCTGTTGTGCTTTTCAAAAGGGGAGAGACAAAACCTTTTGTGGAAATCCCGATCCCTGACAGCTATCGCATCGGCGATACGTGGTCTATAATGATTTACGGTATAGATATTTACGAGGTAGAATACTGCTACCGTCTTACAGGTGAATATGCACCTGAAAAAGGCTTGCTGTTCAACAACAAAACCAATATCCTTGACCCGTATGCACAGGCTGTAACGGGTCAGAGCGTCTGGGGAAAGCGTTCGGGCGCCACGGATTGCTATCACGCAAGGATCTGCAACGATACGTTTGACTGGGGCAATTTTGCAAAGATAGATATCAATTTCAGTGACCTTGTTATCTACGAGCTTCATGTAAGAGGATTCACCAAAAGTCTGACCTCGGGCGTTAAGAACAACGGTACCTTCAACGGAGTAATTGAAAAGATACCGTATCTGAAAAAGCTCGGTATAAACGCGATAGAGCTTATGCCTATCTTTGAATTTGACGAGCTTTACGAGGAAAGAGAGTACAACGGCAAGCAGTTGCTCAATTATTGGGGATACAATACGACCTGCTTTTTTGCACCCAACACAAGCTATGCATCAAGCATCGAATACAACCACGAGGGCGATGAGCTTAAAACGCTTATCAAGACCTGTAACGAAAACGGTATCCTTGTTTTTCTCGATGTGGTGTTCAACCATACATCAGAGGGCAACGAGGACGGCTCTGTTTTCTCGTTCAAGGGACTTGACAACAACGTTTACTATATGCTCAAGCCCGACGGGACATACTTTAACTACAGCGGCTGCGGCAATACAATGAACTGCAACCACCCGATAGTCCAGCAGTTTATAATCGACTGTCTGCGGTACTGGGTAATAGAGTACCGTGTTGACGGTTTCCGCTTTGATCTTGCCTCTATCCTGGGAAGAAGCGAGGACGGCACACCGCTTGAAAATCCTCCGCTTCTGAAGATGATAGCTTACGACCCTATTTTAAGCGGTGTAAAGCTTATTGCAGAGGCTTGGGACGCAGGCGGACTTTACCAGGTCGGCAGCTTTCCGTCCTGGAACCGATGGGCTGAATGGAACGGGCGCTTCCGCGATGATCTTCGCTGCTTTCTAAAGGGTGATAACGGTATGGCCTGGGCGGCAGTACAGCGTATAACAGGCTCGGCAGACCTTTATCCTCCCGAAAGATGGCACAATGCGTCTGTCAATTTCCTGACTTGTCATGACGGCTTTACAATGTACGATCTTTACAGCTACAATACAAAGCATAATCTCGAAAACGGCTGGAACAATACAGACGGTGATAACAGCGTAACAAGCTGGAACTGCGGCGCAGAGGGTGAGACAGACGATGAATACATCAACGGTCTGCGTAACAGAATGGTCAAAAATGCCTTTGCAACACTGCTTTGCAGCAGAGGCGCAGTAATGTTCTTTGCAGGTGATGAGTTCTGCAACACGCAGTTTGGCAATAACAATGCTTACTGTCAGGACAACGAGATATCCTGGCTTGACTGGGACAGACTGAAAAAGTACAAAGAGATCCACGATTTTGTCAGTGATATGATAGCTTTCAGAAGAAAGCATACTGTTATACGCCATTCAACAAATCCGTCGAGTTTTGGTTTTCCCGATATCAGCGTGCATAACACATGGGCTTGGAATGATAAATTCAACGACCACGACCACGTTATCGGCGTTATGTTCGCAGGCTGCGACAGCAAAGGTAAAGATGATGCAGTCTTTATTGGCATCAACGCATACTGGGAGAAATGCCCCGTGCAGATGCCCGATCTGCCGTCGGGATACAGCTGGAATATTGATTTTTATACTGATGTTCCGCATAAAAAAGCAACTGACTACAATAAAATGGTCGACCGCCAGCTGAATAAGATAACTCTTGCACCAAGGAGCGTTGTTGTAGCATCGCTAAAATACAATAAATAGCAAAAATGAGTCGTCTTTGTGACGGCTCATTTTCGTTTATAAGCAGTAATTATCAGTCAAGTGCAACTATCTCTTTGTAGAATTCTGCATAGTCCTTGCGGTCTTTCTTTGTAAACTCTATCGCCGTTCTCGGATGCTGATTGAGCAGACCTGTCATAAGATACTGAAGGTCATATCCCCATTTTACACCGCTTTCACGGAGCTTGTTCATATGTTCATCAATAAACTTGATAACAGGGAAGACCTTGTATTTCGGGTTTTTAAGAAAACCAAGAAGAAGCTCCATAGCGCAGTTGCCAGCACCTCTGCCCATTGCGGAATATGTCGCATCGAGCCAGTCGACACCATCACCGACAGCTTCAATAGTGTTAGCAAATGCAAGCTGCTGATTGTTGTGAGCGTGAATGCCTATCTTTTTGTTGTACTTTTCACCGTATTCCATATACAGCGCAGCAACACGTTGAAGCTGCTCGGGATACAGCGCACCAAAGCTGTCAACTATGTAAATAACATCAACAGCCGTCTGACCGAGAATATCAAGCGCTGCACGCACATCGCCCTCCTGTGCGGAAGATATTGCCATAATGTTGCAGCTGACCTCGTATCCGTTGTTCTTTGCGTGCTCTATCATATCAACCGCCGTCGGTATCTGGTTGATGTATGTCGCAACGCGAATAAGGTCAACAGGGCTTTCACTCTTTGGTCTGATATCCTGCTTGTAGTTGCATCTTCCCACGTCAGCCATAATAGCGATCTTTAGGTCTGAATCATTATCGCCAACGATAGCTCTTATATCGTCATCATCGCAGAATTTCCATTTACCGAACTTTTCGGGGTCAAACATCTCCTTGTCACCCCTGTAGCCGAATTCCATATAGTCAACGCCCGACTTGATGTTCGTAAGATAAAGGCTTTTTACAAAATCATCATCAAAGAAAAAGTCGTTTACAAGTCCTCCGTCGCGAAGTGTTGCATCAACGACCCTGATGCTTTCTCTGTATGACATAAGCTTGGATATTTCTTTCATAGCGTCATTTCTCCTTTGTCACTATTTAATTTTTTCACATTAGACAGTATAGCATAATAATTAGCAATAGTCAACTATTTATTGTTTTTCAGAATATTGATGCGGTGTGTCAGAATATAATACTATTCAAAATAAAAGATAAAGCGCCAAATATCAAGTATTATCGGCTGTCTTGCCAATGAATGACCTGTTGATGCGCTTTTATCTATCATAATAATCGAGTATTAACTTTGCTTTTCAACTACCGTCCTTGCGCCTGTAAACACCAGTTTATGCCATAACCAACTTTCCTTCGTTGAAAGATTCAGTTTTTGTCGTTAAACATTGCAAATAGTTGCCATTTTGCCAAATTTCAAATGTTTTCGTTGACATCTACCATCTTGTTTGTTATAATAGAACTTGTGAAATTATGCAATAAAACTATATATTAATTTTAAAGCTTTTAACAAAATGCTATGTTTTGCGAAAAGTAATGTATGACGGATAAGTCAGGGAAGGTAGCAAAAAAATTGAAAGCAGGTCGGTTATGAACAACCTATTGATAATCGGCGCAGGGCAGTACGGCGCAATGATAAAAGAATCTGCCAGAGCGCTCAATCTGTATGACAAAATAGATTTTCTTGACGACAAAAGTGAGCTTGCTGTCGGAAAGATAGACGAGTATAAGAAATTTACGGACACATATAGGTGTGCGATAGTTGCTATCGGTAACGCTGACGTTCGTGTTGAAACCACAGAAAAACTCAAAGAGGCAGGCTATGAGATAGTTTCCTTCATCAGCCGCAGAGCTTATGTCAGTCCGTCAGCCAAAATCGCAGAGGGCTGCGTTATTGAGCCAATGTCTGTTATCGGTACGGCTGTCGAGGTCGGCAAATGTACGATAGTTTCAAGCGGCGCAGTTGTCAATCACAACTCGACAGTAGGCGAGGGCTGCCACCTTGACTGCAATTCAACTGTCTGCTCCAATACCACAGTTCCACCTAAAACAAAGGTAGAATACGGCGTGGTTTTCAGAAATTAGTATCGAGGATATGAAGATATGAATAAGAAACTCAAAAAGTTCATCAAGACCTCCGCAGTTATTCTCGGAGTTACGTTTTTTGTGATGGAAATGATAGCAAAGAAGCAAAAAGCAGCTACATATTACGAGGACGATCCGCTTGAACAGAACGAAATGCAGGGTCAGAACGTTGTTTTTGTTGAAGACGAAAATGACGAGCCTAACGCAGACGGCGTTCAGGGACACCTTGAATCAACGGGTGTTACTACTCACTATCCAACTTTCTATGAAAAGTTCATCAAGCGCAGTTTTGACGTTGTGCTCTCGTTCTTCGGAATGGTATGCCTCGCTCCTGTCTATGCAGTAACTGCACTTTGTATCAAAAAAGACGATCCCGGCCCGGTAATCTTCTGTCAGAAGAGAGTCGGCGAGGATAAGAGATATTTCAAACTGTTCAAGTTCCGTTCAATGCGACTTGATACACCAAAGAACGTTCCGACACATATGCTCGATAATCCCGACCAGTACCTGCTCAAAAGCGGTAAGCTGATTAGAAAGCTCTCAATAGACGAGCTTCCGCAGCTTTGGAACATCTTTATCGGCAATATGAGCATTATAGGTCCAAGACCAGCTCTTTGGAATCAGGATTTTCTGACTTCAGAGCGCGATAAATACGGCGCAAACGATATCAAGCCAGGTCTTACAGGTCTTGCACAGATAAGCGGAAGAGATGAGCTTGAGATCCCAAGGAAAGCAAGACTCGACGGTGTTTATGCGAATGCTATCAAGGAGTCAAGTCTTTCAGGACTGCTTATGGACACCAAGATTATGGTCGGTTCAGTATACGCAGTGCTAAAGAGCAAAGGCGTAGTTGAGGGCGGCACAGGTCAGCTTGCAAAAGAATTTGAAAAGGCGAATGCGTTATGAAAAAGATCCTCATCACAGGTGCAGGCAGCTACATAGGCACCTCGTTTGAAAAATACATGGAGAGCTTTTACAATGACTACTCCATTGATACAGTTGATATGATCGGTGATAGCTGGAAGAGTGTAAGCTTTTCCGGCTATGACTGTGTTTTTCATGTCGCAGGAATTGCGCATCAGAAAGAAACACTCGAAAATGCGCATCTTTACTATGAGGTGAACCGCAATCTTGCAATAGCAACAGCCAAAAAGGCTAAACGAGATGGAGTTAAGCAGTTTATTCTGCTTAGCTCTATGAGTGTTTATGGGGTAGAAACCGGTGTGATAACCAAGAAAACGGTTCCGCACCCGAAGAGCCATTATGGCAAATCAAAGCTTCAGGCTGACGAAAAGATAGTTAAACTTGATTGTGATTCATTCAAAGTTGCTATCCTCAGACCGCCGATGGTTTATGGTAAGGACTGCAAAGGAAATTATCAGAGACTCAGGACATTTGCTCTGAAATCACCGATCTTCCCGGATTATCCGAATAAGAGATCGATGGTTTACATAGGAAATCTGTGTGCATTCGTCAAGAAGACAATTGATGAAGAAAATAGTGGCCTTTTCTTCCCACAGAATGCCGAGTATGTGAATACAAGTGAGATGGTGAAAGCAATTGCTAAAGAGAATGGTAAAAAGATCAGATTAACGAAACTGTTTAATCCATTTATAAGAATTGCGCCTTTTGGTATTGTCAAGAAAGTGTTTGGAAATCTAGCATATAATAGAGATAATGATGTGGTCCGTTCTTTCGATATGAACACTTCTATTTGTTGTTCAGAAAGCAGCGAAAAATGTTTCATTAAAAAGAATAAAAAGAAAGCATTGGTAATAGCATCTATGGCATCGATGCTTGATAATTTCAATCGAAACAATATAGACATACTGGACAAAATGGGTTATGAGATTACCTTAGCTGCAAATTTTAGAGATGAAGATAGTAATTCTCTAGAAAAGAATCAGGCTTTCCATAAGGAAATGGAATCTAAGGGGTATAAGGTAGTTCACATAGATTTTTCAAGATCAATTTCAAATATTCCAAAGCAGATAAAATCTTTTAAGCAGGTTAAAAGTCTGCTTAAAAACAGCTTTGATATAGTTCATTGTAACTCACCTATATGTTCTGTTATTACAAGGCTTGCGTATAGAAAGTGTCGTAAGAAGAATAACGGAAAATTACTGTATACTGCTCATGGTTTCCATTTTTATGATGGTGCTCCAAAAAAGAATTGGTTCATCTATTATCCGATAGAAAAGTTTTGTTCAAGATTTACAGATGTATTAATCACAATCAATAAAGAAGACTATACCAGGGCAAGAAAAAGGTTTTGCGCTAAAAAAACAGTTTATATTCCTGGAATCGGCGTAGATGTAGGTAAATTTTCAAATATATGTATTGATAGAAAAGAGAAACGTGCTGAATTAGGATTGACAGATAATGATATAATGATTCTTTCTGTTGGAGAGTTGAACGAGAATAAGAATCACAGTGTTGTTATTAAGGCAATAAGTCAAATTCAAGACACAAAGATTCATTATTTCATTGCCGGAAAAGGCGATTTAGATTATTTCCTCAAGGATCTTGCTGGGAAATACAATGTCAATCTTCATTTGCTAGGTTTCAGAACAGATGTTGCAGAGCTGTACAAATGTGCTGACATCTATGTACTTCCATCTATTAGAGAAGGATTGAATATGAGTTTGATGGAAGCGATGGCAAGTGGGTTGCCTTGTATTGGTTCAAAAATCAGAGGCAATACTGATCTGATTGAAAAAGATGAGCTCCTTATGGCTCCTACTGATTGTGTTGGTTATGCTAGTTCAATCCGTCGTATTATCAATGATTCTATATTGCGAGCAGAAATGAAAAACGAAAATCAAAAGAGAATTATGTCGTTCGACAATTTGATTGTCTATAAAAAGACTAGGGATATTTATAATGACTTGTTGATTTGAAACCATGCAATAATATGATTAAACACAAAAAAGTTAACGAAAAGAGAAATTGATTTGCAGGCTGTGATGATAGATAATGAATAGAATTATTCAATTTAATCCATATACAAGTATACTTAGGCTCTGCGAAAAAAACTCTGTAAATTCAAAAACTGTGATAAAAAACGTTATTGCTGGAGCGGCTTAAAAAGTCGCTCCGATTTTTTACAGTATAATTT
>OMXI01000041.1 GCA_900314975.1 uncultured Eubacteriales bacterium | reverse complement strand
GTTTACGCTTTTTTCAATGAAAACTCAACAGATTGCCCGAAATCTGCACCTCTGGGATGAAGTTAGGGACTATTGCTTATTTGCAACAGTCCCTTTTTACGTCTGTGCGTTACTGATTTGTTTTAGGTTCATCACTTTCTTCGCCATCATCGGGTGACCATGACGGCTGCGGCTCGTCTATTTGCAGGTAGCCATCAGTTTTGGAAACTATCTGGTACTGATCCTCGTAGACGATCTCCCCGGGAGAGTTTGTGTAAACGAGATAATATGGGTGGTTATACTTTTCAAGCAGCCAGAGCGCTGGGCGGATCATCTTGAGCATTTCGTCGGAGTTCTCTGTTTTGAACCAGCATATAACAGCCTCGCGGCGCTTGCACTGCGGCGGCCACGGAAGATTTTCGGCAAACCAGCTATCTATTTCAAGGTACAGCTCCTTGTCTTCATCTTCCATTACGTCCTGCTGAATAAGCTGCCAACACATACTGAACACGCCCTTTGCGTACATTGTGTTCCTTGCAAGGGTTTTTCCTTGTATCCTCATGTATTTATAGCGTTCGATAAACATAATATCACTCCGTTTCAAAACTGCAAAGTCTTTATTCAAGTATACTGCATTTTCCCGATCGAGTCAAGCATACGGCGCTGTAAAACACAAAAATCACCCCGTTAGGCAGGTATTGCTGCGCTTGTTAGCTTGCTGCAATTTTCAAACGCATTGTTTTTAATAATCGTAACACGTGATTTTACAACGACAGACTTAACACCATTTCTGCTGCTGAACGGCGAATCATCAACTACAAAATCATATAACAAAGCGTTACCTGCCGCGGCAGCAAAAAAATCGGATAAAAAGATAACAGCCCTTTACTTGCCATCGGTAAAGGACTGTTAGTTTTTATGCTGTTTTCAGGTCCGCCAATTACAGTGCATATTTCATAAAAAGCGATCATGATCTATTCAGTAAACAGCATCGTGAGTTATCCGAACAGCTTCTTGCCAAACTCAAAGGCTTTTGCACAATCCTGCGGGAACACCGTTTCGTGACGCTCCTTTTTAGCTTGAGGGTCAAACAACGTCCACTGCCAATCGGTCTTGCTGTAATCCTTCAGTTGAAGAGTGTCACCGCTGATAAGCACCTCTGTCGGTCCGAGAAATCGGCTGAGTGTCTGCTGATAATTCTTCACAAGCCCCTGATATGCGGTATCGGGAGCGTTGCTTGTCATTATCAGCAAAACGGGTATCACATTCTGATTGACACAGGGAGTTTCAAGGTTATAGGTCAGGCTTTGGAATATCAGGCGTTCATACAGCGCACGGAATGATGCTGTCAGCTCGGACAGATAATTAGGCGAACCTATGATAAGTCCGTCCGCTTCTCTTATCGCATCAAGGACAGGGGTAAGACCGTCCCTGCATATGCAGTGACCTTTGGTGCTCTCTTTCTTGCATCCAAAGCAAGAGATACAGCCCGTGTATTTTTCGATCCTGAACAGATCGAATCTGAATATCTCTGCGCCTGCCGATCCGGCGCCTTTTGATGCCTGTGTGATAAGAGTATCAGTGTTCCAGCCCTTTCTCGGACCTGCGTTTACTGCAACTATTTTCTTGCCCATTATCTATACCTCCGTTTATTCTTACAGCGTGACGGTCGCGATATACTCTGTATCCTTATCATCGGCTCACCGCCTGCGAGCAGGATAAAGCTGATACCGAGTTCATCAGCTTCATCAAAGATGCGCAGCCACGCCTTTACTGCGGCTATATCAGCATCATCGGGGTTGCACTGATGCAATGCGGTAAATTTCCCTCTGCAATGGAACTCTTCACCCGATACTCTGACGCCGTTTTTTTCGGCGATCTTTTTTATATGCGCATATGTCGATTCTTTCATAGCGGCAGTGCTGACATTGACCAGCAGCCCGGTCTTATCCTTGTTATCCGCGATGAATCTCTTTACGCTGCCGTCCACACCTGCCCAATAGACCGAGCTGCACAAAAACAATATATCTGTCTTTCCGTCAAAGGGGGACAGTAATATCCTGCGCGATGAACTGATTGCACAGGATATCAACGATCTCAAGACCCTTATCGTGATAGTCACGGTACATTTTCTCGATAGGCTCGTACTAGGGCGTAAAGCCGCAGCCCGTTGCGGTATTGACGATCATAATGACCTTGCCCTTGTAGTCGGAGAGGTCTATTGTTTCGCCCTTGCCTGTGGTTATCTTATAGTCGTAGATCATTTTTCTTCCTCCATTCTCATAAGTGCTTTATCAAGCAGCTTTTTTAACTGTATGAGTTCATCTTGGTCAAGGTCGATGCAGCTGTGCATTGACGGCGGTACATTTACTGCCTTTTCCTTGAGTGCTTCGCCCTGCTCGGTGAGCGATATGAGCAGCTTTCTCTCGTTATCATCAGGGCGGGTACGGTTTATCATCCCCTGCTTTTCAAGCCGCTTCAGCAGCGGTGCAAGTGTTCCCGAATCAAGATGCACAAGCTTGCCGAGCTCGCCCTCGGTCATTGCGCCATGCTCCCACAGAACCATCATAACAACGTACTGCGTATAGGTAAGCCCAAGCGCTTCAAGCGGCTTGCGGTACTGCCGCACGACCTCTTTTGCACAGGCATACAGGGGAAAGCAAAGCTGGTTACCGAGCCTTATGCAGTCATATTTATTATGTATATCTGCCATAGATGCACCTTCCTTGTTTATTTACTTGTTGTGCGCTATAATATTGTGCGCAATCATTGTAGAAATTATAACTCTCTTTTGTTAACAATTCAACACGAAATCATGATGATTCATAAAAGAATGCGGCGGCATTCGGTGATGTGATCACTTCCCTTTTCATAAGCGTTTACAAATCTGTGAAATGTGTAAATATCTTTTGAGCCGATTGACAATTATAAATCAAAATAGTATAATTAAAAATGTTGATGAAAAACAACCAAGGGGGTAAATAAATGAAAAAAAGACTTTTATCCGCAGTGCTTGCGATGTGTATGATGCTTTGCAGCGCGGCGGCATTGCCCGAAAACTCGTTTGCGCAAAGCAGTGACATCGCTGCATCTGCGGCAAGCTTACCGATAACGGGCAAGTGCGGTGACAATGTCAAATGGTCTTTGAGTGACGGAAATCTGACTATCGTTGGTACAGGAAAGATGTATAATTATACAGACAGTGTACCTTCTCCGTTTCACGACTATGTAGACCGTATCACCTCTATCGTTATCAAATCGGGTGTTACAAACATTGGCGACCGTATGTTCTACGGCTGTCAGTCACTCAGGAACGTAACTATCCCGAGCAGCGTTACGAGCATTGGGAATCAAGCATTCTCGTACTGCACAAATATTTACAATGTGAATATACCAAACAGCGTTACGAGCATTGGCAATTTTGCCTTCTCCAACTGCTCGTCGCTCAAAGACATAGCTGTCACGAGCAGCGTTACAAATATCGGCAATTATGCCTTTGCTCACTGTTCAAGCTTTAAAACCATATCTATCCCAAGCGGTGTTGTAAATATCGGCAGTCAGGCATTTTATGATTGTGAGAACCTTACAAGCGTTGTGATACCCTCCAGTGTTAAAAGACTTGGTCAGGATGCATTTTATGCCTGCACAAAGCTTTCGGTAATAAGTATCCCAAGCACGCTTACAAATATCGGCGGTCACGCATTTACGGGTACCGAATGGCTCAAGATACAGCAAAAGCACAGCCCGCTGGTCGTTGTGAATAATATACTTATCGATGGTTCAGGATGCAGCGGCAAGGTCACTATCCCCAGCGGCGTCAGATGCATCAATGAACAAGCGTTTCACAACGATCTTACATATTCGCATTTCTCGACCGTTACAAGCATAAGCATACCAGACACCGTTACAAGGATCGGCGACAATGCCTTCCGTGCGAGTGAGCTTACAAGCATGACCATACCAAAGAGTGTTACAAGCATCGGCACTGATGCGTTTGCCTGGTGTACAGATCTTACGGACATAAATGTTGACCCCGATAACAAGCAGTTTAGCTCGGTCGATGGTGTAGTGTACAACAAAAGCCAAACCGAACTGGTATTTTGCCCGAACGGAAAAAGAGATGTAAAGATACTCCCGACTGTCACAAAGATCAGGGACTACGCATTCCATATATGCATTCATCTTACAAGCGTTACGATCCCCGAAAGCGTTGAAAGCATTGGCAAAATGGCATTTAACTACACAGGTATCCGTCTGATAACTATCAGGCCGAGTGTAACTTCTATCGGAAGCAAGGCACTGGGATACAGTGATGATACAAAGGAAGACAAATATACTATCAGATGCTTTAAAGGCACGGCAGCCGAAAAGTATGCAGCGGATAACGGACTTACCACCAGGCTGCTTGACGACATCAAGCATTATCCTGCCAAGGCTGCGACCTGCACACAGGACGGGAACATTGAATACTGGACTCTTGACGGAAAATACTACATGAATGATATAGCCACGACCAGCACGACCAGAGATACCGTCATCATCAAGGCAAGGCACAAGAGGCTTACAGGCGCATCAGCAAAGGCTGCGACCTGCACCGAAAAGGGAAACGAGCCATACTGGTACTGCACGACCTGCAATAAGTGTTTCTCTGACAGCAGCGGCAGAAACGAGATAACCCTTGCAAGCACGGTCATCGAGCCGACAGGGCACTCTCTTGCCGCAGTTGCTGCAAAGCCTGCGACCTGTACAGCAAACGGCAATATTGCTTACTGGTACTGTACAAGATGCCAAAAGTACTTCTCGGATAAGAACGGCAAGAACGAGTTATTCCCTGAAAGGACCATCCTCTACGCAGCAGGACATAAATTCTCGGACTGGACGACCTCTGCGTTCAACGTTGAAAAAGGCACATCGACAATGACGAGAAAATGCACGGTCTGCCAGGCGAGCGAGAGCAAGACAGTCAAGGATGCTGTCATCCGCCTTGCAGGTGCTGACAGATATTCCACAGCAGCGGAGATCTCCGGTGTTTCATTCACCGGCAAGTCTGATACTGTTATTCTCGCATACGGCTTGAACTACGCAGATGCGCTTGCAGGTGTACCGCTTGCAGTCAAGCTCTCCGCGCCGATACTTCTGACCGCAAAAGACAGTCTGCCGGACGCGACCCTTGCAGAGATCAGGCGGCTCGGTGCGACAAAAGCCATTATTCTCGGCGGCACTGCCGTTATCAGCGAAAAGGTCGAAAAGATACTTGAAGACAACAAGCTCAAGACCGAGCGTATCGCAGGCAAAACAAGATTTGAGACCGCGGTGAAGATAGCTGAGAAAATGCAGGAAAAGGATAAAAAAGCACCCGTGGAAGTGTTCTTTGTATACGGACTGAACTATGCCGATGCTTTATCTGTCAGCCCGATCGCAGCGCGCCTTAACGCACCTGTTATCTACCTTACAACAAGCGGCAGCCTCAATGCAGACACAGCGGCGTACCTTGCCAAGCTCAAAAAGGCAGGTACAGTAAAAATCGCTTATGTCATCGGCGGCACGGGCGTTATCTCTGACGATATGATGAAAAAAGCAGGTGATGCACTCGGTGTTAAGCCTATAAGGGCAGCAGGTGCGAACAGGTTCGAGACCTGCGCTGCATTAAACGATATGTTCCGGTCCCTTCTGTATGGCAATATGCTGTGTATTGCCACGGGAATGGACTTCCCAGATGCTCTTACGGGAGGCGTTTACGCAGCAAAGAACAATGCTCCGCTGTTTCTTATCAACGGCAAAGCAAAGACACTGAATCTGCTTGATAAACAGAAAGCTTATCTCAAGCAAAAAAGAGTGGATAAGATCACCACATTTGGCGGAACAAGTGCTGTTCCCAACGCACACGTTACGGAGGCTGCAAAGCACTCTGTCTGACCGCTTTTATGTGCGGCGATATTTCGCAGACGATCACATATGAAAAAACAGCAGCTTTGTTAAGGTAGTCCCTTACAGAGCTGCTGATTTATTATTATGATTTGCTTTCTGCTTTTAGCTGTTTATTAGTTTTCGCTTTCATTGGCGGCGGTCATAAGGCCTGCTGCGATACCTACCATTGCACAGAGAATAAATGCGGAAAAAATCATTGCTGTTTCCTCCTTTTATTATTTGTTGTTGTCTCTTTCTGTGATTTTATATTACATCTGTTTTGCGCAAAACACAATAGACAGATGATCTGTGTTGTGTAGCATTTACTACATTCATCGGAAGTTTTGCAGCATATACTACAGATCCCCCTTAAATTGTAGTATACTGCCGTCAGGTGCTTGTGCTTGCATATGGGATTGAAAAATGCACAGGGTTATGATATAATGCTTTTACCGATGAAAAGGAGGTAATGCAAATGTCACAAAATGTACTGGTAACAGGTGCGGGCAAAGCATCGGGACTTGGGTTCAACCTTGCACTTCGCTATCTTGAAGCGGGCGACACGGTTTGTGCGACGATCAGAAAGCCTTGCGGTGAGCTTGAAAAGCTGAAAGAGGAATACAAAGACAGGCTGATAATCCTCACAATGGACATCAGCAGCACAGGGTCCGTACAGGCTGCATCTGACGAGCTTTCGTCGCAGCTTTCACACCTTGACCTGCTGATAAACAACGCTGTATCTGTATCGCCCGACTGCGACAAGGGCTTTTTCGATGCTGACCTTGACCTTATAGCAAGGACGGTAGATATTACCGCTGTCGGCGCAATGAGAGTTATAAAAGCCTTTTATCCCCTGCTAAAAGCCTGCGGCGGCACCGGGCTTATAATGAACATTTCCTCCGAGGCAGGCAGCATATCAAGGTGCTACCGGACAAATCTGCTTGACTATGCTATGGCAAAGGCGGCAATGAATATGTCTACAATGACGCTGTACAACACCTTTAAGGACGAGAGAAAGATCAACATTTTCAGCGTTCACCCGGGGTGGATAAGAACCGACGGACGAGCAGACAACCCTGCGCCGCTGTCATCATACGAGGCGGCAGAGATACTGAGAGAACTATTTGAAAAAAGAGAAATGATTTTGAAGGTCACAGGTTCATCACCAATCTTGATGAGGACTACCCTTTTTAATGCAAGGCAAGGATCATTCGGCTGCGGCGGTGCTGCAATAAAGCAAAGCTCTTGGATCACAAAAGAACAGATCGGAGAGCTTTTGTTTTTATCTCAAAAAACATCGGCACAGACAAAGCGACAGTAATTGACTATTTAGTTGAATTGTGCTATAATAAAAGTGTATAAAGTTTTTCGGGACTTGAATGATACGAACATATTACGTCGAACGATCAGCATAAACAGGGGGAATACTAATGCAGGAACTGCTTGAACGAAAAAACGGTCTGCACAGAAGCATACTAACTGTTGATGATGACCCGATAGCAAGGGAGCTTCTCGGGGCTATGCTGGGCGATCTTTATAAGATCGTCTGTGCACAGGACGGACTTGAAGCTATGGATATTATAAAGCGGGAGTATCATACACTGTCGCTTGTGCTTCTTGATCTGCATATGCCAAAGCTTGACGGCTTTACCCTGCTTAAAAAGCTTCACGCTGACAACGAGCTGCGGCGTACCCCTGTCATTGTACTGACATCGGAAAAAGGATCGGAGGTACAATGCCTGCAAAACGGTGCTGCTGATTTTATCACAAAGCCTTTTGATGCCCCCGAGATAATAAGGGCAAGGGTTGAACGCTCTATCGAGCTTGCCGAGGACAGTGTCATCATACACGAGACCGAAAGAGACAGTCTCACGGGGCTTTTCAATAAAGATTTCTTTTTTGAATACGGGAAAAAGATCGTCAGAATGAACGGTCACAACGCTATGGACGCGATAGTTATCGACATCAACCGATTCCGCATAATAAACGAGCTTTACGGCAGAGCCTACGGAGATCTTCTGCTCAAAAAAATAGGCAGCTGTGTTCATCAGGCTGTACAGGAATACGGCGGTCTTGCGTGCCGCAGCGACAGCAACAGCTTTTTTATGTATATCCCCCACGATAACGATATAACCAAGCTGATAGAGCAGTTCATCAAAAAAACACAGCGCGCTGTCGGTGACGATAAGATCAGCCTCAGGATAGGTGTTTTTTCAGATGCGGGCGATCCGCTTGATATGGAATTGCATTTTGACCGCGCTGCGCTTGCATGCCGCAAGCTTAACAATACTTATTCGACCTGCTATAATCTATATAATTCCGAGCTTCATGACAAGGAGCTTTTCCACGAAAAGCTTATCAATGATATGGACAAGGCGCTTGAGGAGAAGCAGTTCAGGGTGTACTATCAGCCAAAGTACAATATAACGGGCGATACACCTGTGCTTTCAAGTGCAGAGGCGCTGATAAGATGGTTCCACCCCGATCACGGGATGATAAGCCCGGGCGTTTTTATCCCGCTGTTTGAAAACAACGGACTGATACACAAGCTTGACAGATTTGTATGGGATCAGGCAGCAGGACAGATAAGGGAATGGAAGGACAGATTCGGCATCACGCTGCCAATATCGGTAAATGTTTCAAGGGTAGATATGTTTGATCCAACGCTCGGCGAGGAGCTGACGGAGATAGTCGCAAACAACGGCATCACGGCAGCGTAGCTTCTGCTTGAGATCACGGAATCAGCGTACACGGATAATTCACAGCAGATATCGGCTGCGGTTTCTGCGCTCAGGTCGGCGGGCTTCAAAATAGAGATGGACGATTTCGGCAGCGGGTATTCATCGCTGAATATGCTGACTTCCCTGACATTTGATGCGCTCAAGCTGGATATGGCTTTTGTCAGAAATATTTGCAGCGACAGCAAAGCTGCACGGCTGGTCGGCATCATAATAGAGATAGCACGGCTCCTTGAGGTGCCTGTAATTGCAGAGGGCGTTGAACACAAGGAACAAATGGAGCTTTTGAAAACGCTCGGGTGCGATGTAATACAGGGCTATTACTTTTCAAAGCCTCTGCCGCCCGATGAATTTGTGCATCTGATAGAAAAACAGCAAAAGGAGAATGGCTATGCTTACAGCTGATAAACTCAGGGAATTCGGGGCAGATGTTGACGCGGGGCTTACACGCTGTATGAACAATGAAGCATTCTATATCACGCTCGTCGGTAAGGTGATCGCAGATAAGCGGCTTGATCTGCTCCGGCAGCAGCTTGCGGATCATCAGCTCGACGCGGCATTTGAAACGGCACACGCATTAAAAGGAATGTATTCAAACCTCTCTCTTGATCCGCTTACAAAGCCCGTGAGTGAAATGACGGAGCTGCTGCGCGGCAGGAAAGATGTTGATTATTCTGCTTATCTTAATGAAGCAAAGGCACAGTTTGAAGCGCTGTGTGCCTTATAATGTACAATGAAAGAAAAAAAGATCAAAACGGGAACGATTCTTCGGAATTTTCCCGTTTTTGCAAAAGCAGCAAAAACAAGTGAGCCGCTGCTTTTTAAGTGAAATATGGTTTTAGAGGGTGATCTTTGTGAACCGCAAACGAAACACATTATTTATAACTATCATCGGGTTTACAGCCGTAGCAATAATACTGGTGATCGGTACGCTATGGATAGGAGATCTTGCAAAGCGTGATACAGAAAAAGCTGTCAACTCCGTCAGCCTGCTGTACCTTGACGAGCTTACAGGGCGGCGTGAACAGGTGGTATCATCTGCGCTTGAGGGCAACATCAAGAATATGCAGACTGCCGTAGGGCTCCTCACAAAAGACGACCTTAGCGATATCAAGCATTTGCAGGCGTATCAGGCTCGAATGAAAAAGCTGTACACACTTGACAAATTCGCTTTTGTGGACACAAGCGGAGTGATCTATACATCTGTCGGGACGACAAACGACATTGACACCTACAACATCGACCCCGCCTCTCTTTCCAAGCCCTGCATAACGCTGAAGGACACCGAGGGTGAACAGAAAAAGGTAATAATCGCGATCCCTGTGGAAAACATCTCAGTCGAGGATCACAAGCTTGTAGTGTGCTTTATGGAAATAGATATAAACACTATGCTTGAGGGCGTGTCGCTGCAATCAAGCAATAATGACACGACATTCTGCAACATCTACACAAAGGACGGTGCCGCCCTGACCGATATGGTGCTTGGCGGTCTTGCCAAGGAAACAAATCTTCTTGAAGCGCTTGAGCGTGCATCCTTTGAGAACGGTGATACGGTTCAGGAGGTAATGGAGGATTTTGCAAGCGGTACAGGCAATGTTGTTTCCTTTACATACAACGGGATAAAGGAGACACTTTCCTATAAGCCGATAGCGGGAACTGACTGGATGCTCACTTACCTTATCCGCGAAAGCGTTATAAGCGACAAGATAAGCTCCGTTTCAGACGGGATAATTCTGAGGAACCTTGTGCAGACTGCTCTGACTATCGCTGTGCTGTTTGTTATATTTATCGTAATATTCAGGCAGAACAAAGCCAACACAAAGCTTGCACTTGAAAAGCAGACCTCAGAGACAGAAAGCCGTATAAAGCAGCAGGAGCTTGAACAGCGCCTTGAACTTCAGAACAGGCTGCTGGAGGAGGAAAAGCAGCGCACCAGACAGGATCATATGATAACCGCGCTTGCATCGGATTACACAAGTGTGTATTATGTTGACCTTGATACCGATGAAAGCATTTGCTACCGCTCAAGTGTTTCAGAAAAAGACGGTCCTCAGACCGGAGAGAAATTCTCTTTCAGTGAGGGCTTCACCAGATATGCAAACGATCGTGTATCCGAAAGCTACCGTGAAGGATTTCTCGATTTCATTAAACCCGAGAACATCAAAAAACGGCTTGAGAACGAGCCTATTCTTTCCTACAGATACCTGACCGTTTATGAGGGAAGAGAGAGCTATGAAATGCTGCGGCTGGTAGGTGTCAGACGCACAGAGGGCAGCGACGACCACACCGTCCATGCTATCGGTGCAGGTTTCTCCGATATTGACAGCGAAATGAGAGATTCACTTGAAAAGAATCAGGCATTAAGCGATGCTCTTGCTGCCGCAGAAAATGCAAGCAAGGCAAAGACTGCTTTCCTGTCAAGCATGAGCCACGAGATAAGAACACCTATGAACGCCATCATCGGACTTGACAACATCGCGCTGAGCGATCCCGAGCTATCCGAAAAGACAAGGGAGTATCTTGTAAAAATAGGCGGCTCGGCAAATCACCTGCTGGAGCTTATAAATGATATTCTTGATATGAGCCGTATCGAATCGGGAAGAATGGTCCTTAAAAATGAGGATTTCTCGTTCACCAAGCTTATGGAGCAGATAAACACTATCTTCAGCGCACAGTGCGAAGAAAATGAGCAGACATACTCCTGCCGCGTACAGGGAGAGATCGACGATCACTATATCGGCGACAATACAAGGCTGCGGCAGGTACTTATCAATATTCTCGGAAATGCTGTAAAGTTCACTGCAAAGGGCGGAAGTATTGATTTCTGCGTTGAGCGCACAGCGAAATTCGGCGGCAGATCTACCCTTCGCTTCACCGTCACTGATAACGGGATAGGTATGAGCAAGGAATATATCCCGCATATCTTTGACACATTCAGTCAGGAGGACAGCTCTGCTACCAACAAGTACGGCAGCTCGGGACTTGGTCTGGCGATAACAAAAAATATCGTCGATATGATGAACGGAAACATTGAGGTCCGCAGCGAAAAAGACAAGGGTACGACATTTATCGTGACAGTTACGCTTACGGACTCACCGCACAAGGACAGCGATGCCGATTACGAACAGATACAGCCGTATGATATGAAAGTGCTTGCAGTCGATGATGACCCGATAGCCTGCGAACACGCAAAGCTCGTACTTGAAAAGGCTGGAATGTCCTGTGACACGGTGCTTTCGGGTGCACAGGCGATCGAGGCGGTGCGCGTACAGCACGCACGGCACGAGCTTTACGATCTTATTCTTATTGACCTTAAAATGCCCGAAATGGACGGAGTCGAAACAGCAAAGCGGCTGCGCGATATAGTCGGCCCGGGATCTGCGATAATCATTATTACGGCGTATAAGTGGGACGATGTACTTGAAGAAGCTGTAAAGGCAGGTGTTGACAGCTTTATCTCAAAGCCGATATCGTCGGGCAGCGTGCTTGAAGAATTCCGAAGTGCAAGCAAACGAAAGCACATATCCGAGATCAAGCAGCACAAAGCCGATCTTAACGGAAAGCATATACTGCTTGCCGAGGATGTGCAGATAAATGCAGACATTATGGAAATGGTGCTCAAAAGCCGCGGAATGACCGTTGACCACGAGGTGAACGGCAGACTTGTGCTTGAAAGGTTCGCAGGAAGTGAACCGGGCTACTATGATGCGATACTTATGGATGTCAGAATGCCTGAAATGGACGGACTTGAAGCGACCGCTGCGATACGCAGGCTTGACAGACCCGATGCAGCGAGCGTACCGATAATCGCGCTGACAGCAAATGCATTTGACGAGGACGTTCAGCGAAGTCTTCAGGCAGGTATGAACGCGCATCTGACCAAACCGATAGACAACGAGGCACTGTACTCGGCTTTGGAAACGCTGATACAGCAGTAGGCAGATACTGTACAAGTGCCGGGATATACAACAAGACACAAAAACCTCGGAATAATCATCAAAGCCGGTCTCACTCGTGGGATCGGCTTTTTTCTGTCTGCCTGACATTTCGGATATAAAAAAGCTCCCCTTTTCAGAGGAGCTTTGCCGCGTTATATCGAGTTTTTAGCAATATCTGCGATATGATCATCGGGAACAACGCTTGTGCCGCCGAATGCGGTGATGCTGCTTGGCTTTTTCTCTATGAGATAAGCCTTCTGCTTGTCGTTGAGATTTGAAGTTTTGAGCTTGCCGTTGATAAGGAAAAGCGGTGCGTTGTTGTTAGCTGCGTAAACGCCGCCTGCAAGCGCGTCGGGGAAATCCATACCTGTTGCAGCGCACAGCATATCGCCGCCAAGAACATCTGCAAACTTTTCGTTGACAGCAACGCAAGTTTCAAATCTGTTAGCACCTGCAACTCTTGTTGCCTTTGCAAGACCGAGAGCATTTGCCGCCTTTGTTGCCATATCGTCCGAGATCACACTCGTGCCGCCGATGACGTAGGCGTTCTTGACACTGCCTGCCTTTTTGAGCTGTGCAAGATATTTCGCGGTGTCAGCGTTGAGTTCACCACTTGTAGTCAGGTAGATTATCGGTGCTTTTTTGAGTGCTGCAACTGTGCTTACCGAAAGCGCGTCAGCAAAGCCGTTGTAGTAAACAAAGAACACATCTGTCGGTGCTTTGTTTTCGTTCTGCTGCTGCATTTTATCTGCGATCTTCGCGGCAGTTTCAAATCTTGTCTTGCCCGCGATACGCTCGACTTCAAGCTTTTTGTCTGTCAGCGCCTTTTCAACATCTGCACTGACCGCACTCGTTTCGCCAAGAATAATGACCTTCTTTGCATTAAGGCGCTCGATCTCTGCAAGTGTTTCAGCAGGCAGAGTTTTGAGTGTCGTCAGCAGTATCGGTGCATTCATCGCCTTTGCAAGCGGCACACCTGCAAGTGCGTCAGCATAGTTCAAGCCGTACGCAAGCACCACCGTGTCGCTTCCGCTCGGGAAACCAGCCTTTGAGATCTCAACAGCTGTTGCGTAGCGTCCTGCGCCTGCGAGGCGGGTCGCTTTCGGCAATTTGATCTCAACGAACTTAAAACCGTTGTCCTTTGCGTATTTCTCCGCCGCCGTACCTTTTTTTGCGCAGATCGTAAATCCATCGACCTTAACGCCATAAGTATAACCGAGCGCTTCTTTACCGATTTGTGTAACACTTTGTGGGATAGTTACGCTTGTAAGTCTATAGCAATCATAAAACGCCAACTCACCAATGCTGTTAACACTATTTGGAATTATTATGCTTGTAAGGCTAAAGCAGCCTAAAAACGCCTGCTCGCCAATGCTTGTAACACTGCCTGGAATGGTAACACTTTTAAGACTTGTGCAGCCAAAAAACGCACCTTTGTCAATGCTTGTAATACTGCTTGGAATAGTTATGCTTGCAAGGCTTGAGCAGTGAACAAAAACACCAACCCCAATGCTTGTAACACTGTTTGGAATAGTTACGCTTGTAAGGTTATCGCATTCATAAAACGCAGTACTGCCAATGCTTGTAACGCCTGATTTGATAACAACAGATATAATGTCGTTTCTATTATAAAATGGCGATGTATTGGAAACATAATCGTCCATTTTGCCCTTTCCGCTGATAGTCAGCACACCGTCCGAATCAAGCGTCCAATTTACGTTTTTGCCGCACTTGCCCGATGTTGGTGCGCTTTCCGCAGATGCAGTTATGCTTGTGCTTTCTGCCAGCGTGCTTTTCGGCAGTGCCGCCGCTGAGCCGAAAACTAAAGCAAGAGCCAGCAAGCCTGATAAAATCTTCTTTTTCATTTTTATTCTTTTCCCCCTTTTTCCGCTGATGCGGAATTATAGGGAAATTATACAGCATTTTGCTAATAAAGTCAATAGGCGGGCATTAACAAAAAGGACAGCAAAAAACTCCGCAGATGTTGTATCTACGGAGTTTTTTTAGCTGGCAGCCGGACTTGAACCGACGACCGTGAGCTGTTTTTAAAGCGACAAAATCGAATGTCTGTTCGCATCTCTTTTTCTTCTGTATACCACACTCTTTTGCGTTTGTCAAGTGGGATCTTGGTTTTTTCATATATTTAGTGTATGATCTCATCCGCAAACAAAATATAAAGTTTTTTCTGTCATACATACATCAACAGCTTTTCTGCCGCACAAAAAAGGCGCACATTTCTGCACGCCTTTAAGTTGATATTCGGTTTAAACGCCTGCATTAGCGATCAACTTAACGAACTCATCACTAACTGCCCCTGTTCCGCCGAAAACAGTGATCTTTGAAGCTGCTTTTGTTTTAAGGAAAGCTTTCTGATCATCTGTCAGCTTTGGAGTGTTCAGCTTGCCGTTTACGAGGAACAGCGGTGCTTTATTGATCGCTGCGTAAACGCCGCCTGCGAGTGCGTCAGGGAAATCCATTCCCGTTGCAACACAGAGCATCTTGCCGTTGAGCACGCCTGCGAACTTTTCGTTGACAGCAATACAGGTTTCAAATCTATTTGCACCAAACACCCTTGTCGGTGCAACGCCGAGAGCATTGCCGGCTTTCTTCATCATATCGTCGCTGATAACGCCCGTGCCGCCGATAACGTATGCGTTCTTCACGCTGCCAGCTTTTTTGAGCTTTGCGAGGTATGCTGCGGTGTCGGCGTTCATATCGCCGTCGGTGGTCAGGTAGATTATCGGAGCGTTTTTAAGGGCT
>OMXI01000039.1 GCA_900314975.1 uncultured Eubacteriales bacterium | reverse complement strand
CAGGAGCTGGCTGTTTTCTATATTTATAGTGATATTCATTGTTTATTTGCCCTGATATTTACGTTATTGCGTTGGTTTTGGCGTTTTGCTCAGGGCTATGGTTTTAATTTCAACTCTATATTCGGTTTACATAACCATCTCCAAACCTGTCAATTTCCAGATTTGCTAATCTTGCTATTCCGTTCTTTGATGATTCAAGAAAGGCTGCCGCCCAAACAATGATATTTCCCAAAAGGTTTTCTTTTTTTAGAGCTGTAAATAGCCAATCAAACTCTGTTTTATCGGCTTGGATTACCCAACCGGTTTGCTCTGATTCTATTCTCTCGGTTAACACTGTTGTTGCGACAAAAGTGAAATAATCATTCTCGGCATCTGTATCATTAGAATCTGTCAATACTAAATGCACATCAGGTATAATAAAACTATCAACATATACAGCATGCGGTTTACCTTCAGCATCGTTCCAAATTGGCAATTTACCTTTAATATCTTTCAAAGTTGGCAAATTGCTATATCTTGACGCTATAATATCCTCCATGGTTATTGTTACATAGATTCCATCACCTCTGTCTATTGTAATATTTGCCCAGAACTGTTGACAATGACCGAATGTTGTCTCCAACACCTTTTCTTTTAGATGCTGTACACGTTCATCTTCATCAAAGGTATCTCCAATCTTAAACGATATAGTGGTGTTGTGTATGCCGAGAAGTCCGGCTGCTTCACGTTCAGCGTTATACTTAATAGTACAATCGAAGATAAGTCTAGCAACGGTATCATTAAGCTTACTCTGACCACTTGATGCCGTCTCTGTTTTAGCCTTTGGTCTACTTGCTGTTGTTTGATTCATCGGGCGGGCACTAACACTATTAGCGTCTGCGAATGACCATGTTTTAGTTGGTGCTGCTGGTTTCTGAGTTACCGGGGCGGAATTTTTAGATGCAGCTCTGGACATATTCTCTATCATTTCCTGATGTTTTCTGTTTCTCTTGACGATCGATACTATCGATGCGATCACTAATGCAAAACAGGGAATAGATAGAATTAGACCTTTGGGCGGAACGATCAATCCCATAAGCCCCAGGATACTCAATGCAATTGATATAAAAATCAGCGAACCTGATGAAAAAGATTGCTCGCTATTCTGACTTGAACTTCTTGTACTGCTGTTTAGATAAATTGACTGATCCTGCTGTGGTGCTTCGCAGTAGGGACAAATTACTGTCCCATCGGGGATGCGGGTTCTGCATTTTCTGCAATATGCCATAAAAACACCTCAATTCTAATTGGGTAATATATAAATCTATTCTTCAGTAACATCACACCCGATAACAACGGGCTGCGATTTTCCCCATAAACTACACTTGGGATTTGAGCAGACAAAACCTGTGTTCAATTTTGAACCATTGCTTAATATATAGCCATTAGTATGCTCTGTATTCTCAACGTTTCCGCAAGATTCACATTTGCCTTTCCATTTAAAGTGGCCTGTCTTTGAATCCATCATCGTAATAACTGCACCTTTTTCGGCGTATATATTGTAGTTTTTGATATGTTCTGGTTCAGTAGATTCACTGGATTCGGTTTCTGTCCCTGAATCTAATGACGAAGAAACAGTTGTCGTGTTTATAACATCGGAATCGGAATCATTGGTTCCCTTTGACGTTTCAACAAGGCTTGTCGATTCATTTGTCTGATTAGCACTCTCTGATTGGTTAACCGACGAACTATCAGCATTACAACAGCATAATGAAAGTGATGCAAGACAGATCAAGCCAATGAATGTCATTTTCCTCATATCATTTACTCCTTTTTATTTTGTTAGTGTCTTTCAACAAATTTATTATATCATAACGTATACTATTTGTCAATATTATGACATACAGTATATTTACAGAATATTTGTGCACAATGTATAATGATATTGGTGATGCAAATGAATGACGGCAAAATAAAGGCTGATCTTAAAGCGATCGGCGATAAGATACGCAGCCGCAGGGCTAAGCTGGGTCTGAGCCAGGAACAGCTTGCGGAGCTTTGCGGGATAACGTCCTCATATGTGGGACATATCGAACGAGGCTCACGGCAGCTTTCCCTGAACACAGCAATAAGCATTTCGACCGTGCTGGAAATAAGCCTTGATTATCTTCTGCTTGATGTTAAAGATCAGAACAGTGATGCAAATGTTCTGCAAAGCATTTCGGCAGAGCTTAAAAATCATTCACCCGAGCAGGTGGACAAATTCCTCAGCACGATCAAAATTTTAGCGGAGAATATCGACGAAATGTAAAAAAATCCTCCTACGGTGATTATACCATAGGAGGTCTTTTTTGTCTTATGCTGTCAGCATAATTTGTTTATTTAACGAAAGTGAGACAGCACATCTTCGGCGGAATCAAAGCGTTTTTCAGGGCTGATATTGGTGGCTTTAATGATGAACCTGCCGAGCTTGCCCTTTGTAAACAGCTTTACCGACGGGTGTTCGCCGGTGACCAGTTTGTTTGCAAGTATGCCAAGGGCATAGATGTCGCTTCGGCTGTCGGTCTGTGCAAGACCGAACTGTTCGGGCGGAGCATAGGTCGCTGTACCAAGTAGCACGGTATCACGGCTTTTGCCCTGCATGTAAATTTTAGATATGTCAAAGTCGGTCAGTTTCACAGTGCCGTTTTCATTCAGAATAACATTATCCTCTTTGACATCACGATGGACGATACCGAGCGAATGCAGCACATAAAGTGCCTTTGCAAGCTGTACAATTACCCGCTGCGCACCCTGCTGCTTCATGGGAACAAGATGCGAAAGACAGATGCCCTCTATATATTCCTCAAGGATATAGGTGTAGTCCTGTTCTGTGACAACATCAAATATCTGCACGAGATTATCGTGGCTTACGCCCGATAGTCTGCGGTAGACCTCGGTGTTAGTTCCGCTTTTCAGTTTTCGCACGACCATATCCCTGCCGAGCTTATTGTTGCGATAACGTATCAGCTCGCTGCCCTGCTTGCTGCCAAGCACAGATACAAGCGTATATTCGGTTCTGAGTATTTCCGAAAAGTTTATACTACCGCCCCCTTGTAAAAGCTGAAAAAGTGTGATATTATCTGTTTGTGATGCAAATACTTGATAAGGAGTAACCGCATATGAAAAAATCCACAGATGAGCTGCTCGGTGAGATAAGCTGTGCCGAGACCATCGACAGTTATCTTGACGAAAATGCCGAGAACATTTCAAGCAAAAAGGTATCCGAGATGCTCGAAGCAATGCTGAAAGAAAAAAGCCTTGTAAAATCGGAGGTGATCGAAAGATCGGAGGTAAGTCAGGTATATGCCTACCAGATCTTCTCTGGTGTCAAGGAAGCACCGCATCGTGACAAGATCCTCTCTCTGCTGATAGCCATGAACTCATCGCTTGACGAAGTGCAGAGCTTTCTCAAGCTGTCGGGATATCCTTTCCTTTACGCCAGGAACAAGCGTGACAGCATCATCATTTTCTGCATTGAGAACAAAATGACCGTTGTGCAGACGAACAACGAGCTTTATTCGCACGGCGAGGCTACTTTATAGCTTTTTTGCACTAATATCATACTCGGCATAGGCAAGCTCGGACACCTGTCTGTATGCGATCTCAAAGGCATATCCGTTCTCGGTAAATTCGCTGCCCTTTCCACTGAGGTCAGCACCGAAAAGTACCTCACCCAATGCAGAAAGTATCTCCCTTGCGTGAGGCTCGTTTTCAGCAAAGGAAACGTGACCAATGCGGACGTGTATACCTGACACGGTGTCCTTGTCCGTTTGGATAGTTACTGCAGCACCGCTTTTATCAGTAAATGACAGCGTTGTAGTGTCTGCGTCCTGCGTTTGCGTGATATCATCTGCGCTGCTGATGCCAAAATACTTCGGGTTGTTAGCTGAGCACCAGTCTTTGAGCTTTGCAGCGAGAGCGTTTTTGTCAGCAGCTTTTTCGGCTTTGCTTTCACTTTCTGAGCTTTGAACAGAACTGAATGCATTTGAAACATCGGCGCTTACGGACGTGTCGGTGTTTTTGCTTTGCGAGGAGCTTTCGTTCCCGGTGTGCGCAATGATAAAATATGCACACAGTCCGATGGCCGCACAGGCGCACAAAGCTGCGGCAGCTGCAAAGAATTTCTTTCTGCCTGCCGTCTGCTTTATATCGACTTTTTCGGTCTGCACGAGCGCTGTCATACAGTGCGGGCAGAACCGCATACCTTTGGGGATCTCACCACCGCAGTGAGGACATCTGATATCAGCCATACCACACCTCTTAAATCATATTAAGACCATTATATCATTGCAGACAGTTTTTTGCAAGATGAATAATTACATCGCCAAATAACAATACAAAATTTTTAAAAAATATAATTTGCAAAAAATCTGTTCGCTGTTGTTCGTTTTGCTCGGCGAGAAAAGGTAGGGGGTATGTTTTTTGCAAAATACAGTTTGATTAATTGTCTTCAGAACGGTTTTTAATTGTCCGCCGATTTTCTGCATCAGGCATTTTTCACCCCATAATATAAGTAGAGGGAAAAATACAGCGCCTATCTCAAAAATCCGCCGAACGAGCAAACAAGTGTGTGCAAAGCCCGCAGTTGCTGAGAAAACTCTGTTTGCTAGTTGTTTGCTGGTGTTTGCTGGTTTGCTTGTTGTTTGCTTGATGTTTGCCGGACTGAAAACTCGGAAAGCCTTTGTCTGCGTGAATAGCTGTGCTTTGTTTGCTTGTTTGCTCAAAATATTGATGTGAGCATTGGTAGATTAAAAATGTCCACGCAAACGGTTTTTAAATGTCCTGCAAAACTATACACTTTGAGATTTTCTTCCCATAATATAATCAGAGGACACTCGTGATGTTGTTATTTTTTTTTGCAAAGTGTCGCTTTTTGTGATTTGCCATCGGTAAGTATATGGAGGTATTTCACCAGAGCGCCGCACAGGTTCCTTGTGATCGACGCACTGCGGTGTTATGATCGTACTTGTTGCAAAACAGTGCCACCAGTGACGGCAGAAATCTGATGCCCGAGCGGTCACAAAATGCTGACCCTGCTGTCACTGTCGGGCAAACTAGAAGCTCACAGACCGCTGATACTATTGACTCTGCGAGTACATACAACAGCAATGCTTGTGAAAAGTTAGATGACCCTATTGGGCGGTTAGCTGTCACTTTCAGGAGCAGAGCCGACCCTGTGGAGTTTTACTGTCACTACCGTCACTGCTTCTCACAAAGCCTTTGCCTGCGCACTTTACGAAGTGACACTTGATGTGACGGGTGACGGTAAGGTGACAGTAGGGTGCCGGTAACCCGTGCGCTGTGAGCCGATTTTTGCCCACCCTCTCCCACGGTGGACAAACTACCAGAGCCGCAGGCACAGGAAGCAACACATGGCATCGTGGTGCGAATGTGAGAGCGTTTGTTTTCTTTTTTTGCTAATAATTATCATTGACATTTTATCTATATTAGTACATAATTGAATTAGCTAAAAGAAGTGGAGGTGTTGATATGATCACCGTAAGCGCAACAGATTTTCAGAACAATTTCGGCTATTACCTGCAGGCAGTTCAGGAAGGCAATGAGATAAGGATACTCAAGAACGGCAAAGAGGTGGCTCGGCTGATCTCTCACAACGCAAGCGTTTCATTTCTCTCAGATTCACTCAAGGGTGTTCTGAAATATGATTACGATGAAAAGGCTATGCGCAGCGAAAGGATAGAGGCACATGAAGGTATTCGTTGACACCAATGTTATCCTTGATGTTCTGTGCGACCGTGCAAAGCTGTCAGGCAGCGAGGATAGGTGCAGACTATATCGTCACCAGAAACATTCGTGATTTCAAGGACAGCAAAGTCCCCGCACTTAAACCGACTGAGTTGCTGGAGAGAATCTAAGATCAAAACTCAATATTGTTCATAGAGCAGTGCTCACTTAAAAAGTGGGTGCTGCTTTTTCATTTTTCATCAATGCGCCGCGCAGGATCCTTGTGATCGACGCACACGAGCGCTACTATTTATCTGTTGTAAATCTCAACAAGTCAAAGTTCGGTTTGTTGTGCAAGGCTACAAAAAAGATTACAGATCTCAAAATCAAGGTTAACAAAACTCCAAAATCTTTCCGTATACATATAGGAATAATTTCAGCAGCTTGAAAATTGAATCCGCACATACGAATGATGTCTAATGGTGAAGTACATAGGGCTTCAGAATAGTCCGATAAAGAGCGACCTCTACTCTCAATTTCGTATTACACGCCTTACAGTCATTGCAAACGGCGTAGCTTTGGGCTAAAAGCTGTAATGCGAAAGTAAGGCGTGTAATACCTGTAATGCGAGTGTATGCTGTGTGTAATACGAAGAAAAAGTTCGCAAAGCCCTTTGGTTATTGACTTAGCGGCAGATGTAATGCGTGTAATGCGTAAAAAAGGACATACCTTTGTATAAGGCTACAAAAATAGTTTTCGGTTTTGAAAAAGGGTGGTAAAAATCCGGTTCCCAGTCTCTTTATTATGCATTAGTCAACAACTCAATTGATGCTTTGTTTTTCTGCGATGAAAAAGCTCCCTTGCGTGTGCAAAGGAGCTTTGTTGTGTTAGATAGAGTTCTTGGCTATATCTGCGATGTGGTTGTCGGGTACGACGCCTGTACCACCGAATGCCGTTATCGAGTTTGCTGCTTTCGTTTTGAGATAAGCCTTTTGCTCATCGGTGAGCTTTGGTGTTTTCAGCTTGCCGTTGATGAGGAACAACGGAGCTTTGTTTATCGCTGCGTAAACACCTCCTGCGAGAGCATCAGGGAAATCCATGCCTGTTGCTACACAGAGCATATCACCATCGAGGACGTCCGCAAATGTCTCGTTGACTGCAACGCAAGTAGCGAATCTGTTTGCGCCGAAAACTCTTATCGGAGTTACGCCGAGGGCATTGCGTGTTTTTTTCATCATATCCCTTGAGATAACGCCCTCACCACCGATAACATAGGCATTCTTAACGCTGCCATTGATCGATTTCAGATACGCTGCCGTTGCATTGTCGAGGTCACCATTGGTATTGAGGTAGATTATCGGTGAACCTTTTATCGCTGCAGCTGTGCTTGCCGAAAGTGCATCTGCAAAGTCAAATGCGTAAACGAAGAACACCTCACTCGAAGCCTTGCCTGATACAGTCTGCATCTTTTCGGCAATTCTGGTCGCAGTTTCAAATCTCGTAGCTCCTGCTATGCGCTCAACAGCAAGATGGTTGTTTTTCAGCGTCTTTTCAACCTCTGCACCAACAGCTCCTTCACCGCCGAGGAGGATAACAGTTTTGGCTTTGAGACGTTTTATCTCATCAAGAGTTTCCTGCGGCAGGTTATCCTTATTAGTGAGCAGGATAGGCGCACCCAATGCGTTTGCCAGCGGAACGCCTGCGAGTGCATCAGCCGAGTTAAGCCCGTAAGCGAGGACTACATTGTCCGAAAAGAGCATTGATGCACTTGATATGTTTGCAGCAGTTTTAAAGCGGTTTTTGCCTGCCAATCTGTAAATGTCTTTTTCGTTTTCGTCTTTTGGCATCAGCTCGGTCGTGGTTTTACCGCAAACAGTGCAGCTTCTTTCTTTCAGCCCAAACTTTGATGCTGTTGGTTTTTCTGTAACTTTCCAATCTCCCCAGCTGTGTTCTGTTCTGGAAACAGATCTTAAAATACTAAGTCCGCAGTGTTTACAGGTTCTTGACTCAGATCCCAATTTGGTGCAGCTTGGTTTTTCGGTCTGTTTCCAGTCATTCCAGTCATGCCCGAGCAGATCGGTGAAATTGTCCTTGAAAGTCTCGCCGCATTTTTTGCAGGTGTGAAGGTCATAGCCGAATTTCAGGCAGCTCGCAGGCACGGTCTGTACGGTGTATTCGTGCTCGCACTCATCAAGAATGACATACTTGAAGCCGTTGTCCCTTGCGTATCTTTCGCCCTCTGTGCCTTCGTAGCAGTATATCGTGAAGTCGGGAATACATTCCATTTTGTATGTGGCTTCATCCTCCTTCCAACTATTATTGTAGCCGAAAGCTTGGTCATATATGTGTGTAACGCTTTTTGGAATCTTTACACTTTTAAGATTCTTACAGTTGAGAAATGCATTCCATTCGATTTCTTTTAAGCCCTCATGTAGCGTCACGCTTTTCAGGGAACTACAGCAATAAAAGGAGTGTTGTCCAATAATTCCAATATTTTGCGGTATCTCAATTGTCTCAAGTGAATAATTATAGCTAAATGAATCTGAACTCATCAGCGTGTATAATGGATTGCATGAAAGATCAATTTTCTTAAGATTATAACATGTGCTCATAACACATTGATCTGTGAATGTTACATTGTCAGGAATGACTATTTCTTCTATCGATGTACATCCGTCAAGTCCACAAAGACCTATCCTTTCAAGAGTGCTTGACAATGAAATACTTTTAAGTTGAGCACAACCTGAAAATCCGAATTCATCAATCTCTTTTACCGTATCAGGTAAATATACGTATTCAACTGATTCATTGCTCATACCTTTTTGAATTCGTATTACGCCCTCTGAAATATACCAGTATTTTGTGTTTTGTGTCAACGCCAGTTCTGTCATATCTTTGTTGTAAATTACATCATTTACATAAGTGTAGTATGGGTTATCTTTGCTTAGATTTATCTCTTCGAGTTTTTCACAATCTAAAAAACAATCAGGACTTAATGTTTTAACCCCACTTCCTATATTCACGCTCATAAGATTTGTGCAGTTTCTGAATGCTTGAAAACCTACTGTTTCTACACTATCAGGGATAGATACTTCGGAAAGATTTTTGTTTCCACAAAAAGCACTATTTCCGATAGTTCTGACACTTTTACCGATGTGTACTGACCAGAGATTGCATTCTGAAAATGCAGATGATTCTATAGTATGAACACTATCGGGAATGTTTATTGATGTAAGCTGCATGCAACGCTCAAATGCACCAGAATCTATTATTTCAACGCTTTCAGGTATATTCACTTTCCAGACGTTTGCCTTATAGAAAGCACGTTCACCAACTAATCTTACTGTCTGTGGTATCGTTATTTCGCCTTTACAGGTCGTTGCATCTACAAGAATATCGTTTATCATAACAAACGGACCTTTTTTTTGCTGTTCATCAAGCCATTTGGAACCCGTAAATGTATTATTGCCAATTCTCGTTACACTATCTGTTACGGATATCTCTTCAAGATTTGAGCAGCCCATAAATTCACCAGTTGATACTCCTGTGATACCATATTCAATTACAAGAGTTTTAATAGAGGGATTATTCTCAAATATATGATTTCCGAACAGAAATCCCGTTCCGCTGATAGTCAGCTTGCCGTTATCGTCGAGCGTCCAGGTTATGTTATCACCGCACGTTCCCGATGCGACCTCTGCGCTTGCAGAAAAGCTGAACAGTTTTGTCAGTGTTCCGCTTGGCAGGGCTGCAGCTCCTGATAATACCATACAAATGCAGGCCAGAAATGAAATGATCCTTTTCTTCATAATGATTCTCCTGTGTGCTGTCAGTAAATTGGCAGCGAGTTTCTTTTGTTTGCGGCACTCTTATCTGAGTTGAGACGTGTGAATGATGTTGGGTTTGAGCGGATATAATCGACAATTGAAAGCTCTGCTGACTTGGGGATATTCCTATTGAGCAGTACCAGATTATCAAGGTCGATCTTGCTTTCAGCGTCTTGTGTCAGCCCGAAAGAAAAGCCTCCGTAGGTTGGTTCACTCTGTGTACCGATAACGATCTCTGTGCATTTTTCAACGAGCACACCGTCGCTCCTGCTCTCACGTTCACTGTAAATATAGCCTTGTTCGCTGATCTCGCCGTTATTAGTGGGGAACGGGTTCAGTCCGTTATAGCTGTCATAGGCATTTGCTGAGCTGTAATTGTGCCGGTAGCTTATCCAGCTTGTTATGTAATAACAGCTATTTTGCGATTTGTTTATCTTCTTTGTCGGCAGCATAAAGACGTAGATATCGTCCGACTGATCGGTCGTTCCGCTATCGTAATAACAGAAATAGCCTCCTGCCGGCAGGTAGTTGTTTTCTGTAAATGAGAATATATCATTGGTCAATGTATTTATATTGGCTCGTTTTAACTCTGATATGCTCCCTGCATTTCCGAGGATCGAACAATACTCACTGTCTGTTCTTGGAAAAGCCTTATTTATAACTGCCTGCTGTGCAGAGATCAGAGAACTTGGAACAACGCTGTTGATCGGTGCTTCGCTGGTGCTTGTCTGAGTTTGTCTTTGGACTTGAGGATTTTGCGGAGCCGCTGTAACTGCTTGTCGTTGACGTGTGGTTGATGCTGCTGCGGCGTTTGTTCCTATACCATTTCTGCCGGTGGTGGTTCGTGTCTGGGTTTCGCTTTCTCTGGCTGTGACCGATATTGTGGCATTGCCGCTTGCTAACGGGTTTTGATCCTGAGGTTTTTCAGCATCGGAGATCAAAGCGTTTGTTTGCTGTGAAACGCTTTCGGATTTTTCAGAGAAATCTGATCTTTCCGTCACCGACGGGGAAGTGGTCACAGTTTCTGAGGCACTGTTGTCAGGCAGTCTGACATCTCCGAGAGTATTGTCTCTGAAAAGCAAATGTGCATATATACCTCCGCCGATAGCAAGTGCTGCAGCGGCAGAAACGATAACTCGCCTAACCGAAGATCCTGCAACCGCTGCTATCGTACTGCGCCCGACGAATGCTGAGCCGCCGCTGCAATCTGCTGCATCCTCAATAGCCTGCATGACCAATGGCAGCGGAACAAGCGCCAGATTCTTACCGCCGAGCGCTTTGAGCTTTTTGCTGATCTGTTTGCGTGCCTCTGTAAGTCTGTGTCCAACAGCATTCTCATTTATGTTCATTGCTGCGGCGATCTCTTTCATTCTCATGTTTTCAAAGTAAAACATTATCAGAATAGAACGCCTGTCGGGTGAAAGATCATCTATCGCCTTCCTGACTTCCATTTGTGTTTCCTTATTATCAAGGTAATCGTGAGGTACATACATCGGCTCGGAGTATTCCTCAGCCTGTTCAAGTACGCTATCCAGTTCTTCACTCGTTTCGTAGCTGGAAAAATGATTGATCTCTTTAAAATAGTTGTTTGTGATACTGTTGGCAATAGTGTAGAGCCATACTTTGAAGGCCTCTGGACTTTTAAGATCCTTGATCTTTTCCATTGCCGTTACAAATGTATCCTGTGCAAGATCCTTTGCCTGATCGACGTTTCCGATGCGTTTCGCAATATAGAATCTCATAGGTTCGTAGAATTCATCATATAGTTTTTCAAATGCGGAGATATCACCCTTTTGACCGGAGATGACTGTTTCATTCAGTTCCTTTACATTCATTCTCCGCCCACTCCTTTTCAAGCTTTGTTCTGATCTCGTTGCGCCAGTAGTTTTTTTCCTCCTGTGACATCAGCATTTCCTGCTGCATCTGTTCGAGTATCCTTTCGATCATAATATCTATTGGTATTTCCATCATGCACTCCCAAATTATAGCATATTAAATTCGGTTTTTCAAGTTCTATATATAAGATGTAACAATAAAAGAAACTTGCAGATATTTATAGATGTAATACTTCACGAAAATTGCAGGTTGATTTTGTGCGATATGACGAATTTCTGAAAATCTTTAAAATTAACTGCAAGTTTTTGCGTTTGTGGTGTCTTATATGCGTAACGGTTTTCAAGTTCTAAAACTGTTTGATTATCGAAAATAATATGGAGGAAGAATAAGTATGAAAACAACAGTATTAAAAAGATTAACAGCATTTGTGTGTGCTATGAGCCTATGCTTTGCAATGGCAAGCTGCGGAAAGAGCAACCCTGAGGACATCACCGAGAGTGAAGCAAACGAGATCCTTGAGGAGTACGACAACGATAAAAAGGGTAATGGCGGATACGAAAACCCTTCAGCAACACTGGAAAGCTCGTCAAAGGCAGAAATACAGGAAGTTGACCCATTTGAGTCGCTGACCGTGACCTTTGAAGGTGCTTCGCCGTTTGCAGTGGCAAAGCTCAAGGATAATGAAAAGTTTGGCTTTTCAGTATGCTCCTTCACAGCCGATAAGACAGAGAAACTCAAAAATGGTGATACCATTAAGGTCACAGCTGCTTGTAAAGCGCCGGACAAGTTCAATTTTACACAGACCGAGAAAGAATACAAGGTAGAGGGATTGCCGTCATATATCACAAAACTTGCCGATGTTCCGCAGGAGCTGATGGACAAGCTGAAAAAGCAGGCTGAGGATATGCTGACTGCCGAGGGTGCAAAGTGGAAGAACGATAATAAGATAGTAGAGAAAAAATTCATCGGCAACTATTTCCTTATCGGTAAGGAAGGAATAGATCTTGATAGATGGACAGCAAACGATATTTGTCTTGTGTATAAAGTAAAAACTTCAATAAACGGCGTCACTGAAGATCAAGAAAGGGACGCTTGGAAGAACCATGAGGAGTTCTATTATGCTGAGTTCACATTATCCAATGTTATGATAATGCCGGACGGAAAATACACTGCTGATCTTTCAAAGTTCAAAATGGCTGACAATGAGGTGGAGAGCGACTACTGCGATCTTGTAGCAGGTGAAATTCACGATAGTTATATATATAAAGGATACAAGGATCTTGACAGCTGCTTCAATGAACACGTAGCTTCTATGGTCGATAATTACACCTATGAAAACACCGTTGACGATAAGGCTTGAGGGGGGATAAAAATGTTTTGCAAAAATTGTGGGAACCAACTGGATGACGGAGCTGCTTTCTGTCCTAAGTGCGGAACATCTCAGGACTCAGACGAACGTGAGATGCTGCTGAAAAAGTTTGACGAAAGTGAAGATGCAATAAATGCAATAAAACAGCAGGAAAAGGCACTGGAAGACCAGCGGATAGTTGTTGCTGTCTTGGAGAGCAAAACCACAAATAAGGTAATTGTAATAAGTGTTCTGCTCGGTCTTTTTGCAGCATTTGTGCTTGGCGTTGTGGCAGTAGCTGTTGGCGGAAGCGGTGCGTTAGGTGATATTCTTGGCATTATCGCAATAGGCGGCTGTGTCGCTTACGGAGTGAAGAAGAAAAAGCAGAATGTCGCAGCCTGTCAGAAAGAGAAGGTTACCTATGAACAGTATCAGCAGGTGCTTGACAAGCTTAAAAATGACCCGAAGCTGCAGTGGCTTCCCGAGGATGTAAGGTTCGGTCTTGCGATGGACCATATACACAGTAATCTTAAGAATATGAGGGCGAGCACACTTAAAGAGGCTATAAACGTATTCTTGGATGATCTGCATAAAGCGGTTGTCGAAAACAACACCAGTCAGGCACTTGAAGCTGCACAGAATGCGGAAAGTGCTGCGAAGTCTGCGGCATTCTGGTCAAGGTGGTAAGGCGGTACAAAGGAATAAATGTTAATGGAAGGCCGATGACTGCAAAAGTGTGATCATCGGCTTTGTGATTATTTGCACACCCTATCTCTTGCAAAATTCAGGCAATAGGTGTATAATGTGGAAAAACGCAAAGGACGGAAAAGCTATGAGGAATACAAAGATCAGAATATTTAGTTTTATTCTTGCAGCTGCTATGCTTACAGGCTGTGGAGCTTCGGCGGAAAGCGACAGCAAAGCAGAGAGTTCCCGACTTGAAAGCTCACAGGTCGAGTCGAGCGAGAGCCGGACCGAGACTGAGACAGAAAGCACGACTACCGACAGCTCGGAAACAGATAGTTCAGCTCTCGACGACAGTTCAGAGGACGACAGCAGCGACAGTTCGGGCGGTGAAAGCTCCGAAGCTACCACAACAACTAAAACAAGCGAAAAAAATAAAACAGAAACTGAAAAGGCTGTTACAACTACAAAGCAGACCACTACTACATCTGCTGTTACCACCAAGCCTTATGTAGCACCTGTTACTACAAAGCCTACCGTTACAACTAAGCCTGCGGTACAGACTACAAAGACTACAACTAAGGCTACAACAAAAGCAACAAGTAAGCAGACAGCAGACCCAACAGCGAATATGTCGCCTTACTACAAAGCTCTCTACCGTATAGGTAGTGGCAAGGGAACTACAAGCGACTATGAAACAGTAAGAACCGAAATCATCAATTACGGCAAGAAACTGTATCCAACGTATAAACTCAACTCTAATCTGCATTTGTATCGTTTGCCAAACGGCAAGTTAACAGACGATTATAAAGCGGGTGTAAGTTTTAATGATGTAACTTGCAGAGATACTCTTTGTCTGCCAAGTACATCAAAAGATGATATAGCGTATTTCGACAGGATGTACAAAAATCTTGTGGTACAAAATCTTAGTATGTACAGGAATTACAATCCGAACGATTGGAACGTAATGTGGTATGTGCAGTTCAGCAAGCAACAAATAGGTACTTGCGTAATTGTCTTGGTCGATGCTGAATAATGAAAGGAAAAAGACTATGAAAAAGATGAAATGGTTTAAAAGAGTAATATCGGGTGCTCTTGCCGTAGCTGTATGTGCCACCTCGTTGTTTGGCGGGGTGGATTTCGGCGTTTTCAAAGCATCAGCAGCAGGTGACAGTAGGCTGACGCTAGCCCCTGCGCTGTGAGCCTATTTGTGACCGCCTTGCTCTGTGGCGGCAAACTACCCGAGGCTCAGAATAAAAACGCCGCACGGGGCATCGTGGTGCATATGTGAGCCTGCGTTTTTCTTTTTCTAATAATTATCATTGACATTTATCTATATGAGTACATCAGCGCTATTTGCCTTGCTCGTTTTCTGTTCATTTTGGATTTGCCGTTGTCGAACAAACCGAATAAAAAAATTTATAAAAGTATAATTTGCAAAAAAATCTGTTCGCTGTTGTTCGTTTTGCTTGTTTTCCGCTCGTTTTGCAAATGGCTCGAAAAGTTCGTATCAGCGCTGAAATGTATTTGTTCGTTTTGCTCGGCGAACAACGGTAGGGGGTAAGTATTTTGCAAAATACAGTTTGAAAAATTGTCTTCTGAACGGTTTTTAATTGTCCGCTGATTTTCTGCATCGGGCATTTTTTACCCCATAATATAAGTAGAGGGAAAAATACAGCGCCTATCTCAAAAATCCGCCGAACGAGCAAACAAGTGTGCGAAAAGCCCGCAGATGAGGCGAAATCTTTGTTTGCCGGTTGTCTGTTGCGCTTGCTAGTTTGCTCAAAATAATAAGAGCAGCGTAAGATAAAAATGTCCGTGCAAACGGTTTATAAATGTCCTGCAAAACTATACACTTTGAGATTTTCTTCCCATAATATAATCAGAGAGCATCCGAGAGGGTGCTCTTTTTTCGTTGGTGCACATTACTATCTGTATAGTAACTCAGACCACACACATTTTTGAATGTGGCGAGTTTACAGGGTTTGTGCGGCACGGCTGCGGTCAAAAGCTGTTCAAAGTGACACGGGTGACAGTAACCTACCCCGTGCAATTTTACCGTCACCCACGCTATGAAAAACCTTTGTCTGCGTTATTTTCAGGGTGACGGTAACTGTGACGGGTGACGATAGGGGTGACTGTAACTCTCGCACTGAGCGCCTTGTTTTCGGCGACAAGTTACCCGAGCTTATACCCGAAAACGCCGTACAGGGCAACGTGGCGCAGGTGTGAGCATAAGTACAGGGGTGTATCACAATCCTCGCCGAACAACCGAACAAAGTGTTTCAAACGCCTTGGATATGCTGTTTGCGCCGTTCGTTGACTGTTCGTTTTGCGCACATTGTTCGCCGAACAATTTCGTAAACAAAAACTTTACAAGCGGCACTTCCTGTTCGTTCTTGTTCGTCGCTGTTCGTTGTGTGTTCGTTTTGGAAAACACTTTGAAAGTTCGCAAATGCGCTGAAAACTGTGCTTGTTCGTTCTGTTCGGCGAAAAAATGAGATACCCTTTTACCTGCAAAATCAAGCAGAAAAATGTGGTCGGAGGAGTTTTAAAATGTGGTCAAAAACTATACACTTGGTGTTTTACTTCCCATAATATAAGTAGAGGCTGAGCTTTGAGCATCCGAAAGGGTGCTCTTTTTGTTTTTCATCAAAGCGCCGCACAAGGTTCTTGTGATCGACGCGCACAGAGATTAAGATGAAAGCGTTGTGTTTTTCTACAACTCAAAGTGCGAATCGTTGTACAAGCCTACAAAAAGAATTACAAATATAATTTTTGGGTGGTCAAAACCACATTCTCTGTCCCTTTATATTAGAGACCTATATATAAAGGAACATATTGAAATCTCATTGTGTTTTTTACTAAATGAAAGTTCGATTTGCTGTGCTAGCCTACAAGAATTATTGCAGCTTAAAAATAAAGTGATGTTAAAACCAATATATCTTACCGATACAAGTGAGAGATAAAAAAGGAGTGAGTCCAATGTAAAACCTAAACAACCGTCGGGCGATTTAAGCCCGACTGAGACCTGGGCAGGCAAATTGCCGACCCGCAGGCAGAACGAGCCACACAGGGCATTGTCGCGCAGATGTGAGCCGATAGAGGTCTCCATTTTCTGTGAATAATCCTTCAAAAGTGCGTTCACTTTCTGTCTGTTGACCCTGCAAAATCATAGGTCAGATGGCAGTCCGAAAACCATACTTTTCCGGGAATGCCAGCATCGCAGGCGGCAGTCCACAACCCAGCAAGCTGGCTCGAACTTGCCTCCCGCATTGCAGGCTCGGGGAGGACCCCGGACCCCCTCATAGCGAAAAGAAAGGAGTGATGAAATTGAGAACAAGAGATGTAACTATCACAGTCAGATGTACCGAGGACGAGCGGCGGAGGATAAGAGAGCGAGCCGCAAGCCGAGGGCTGAAGCTGTCCGACTTCGTGCTGCGGTCGGCGCTCGGAAAGAAGATAATTGTGCTTGACGGCTTCTGGGAGCTGGGCAAACAGCTCAAAGCTGTGGGCAACAATCTCAATCAGCTGACCAGGCTTTGCAACGAGGGCAGGGTGAAAGTTGCCGAGCTGATGTGGGCAACAATCTCAATCAGCTGACCAGGCTTTGCAACGAGGGCAGGGTGAAAGTTGCCGAGCTGAAAGAGTGCAGAGGTCTGCTTATGGACATCTATGGTCGGCTGGGCGAGATGCTAAAGGAGGTGAAATGATGCCGATAATCCACTTTGCAAACAGCAAGAATCAGACAACGGGCGGTTTGAAAAAGCTGCTCGGGTATGTCAGCAGAGAGAAGAAAACCAAGCTGGAGGACAGGCGGTTGGTGTCGGGTGTGAACTGTTCAACCGAGAATGCCTACAACGAAATGATGCTCACCAAGCAGATGCACGGCAAGACAGGCGGCAGGCTGTACTATCATCTTGTGCAGAGCTTCCCCAAGGGTTATGAAATCAAGCCAGAGCTTGCTCATAAGATAGCTTTGGAGCTGACTGAGAAAGCGTTGAGCAATTACGAATGTGTGGTGGCAACTCACATCGACAGGGAGCATATCCACTCGCACATTGTGTTCAACTCGGTGAGCTTTGAGGACGGACGAAAGTATCATTCAGACAACAACAGCCTGCACGAGCTGATGAAGCTGTCGGACAAGATATGCGAAAGCTATGGTGTTCATACCTTGCAGAAACCTACATTTAATAAAGACGGGCAGAATGATGTTCTCGGCGATAAGGAGTACCGCAGTGCAGTGCGTGGCGAGAGCTTCAAGTTCGCTTTGATGAACGCAATCACAGATTGTATGAAGCAAGCGAAATCCAAAAAGCAGTTTGTCAAACTAATGAATCGCAAAGGTTACGATGTGCGGTGGGAGCAGCAGCGAAAGTACATCACCTACACAACGCCCAAAGGAAAGAAATGCAGGTGCAATAAACTGCACGAAAAGAAATACACAAAGGAGGTAATGGAGTATGAGTTCAAGGTCAGAGATAGGATATTTAATGGAGAAGAACAAGGAGAGCTTTCGGGAGGCTTCGGAAACCGCTCCGATGGTGGTCGTTCAGGAGCAGAACTGGACAGCGGTGCTGAAAGTCCTCAGTTCGATTTGTCAGTCGCAGGACGAGGTCAGAGAGGAGTTAAAAGAGCTGCCGACCGGCAAACAGATGACGAGGTACGAGCAGAACCAGTCGATACTGCTGGGCAGATACCAGCAGGAGAGCGAACAGAATCGTCAGCAGATACGGCAGGAGATGAAAGAGATGAGCAGCGAACTGCTGAAACAGGTTGGGAGCATGAGCGCAGAGTACTCATCTCGGCTGAAAGAGCAAGAGAACTGGCGGCAGAAAGTAAGCTCAAGGCTGTTCAAAATTCTGATAGCTTCGCAATTGATACAATTGGGCTTGTTGACGATATTGCTGCTCTGGGTACGCTGATAGAGGACAATGATGAGGACGAGGACGAATACTACTCTCACGCTGACAGAAAGCTGCTCAAACAAGAGCGTGAGAAGAAAGAGTCCCTCGGAATGTATATGGGATAAATTTATGGAATTATGAAAGGGAAGATTTTTTATGAAAGATATTACAATTACAAACAAACCAGCAATGCTGACGATAAAACAAGCTGCCGCACTGGTCGACGGACTAACCGAATACAGAGTCAGAGAGCTGTGCAAATCAGGTCAGCTGCCTTGCCTGATGGCAGGCAAGAAGTACCTGATAAACAAGGAAGTGCTGCTTCGATATCTTCGGGGTGATGCCAATGCTGGCTGATAACTTTGTGTGTTGTAAGTGGAAACTCTTTGAGTTTGGTATGGATATCGGGATGCCTTTGTGGTATCCTGGTGTGTAAAAAACGGAGGTGATAGTATGGCATATATCGAGCCAAGAAAAAACAAAAACGGCGAGATAATCGCATACAGGATCAGAGTCAACAAGGGCTATGATGCAAACGGCAAAAAGCTGAAGCCGTATGAAATGACTTTCAAACCCAACCCCGATAAGAGCGACAGGCAGAACATGAAAGAACTCAACGAAACTGTCGTGGAGTTTGAGAAGAAGTGCAAGCAAGGATATGTTGCCGACAGCAAACAGACCTTCAGAGCGTACTCGGAGTATGCGATGAGAATGAAAGAGCGGGCGGGTGTCAAGCACTCAACGCTGGTAAGGTATGAGGCAATGCTCAAGGACATCAATACCGAGATAGGACACCTGCGACTGATTGAGATCAGACCGCAGACGCTCAATGTGTTCTACGAGAGCCTTGAAAAGACAGGTGTACGCAAAACAGCCGAGCGGGCAGCGGTAAGGGTAGATTTCAAGGAATTTCTTAAAACAAAGAAAATCACCCAGGAGGAACTGCATAAAAAGTCTGGCGTGGGCATGATGACAATACGCTCGGCGATAAACGGCGGCAATATACTTCTTGAAAAGGCACAACAGCTGTGTGATACTCTTGGCGTGCCGCTGACAAAGCTGTTCATAAAGGTCAGGGACAAGAGCGTGCTTTCCAACAAGACGATAAGGGAGTATCACAGACTCATATCAAGCATTCTTGCCCTTGCAGACAAGGAGATGATAATACCGTTCAATCCTGCGGCAAAGGCTACACCGCCCAAGACGAAAAGACCAAAGGTCAATTACTTTGAGTTTGAGGAGATAGAAAGGATCATCAAATGCCTTGAAAACGAACCGCTGAAATGGAAAACGCTGATAAACCTGCTCATAATCACAGGCGCACGGCGGGGAGAGATAATGGGGCTAAAATGGGACGCTGTTGACTGGGAGAAAAGCAGGATACACATACATCTCAATCTGCTTTACACATCAGACAGAGGCATATACGAGGACACCACCAAGACCGAGGAGTCGGAAAGGTACATTACCTTGCCGCAGGAAACGATGCAGCTTTTGAGAGAATACCGCAAATGGTACATCTCCACAAGCACAGCGTATGGCTCACGCTGGCACAACACAGGCTTCCTGTTCTTCCAGGAGAGGTCGGGATACGAGGGAATGCCTATGAATCCCGACTCGGTGAATATCTGGCTGAGGTCATTTTCCAAAAGGCATGAGCTGGGGCATATAAACCCTCACGCATTCAGGCACACAATGGCGAGCCTGCTGCTGCACGGCAATATGGACATAGCTGCAATAAGCAAAAGGCTCGGTCACGCCAAGATAACCACGACGCTGGATATTTATTCTCATATAATGAAAGAATCCGACAACGAATCGGCAGAGACGATCGCCGACATCGTACTGAGAAAGCAAATGGCATAAAAACAAAAGCAGCCGCATAGCTGAATTAGCTGTGCAGCTGCTTGATATTGTTTACTGATAGCATAGAACGTTGACAAAACGATATAATAATGATATAATATGTATAGAATAAATCGAGGAGGTGGCTTGTATGATGATAAAGCCTTCAACAAGTTTGCGAAATGAATATAACGAAATATCCTCATACTGCAAGCAGAACAAACAGCCTGTTTTCCTTACCAAAAACGGTGAGGGTGACCTTGTTGTGATGAGTATGGAAGCATATTCATACCGTGAAGAAATGCTCAATCTGCGTGAAAAGCTCCTCGAAGCCGAGGCGCAGAGACTCAGCGGTGCAAGGACGTACTCCGTCGATGAGGTCGATAAGATGATGGAGGACCTGATAAATGTCGCTGAATGAAAACTATAAGATCGAGTATCTGCCGATAGCAGTGCAGGACATGAACGAGATAGTCTCATTTTTTTTGATGATGGGCAGCAAGAACGGCGCGATAAGGATCAAGGATAAAATGAAGCAGGCGGCGCAGCGGCTCGGGACTTTTCCACGAATGTCAATAACTGTTCCCGATGAAGCTCTTGCAAAAATCGGTTACAGAATGACGGTCATTGAAGATTATCTGATGTTCTACCGTGTCTTTGATGATGAAAAAAAGATCATTATATATCGTGTGTTCAACGGAAAGATGGATTATCCGTCAATATTGAAAAGGCTCACAGAACAAAAGTGAAATGAAAAGCAGCCGGGCTGAAAAAGTCCCGCTGTTGCTATATGAAAATATGAAACTAAAACTGAGGAGATATACAGGGCTTTCCGACCATATGAAAGTGAGTTTTCCCCAAACAGTGCCCTAATAGTGCCCTAAAGTGCGATTTCGGGCAAAAAATACGCCGCTTGAGTTGTCTCAAACGGCGTATCTACGCTGGTTGCGGGAGCAGGATTTGAACCTACGACCTTCGGGTTATGAGAACGTGTCAATGAATATATTAAACTATGCTAATCTCTGCTAATCTCGGCTGATTAACGCTTTGAGAGCTTTTACATAACGTAACATATGCTGATTTTAGGTAGGTTTCGTGAAAAAAGTGTCCTTTTGGTGTCCTGGGGTGAGATTTTGGATTTTGGTGTCCTAGAAAATATGAAACTGAAATTTTGTGATTTTGAGGACACCGTAAAAACCCGATGGTCGTAGGTTCTGTTTGGATACTTGAGTGTTACTATACAATCTGTATAGATGCGAAATAGCAGAAGGTAAGACCAGATCCGTTGTCTTCAACTGATCTGCCTTCCATTAGGACCCCGGTACAAAGCAGATTTGAACCTATAAATATAGGAGTTGATCTGTAAATTACATGATTGCCGGTAGATTTTATATAGTTTGCTGTCATGTTCTCGATAGGTTCCATACCTTGGACATTCATGTATCTGGTGCCGGTGACGAGATTACGCTCGTTAGCGTTTTCAGCGGTCAACTGATAACCGATCAGATGGCAGCGGTTATATAAGTACTTGCCTTCAACGCCTTGATACTTGACTAAGTGCCATCCGCTGGGCTTGACCATACCAATAGATCCACGAGGCTCAGTTGGCATTAGTTCTCGCCCGATACAACTCATTGCAGTTCCACAGCGACCAAGGGAGTCCAGTGGGCTGTATTTTTCATATGCAACAGTGGTCATATCGGCAGAAGAAAAGAACGGAATGTTGCCGTTTATAGCCACATATGCAGAACCACTATACGCCGGAATAAGTGAGGGATTAAATCTTGGTGTTGCTTTTGTAGTAGTGGTAGTTGTAGTGGCTTTGCTTGTAGTAGTTGTTGTTAGTGAAGTTGTTGTGGCTGACGATGTCGTTTTAGATGAACTGATAGTTTCCGAATGGTTTGATGAACTATCAGTTTTACTGGATGTTTCTACATTTGAACTTGATTCGGGCAATGAAGAATCAAATGAAGAACTTGAAGAACGAGAATCACTTGTTGAATTGTCTGAAAAGTCGCAGCCTGTTACAGAAAGACAAATAAGAGCTGACAGTATTAAGGACAATATATTTCGTCTTATATGCTTCTTGGTCATAATACTCACCTCGCCATATATGATAAGTTTCACCTTGCAACGATATTTTATCACATCGTTTTTAGTTTGTGGTAACTTTTTTTGGACAGTTAGCATTCAACCCAGGTAGCCCATCGTGTCAACAAAGGCGGTAAACTATACGATGAAGATATTGCCGATATGAAAGCGAGATTAGAGGAAGTTTGGCAGTTACTCGTATCCATACGATCCACACGGGAACATACGGTGCAATTGCTTATATCTGCAACCCAGACAAAACCGCAGACGGCA
>OMXI01000038.1 GCA_900314975.1 uncultured Eubacteriales bacterium | reverse complement strand
AAATTATACTGTAAAAAATCGGAGCGACTTTTTAAGCCGCTCCAGCAATAACGTTTTTTATCACAGTTTTTGAATTTACAGAGTTTTTTTCGCAGAGCCACTGTCACCGTAACTACCGCCGAGCCGGCTTTTGCTACTGATTTGTTCATTTTTGTTTTCTCCCCCTTAAATTGTGTCTGTATCTCTATCTATATTGACTGCCTGTTCCGACAGCATTGCAATTATAACATGTTTTTTTCGCTTGTCAAGGGCTTTTCAGTATCTTTTCAGCCGCCTGATGTACGCAAAGGTCTTGTCCTCGCCCTTTTGTGCAAGCATAGTCAGCAGCTTTTCAAGCAGCGCCGCAGTCTCGGGGTGGATTATCCTTATGCCCTTTGCTCTTTGGTAATACTCCAGCGGGCTTGAATCGGTGTAGTTTTCTTTCATATATATCTTGCTCGCTGCCACTCTGTCGCAGAACATCTCCTTGACGTAGCGCAGCGGCATCTTGACAGGCTCCATTTTTCTTGTTTTGGGGTTGTAGTCTGTCCAGTACTCAAAGTGGTGCTTGTTTCTGCCCTTGTGGTGCATCCACGCGTATGAAAAGCCGTGGTCCTCGCGCTCGCCCTCGTTAGGGGAGCGAGTGCCCTGATAGAACTTGCAGCCGTAGAAAAACTCGCTTGGCATATACTTTGAAAGGTCGTGGAAAAGCCCCTGAAAGCCGATGCCTGCCTTGAAGCAGTTTCTGATAACGGCGTGGCGGTGGGTGGTTATAGTTTTAAAGTGTCCGATGATGTTCATTCCATCAACTCCTTGCTGTAAATAAGTATAGCACATTTCAGCGGATTTTGCAACAAAAAAAGAGACTGCTTTTTACAGCAGCCTCTTTATATTTACAGATAGAAGTTTTTATCAAACAACGCCCTGTGCCTTCATAGCCTCTGCAACCTTCAGGAAGCCTGCGATGTTTGCACCTGCGATGAGGTCATCACCAAGACCGTACTCGTGAGCAGCAGCTACGGAAGCGGAGAAGATGTTCTTCATGATCTGGTGCAGCTTTGCGTCAACCTCTTCAGCTGTCCAGTTGTATCTCATGGAGTTCTGGCTCATCTCAAGACCCGATACTGCAACGCCGCCTGCGTTAACAGCCTTAGAAGGACAAACGATAGCACCGTTCTCTCTGAGGTATGCAACAGCCTCAGCAGTTGTAGGCATGTTGGAAACCTCAACATAGTACTTAACGCCGTTAGCGATGATGTTCTTAGCGTCCTCAAGAGTTACCTCGTTCTGAGTAGCGCAAGGCATTACGATGTCTACCTTCTGCTCCCAAGGCTTCTTGCCTGCGAAGAAAGGAACACCGAACTTGTCAGCATAATCCTGAGCTCTGTTTCTGCATGAAGCTCTCATCTCGAGCAGGTAATCGACCTTTTCGCCTGTGATACCAGCCTCATCATAGATGTAGCCGTCAGGACCGGAAATTGTTACGACCTTGCCGCCGAGCTCGTTGACCTTCTTGATAGTACCCCAAGCAACGTTGCCGAAACCAGATACTGCAAAGGTCTTGCCCTTGATGCTGTCGCCGAAATGCTCGAGCATCTCAACTGTGTAGTAAACTGCGCCGTAGCCTGTTGCCTCAGGTCTGATAAGTGATCCGCCGTACTGCATACCCTTACCTGTGAGCACGCCTACGAACTCGTTTCTGATCCTCTTGTACTGACCGAAGAGGTAGCCTATCTCTCTGCCGCCTACACCGATGTCACCTGCAGGAACGTCTGTGTCAGCGCCGATGTGCTTGCAAAGCTCTGTCATAAAGCTCTGGCAGAATCTCATAACTTCAGCGTCGGACTTACCCTGTGGGTCAAAGTCTGAACCGCCCTTGCCGCCGCCCATTGGAAGAGAGGTAAGGCTGTTCTTGAAGATCTGCTCAAATCCGAGGAACTTGATAACAGATGCACATACTGTCGGGTGGAATCTCAGACCGCCCTTGTAAGGTCCGATAGCGGAGTTGAACTGAATTCTGTAACCTCTGTTTACCTGTACCTTGCCGTTGTCGTCAACCCAAGGAACTCTGAACATAACCTGTCTTTCAGGCTCAACGATCCTGTCGAAAACGCCTGCATCGATAAGATCCTGTCTCTTGTCTGCTACAGGAACAAGGCTCTCAAGAACCTCGTAAACTGCCTGGAGGAACTCCTTCTCTCCGGGGTTTCTCTTCTCAACGTTCTCGTACACTTTCTGAAGGTACTCGTTTTTCAATGCCATCTTAAAAACTCCCATCTTAAAATTATTGCGTAAACCCGTCCGAGCCATCTTATCCGGACATTATATTACGATACGACTATTATAACATACGGCTTTCGATTTTGCAAGAGGGAATTATGAAAATTTCAAATTTTTATACATAATACGAAAAATCGGCGTTTAAATATGTCCGTTTTGGCGGATTTGCAAAAAGCTGTTGCAAATTTTATTGATTTAACTTGCAAAAATGCATTCGGCGTTGACGAAACTGCAAAAAAGTAGTACAATAGTAAAAAAGATATATCGGGGAGGAAACGATTATGACTGTAATGGGTTCAATGTTCGGTTCTGTCGAGGTCGGCAAGGGCGAGATAGTGAGTGCGATAAACTCGCTTGGCATCAGCGGCTCGGACGTGTGCATACACTCGTCGATGCGCTCTTTCGGTGCACCGCTCAAGCACGGCTTGCAGGGCATTGTTGATGCATTTATGGAAAGGCACTGCACGATAATGGTGCCAACTTTTTCGGATATTTACGAGGTCAAGCCCACCAAAAACCTTATGCCGCAGCAAAACGGCGCAGGGGATTACTCTTTCTTTCTGGAGCAGTCTTATGCCGAAATTGCACCGTTTGATGTGACGAGCAAGGAGATTTCGGCAGGTGACATGGGAGCTTTCCCTAAATGCGTGCTTGAAACGCAGGGCAGCGTGCGCGGCAATCATCCGCTCAATTCGTTCACCGCGCTGGGCGCAAACGCAAAAAGGCTTGTCGCAAGGCAGTCGTTCAAGGACGTTTACGCGCCGCTTAAGCAGCTTTGCGCTGATGACGGCTATGTGCTGCTTATGGGCGTAGGGCTTGACAGGGCGACTATAATCCACTATGCCGAGCAGGTCGCAGGGCGCACGCCGTTTGTGCGCTGGGCTTATGACGAGAACCGCAAAGTAGTTCCCGTAAGCGCGGGCGGCTGTTCGGAGGGTTTCAGAAACCTCGACGGGATACTTGACATTTACGCAAAGAAGATAACTGTCGGCAGCAGCCGCTGGGTCTGCTACAAGGCGCAGGAGTTTGTTGACGTGTGCAGCAGGGCTATACGCAATATGCCAAACATCACCCATTGTGACGACAAGGACTGTGACCGCTGCAACGACGCTGTAAAAGGCGGTCCGCAGCTTCCTGCTGATTTCTGGACGAACGGTTTGTGAGGTAGATGATATGAAAAAGACCGAACTTGTTGGCGAGATAATCAGTCGGCTTGAGCAGGCTTACCCCGATGCGCTTTGCTCGCTTACATATGAGAAACCGCACGAGCTGATGATAGCAGGACGCTTGTCCGCACAATGCACCGACGCGCGTGTAAATATCGTAACGAAAGAGCTTTTTGCAAGGTACAAGTCGATAGAGGACTTTGCCAATGCCGACGTTGACGAGGTCGCCGAGATAGTCAAGCCCTGTGGCTTGTACAAAACCAAGGCAAAGTCGATAGTGGGTATGTGCAGACAGATTATGCAGGACTTTGACGGGCAGATACCAGACACCATAGAGCAGCTAACGACGCTTGAGGGCATAGGCAGAAAGACTGCCAACCTTGTGCTTGGTGACGTTTTCCACAAGCCTGCGGTCGTGTGCGACACGCATTGCATACGCATATGCGGCAGGCTGGGTCTGACAAAGAACAAAGAGCCGCACAAGGTCGAGACTGACCTGCGCAAGATACTGCCGCCCGAAAAGTCGTCGGATTTTTGTCACCGTATGGTGCTTTTCGGCAGAGAATACTGCAAAGCGCGCGGCGAGCGCTGCGGTGAGTGTCCGCTTGCAGATATCTGCAAGTCAGCAGCAAGATGAATAGAGGCAAGAGGCAAGAAATCGTCCGTCAAAGGCGGACACCGTGTCTTGCTTCTTGCATCTGAAAAGTGAAGCGTTCTTGCCTCTATAAGAGTAAGTATCCAAGTCCCAAAAGCAGCTTGACATCTGCGCCCTGTTTATACAGTATGTAGATAAGCATACCGATAAGGGCTTTTTCCTCGTCAATAGGTATGCCTGCCACATCGAACAGCTTGCCGCCCGAGCTTTTTGTGCCAAGCAGCGAGCCGAGCAGAGAGTCGATACTGCCTTGCGCCTGCTGCTGCGTATGTGTTTTTTCGGCTGTATTACCAGCGCTTTCGGAGCGTTCACCCAGAACACTCCGTGAGCGCTTTTGCATTTCCTGCACGCGCCGAACAGCCTCTTGCTTCATTCTGTCCACACTGTCAGAGTAAGCCAAAAAGGTCACCTCCCAGCAGACCGCTGTCCTTTAAAAGCGGGTACACCGCAAAGAGCTTGAAAATCTTTATCAGCCTGTCTATCTTGACTTGGTTTTCCTCTTTCAGCAGCGGGCGCAGCGCGAGCAGCAGGTCAACGTTTTTGTCATTCTTGTTTGCCTGCTGCATTATCGTTTGCAGCTTAAGCAGCTTTGCCATATCAAGACCTCCCGTGCTTGCGGGCGGCGACGGGGGTGGCGGCGACTGCTGCGTGCCGAGGTTAAGGCTGTTCAGCAGCTGTGAAAAATCAGGCTGCGAGTTTTCCTGCTGCGGCTGTGCAGAGCCTTCCTCCTGCTCGCTGTTTGAAAGCATATTCGCAAGCTCACCGAGCTGCTTCATGCTCTGCTCGTCGTTCAGCACGCTTTGGAGTTTTGCCATAAGGTCATCCATTGTGTTTCTCCGTTCTGTTTATTTTTGCAGCTTTTTGTATATCTCCTGCGCCTGCGGAGTAGACAGCAGCTTTTCTGCGGTCTTTGGGTCTGAAAGCGCCTGCTTTAGCTTGCTCTGCTGACCCTGCGGCAGATTGCCAAGCGCCTTGTCAAAGCTGCCGCTTTCAAGCTGGGCTTTGAGCGCGTCGGGCGAGGTACCGAGCTTTTTTGACGCAATAGACAAAAGTGCCGCCATTTTCTTTGAATCAATATTGTTGTTCATAAAAAATCTCCTTTGCAGTGTTGTTTTTATATTATTTTTATGCTATACTTTACTATTATATGTGAGGAGGCGGAAAAGGTTGAGTAATGCAGGCAGCTTTCGCGTGGTTGCTTTTTCAGATACGCACGGCAGCTTTCGGGCAGCGAACAGGATACTGCGAAAAACTCCCGATGCTGATTTATATATTTTTCTCGGCGACGGCGAAAAGGAAATAGAGCAGGCTAAAGCGCTTTATCCTCAAAAGCAGGTGATAAGTGTCATGGGCAACTGCGACTGCTATTCAAATGCGCCCAAAGAGCTTGTGTATACTGCGCCCGACGGAAGAAAGGTTTTCTGTACTCACGGTCACGAGTACAGCGTGGGGTTTTCCCTTGACAAGCTGTATTACAGAGCGCGTGAGCTTGATGCGTCAGTTGCGCTTTACGGTCATACGCACGAAAGATACTACACCTACACCAACGGGCTGTACATTATAAATCCCGGCAGCGCAGCGTGTCCGCGTGACGGCTTGAACCCGTGCTATGCAATAATCGACCTTGCACAAGGCGGTGTGGTTTGCTCGCACGTTGAATTGAAATAGGAGTGGAAGGAAAGAAGCAAAATGGCACACAACGTCTTAACAGTGGATATTCGTGATAAGACGGATTTTGATAACGGGCATATTGACGGCTCGGTGAATATGACCGCGCAGCAGCTGCTGGAGCATGAGTTCGGCGAGAACAGCGAGGTAGTCGTTGTATGCCGCAACGGAAATTTCAGCGAAAAAATAGCAGGTCAGCTGCGCGAAAAAGGCGTTGATGCGCGCGCACTTGAAGGCGGATATTCAAAATGGCTGTTTGACAGCATTGACGGAAGCGACCGTAGCCGCGAGATAGAGCAGAGCATACGCAAAAAATTCGCGCGCCCGATATGGAGCAGATTTGCTCGTGCAATAATAAAATATGAACTTGTCAAGCCTGGCGATAGGATAGCTGTGTGCATTTCGGGCGGCAAGGATTCTATGCTGCTGGCAAAGCTGTTTCAAGAGCTGAAAGCCCATAACAAGTTCGATTTCGAGGTAAGGTTTCTTGTTATGGACCCCGGGTACAGCCCTGTAAACCGCAGCCTTATCGAAAAGAACGCAAAAATCCTCGGCATACCGATAGAAATATTTGAAACAAACATCTTCAACTCTGTGTTCAATGTCAGAAACAATCCGTGCTACCTTTGCGCGAGAATGCGGCGCGGTCATTTATACAACAAGGCAAAGGAAATGGGCTGCAATAAGATAGCTCTGGGGCATCACTATGACGACGTTATCGAAACGATTCTTATGGGTATGATTTACGGCGGGCAGGTGCAGACGATGATGCCAAAGCTGCACAGCGCCAACTTTGAGGGTATGCAGCTGATACGCCCGATGTATCTTATACGCGAGGCGGAGATAAAGCGCTGGCGCGATTACAACGACCTGCATTTTTTGCAGTGCGCCTGCCGTTTTACCGAGCAGAATACGAGCGTAGGACAGTCGGGGGAGTCGGACTCAAAGCGGCTGGAGATAAAGCACCTTATTGCCGAGCTGCAAAAGCGCAATCCGCAGATAGAGGCGAACATCTTCCGCAGCGTAGAGAACGTCAACCTGAACACGATAATCTCCTATAAGAAAAACGGCGAGATAACGCATTTTCTTGATGGATATGATGACTAAATAAACATCCCGAAAGCATATTGCTCTCGGGATGCTTTTGCATTTTTATAAAGAAATTATTAATAAGAAAGAGTGGAGGGATATAACACTATAAAGCGTTTTATTACTGATTAAAGGGATAAAACTACATACAAAGCTTATTTTTACGATATCGTTTTCGAATTTTAATTGATAAAATAAGTCAACATTAAAATTGGTTAATGTGCAAAAACAAATAGATGCTTTTTGTGCATGTATACAAAATTCTACCAAAAAAGTTGAATAATATAAACGGAAGTGGTATAATATAGCTAAAGATAATGAGTAATAGTTTTAAGATAGTTGGGAAACAAAAAGGGAAATTAAAGAGGAATGAAATGGGTTGATAGCATGAAAAATAACAATAAAAAAGGTTTTACATTAATTGAATTGATCACCGTCATAATAATCATCGGTACACTTGCGACCCTACTTGTGCCGACCATAATGAACTACGTTAAAAAGGCAAGGGTAAAGGCTGCAATTGCAGATGCAAGGACGATCAAGGCAGCGGTAGAGTACGCGCTGATAGACCATTTTATGAACGGTGCGGGCGATACAACAGTCGCTTTGAACAAGGTGCTTTATCTTGACCAGAATACCAAAAAAGGACTTGATGACAGAGAACACGAAATAGTGGGCGCTTTCACGAACTATAGCTGGTGTCTCTATAGACAGAATCCGAATGCTAAAAATCTTACAGGTTCTCAGTCTATCGATTATGTCATTGCAGGTGCTTTGAACAATGCAGTTTCGGAAGAGTGGAAAGCGGGCACGAAAACAAATCCGATGAGTTATAACACAAAGTCCAAGAACTGCAGAAAGTATCTGAAGGATCAGAATACCAATTTCGGACTGGTCGTTGTGTATAATTCAGCCGGTGTTGTTCGCTTAATGCAGATCTTCCGTAAAGATGTACTGGTGACTTACATCGATGGTGAGTATGTTGCCAATACAAGCAGCGATGCACACTTTGTGGGTACAGGTACATGGGATACTATCTACAAAGACAGCGGCAAATCATCTCCTGTAGAGTTTTGTAAGGTAAACCTGTCAAACAAGCAAATAGGAAGTGACGGAAACCTGGGCGGTTGGTATTAAGTATATACTAACGTCGGTAGCCATAGGCTGTTGAATACAATCAATATTGTTAAAAAACCCGCTGGAGTAAAGCATACTTCAGCGGATTGCTTTTTGGAATTGTTCCATAAAAAAGGCATCCACCAAACTGATGAATGCCTTGATTCTGCAATGAATTGAATGTGCAGATTATCTCTTTGAGAACTGCGGAGCACGACGAGCAGCCTTCAAGCCGTACTTCTTTCTTTCCTTCATTCTTGGGTCTCTTGTCAGAAAGCCTTCCTTCTTGAGCAGTGGACGGAAATCGTCGCTTGCCTGAAGAAGAGCTCTTGAAAGACCGTGTCTGATTGCACCAGCCTGACCTGTAACTCCGCCGCCTGCAACTGTGCAGACAATGTCGTACTTGTCAACAGTGTTTGTAACACCGAATGGCTGACGAACGATCAGCTTGAGTGTCTCAAGACCGAAATAGTCGTCGATATCTCTGCCGTTTATTGTAATTTTACCTGTACCCTCGTAAACACGAACACGGGCAACAGAATGCTTTCTTCTACCGGTGCCATAGAAATATGGCTTCTTTGATTCGTACATCTATATTGCTCCTTTCAATTACAGTTCGTATTTAACAGGCTTCTGAGCAGCGTTGTTGTGTTCAGCACCCTTGTAAACTCTCAGTCTCTTTGCGCAGGCTCTGCCAAGAGAGTTGTGCGGCAGCATACCTGTTACAGCGATTGTCATAGCTCTGTCGGATTCCTCAGCCATAAGCTTTGAATACTTGATCTCCTTCAGACCGCCGATCCAGCCTGTGTGCCATCTGTAATACTTGTCCTCAAGCTTCTTGCCTGTGAGAACAGCCTTGTCCGAATTGATGATGATAACGTGGTCGCCGCAGTCAGCGTGAGGTGCAAAAGTTGGCTTGTGCTTGCCTCTGAGAATGTGAGCAGCCTTTGCAGCAACTCTACCGAGGGACTGACCCTCAGCGTCGAGAACATACCATGTGCGGTTGATGTCCGCAGCCTTTGGCATATAAGTTGACATATGTTTTCCTCCGTTCAAATTTTTAATAGTCAGTTTCCGCAGAGATGCCTGCGGACTCGCAACATTGTTCATTATACAGAAAGTCAGATGAATTGTCAAGGGCAAAACAGGCGAATTTTTAATTTATATCCCTCATTCTCTTTAAATCTCTCTGTTTTTCTCCGTTTCTCTCGATTTCTCGTTTTCCATTTCACTTTTTGATTATATACTAAAAGCCACGAAAGCAACGCGTTCCGTGGCTGTTTTTTGTGATATTTTACAACTCTCCCGCGTCAAGCGCTTTGATGAAACCCTCAAAGCTTTCGCCCGCCCAGAAGATATCCTCCTCGCATATCGAGCATGAATCTATCGCGCAGTATGTTTGTGCCTGCGGCTTGTAGCCGAAAAGCGAGCCGCCGAGGTCTGTACCGAAGATGTATATCCCGTCAAGGTACTCAAAGATACCGTAGTCAAGGTTGAACTGTTCGATTTCCTCAAGCGGCACAAGCTGAAGATATGCGTTCTCGCCGACTGGACCCTCGCCGCCGTTGTGTGCGTGCATAAAATCAAGGTAGTCTTTTGGCAGAGCCATACCGTGAACGTGCGTTATTTCGCATTCGGTCGGTTCGCCAAACTCAAATTGTGAAAACATATCAAGCATATCAATTCTCCTTTGAGCTGTCTGCCCGTGACGAACTGCCCGCTTGCGATGAGCTGTCAGCTTTATTGCCGTAGTTTATGAAAACGTCTTTGTAGAAATCCTTTCTGCCGTCAGCGTCGAGCGTTTTGCCGTCCTGCTCAACGCCGGTTATCAGAAACGCATGGAATGTGAATCCGTCATATTCGAGTTTGAAGATTATTTTGAAGCTTTTTGAATCGTGTTCGCCTGCTGCAGTCACTTCATAGCCGTAGCTTTTCTTTTCCGACTGCCAATCAACGTCCTTTGAGGAGTATGCGCTGACACACTCGCCGATAGAATACTGACTTTTTCCCGAAAAGTTATCAAGCTGTGTTACGGCGGTGTTGGGAACCATATCCGCCGCTCTGCTCGGCGACATAAGCAGCCCCTTTACAAGCCCGTTTGTGAACAGTGCGCCCGCTATCAGCGTTATGCTTGCAACGCACAGCATTGATTCTCCGCCGACGCGCACCTGTCTTTTATAAATGTATAATGGCGGGAAGAGATATGACTTGCCGAGCATAACAGTATTTACGTCGTGCTTATCGAGCATTCTTTTGTCAAGTGCGCAGGAAACGCACATAAGCACTACGACCAGCACCCACAGCGCTGCCGCTACTGTGAAGGAGTATGCGTAGCGTTCAAGGAATAGTCCGATTATCGGCAGAAACACCGCGTAAAGAATATATCCGTTGGGCACCTTGGGCTTTTCAGTGATGCCGTCATAAACGCTTGGTGATTTAACGTACATAGTTTGCCTCCGTGTAAACAGTCTGTGCTGTGAAAGCACACCGTTGTCGATAATCAATATTATATATCATTTTCAGAAAATAATCAAGTGCTGCCGCCCATATATAGAATTTCCACAAAAAACTTTTCTGTTGTCTGTGCAGATTTGTAGATATAGGGGTTGACAAATTGCTTGAAACGGTGTAATATTAACCTTGTAAATATTTAACCAAGTAAAATAAAAGGAGGCGATGGCTTGGATCAGGAAATCGAAAAGCGTATGCATAAGCTGATGATGACACACAGAGAGCTTAAAACCGCACTAAAATCGTACAAGGGCGAGCACGTCCTGCGCTACGGAGAATTCGGTGTGATGATGAGCGTGCTGGAGTACGCCGTTCATAGCGGCAAACCTCTTGTTAACACAGGGGTACCGATGAAGATGCTGTCTGATGAGCGCAACTGCACGCCTGCAATGATAACCAAGCTGATAACGGGTCTTGAGGAGCGTGGGCTCGTCAAGCGCGAGCTTTCTACCGATGACCGCAGGGGAGTCAAGGTATGCGTGACGCAAAAGGGGTATGAGGTTTGGCAGCAGGAGCATTTGCGGTATCACAGTTTTCTTGATGATGTCGGCGAGAAAATGGGAATGGACAATATGTACAAGCTGCTGGAGCTTGCCGAGCAGTTTGTGAGATGCTGCAAAGATATGGTCGAACAAAAAGATAAAAAGGAGAAAGACAATGGGTAAACTGATAAAGTATCTGGGAAGATACAAGCTGCAGTGCCTGCTTGTGCTGGTGCTGCTTGTTGTCCAGGCGGTGTGCGACCTTGCGCTGCCTGACTACACAGCAGACATTATGGACACGGGTATAATGCAAAAGGGCATTGACAGGGTGTCTCCCAAGGTCATAAGCGAAAGCTCTATGCAAGACATAAAGCTGTTTATGACCGAGGACGAACAAAAAACCGTAGATGAAAGCTATGAGCTTATCGACAGCATAAGCGATACCGACCTGCTGCCGCTGAAAAGCGATACGGCAGACGGTAAGGTCTACAAGCGTACAGAGGATAACAGTGAAAAGCTCGACGAGCTTGACAAGGCTATGCAGACACCTATGGCGGTATGCGCAATGGCAAAGCAGATGAAGCTTGACGAGATGAAGCAAACGGACAGCGGTTCGCAGTCCTCACAGCAGGGACAGCAGATGACTCCCGAGATGCTTGAAAAGCTCAAGGGCAAAACAATGCTTGATATGCTGAAAATGGGCGGCTCGGGACTTGCGTTCAGAGAGAATATGGCGGATAAGCTCAAGGATATGTCCGATATGTCAATGTCGCAGTCGGCAAAGGCGTATATCCAGCAGGAGTATACGGCGCTCGGTGTTGACCTTGACAGCCTTGAAAAAAGCTACCTTTGGATAGCAGGACTTAAAATGCTGGGCATGGCAGGATTTATAATGCTTTGTACTATCGCGGTCGGTTTCCTCGCTGCAAGGATAGGTGCAGGCATAGGTCTTGACCTGCGTGTTGGCGTGTTCAAAAAGGTCATCAGCTTTTCAAATCAGGAAATGGACGGCTTTTCCACATCAAGCCTTATCACGCGTTCGACAAACGACATTCAGCAGATACAGATGGTTCTCACCATTATGCTGCGTATGTGTCTGTATGCACCAATTCTGGGTATCGGCGGTATGATAAGGGTGCTTGACACGAACACAAGCATGATGTGGATAATCGGCGTTGCGGTACTCGCGGTCTCGCTGCTTATCGGCGTGCTTATGATAATCGCTATGCCGAAATTTAAGATAATGCAGAAAAAGGTCGACAAGCTCAACCTTGTTACCAGAGAGATACTCACGGGTCTGCCCGTTATCAGAGCATTCTCCAGAGAAAAGCACGAGGAAAAGCGTTTTGACGAAACCAACACCGACCTCACAAAGACTATGCTTTTCACCCACAGGACAATGAGCTTTATGTTCCCGTCTATGACACTTGTTATGAACGGCGTTTCGATACTTATTGTGTGGATAGCGTCAAAGCAGATAGATATGGGCAAGCTTCAGGTGGGCAGTATGACCGCGTTCATCACCTACGCGATGATGATTATTATGTCATTCCTTATGCTGACTATGATCTCGGTGTTCCTGCCAAGAGCAGCCGTTGCGGCAGAGCGTGTTGACGAGGTGCTGACAAGCGAGTCGACCGTAAAGGATAAGCCCGATGCAGACCCCGAAAGAAAGATAACAGACGGCACAGTAAAATTCGACCACGTCAATTTCAGATACCACAATGCCGACGCCGATGTGCTTGAGGATATCGACTTTACGGCGCAAAAGGGCAAGACTACGGCGATAATCGGCAGTACGGGCAGCGGTAAATCAACGCTTGTGCACCTTATTCCGAGATTCTACGATGTTACTGCGGGCAAGATAACTATTGACGGCGTTGATGTGCGTGATTATACGCAGCATAACTTGCGCGAGGCTATCGGCTTTGTTCCGCAAAAGGGCGTGCTGTTCAGCGGCGATATAGATTCAAACCTTGCGTTCGGCTGTCCCGACGCTTCGCACGAGCAGCTTGAAAAGGCAGCGCAGATAGCACAGGCGACCGAGTTCATCACCGCAAAGCCCGACGGCTTCAAGTCCGAGATAGCACAGAGCGGCAACAACGTTTCGGGCGGACAGAAGCAAAGACTGTCTATCGCAAGAGCGATTGCCAAAAAGCCAAAGATACTTGTCTTTGATGACTCGTTCTCCGCGCTTGACTTCAAAACAGACGTTGCGCTGCGTAAGGCACTTGGCGAAAACGTTAAGGACAGCACGATAATAATCGTTGCACAGCGTATCGTTACCATAATGAACGCAGACGAGATAATCGTTCTTGACGAGGGTAAGGTGGCAGGCAAGGGCACGCACCTTGAGCTGCTCAAAAACTGCGAGGTGTACGACCAGATAGTGCGCTCGCAGCTGTCAGAGGACGAATACAACAAACAGCTTGCACTTGCAGGCGGAAAGGGGGCAAACTGATATGGCAGGACGCAGACACGGACCTCCGGGTGTTACGGTAGAAAAGCCCAAGGACTTTAAAAAGTCAATGGGCAAGCTGATAAAGTATATCGCAAAATATAAGCTGGGACTGTTCTTTGTATTTATCTTTGCCGTAGGCAGCACGGTGTTCTCTATAGTCGGACCGAAGGTGCTTGCAAAAGCAACAGATGCTCTCTTTGAAGGACTTACAAACAAGATACAGGGTACGGGCGGTATCGATTTTGAAAAGATAGGCACTATACTTGTCATTCTGCTCGGTCTGTATGTTATTTCCGCAGTTATGCAGCTTATACAGGGACTTATTATGTCAAACGTTTCCCAGACGGTATCCTACCGATTGAGAAAGGATATCGCTGCAAAGATAAACCGTCTGCCGATGAACTACTTTGACAAAAAGACAAACGGTGAGGTGCTTTCAAGAGTTACAAACGATGTAGATACCCTGGGTATGTCGCTCAACCAGTCGGTAACGCAGCTTATCACGTCGGTCACAACGATAATCGGCGTGCTGATAATGATGCTGACTATTTCCCCGACGCTGACGCTCGTTGCAATAGCTATCCTTCCCGTTTCGGGCTTGATAATGGGCTTTGTAATGAAGCACTCGCAAAAGTACTTTATGCAGCAGCAGGAGTATCTCGGTCACGTCAACGGACAGGTTGAAGAGGTTTACGGCGGTCATATGGTCGTCAAGGCATTTAACAGAGAAAAAGCAAGTGAAGAGGAGTTCAACAAGGCTAACGAGGTGCTTTACAAATCTGCTTGGCGCTCGCAGTTCTTCTCGGGAATGATGATGCCTGTAATGATGTTTGTAGGCAACCTCGGCTACGTCGCAGTTGCGGTGCTTGGCGCAGTAAAGGCTATGAACGGCACAATGACAGTAGGCGACATACAGGCGTTTATCCAGTACGTCAAGAACTTTACACAGCCCATCTCGCAAATGGCACAGGTTTCGTCAATGGTGCAGTCGGCAGCCGCAGCAGCAGAGAGAGTTTTTGAGTTCCTTGAAGAAGACGAGGAGCCGCAGAAGGCTGAAAACCACGCTCCCGTTGCAATCGGCGACGTTACCGCAAACGTTACCTTTGATCACGTTAAGTTTGGCTACGACCCCGAAAAAATCATCATTCACGATTTCTCCGCCAACGTCAAAAACGGTCAGAAAATTGCTATCGTTGGTCCTACGGGCGCGGGCAAGACCACGCTTGTCAAGCTGCTTATGCGTTTTTACGACCTCAATGGCGGCAGCATAAAAATAGGCGGTCACGATATCAACAGCTTTGACCGCAGCGAGCTGCGTGAGGCATTCGGAATGGTGCTTCAGGACACATGGCTGTTCAACGGCACTATCATGGAGAATATCCGTTACGGCAGACTTGACGCGACCGACGAGGAGGTAATCGCAGCGGCAAAGGCAGCGCACGTTCACAGGTTTATCGAGACACTCCCCGGCGGCTACAATATGGTGCTCAACGAGGAAGCGTCAAACGTTTCACAGGGACAAAAGCAGCTGCTTACAATTGCGCGTGCGATACTTGCCAACAACAAGATCCTTATTCTTGACGAGGCAACATCGTCAGTCGATACCAGAACGGAGATACGCATACAGAAGGCTATGGACAATCTGATGAAGGGCAGAACGAGCTTTATCATCGCCCACAGGCTTTCGACTATCCGCGATGCAGATGTAATACTCGTTATGCGTGACGGCGACATCGTCGAGCAGGGCAGTCACGACGAGCTTATGGCACTTGGCGGATTCTACAGCGAGCTTTACAACTCGCAGTTCGACCAGACAGCATAACTGTCCGATTATATGTACTAATAACCAAGACCGTATTTGTACAAAAAAATGTACTAATGCGGTCTTTCATATTCTTTGTGAGTTTGAATTAACAAAACGTTAACAGCTCGTCTCATATATATATACATATATATGCTACAATTATACATATTTTGGGATTGCGATACCGTTTTTACGGTGTTTGCGCTGTATCGGGAGGAATAATAATGGGACAGGAAAATACGGGAAAATCAAAGCACACAGCGATCAAGGTCATTGGTGCATTACTGCTTATTGCAGCAGCGGCGTTTATTATCTGGTTCAAGTGGTTCGGCGGCAGAGATGCGCTGGTCGGCTCGCAGATAGATCAGCAGTTCGACTGCGGCGACTTTATGATAAAAATGGAATCGACAATGAAGCCCGAAGCTCAGGACAAGCTTGACGAGCAGAGCAAGAAGCTGACGGAAACTTATAAAAATCCAACAACCTATTATGAGTATTCAAATTATGATAATGGAGTTGTATTTGACGCAGAGATAATTCAAGCAAAAGATTCATTATCGAAAGAGCAGCAGCAAAAGCTGATAGATATGTTTAAAAAAGCAGTCAAGCAGTTTGCAAACTATAAAGAGATATCGTCAGATGACAACAGACTGTCATTTACAGCTGACATTGATGGGCAGACACAGTATTTCTTGTTAGTATTCAAAACCAAAGGCAGCAAGTTCTACAGATTTGATTTTACTTGCAAAACGAATGACAGAGACGACTACGAAAGCAGATTTGATAAGTGGGCTGACTCGATAACACTTGTCTGAATATAACAAACAAAAGCGTATGTGTACAATAAAATGTACTCATACGCTTCTCTTTTTTCTTATCTCTTACCTCTTACATCTTACTTCTAATTACCACGGCTTGACCGTGCCGACAATCTGCGAGATGTTGTCGATGTTGTTGTCAATGCAGTACTGCTCCAGTCCGTCTATTATCTTTATCGGCGCGTAAGGGTCGTTGAAGATTGCCGCCCCGACCTGAACAGCGCTTGCGCCTGCCATCATTATCTCGACAGCGTCCTCCCACGTTGCAACGCCGCCCATGCCCATAATTGGTATCTTCACAGCGTTTGCCACCTGCCAGACCATTCTCACGGCGACAGGGAACACAGCAGGTCCCGAAAGACCGCCTACGTTGTTTTTGAGTATCGGTCTGCCAGTTTTGATGTCAATGCGCATACCAAGCAGAGTGTTTATCAGCGAGACAGCGTCTGCGCCGTTTGCCTCAACGCTCTTTGCAATGTCGGTTATGCTCGTAACATTTGGTGACAGCTTGACCATAAGCGGCTTGCTCGTTGCGTCCTTGACTGCGCGCGTCACCTGTCCTGCGATTGTGCAGTCGGTCCCGAAAGCCGCGCCGCCTGCCTTTACATTCGGGCAGGAAATGTTCAGCTCGATCAGGTCAACAGCGCTGCCCTCAAGCATTGCCGCAAGCTCGGCACACTCCTCAACTGTCGCACCTGCGATATTTGCGATTATGCGCGTATCCTTTGTGACGAGGTTGGGCATCTCGTATTCAAGGAATTTCTTAACTCCGCCGTTTTGCAGACCTACCGAATTGAGCATACCGCTTGGAGTTTCAGCAACTCTCGGTCCGGGGTTTCCCTCGCGTCTGCCCAGCGTTGTGCCTTTGACCGATATTCCGCCGAGGCGTGAAAGCGGGTAGAACTGCTCGTACTCGCGTCCGTAGCCGAAGGTCCCGCTGGCGGGGATAACAGGGTTTTTGAACTGCACACCGCAGAAATCAATGCTCAGTCTGTTCATTCAAAAGCCACCTCCTTGCTGTCAAATACAGGTCCGTCCTTGCAAACGTGCGAGTTGAACTCCTCACCGTTTTTAACTGTTCTGCACACGCACACAAGGCACGCGCCCACGCCGCACGCCATTCGCTGTTCGAGCGATACCTCGCAGTAAATATACCTCGCAGTAAATGCCGCTTTCGGCAGCGATCCTTGTAACGTTTTTGAGCATCATCATCGGGCCGCAGGCGTAGATTATATCGGGCTTTTCTTTTGCAAGTTCGCTGCTCAGCGCATCGGTCACAAAGCCTTTCATACCTGCTGTGCCGTCATCGGTGCAAAGGATAGTCTTGTTCCCGTTTGACTTGAAATCGTCCTGCAAAATAACTGCCTGTGCGTTTCTGAAACCGCTTATCACAGTCGCGTTCCCGCCGTACTGCTTTGCGATCTCGACCATCGGGGGAGTGCCGATACCGCCGCCGATGCAGATAGCCTTTTTGCCCTTTTCAAGCACCGTAAAGCCCTTGCCCAGAGGCGCGATAACGTCCACAAGAGCGCCCTTTGCAAGCTGCGAAATCTTGTCTGTGCCGTGACCGCGCACCTCAAACACAAGGCGAATAGTTCCCTTGTCCTTATCCACCTCGCAGATCGAGATAGGTCTGCGCAGGAAAAATCCCTCCGCAGCGACCTGTGCGAACTGCCCGGGCATTGTTTCGGCAGCGATCTCGGGACAAAGCACGGTCATATCGAAAATGCCTTTGGCGATCGCCTTTTTTTCGGCAATAATAAACTTACCTTGTTTGTACATATCGTACCTCCAGATCAATTATCTTTGTTTTTGAAAACCAGCGGATCGTTAATAAAACCGCCTCTGAAAAACGAGTTTTCCAGAATATTCAGCGTCACAACGTAAACAGGTCTGCCTTTGCGGATATAAAACAAACCTATGGGATGACCGAACGCTTTGATATCCTCGAAACCGACGCTTACAAGCGTGTCGCCCTTGCTGTATCTGCCCAGCATACCTGCGGTCACGCCCTCGCACCACCCAAAATCACGGCGTTTTATCCTGATAAGGCGTTTGATGTTGCGCCACAGCAGAAAGGCGGTGAACAAAGCGCACATAACGGTGATATTTGTCGGCATTATGACCCCTGTATCAGACAAACGGGTTATTATGAACAGCAAAACATATGCGGCAAAGGGGAGTATCTTGACTATCAGCCACAGCTTGATACTGCGCCGTATCCTGCGCACAGCAGATTCGGGCATTTTGTCACCGCCTTGCCACATCATCGTCACCCCGCATTTCTTTAGTATAATTATAGCCTATTTTGCGCATACTGTCAATAAGGCGCAAAAAAGCCCGAACGAGTCGGGCTCGGGATTATGTTTTTTTAAAACAGAAAGTATCACCTTCAAAAGAAAGTTCGAGTTCACTGTGAGTGAGTTTTGTTATTCTAAAGAATTCTCCGCTTGTGGATTCGCCGGGTTTGTCACCAAAATACAGGTTATTATCTTTAATTGTGTAGTATCCTGAATCTCCATTGCTAGTACTATATGTGCCGTCTTCTTTAAATGTGTAACTGATTGCCTCATCGCTTGAAATATTTTTCAGTTTTCCGCTTTTAATCCATGATGTTTCTTTCCAAGTTCCCACAATGCTTGTTTTAATAAACAGGAAATATACTAAAACAATAATGACTATTGCTGCTGCACTAACAGCCGCTGCTATAATGATTTTTTTATTTTTAGTCATAACGACCACCTCCAATATTTTCTATACCTATATTATGGCACAAATTGTTCCGTTTGTCAATGGCTCATTTCGTTCCGTGGTATAATATTTTTGAGGTGATATTTGTGCAATATGAACGAATAAGAAACCTGCGTGAGGACAGCGATATGACACAACAGCAGATAGCGGATAAGCTGTATATATCCCGCAGAGCATACTCAAATTATGAAACAGGTGTCAGGGGTATCCCCACGGAGATCCTCTCGCAGATAGCCGATATTTACGGCACGAGCGTTGATTACCTTATCGGGCGCACAAATGTCAAAAAACCATATCCAAAAAAATAAACCGCTTAACTTTCAACAGAAAAGCCAAGCGGTTGTTTTTTACTTTTCAACAGCCTTTATCGGCGGAATGTGCGAGGTGATGTCCTCTTTCATTCTGATGACCTCACGGCGTGCAGCCTTTGCAAAGTCCTTTTCGTCGCAGCCGTCCTCTTTCTTGTAGGCACACATAACGCCTCTTGAAGAATTGACTATCGCACCGAGTCCGTTTTCGTCAAACGCTTTGGCAACGCCCTCTGCGCCGCCGCCCTGTGCGCCGTAGCCTGGTACGAGGAAGAACGTGTGCGGCAGAGCCTCACGCATTTCGGCAAGCTGCTCGGGATATGTTGCGCCAACGACAGCACCTACTGCGGAATAGCCGTACTTACCGATGTTATCGCGTCCCCAGCTTTCGCACATAGCGCCCATTGTTGCGTATACGCTCTTGTTGCCGATCATCAGATCCTGAAGCTCGCCCGAGGACTTGTTCGAGGTCTTTACCAGCACGAAAATACCCTTGTCAAAGGCTCTGCACTGCTCCAGCAGCGGAGCGATACCGTCTGTGCCGAGGTAGCCGTTGACCGTCAGCGCGTCTGCACCGAAAGCCGCTATCTTCTCGCCGTCAACATCTGTAAGACCGAGGTGCGCAGTCGCGTAAGCCTCCATAGTTGCACAGATGTCGTTGCGCTTGCCGTCTGTCATAACGAACATACCCTTGCTCTGTGCATACTGGATAGTCTTGTAAAGCGTCTTTATGCCCTGGTAGCCGTACATTTCGTAGTACGCAGCCTGCGGTTTGATAGCAGGGCAGATGTCGTGTATCTCGTCGATTATCTCCTTGTTGAACTCCAAAATCGCCTTTGCAGCGCCCTTTAAGTCCTTGCCGTATTTCTTGAAATTCTTCTGCCTGATGAACTCGGGAACATATTCAAGCTTTGGGTCAAGTCCGACAACAGACGGGTTCTGCGTGCGCACGATATTTTCAATAAGTCTGTCAAATCCCATGTTTCTTCTCCTTTGATATTGCGTTATAGTTCAAAAACCACTTTGCCCCTGCAAATGGTGTAAACATTTCTGCCTTTGAGCTTTTCGCCTTTAAAGACGCTGTTTTTGCTCTTTGAATGAAGCTGCTCGGGAATGACCTCCCACTCATAGTCAAGGTCGACTATCGCAAGGTCAGCCCTTTCGCCGACTGCGATTTTAGCGGTCGGCAGACCGAGTATCTGCCTCGGCTTTATGCTCATAAGCTCGATTATCTTGTCAAGTCCGCACTTGCCAGTGTGGTACAGCTTTGTCAGCGTTGCCGCAAGTGATGTTTCAAGCCCTACTACGCCGTTTGGTGCAGTCTCAAAGTTTGCCTTTTCATCTGCGCTGTGTGGTGCGTGGTCGGTGATTATGCAGTCGATAGTGCCGTCAAGCACTGCCTCCTCAACAGCCTGCCTGTCGTCCTCTGTACGCAGCGGCGGAGACATTCTGTAGTCTGCATCGCGCGAAAGCAGCTTTTCGTCTGTGAATGTAAAGTAGTGCGGTCCTGTCTCGCAGGTGACGTTAACGCCGTCCTTTTTAGCGGCTCTTATGATATTCACCGAGCCTCTTGTAGAAACGTGGCATATGTGTATATGTCCGCCGCAACTCATAGCAAGCGCAATTTCACGCGCTGTTATCGAGTCCTCGCTTGCTCTGTCCATACCCTTTACGCCAAGCTTTTCGGATATCTCACCCTTGTTGATGATACCGCCGTTTATTATGTTCAAGTCCTCGCAGTGCGACAGCACGGTAAGTCCGTTGTCAAGCGTTTTTTCAAGTGCCTGACGCATAAGTTCCGCGTTTTCGACGGGTCGTCCGTCATCTGAAAGCGCACAAACGCCTGCGGCTTTAAGCTCGTCATAGTCGCAAAGCTCGCGGCTTTGCATACCCTTTGTAACGCAGCCTATCGGCAGCACGTCAATTCCTGTTTTCTGCGCCTTATCAAGCACATACTTTACAAGCTGCGCGTTGTCGATAACAGGCTTTGTGTTGGGCATACACGCAACGCCGGTAAAGCCGCCGGCTTTTGCAGCGGCGGCTCCGGTGAATATATCTTCTTTGTGTGTCTGACCGGGGTCACGGAAATGCACGTGCATATCAAACAGTCCCGGCAGCGCAGTAAGCTTGCCCTGCGCGTCGATCACTCTGTCAGCTGTTTCATCGGTTTTGCCGATACAGACGATTTTGCCGTCCGAGATTCCGATATCGGTCACCTTGTCAAGCTTGCTTTGTGGGTCGACAGCGCGAATGTTTTTAATAAGAATATCCATAATTATACGTCTGATGTGCTTATCTCCTTGCCGTAGAAGTTAGCCTTGTTCTCGTCTCTCTCGCACTTGTAAACTGTGCCGTCTGCGTTCTGGAACAGGAATTTGCAGGTAGCAAGCTCCTTGGTATCTCTTTTTATCTCGTTCTCTGAAGGATATTTAAGGTCGTTATAAGAAATGGTGCAGAAATAGAACAGGCTGATACCGAAGTTGATGTCTTCAGAACGGTCACCGTGCAGAAGAAGGATCTTTATTTCCTTGTTATCTTCCTTGATTTTGAAATAACCCTTTCCGAGTGTCTTATCTTCCTTCATATCGACCATTTTGAAATCTCCGTCTTCGGAGAATGTGAGCTTGATTTGTTTGTCGTGGTCTACCCAGTTGCCCATGATAAGCTGTCTGGAGTCACCGTCTTTTGAAGGCGAACTGAAAACGTATGTAGCAACAATAATGCCCACTATGACAAATACGATAAACAATACACCAAGAATCGCTGAAATTACCTTTTTCATAATCTTTTCCTCCCTGATACTTTGCTTTAATTATTTATTCTCAAGAACTGCGCCTCTGTTGGCAGATGTCACCAGAGAAGCATATCTTGCGAGATAACCTGTTTTGATTTTCGGCTCTCTTGGAGTCCAGTTCTTTCTTCTTTCCTCAAGCTCCTCGTCGGATACCTTGAGCTGAATGCTGTGAGCGTTGATGTCAATAGCTATCATATCGCCCTCGTGAACAAGTGCGATATTTCCGCCCAGCGCAGCCTCAGGCGAAACGTGACCGATAGAAGCGCCTCTTGTTGCGCCGCTGAAACGTCCGTCAGTGATAAGTGCAACTGTTGAGCCAAGTCCCATACCTGCGATAGCTGATGTCGGGTTGAGCATTTCTCTCATACCCGGACCGCCCTTTGGTCCTTCGTATCTTATAACAACAACGTCGCCCTCTACTATCTTTCCGCCTCTGATAGCCTCGATAGCATCTTCCTCGCTGTCAAACACTCTTGCAGGTCCTTCGTGCTTGAGCATTTCGGGAGCGACTGCGCTTCTCTTTACAACACAGGTGTCAGGTGCGAGGTTGCCGCGCAGAACAGCTATGCCGCCGTTTGGCATATACGGGTCGTCGATATCTCTGATAATATCGTGGTTCTTATTGATACAGCCCTTGATGTTCTCGCCCACGGTCTTGCCTGTACAGGTGAGACAGTCTGTATTGATAAGGTTCTTTTTAGCAAGCTCGCCCAGCACTGCGTAAACGCCGCCTGCTTCGTTGAGGTCCTCCATATAAGCGTGACCTGCGGGAGCGAGATGACAGATATTCGGAGTTCTCTCACTTATCTCGTTTACAAGTTCAAGGTCAAGCTCGATGCCGCACTCGTGAGCGATAGCTGGCAGGTGGAGCATAGAGTTTGTTGAGCAGCCAAGCGCCATATCAGCGGCGATAGCATTCTTGAATGCTTCCTGTGTCATAATGTCACGCGGTCTTATGTTTTGGCGGTAAAGCTCCATGACCTGCATACCTGCGCGCTTTGCAAGCTTTATTCTCTCGGAATAAACCGCAGGGATAGTGCCGTTTCCTTTAAGTCCCATACCCAGAACTTCCGTGAGGCAGTTCATTGAGTTAGCCGTGTACATACCCGAGCACGAGCCGCACGTCGGACAAGCCTTGTTCTCAAACTCCTCAACGTCCTCAAGCGTGCAGTTGCCCGCGTTGTAAGTACCTACAGCCTCGAACATACTTGAAAGGGAAGTCTTTGAGCCTTTGACGTGACCTGCGAGCATCGGTCCGCCCGAAACGAACACGGTAGGAACATTAACCCTTGCTGCCGCCATAAGCAGACCAGGTACGTTCTTGTCACAGTTAGGTATCATAACAAGCGCGTCAAAGTGGTGTGCAAGCGCCATACACTCGGTCGAGTCTGCGATAAGGTCACGGGTAACGAGGGAATACTTCATACCCTGATGTCCCATTGCGATACCGTCGCACACTGCAATTGCAGGGAACACGACAGGTGTACCGCCTGCCATTGCAACACCCAGCTTAACAGCCTCGGTTATCTTGTCGATGTTCATATGCCCGGGAACTATCTCGTTGTACGAAGAAACGATACCAACGAGCGGCTTTTGCATTTCTTCCTTCGTAAAGCCCAGTGCGTTGAACAGTGACCTCTGCGGAGCTTTGTCAACGCCCTCGCAGAAATAATTGTTACAGTCTTTGCATTCTGACATTTTCGATTACCTTCTTTATGTAAAGTTTTTGGGATATTATCCTGTGATATTCACGATATAGATGCTCTGCACCTCAAAATCGTATGCCCGCTTGAGAGTTTCAGCCATTGACTGCTTTATCTCCTCCACGCAGTTTGCCACTTGGTCAGCAGGGAACTGCTGCTTCATTATCACGTTGCAATAAGCCATCTGCGGTGCGCTCTTGAGCACGATAGCAAGCTGCTCCTTGTCCGAAATATCGTAAAGCGCCTTTGCAGTGACCTTGCCATTCATCTTGAATTTGACAGTGTTTCCGTTTGTGTCCTGATAGGGAAGCATTGAAGCATCAAGTTTGAACGGCATCTCAACGATAGTGTCCTTAGCAACCCTGCGCTCTTCTTCGCTCATCGGCTCAGGCTCTTTTATTCCTGCTGCTTCTCTCATAGCTTTCTGCTGTGCAACAATAGCCTGCGCTCTTTCTATGTTTGCTCTTTCCTCAGGGGTCATAGAAGCGAGGGGGTCTTTCTTTGCAGGCGCTTCCGCCTGAGCGGGCTGTGTGTTTTCAGCTGCTTGCTGTTCTGCCTCTGGCTTTTTGTTCGAGCCGTTTATCTTTCCGTCATCAAGAAAATCCTTTACCTTATCAAAAAATCCCATTTGATCGACCTCCTGATCGGGTTATACCATCAAATTGCTGTCAAAACATAGGCTGCTCGCCGGGGACCTCCCACCCGGTGATCTGTATGCTTGCGTTTTTAGCATTAAAAGTAGATACACTTTTGGATATGTTCGGCATATCTTCTTCTGCCTTTTTTGCGATAATGCCAAGCTCGCTTGCCTTCGGTCTTTGTAAAGGGATAGCGCTGAAGATGACACCTTTCAGGTACGAAATAAGCAGATGCTGTAACTTGCTGTATTTTTCTTTGTAGTCGCCCATTTCAACTTCGACCGTACCCTTTAAAGAGAACCTTACAGGCACATTGTCCTTGTCAGCATACGGTACGGGACTGTCAAATCCAACATCTATCGTTACTGTTTCTCCCGCCTCAATTGTTCTGTCATCTGCTGTATTGGCGGGGGGGGTTGTATCAATGCCTGCCTGCGCCTTCAATTCATTGAAGTGTCTAACCTGTTCCTCAGCCCTTGCCACACTGTCATTTTCAGGCTGAACGGGCTGCTCGGGCTGTACCTGCTGTGCAGGCTGTGTCTGCTCGGGTTTGTTGTTCGAGCCGTTTATCTTGCCGTCGTCGAGAAAATCCTTAACCTTATCGAATAATCCCATATCAGTTTCCTCCCTTATGGTCTTGTCCGAGGAACGCAGCACCGATGATACCTGCATCGTTTCCGAGCTTTGCAATAACTATCTCTGTGTTCTTTGCCGAATTCTTTGTATAGACTTCCTTTGCAACAAGTTCTTTGAGCGGCAAAAGCAGAGGATCGCCCTCGTTGCACACGCCGCCGCCGATACAAAGGATATCAGGCTGGAAGATGTTTATAGTATTGGTAATACCGCAAGCAAGGTAACGAATGTACTTGTCAACAACAGCCTTTCCTGCTCTGTCGCCCGCGCGCATAGCGTTGAAGGCAGTTCTTGCGGAGACCTTGCCGTCCTGCTCGTTCATCTGCCACATTATCGAGCCTTTATCCTCGTACATTGCTTCCTTGGTCATTCTCACAAGACCCGTAGCAGATGAGAACACCTCAAAGCAGCCCTTTCTTCCGCAGGTACATTCAGGACCGTTTGGGTCAACAACTGTGTGACCTATCTCTGCGCCCGCAAAGTTAAAGCCCGAATAGATCTTGCCGTTGATGATTATTCCGCCGCCTACGCCTGTACCGAGCGTAATGCACACTGCATCGTTCGCGCCCTTTGCAGCACCTGCGAGAAACTCGCCGTAAGCAGCTGCGTTAGCATCGTTCTCAACATAAAACGGCTTGTTGATATGCTTTTGCATAATATCCACAACGGGCAGGTTAAGGAAACCGAGGTTGTTTGAATACTCGATTATACCTGTTGCGGAGTTGGCAGTACCCGGTGTGCCTATTCCGACAGATTCGATATCGTTAAGTGTAAGACCTGCCTGCTCGACAGCCTCGAGCGAGACCTTTGCCATATCAGCGCAGATCTCCTCCGCAGGTCTTGGCAGCATAGTCTTTGTAGTTGCCTTTGCGATGATTTCGTAATTATCGTTTACAACTCCTGCTTTGATGTTTGTTCCTCCGAGGTCGATGCCTATGTAGTATTTCATTTTTAGCCCTCCACAAATTTATTTTCCGAAAACACCTGCCGCCATGGCTGCGCCGCAGACCGAGCCTACAAAGGCTGCTGCAAGCGTTATAAGCGCAACAGCGGCAACTGCTCCTGCAGTGTCATCTTTTTTGCTGTGCCGTGCATAGCAGATTATGCCCGCAGCAACAGGCGTAAGCACTATCGCTACCGTAGTAAAGCGCGGTATGTCAAACTGCGGAAACATACTCTGTTTGATATGCATATAGTAGTATATCATCATCAGTGCGATATTTGCAAGCAGCGCACCGATAAATGCTATGAAAAATTCCTTGCCGTTATTCTTTAACAAGCGTATCTGTCCTTTCCTCGCAGCCGTACCTTGTGAGAATAAAGCTGCATTTGCCGTTTATGCGGACTTTTCCGCATGCGGCATCTATGAAAAAGCTTTCGCCCTTATTTGCTTTCTGACCCTGCACATTGCCGCTTCCGTCAAGCATAAGCAGGTGCGCAAAGCTGCGCTCGTCGATATATATATCAGCTGCGCTTTGAACATCAAACCTTACTGCCGTAAAATATTCGCATCTCACAAGCAGGGTATATTCAAACCCGTCAGCTTTTACCGCTTCATACTTTGGGGTAGGCGCCTGCGGAACCGTCCTTGTAACGTCCAGAGCATTGCCGATATGCAGCTCGCGCGGCTTTCCGTCGCTACCTTTCCTGCCGTAGTCATAGACTCTGTAGGTCGTGTTGGAATTCTGCTGTATCTCCGCAACAAGCACACCCTTGCCGATAGCGTGCAGTGTACCCGGAGGCACAAAGAACACATCACCTTTTCTGACCTGCATCTTTGCTGCTATATCAAGCACAGTGCCTTGCTTTATTGCCTGCGCAAACGCTTCCTTGGTGGTTTCCTCTTTAAATCCCAAAACAATGCTCGAATCGGGCTTGCAGTCGATAACGTACCACATTTCCGTCTTGCCCTGTCCACCGTGCGCGGCAGCATATTCATCATCGGGGTGTACCTGCACAGACAGGTCTTTTTCAGCGTCAATGAGCTTTATCAGAACAGGGAAGCCGTCACAGCCCTCGCAGTCAGTGCCGAGGACCTGCTTGCCTTTGCTTTGGATATGATCCCAAAGAGCAGTACCGTTTTGCGTGCGGCAGTTACCGTCGCCGCGGCAGGCAAGCTCCCAGCTTTCAGCCACTTTTGTCAGATCGGTCTGTTTTCCGAACTGCTCGATAAGGCGAGTGCCTCCCCAGATATAATCCTTGAGTTCGGGATAAAGTTTCACCACCGACATAGTACGACCTGCTTTCTGATTACCCAGTTAAAAACAGTATACCATAATTCAACCCTTAATGTCAACAAAAAGAGGGTTACAAAACGGTATTTTTTAATATTTTTATCCATTTTCGCTTGACTTTGCGCCGAGGGTGTGTTATACTTTGCCCCACAAGGTTCAAAATGTCGGGAGGAAAGTGCTATGAAAATACTTGCGGTCGATTACGGCGACGCGCGCACAGGGCTTGCAATAAGCGATAATTCGGAGTTTCTTGCCTCGCCTGTCGGCACAGTACCCGAGCGAAACGCACAGCGCCTTGCGCATAAGGTCGCTGATACAGCAAAGGAGCAGGGCGCACAGCTTATCGTTGTGGGCTTGCCGATAAATATGAACGGCACGAGGGGACCGCGCGCCGAAAAGTGTGAGGAGTTTGCAAAAATGCTCGCAGAGCTTGTTGATTGTCCAGTTGAGATGTGGGACGAGCGCTCGACCACAGTTACAGCGCACAATATCCTTAACACGACCAACGTTCGCGGCAAAGCGAGAAAGGCTGTTGTTGACACGGTAGCGGCAACTATAATCCTTGAAAGCTATCTTGACCACAGGCGGAAGAACAAGACATAATGAAATAAATCAGAATTTACAGCAGTATACTTGTCGGATAGCTGGGGGAAACCCTTTTGGACGAAGGTCGAGAACGGCAAAGCCGTTCTCTTGGGAGTAACCGTGGTAACGGTTACTCCGTTATCCCCCCGAGAATAT
>OMXI01000045.1 GCA_900314975.1 uncultured Eubacteriales bacterium | reverse complement strand
GTTTTTTTTGCAATTATATTATACCACAAAAAGAAGAGCTTTGCACTACCTTTTCGGTGTGCGAAGCTCTCTTTTTTGCTCTAGGGCTGCAACAGCCCCATATAATCGTTTCCCGACCTCAATCTATGACACAGGCTGACTGTTTTTTTGAAATTTTCAGCGTTTTGCACAGCTTGAGCATCTCGTCTTTGTTCAGGCTGCCTGAAAGCAGGAACACATAACCGTCCTTGAACCATGCCACAGCCGTCCCATCATCAGTCTTGTCAATGTAATACTGTGTGCCGTCGTCACCCAAGCAGTAACCCGCCTTGTCAGAAAACTGTACATTTTGGTAAATGCTCGGTATGAACTGTCCGAAACAGATGCCGTCTGACGATGTGTGGGTATCTTCTGAGTATATGCCCCAATGCTGAATTATGCTTTCCTCAGACTTGTTTTCAAAGCACAGCGTATACCGTTCAGGCAAAGGACCTATCTCATAGGTCTGCTCTATGCTGTTCTTGTTAATGCTTACAGTGCTGACATCAAAGGACACATTCTTGCAGCCGTTAAGATTCTGTACGATATAGTTCCACTGCGGCTGTGTTACCATACCCAGACACGAGCCTGCCGCAAGTATCGCCGCAATAATAAAAACAGTTTTGAGCCTTTTTCGCACACAGGGCTTTTGGTCTTTGCCGATAATGCGGCGCATCTTCTCCTCAAAGCTTTTTGAGAATTCAAAGTCCGCAGGCAGAGCAGTGCTTTGTGCAAGCAGCTTTTGCTCGCACACCTGCGCAGCTGCCGCGCCGAGCTGTTTATCCTTCATTGCCGCGACCCTCCTCAAACAGCGCCTTGAGCCTTTGCCGTGCGTGATGTACTCGGTGCCGCGCAGCGTCAACAGATATACCGAGCGCACGGGATATCTCGTCATAGTCAAGTTCAAGCTCAAATCTCAAATACAGTATCTCCCTGTCCGTGTCACCGAGCATACCTATGCACCGTGCAAGCACACCGCTGTCGCTGTCAGGCAGCTCGTCTGTCTGCTCCGCCGCAAAATGCTCCTCCGAAAAGCTGACCTCTTCGGTGCGGCTTTGCTTGCGCAGCAGGTCGACAGATACGTTTCTGACTATTATAACGAAATATGCCTGCAATTTATGATAAGGCAGGCTGTGAACTTTCTGAAAACATTTTGCAAGCCTTAAAAAAGCCTCCGAAAGCGCATCCTCTGACATGGATATGTCGCCCAGCAGCTCGTAAGCCTTGCCCATACCGAGACAGCGGTTGTCAATGTAAAACCTCTCAAATTCTTTTTGCAGCGGCTTGCTGTCTATCAGCGCCGTATATGCACAAAGCATTTTCCCACACCCCCCGATGATAAACTGAACTTAATATAGCACATATCCGCAGGAAATGCAAGCAGTATCAGATTCCCATACTGCCGCGAAATATGATAAACTGACGTCTGCGCAAAACAAACACCGCCCGAAAGAACGCTTTTTCGAGCGGTGATTTTTCTATATGATATAGAACCACGAATCCTCGCAGTCGAACTCGACACTCTGCACAGGCTTTGCCGAGCCGTAATTATACCGCAGCTCCTGGCTCTTGACGCTGACCTTTGCACCTGCGGGAACACTGCGCGTGATGAATGCGTTGCCCCCGATGACCACGTCTTTTCCAATGACCGTATCGCCGCCGAGTATCGACGCACCCGAATAAATAGTAACGTTGTCCTCGATAGTAGGATGACGTTTTTTGTTTCGCAGCGACTGACCGCCCCTTGTCGAAAGCGCACCGAGCGTAACACCCTGATATATCTTCACATTGTCGCCTATCTCGGTCGTCTCACCGACAACGATACCTGTGCCGTGGTCGATAAAGAAATACTTTCCTATCTTTGCCCCCGGGTGAATGTCTATGCCCGTTTCGCTGTGAGCGTACTCCGTCATCATTCTGGGGATTATGGGAACGCCCAGCGTGAACAGCTCGTGCGCTATCCTGTAAACCAGTATCGCAAACAGTCCCGGGTACGAGTAGATTATCTCGTCCTTGCTGTAAGCCGCAGGGTCGCCGTCGTAAGCCGCCTGAACGTCAGTGATGATATATTCGCGTATAACACCGAGCCTTTGTATGAACTCAACAGCCTTTTCGTGCGCCGCCGCGGGAATGTCGTCACCGCTGCCGCCCTCGCTGTTCATCACAACAGCTATCTGCTTGGTGAGCTTGTATATCACGTCTTCGATAAGCACCGAAAGATTGCTGCGAAGCGAGTACACCTTTATCGACCTGTTCTTGAAGTACCCGGGGAAGATTATCCTGCGCAGATTGGCAAGAATGTCGATTATCACATCTTTGTCGGGGTGATTGAAAATAACATCGCCCTGTGAGCCGTCCTTGTCTGCAAGCAGCTCGTCAACGATACCCGAAATTGTCTGTTCAATAGCGTTCATAATTCATCTCTCCTTATTCAGTGCTTATATTATTATATAATTATGCGCAGACAATTTCAATGTCTTTTTTGTAAATTCCTATCGGACAAGTAGGCTTTGCCGCCGCTTTGTTGACTTTCGTGCGTTTTTTCTTTTTCTTTTTTGCAGGGGAGTCGTTCCCGTCAGCGCCCTTTTCGGTCTTTTCGTCACCGCCGTTATCCTTTGCCTCGTCTGCTGAAACATCAGGCAGGTCAGCAGATACGCTGTTTTCCAAATCGTCAGCCATATAGCGTCTCCCTTGCTTGTTGTAACGATAACATACTATCACACTTTACAATTATAGCACTTGTTTACAGCAGTGCCAATTGCAAATAACACAAATTCACCTGCATTTTTCACCACATTTATGGAACAAGTCAGCACCCGCCCGCTGTATTTTGGGCAGGTGCCGTGAAAAAAACTATCCTTGCGCTATTCAATTATCAGCTTGACGTACTCTCCGTCAGGCTTGTTGTAAACGTTTTTGCCTATTATGCCGCGCACCTTGCGTATGTCCTCAATGTCCTCGCTTGCAAACTCAATGTACGAATTTGCGCTGTCACGTGCATTTTTCTCGGGGTAGTCGTCGCCGACCTCGCACATAAACTCATCAAGAATATCCTCCAGCGGATACTGCGATATTTGGCTGTCTGTCGGCTCGTTCTCGTCAAGCTCTGGCTGCGGTTCAAACACCACCGAGGTCACAAACATCTCCCTGCCGCCCTGGTACATATCCTCGTAGATAGTTACCTCGCCGCTGTCCTCGTCAGTCTCTTTGCAGTACCTTTTGCCGTTGTAAAACGTGTATGTAAGGTCCTCAAGGTCCTCGTCGTCAAAGCTTTTCCAGTCTGTCAGCGCCATCACCGCGTCGCGCGCCTCGCCCTCGTCAAGCCCCTGTAAAGCCAGATTACCGTCGCTGTCATCAATGTGGTAAACCGTCCGGTAAATGCCCTCCTCGACCTTTGTAAATTCACTCGTGCTGTACTTTGGCGCATCGTAATTGCGAATGCTTTTCATACCGTTCTCTCCGTATCCTCTGCCAAAACTGTCCCCAGCTCTGTGTATATCATACTGCGCTTTCCTCTTTCCGACAGCATAAGCGAAATCTCTCGCACCGTCATCTGCACATTCGGTATCTCCACGCTCGGTATCACCTGAACGCCTGGCTCTCTTACCAGCGTTATGTGCGGCGAAAAGCGCTTTTTGTCAAACCCTATCCCCGCCTGCGCAAGAGCGTGCCGTACCTGCGACGCACACCTTTTCAGTTCATCGTCTGCATCTATGCCGGCCCACCATACGCTGCCAAAGCTGCCCATGCCGTCAAGCCGAAGATTGAACGGCTTGAACTTAACGCCCGCCAGCGCGTCCAGCACAGCGTTTGGGTCGCCGTACTCACCTATAAACGCAAGCGTAAGGTGCAGATTTTCATACGCGGTGTACCTGCCGTGAACATTGCTTTTCTTCAGCTGCTCTTGTATGCTTGCCAGCGCACCCTTTATATCGTCATTGAAATTTACCGCAATAAATAATCTCATAGCATCACCGTTTGATTCGTTCTTTTAAAAAGTATAGCATAACAAAGCCGCCCTGTCAATCGTGACCCTGCACTGTGAAAAATTTCTCACAGCTTTCACATTCACCTAAACTACATTTAAGGTTGGCGCATTACAATAATGACATAACAAAAACCACAACCACTTGAAATACAAACGGAGGTAATCATTATGTTAAAAAAGAAATGCGCACTCATTCTTTCACTTATGCTGGCTATGACCACAGCCCTTGCAGCCTGCTCGGAAAACTCCCAGTCAGGCACCACGCAGCAGACTTCTTCATCAATCGTTCAGACCGAAAACCAAAGCGGCAAGACCACGTCCGATACGACTGCCAACGTCATCACCAACACTGCCGATAAGAGCGAGCTTTTCACCGACCGTGACCTTGAGCAGACCGCCGATACCTCAAAGGCGACCACCATCGACCTTGCCGATTCAAAAACTATCGACATCACGCAGGAGGGCATATATATCCTCAAAGGTACAGCCAAAAACTGTACCGTAAAGGTCAACGCCGACAGCAATGCCAAGGTACAGCTCGTGCTTGACGGCGTAAGCATCACCAACGACGATTTCCCCGCAATATACGTCCTTTCAGCCGATAAGTGCTTTGTCACCACCACTGACAGCGAAAATACCCTCGCCGTTACAGGCGAGTTCAAAGCCGACGGCGATACCAATACCGATGCAGTCATCTTCTCAAAGGACGACCTCGTTCTCAACGGCACAGGCAAGCTGAAGATAGAGTCTGTAAACGGCAACGGCATTTCGGGCAAGGACGATGTCAAAGTCACGGGCGGCACATATGACATCACCGCAGCCCTTGACGGTATCGAGGCAAACGATAATATCTATATCTGCGCGGGCAGCTTTGATATAACCTCAAATAAGGACGCCCTTCACGCCGAGAATGACGACGATAATACCCTTGGCAATATCTACATCACAGGCGGCAGCTTCAAGATAACCGCCAAGAGCGACGCTCTGCAGGGCAATACCTCCGTGACTGTCGATGACGGTACCTTTGACCTCACAGCAGCAGAGGGCATCGAGTCCACATATGTAAAGATAAACGGCGGTAAAATAACCATCGCAGCGACCGATGACGGCATAAACGCAGGCAATAAGAACAAGAGCGGCACAACTCCGACCATCGAGATAAACGGCGGCGAGATTAAGATAACTATGTCACAGGGCGATACCGATGCCGTAGACGCAAACGGCGATATCATCATCAACGGCGGAACTGTCGATATCACATCTTCAGGCTCGACCTTTGACTATGACGGCAAAGCTTCCCTTAACGGCGGAACTCTCATCATCAACGGCACGCAGACAGACTCTATCCCCCAGTCAATGATGGGCGGCGGCAGAGGCAATATGAACGGTCAGGGCAGAATGCAAAGAGGCTTCTGATACCCGCGATCGTGAGTTAAATAAGGTTGACAAATGTTCCTTCAAAGGCTATACTGTTATTAGTAAACTTTGGAGGAATATATATGCAGGAAAACACAAATGAAATATCCGACCTTGTCGCAGACAGACAAAAAACGATAGTACGAACCAGCTTTATAGGTATCGGCGCAAACGTGCTGCTTGCAGCGTTCAAAGCATTTGTCGGCTTGCTTTCACACTCCATAGCCGTCATACTCGATGCGGTCAATAACCTGTCAGACGCGCTGTCATCGGTCATAACCATAATCGGTGCAAAGCTCGGCGCAAAGCAGCCCAACAAAAAGCATCCGCTGGGCTACGGCAGGGTAGAGTATATAAGCTCTATGCTTGTCGCCGCGATAGTGCTGTATGCAGGTATCACCTCGCTTGTCGAGTCCGTCAAGAAGATTATCCACCCCGAAAAAGCAGATTACGGCGCGCTTGCGCTTGTTATCATCGCCGTGGCGATAGTCGTTAAGCTGATTTTGGGAGCGTACGTCAAAGCGCAGGGCAAAAAGGTCAATTCGGGCGCACTCATAGCCTCGGGTTCCGATGCCCTGTTTGATGCCATACTTTCAGCGTCAGTGCTCGCAACAGCGGTGATATACCTTATCTGGCACATCTCGCTCGAAGCGTACGTGGGCGTTGTCATAGCCTGCTTTATCATCAAAGCGGGCATCGAAATGATGCTTGAAACGCTTGACGATATAATCGGTCAGCGCAGCGATGCAGAATTGACCGCTAAACTGCGAAAGATAATCTGCGAGGACGAATCTGTCCGCGGCGCGTACGATATAATCCTTTTCAACTACGGACCCAATAAGAATTACGGCAGCGTGCATATCGAGCTTCCCGACGATATGACCGTCGATAAGGTCGATAAGATAACGCGGCGCATACAGATAAACGTCTTTCAGAAAACAGGCGTTATCCTCACGGGCGTAGGTGTCTACTCGTTCAACACCTCAAACGACGAAGCCACGCAGATGCGCAACGCCGTGCAGAAAACCGTCCTGTCGCACGATTGGGCAATGCAGGTCCACGGCTTTTATGCCGATACCGAAAACAAAACTGTGCATTTTGATGTCGTCGTCAGCTTTGATATCGACAGAAAGCAAGCATATCGGATACTTGCCGAGGAAACGCAGAAGCTGTTCCCCGATTATACGGTAAGCCTCGTGCTTGATGCAGACACAGCAGATTAAAAATAACAAACCGCACAAGCGCCAGAAGGCATACGCTTTCGGGCGCTTTTTGCCTGCCTTGTACCCCTTGAGACTTGACAATATATGCAAAGCGTGGTATAATACAGTTAGGTTAAGCTAACCTATCGTTTTTTAACATATCTTCCCCCTTTTTGAGCAATACCCGCAGGGAGCATTTCATTGATCCCTTGCGGGTATTTGTACGCCGATTTCACCCAAAATCCGAAAACAAAACGGAGCAGCGGCGAGCAAAACGGAGTAGAAACGCTTTTGAGTATGTGCTACAATAACAACCGAGCCGAGATGTGCGGCTCGGTATTTTTGGCAGCGAGTTAGGCTTACCTAACCCACGCGCACAGACACAGAAGACCCCAAATAGAAGCAAGAACGCTTCGCTTTTCAGAAACAAGAAGCAAGACAAGGTGTCCGCTTTCGCGGACGATTTTAAAATCGTGCGGCAAAGCCGCACACCTTAATTATTCATTATTATTTATTCTCTATTCTTTATTATTTGCTTATCGGCGCAAAGCGCCGATAAATTATGATTTATTTTAAAAGGCGGTGACATTATGACGACCGATATTTTTCAAGCCCTTGACTCTGCGGGCTTTGGCTCTAACGTGTGCGAAATAGCCTCGCAGGGCGATTGCCGCGTGCTGCGCCTTGAGGACAAAACAGGCGAGGGCTTTATGACAATGTACCGCCTCTTTGACGGCGTGTATCTTATGTACAACGATTTTCACCTGCAAAGCTGTACCTCGCATTATCAGAATGCCGAGACCGTGCTTTGTATCGACCGTTGCCGCGAGGGGCGCATAGAGCACGAGAACGCCCTGCAAGAGCATTACTATATGGAGGCAGGCAATATCCGTATCGACAAAAGGGTTCACCACAGGCATCGGCGCACCGATAATAATTCTTATCTATACCTTCACAGTCAGCTGGAAGCTCGGACTTGCCGCGCTGTTTATGCACAGTTACACATAAAAAACCTCAGACATTTTACCGTTTGTCCGAGGATTTTTTTTGCATTTTCAAAAAAATTTTTCAAAACCCCTTGACAAACACAAAAAAATGTTGTAACATAACATTGTTACGTAACACTGTTATGCGGAGGACAAAAGATGTCAATAAATAATGAAAGCCGTGAAAGGCTTATCGAATGTGCCAAAAAAGAGTTCCTTGAAAAAGGCTTTGCAAAGGCGTCCCTGCGCAGTATCTGCTCGCAGGCAGGGCTTACCACAGGCGCCGTGTACTTTCTTTTCAAGGACAAAAACGGATTGCTTGAAGCAGTCGTCTCGCAGCCGCTGAACGAGCTTATGCAGCTTATGGGTTCGCATCTCGCCGAGGAGGAGCATACGAACATTGCAGCCTATTCGCATATTTCGGGCGACCACGACTATTTTGCCGACGAGATAGTGCAGCTGCTTTACAGCCACTACGACGAGATGATGATACTGCTTGAAAAGTCGCAGGGCTCGCAGTTTGAGCATCTTCCCGACAGAGTGGTCGAAATGCTCGACAAAGGCTATCTAAAGACTGCGCAGCTCTATGCCGATGCGATCCCGGGCAAGCGCGTGAATATGTATATGCTGCATTGGTTCAGTCATATACAGGTAGATGCTTTCATACATCTGCTCACACACGAAAGGGATAAGCAAAAAGCCCTCGAAAAAATAAAGCCCGTGCTTGATATGCTTGTCAAGTCGTGGGTCGAGTATATTCTTGAAGACGATAAATAAGAGCGTGACCGCGCTCTTTTGTGACAAACGGTTAGTCACAACTAACAAAGGAGGCAATAACAATGTATCTTGAGGTAAAAAACTTAAAGAAAAGCTATGGTAAGGATCAAAGCTATATCCAGGTGTTAAAGGGTGTCAATACGTCTGTCGAAAAAGGGCAGATGTGCGTCATACAGGGCACCAGCGGCTCGGGTAAATCCACGCTGCTCAACTGTATCGGCGGACTTGACGAAATGGACAGCGGCTCTGTAACCGTCGACGGACAGGAGATCTTCGGGCTGAAAAGTGCGCAGCTTTCCGACTACCGCCGCGACAATCTCGGCTTCATTTTCCAGTTCTACAACCTCGTGCCCAACCTCACCGTAAGGGAGAACATCAAGGTGTGCGAGTATCTCACCGACAGCCCGCTTGATATGGACGAGCTGCTTGAAACGCTTGGTCTTACCGAGCATCAGAATAAGTTCCCCGCGCAGCTTTCGGGCGGTCAGCAGCAAAGGTGCGCCATAGCCAGAGCGCTCATCAAAAACCCCAAGCTGCTGCTTTGCGACGAGCCGACAGGCGCGCTTGATTCAAAGACCTCGCGCGATATCCTCGTGCTGCTTGAAAAGATAAACGCAAAGTACGGCACAACAATGCTCATCGTCACCCACAACAACTCCATAAAGAATATGGTGCATAAGGTCATCTTCCTCAAGGACGGACTTGTGACAAAGGACTACGAGAACGAGGTACGCGTTCCCGCAGCGCAGCTGGAGGACTTGTAAATGAACGCAGTATTGAAAAAAAGGCTTCCCCGTGACCTTAAAAGCAATTTGGGAAGATACCTCGCCCTTGTCCTGCTTATCGTTATGGGTATCTTTATTGTAGTCAGCATGGTCGGCTCGGCAGATGCAATAATACAAGGCACAAAGCAAAAGGGCAAGGACAGCAGTATCCAGGACGGGCAGTTCAGCGTTTTCGTACCCCTTACCGATACCGAGCTTGAAACGCTGTCCGAGGGCGGTACAGTTATCGAACCTGAATTTTATATCGATATGCCCACAGATGACGGCAAGGTGCTTCGCCTTTTCAAAGACAGGCAAAAGACCGACCTTGTCAATATCGCAAAAGGCAGAAACGTCGAAAACAAAGGCGAAACAGTGCTTGAAAGACGTTTTGCCGAGGTGAACGGCTACAAAGTCGGCGACAGTATCACCGCAGGCGGAGTTCAGCTTGAAATAGTCGGCTTGGGCAGCGTCCCCGACTATGACGCACCCCTGCGCAGCCTCGCAGATACAGGCGTTCAGTCAGAGGTGTTCGGACTGCTTTTCGTCACGTCCGAGGAGTATGACTATATCCGCGGCAATACCACCCAGAAAGCGCAGGAGTATAACTATTCCTACCGCCTTGGCAAAGGCATCACCCACGACGAGCTGAAGCAGAAAATAAAGGACCTTGATTTTGACTATACCAAGGTCGATGATAAGTATTTCAAAGAATCCATCAGCGAGTTCCTCGATGCTAAAAGCGAGATAGAGGACGGCGTTGCCGAAATCCATTCGGGTGCAGGCGAGCTTTCGGGCGGACTGAAAAAGCTCGATGAAAACAGCACCGCCCTCAACGAAAGCGCCGAAAAGCTGATGAACGCATATCTTGCACAGGCAAACAGCGCTTCTTCCGCCCTCGGCGTAAAGCAGACCCTCACCGAGCAAAACTACGCACAGCTGCTTGATACCCTTTCAAAAAGCGATACCACAGGTCAGGCAGCCTCGCTAAAAGCAAACCTTGACAGCATTGCAAAATTCAAAAACGGCATTGCAGAGTATACCGATTCCGTGCGCAAAGCCGCACAAGGCTCGGGCGAGCTTTACAGCGGTATCGACGAAATGAAAAAGTTCACAGACGAGCTTGTCGCAAAAGAGTTCGTGCTTGATATCGACAACCTCACCAGCTTTCTCAAAGCCTCTGATAACGGCAGAATAGCCGCCGCAGCAGGCGACGTTATAATGAACAAGGTCGGCGGTCTTATCGCAGGAGTGATAGTGCTTATACTTTTCGCGTATGTCATCTCCGTGTTCGTCGTCCACCAGATAGAGCAGGAGTCAAGCATCATCGGCGCACTGTATGCGCTTGGCGTGAAAAAGAAAGACCTTGTGCGCCACTACATCTCAATGCCGACCCTCGTTGCCTTTGTCGGCGGACTGCTCGGAACGCTGCTTGGCTTCACACCCCTTGGCATAAATATGCAGATGGATAAAAGCTATTCCTACTTCTCACTTCCCGATGTTGACCTCGTTTTCCCGCCCTACCTTATCGTCTACGGACTTGTAATGCCGCCGCTGATAAGCGCGATAGTCAATACCCTTGTTATCAACAAGCGCCTTTCGCAGACCGCGCTCTCACTTATCCGCAGCGAGCATAAGGCAGCAAAGTATAAGCAGTTCAGCATAAAGTCCGATAACTTTGAAAGAGTTTTCCGCATAAGACAAATGGTGCGCGAGCTTCGCTCGTCAATAACCGTCGTGCTTGGAATGCTCATATCAATGCTCGTCATAACCCTCGGACTGAATACCTATTCCCTTTGTACCGATGTGCGCGACAGAAATATCGCCGATACAAAGTACGAGTATATGTATCTGTATAAGTACCCCGAAAAGCAAGCCCCGCAGGGCAGCGAGACAGCATATGTCGAGGGACTTGATATGCAGCTTATGGGCTATACCCTTGAGGTCAGCGTTATCGGTATCGACGGCGAAAGCAGATACTTTGACGCAAAGGTGGAAAAGGGCAAAAACAAAGCCGTCATCAATAACTCTCTCGCCGAGCGCCTTGGCTATAAAAAAGGCGATAAGGTGACCTTCTCCGACCACGCGAACGATATAGACTACACCTTCACCGTAACGGGCATAGCACAGTATTCACCGGGCTTTACGCTGTTTATGGACAGACAAAGTATGTGCGAGCTTTTCGGCAAGGATAAGGACTACTTCAATGCCGCCTACGCAGACCACAAGCTCGATATCGACGAGGGCAGACTCTACAGCATTACCACAAAGGACGAGATAAAAAAGAGCGCAGGTGTTTTCATCGACCAGATGACCTCGTTCATCGCAATGCTGCTTATCGCAGGCTCGGTGATATTCTGCGTCGTTATGTATCTTATGATGGGCGTAATGATAGACCGTTCCAGCTTTGGCATATCGCTTATCAAAATATTCGGCTACCGCCCCAAAGAGATACGCAGCCTGTACCTCAACGGAAATCTTATCGTAGTAGCCATCGGCGGATTGTTTGTTATCCCCGCAGCCAAATTCCTTATGGACCTTATCTACCCCACATTTGTCGCCAACGTTGCCTGCTGTATGGATATATCGTATCAGTGGTACGCATATGTCCTGCTGTACTGCGCAATGATGCTTGTATATCTGCTGATAAATAAACTGCTTATGCGCAAGATATCAAAGATAACACCCGCACAGGTGCTCAAAAACAGAGAGTAAATATTACATCATACTATAAACAGCCTTGCGAAGATTTAGCCGCAGGGCTGTTTTGCTTTGCAGATGCACAAAAAACATTGACTATTTGCAAGTAATAAGCTATAATCAAAGTATACTAAAATCAAACATTCGCTTCAAACCTCAAAGCCACACAAGGAGGTCAACTTGAAAGCACCCGTCAAAAAACTCGGCATAGCGGTCGATATAGTAATGTACGCCATAATGCTCGTGCAGATGTTTTATATCTTCACAGGCAATACCTTCCACGAAATAGCAGGCATCGTCTTGTTCGTCTGCCTCGCCGCGCATATCATCATCAAGCGAAAGCATATAAAAGCGATACTCACGGGTAAGCTCAAAAATGCAGGCAAAGCGCAAAAATTCTCCGCGCTTGTCACCTGCCTGCTGTTTGTGTGCATGATCGTTCTTATGCTTACCGGTATGGGCGTGTCAAGACTGCTTTTCCCGTGGTTCAAGCTGCTGCAAAGCAGCGACCTGCATAGGTATCTTGCCGCCGTAGCGCTTACTCTCTCGGCAGTCCACGGCGGTATGCACTTTTTTGTCCGCACAAAGAAAAAGAAGAGAACAGCCGTGCTTATCGTCATCATCGCAGCCGTCTGCCTTGCACTTTCCCTCTTCGGACCGCCCTATATCAACAGGCATTTCCGTATCGTCAGGGTCGACTACGCACAAGCCGTGCACGGCGAAAAGGTCGAATGGAACGGCAAAAAGCCGCTTGTCGTCTACTTCACCCGTATCGGCAATACCGATTTTGACGACGATGTTGACGCAGTTTCGGGCGCATCGCTTATGTATGCAGACGGCGCTCTGACAGGCAGTAACGAGCTTATCGCCGATATGCTCAAGGATATGCTTGACTGCGATACAAAACCCATAACCCTCACGGGCGAAAAATACCCATCAAGCTACGGCGCAACAGTATCAGCCGCAAGCAAACAGCTCAAAAACGATGCACGCCCCGAGATCGAGCCGATAGACGCCTCGGGCATCGACAGCATTATCCTTGTCTATCCGCTTTGGTGGGGAACAGTCCCGCCGCCCGTATCTACCTTCCTTGAAAGCGCCGACCTTCGCGGCAAGACCATCTACCTCGTCGCAACGCAGGGCAGCTCGGGCTTTTCAAAAAGCACAGGCGATATAAAGAAAAGCGCAAGCGGCGCAGATGTAAAAGAGGTCGTAAGCATCTACTGCGAGGATATCCCCACCTGCCGCGATACGCTTTTGCAGCACATCAAAAAGATCGCACCATAAAAAACAAGAGGTCGGATCACAATGATCTGACCTCTTTTTGTGGTGCATATCACAGCATCACAGGAAAACATAGTTTAGTATAAACAGCACCGTCAGCACATACATCAGCGGGTGTATCTTCTTGACCTTTCTGCACGCAAGGTTGATCGCAACGTATGATATAACACCTACCGCGATACCGTCTGCAATGCTGTAGAAAAGCGGCATAGCCACAACACCGAAGAACGCAGGTATAGCATCTGTGAGATTGTCGTCATCAAACTTTATCTTTGTGATGTTTGAGAACATAAGGAATCCCACAAAGATAAGCGCAGGCGCAGTCGCAAATGACGGTATAGCCGTAAATATCGGTGCTAGCAGAGTAGCCAGCAGGAACAGCACAGCCGTCGTCACAGCCGTAAGCCCCGTTCTTCCGCCCGCGCCGACACCTGCCGCCGACTCAACAAACGTCGTCGTCGTCGATGTTCCGAAAACCGCGCCAGATGAAGTCGCAATAGCGTCAGCAAGCAGCGCAGGCTTTACAGCAGGCAGCCTGCCCTCCTCGTCAAGCATATTCGCCTTTGACGATACACCGATAAGCGTGCCGATAGTGTCGAACATATCCACGAACAAAAACGACATTATCACCACTATGAAGTCAAAAATGCCCACGCCCTTGAAATCAATGTTGAAGCACTGCCCGAAAGTCTTTCCCAGCGCCGAGAAATCCGTCATTCTGAACTCGGGTACGAACGAGTAGAAACCCGTCGCAGCATCAGGCTTGTAAACGCCGATAAGCTCGCATATTATACCTGCTATCCACGTTGCAAAAATGCCTATAAGTATCGCACCGTGGACCTTCTTTATGTGCAGTATCGCAACAAGCAAAAGCCCCATTACCGCAAGCAAAGCGCACAGTCCGCGCGTGTTCGGCTCGTCCATAAAAGCCACAAGGTCGACCAGCGTAGAGTCGCTCTTAACGACCAGACCCGGAAATAGGTATGCAGTTGAAAATAGCCTCACGAATGTTGGTAAGCGTGAGCAGAATAAATATAAGTCCCTCACAGAATACCGCAAACAGCGCCACCTTCCACGAGTAGCCCATCGTGCCGCACACCGTGTACGCAAAGAATGCGTTTACACCCATGCCCGCCGAAAGCGCAAACGGCAGATTAGCCATAAGCCCCATGCACATCGTTCCCACGAATGATGCAAGACAGGTCGCCAGCATTACCGCCTCGCCGTCCATGCCCGCACCCGAAAGTATAGACGGGTTTACCGCAAGTATGTACGCCATCGTCATAAAAGTAATGACACCCGCCATTATCTCCGTGCCGACAGTCGTGCCGCGCTGTTTGAGCTTAAAGAATTTTTCCATTCATATCACTCCTTTTTGCAAACAAAAGTTTACTCCCATATTATACTTCATTTCGACATTGTTGTCAATCACGGCAAAGTGCATTATTTTGCCCTTGCTGTATTGGTAAAACCGCGCATTTGCTGTATCTTTTAACATATCGAAAAGGGGAGATGCGATATAAATTCAAACCTTTAGACCCGTTTATCCCAGCGCAACATCGAGCGCCATCATCAGCGTAAATCCCACCGAGAACATTAAAACGCCCGAGTTTGAGTGTTCACCCTCTGACATTTCTGGGATAAGCTCCTCGACCACAACATACATCATCGCACCCGCCGCAAAGCTCATCAGATACGGCATCGCAGGCAGAAACAGTCCCGCGAACAGCATAGTAAGCGCCGCACCGATAGGCTCTACCGCGCCCGAAAGCACACCGTCAGCGAAAGCCCTGCCCTTGCTCTTGCCGCCTGCATACAGCGGCATGGATATTATCGCACCCTCGGGGAAGTTCTGTATCGCAATGCCCAGCGCAAGCGCAAACGCGCCGCCCGAGGTCACCTCTGCCGAACCCGATAAAAAGCCCGCGTAAACTATCCCGACAGCCATTCCCTCGGGGATGTTGTGCAGCGTCACCGCAAGAACCATCATCGTCGTGCGCGCCAGCTTTGACGGCAAGCCCTCGGCTTTGTCAGCGTTCATGTGCAGGTGAGGGATAATGCTGTCCAGTATCAGCAAAAACAGTACACCGCACCAGAAACCGATCGCCGCAGGCACAAACGCGAACTTGCCCTTGCCGCTTGCCTGCTCCATCGCAGGTATCAGCAGACTCCATATGCTTGCCGCAACCATAACTCCCGCCGCAAAACCCGTCAGTATGCGCTCCACGCTCCTGCCCAGACGGTGCTTCATAAACAGTACACACCCCGAACCTAAAGCCGTTCCCAAAAAGGGGAGTGCCAGCCCCGTAATTATCTCACTTCTCATAAAATCAGTCCATTCTTCAGCACACAAGTTAGCCTTAACTAACTATATAATAGCATATCCTTACCGCTTTGTCAACCCAAAGAATTCGCATAAAAGCCACTTTTTACTTTTGTCTTGCAGATAATATAAATCAGAATTTAGCGTTATGTGAGCGAAGCGAACACCACTACTATTCACTATTCACTTTTCACTCTTCACTATTCATTGCTTATCGGCGCAAAGCGCCGATAAATTCTGATTTATTATAACAAACTATTAAAAATGCAAGCAAAAAAATTACGAAGCAGGTAGGGTCTGCTTCGTAATTTACAGCTATGGAGAGGTCATCAAAAAATGAAAACCGTATAAGTTTGCTCAAAGAACCACGCGTTACTCGCACGGCTCCTGCTTGGTGCTTGTGAAAAGCCTGCGAAGCTTTTCAAAGCTGTCCGTGCAAAGTGCGTGTTCCATTTTGCACGCCTCGTCTGAAGCGGTCTTGTCATCAACGCCCGCATCAACAAGAATAGTTTTAAAGAACTTGTTTTTTTCGTAAACGGCTTTAGCCTCGGCAAGACCCTCCGGCGTAAGCAGAACGCGCTTGTTCGGCGTAAGCGTTATCTTTCCGTCACAAAGCAGATTGCGCACAGCTCTGCTTACACTCGCCTTGGTGTAACCGATTAGCTTTGCTATGTCGGTCACACGCACAGGCTTTGTATTATCCTCGGAAAGAATGAATATGGCTTTTAAATAATCGTCTGCCGATTCCCTTGCTCTGTCCTGAATGTCCATAGTTCCCTTGCTTTGACAGCTGCTTACCTGCCAAACAGTCCTTTCTTTTTGTATGTCTCACAGCTTATATCCACAAGCTAGTAGCCTGTCTGCGAAATGATCCCGCGCAGCTTCTGCTCGTCAGGCTGATTCTCCGAGATTATCTCGGTAATGCCCTTTTTGTGCGAAGATGTGACCTTTTTCACATCAAAACCCTTTCGCACAGCATCGTTTATGTGTGCCTCACACATACCGCACATCATACCGTCTATTTTTAGTGTAGTTTTGTACATCAAAGTTTTCCTCACTTGTGGTGCAGCGTTTAGTTAGTTGTCACTAACCTTGATATAATCATACTCCCATAAAGCGCATTTGTCAAGCCAAATCACCCTCACTCAAACACAAATCGTATATTTGCACAATTAGTTAGTCAAAGCTAACCATATATTATGTGCATTGTCACAAATTGCCCCGCGGCAAATAAGAATTTGTCGGCGCTTTGCGCCGATTTTTCTTTTGTTGTTCTTCTATCGCTTTGTATAGTGTTATAAGTTTTGTGCCTTGACGTCATTTAAGGGGGAA
>OMXI01000066.1 GCA_900314975.1 uncultured Eubacteriales bacterium | reverse complement strand
CGATGTGCTTGATTCAAAAGCAGTAAGCAAGTTGACCGGTTACTCGGTCAACGCTGTTAACCGCTGGATGCAAAAGGGCAAGCTGCGGTCCGTCCTAACACCTAATGGCAGAATAACAAGCAAAGAGTGGATCGTTAAATTTATATGCAATTATGATCAGCAAGCTTTGTCACATAAAAAATAATTTGTTAACACTACAAAATAAAATAAAGAACAATTGACATTTTAACTGATTTGTGATATCATATATTCATAATAAGTGTAAATTTTACACAGAAAGGGTTGACAAAGCTATGCTGTTCTTGTATAATTTAACAGACAGACAGACAGACAGACAGACAGACAGACAGACAGGCTTAACTGCGCCCTTTTTGCGTTTAATACTATGTTAATAGAAGCGTGCTCTTTGGGATAAGTGTTTCCCCAAGGGGTGCGCTTTTGTTGTTTGGAGGTCGATAAATTGAGTGAAAAAAAAGGAATCACGCTGACTAAAAAGCAGCTCATCATCGGGGGTATTATTATCGTTCTGCTTATTGCAGGCGGTATCATACTCGGTGTGAACTGGAGCAAGTGGTTCGGCGGTAAAAAGATAGGCGAGTCAAGCCTCCCCGACAGCTCGTCACATTCGGGGATCGAGCTTGATGAGAAAGCAGGGCAGTACACAGGCGAAAAGCCAAAGGATAAGGGCGGTGAGCAAACCGGTATCAAGATACCCGGCTACCCCTCGATAACTATTGCCAAGGACAAGCAGGACGTGCAGATGGCTCTGATGAACCCCGAAGGCAATCCGTGTTACTTCAAGTTTGAGATCGTGCTGAAGGACAGCGGTAAAACGATCTTTGAATCGAAGTACGTCAAGCCGGGCGACTGCATTTATGATGTTCATCTGAACAAGCCTCTGGCGGCGGGCGAATATCCCGCAACAATAAAAATATCGACAATATCGCTCGACGGTGAAACGCCACTTAACGGTGCGAACGTTGAGACAGTACTTATAGCAAAGTAAAGGAGTTGAGAGAATGAAAGGAAAGAAGATCACAGCGGTGCTGTGTGCGCTGGCTGTGGTGGTTTCATCAGCGGGAGGTCTGCCCTTTGGCGGCTTGCGGCTGTTTGACACGGCTATTGTGGCGAGTGCGGCAGATTTTGAAGGTGACGGAAGTGCAACATCTCCCTATCTTATTGCCTCTGCGGCTGACTGGAATGCTTTAGCCGATGCCGTGAACAGCGGTGAAAGCTACTCCGGCAAGTATTTCAAGCTGACTGAGGATATTTCCGTCAGCACAATGATAGGAAAAAATAATCACGGCGGCGGAAGCCATATTCCATTTTCGGGAACATTTGACGGTGACGGTCATGTGCTTACTGTTAATATCAACAGCACTTCAACGCATGGTGCTGCGCCATTCTGCGGCGTTCAGAATGCCGTCATCAAGAATTTGAAGGTAGAGGGTTCGGTAGTCGGCGGAATACATTCTTCTGGTCTTGTCGGAACGACCAGCTCAAATGACAGCGGAACTCTGACTATCGAGAACGTTGTAGTAAATGTAGACGTAAGCGGTAATACACACCTCGGTGGTGTTGTCGGACACGGATTCGGAACGAATATTACTCTTAAAAATGTTTCTTACGGCGGCAAAGTAGCTGGAACTTCCTTTTCCGGCGGTCTGGTCGGCTGGTGCGGTCCTAATGCAAAGCTGACTGCGGAGAATTGCTCGTTTAGCGGAACATACAGTGGAGGTTTTCACCCTATCGGTTTTGCATACTCTTCCGGAAATGCCCAAGTGACCAATTTTTATACAACGAAAACTGCTACAAATACCACTCAAAATCAGTACACCTATACAGGCGGACTTACACAGAATACGGTCAGCATAACGGCACCCACTTCTAAAACAAATCTTACCAGCAGTGGTGATGATGTTGAACTTATCAATGTGGGTTCGACAGACAAGGGAACGATGAAGTACAGCCTTGACGGAATGACTTACTCCGAAGAAATACCTAAAGCGGCAGCTGGAGAGCACTCGGTTTGGTACAGGGTCGAGGTCAATGGTAATTATATCAGCGAGAAGAGAATCAAGGTCAATGTTGTACACGCCCACGCTTTCACTTATAGTGCAGATGGCAATACCATTACCGCAAAGTGCAACAGCGACTGCGACATCACCGAAGGTCTTACAATGACCATCAGCGCACCGACCGATCTTAAAGCGGACGGCAGTCCCAAGAAAGCTACCCTCAGCACAGGCTACAATACAACAGCCTTCCCCGGCACATACACTATCGAGTATTACAAGGGCGAGGAAAAGCTGGACGGCGCGCCGTCGGCAGGAGGGCATTACACGGCTAAGGTGACAGCCGGTACGGCAACAGCAAGTGTTGATTTCACTATCGTGGTCGACCCCACCTACACCATAACTATCCCCGAATCGGTCAACATTGACGGCGGAAAGGCTGAATTCAAGGCGGAAAATGTTACTCTCCCTGACGGTGCGAAGATAAACATTACTGTTGACGGCGAGAACACCGAAAGCGGACAGACAACGTTCAATGCAAAGAACGAAGCAAAAGACTCCACCGTTTCGTACACGATAAACAACGGCTCTGCTGATGTTGCTGACGGCGGTACTGCACTGACCTTTACCGGGAACAGCACACAAACGCTGTCCTTCGCAAAGAAAGCAGACAGCACCCCAACCTATGCAGGCAAACACACCGAAACGCTGACGTTTGGTATCTCGGTGGAGGAAGTTAAAGTTGAAACACTGCTGACCACAATTACGGGAGCAGGCTCCAATGCTCGCACAGCGACATCTGCTAATGTAACCTATAGCACTGAAGGCATTGCAACCCTTACGTTCAGCGGCACTTTATCGTACCAGGCTTCTCCTGCCTGGGGCTGGTGGGGATACGGCTGGACAGCAACTGTTACCCCTGCAGAGGGATACACCATTACCAAATGCGTATTCTATGACGATGCCAACCGCACTGCTACGGATAGTGAAGCTCCTTTTGTAGTGGAGACTACGGAATTAGATAAGACACCAAGAATAAATGGCACACCCATTGATGGTGGCAAGAGTCAGAGTAAAGGGTTAAAAAAGATTGAGGTGTATGGTTACGCAAATTAACAAGAATTCAAATGCTTTGCTAAGCTGCGGTGTGCAGCTCGGTGGGGCAGATAAATGAATTACTGACAGCTTTGTTTGACAATTGATTAGTGATAAGATTTGAAATAACTTATGAATGAATGGAGGAAAACACATGAAACACACGAAAAGACTTTTGTCGGCTGTAATGGCATTTGCTATGGTATCGGCTATCGCTCCGATGAACGTATTTGCCGACACGCAAGTCAAGCAGGACAGCTCAAATCATTCCGGCGATATGATCGCGACCTACGATGTGAAAGCTAAGTACACCGTGACCATTCCGGCAGGTGTTACGCTTGATTCAGAAAACTCTGTTTCTGCAAATATCGAAGCAAGCAATGTTATCCTTGAAAGCGGACAGAAGATCAAGGTCACACTCAATTCAGCAGACCACACCGAAAGCGGAGCAACCTTCCACGCACAGACCGAAAAAGGTGATTCGACAGCTACATACACTATCAGCAAGGGTGAAACTGCTGTTGCAGTCGGTGATACCGTTGCCGAGTTCACAGAGAACGGCGAACAGTCGCTCACATTCTCAAAGGCTGAGGGCGCTACCTACGCAGGCAAACACACCGAAACGCTGACGTTTGGTATATCGGTAGAGAGTGCAAAAGCTGCCGCAGAAAAGCCCGACATTGCACAGGCAGATTGCAAGTTCAGCCCCTCAAACGGCAAGAGCACGCTCTCAAATGCAAATATAACGACTGCAATGGAATACTCCGCCGACAACGGCACGACATGGACTGATGTGACCTCTGACGGCTCTATTGCTTCTCTCGTCGCAGGAACAGTACAGATCCGTGTCAAGGAGACAGCCGACAAGCTGGCGAGTGAAGCTGTTTCGATCACCGTACCGCAGGTGCTGCAGATAAACCAACTCGTTGGACCGTACACCGGTGATAGGCTCACCTGCGAATACTACGCCGGAGAAACATGGCAGGCTTTGGTCGACAGGTATGGTTTGATTAAAGTATACAGCGGCAGAGCAGCTTTCGGCAGTGATGGGTTTATCTATTATAAAGGCTCCATGATTCCGGTCACTGATCTCGTAGATAACACAAAGACATACGAGGTACAATAAAAACATTCCTGCCGGGCTTTAGTTCGGCAATCAAACATACAAGGAGGAATCACAATGAAAAAAACAAGAAGATTTATCAGCGGTTTATCCGCATTAGCATTAGCAGCGGCTATCGCTCCGATGTCGGCATTTGCCGATACACCGGTCAGTCCCGACCCTGACAATATGCCCAACCCTAAGCCCGGCACAGCACCCACTTTGGTCGAGTTCAGCGTTGACCCCACCTATACCGTTACCATTCCTGCAACCGTAACCCTTGCAGATAACGGCAGCGGCATCTACACAAACAGCGGTACACTCACGGCAGAGAACGTGAAGCTTGATGAGGGCAAGGAGATCGTTGTTACTCTGACCAGCGCAAGCAAGTTCAATATGCAGACCTCGGCTTCGGCAACATACAAGCTGCCCTACACGGCAGAGGGTGCCTTCGGCAAGCTCACCGACAAGGAGGCAGGCGGCATTGTTGCGAAGTTTGCGACTTCCACCACGGTGCAGAATACGCCCGTAACATTCACAACAGACGAAACTCCCAAGTATGCAGGCACATTCACCGATCCCGTGGTATTCACCATTAAGGTGGGAGACATTGTGACCGCACCTGCGGATGGCTGATGATAAGAAACACAAGGAGGGAATTTCCATGAAAAAAAGTAGATTTATCGCAGGCTTTTCCGCAATGGCACTTGCAATATCAGCAATGTCAATATCAGCTTTTGCTGCACCCGAGCCTACCAAAATAGATCAGACCACCCCGGAGCCAAAGCAGGGACAGGCGGTCATCACAACCACGATAGAACCGACATATATCGTGACTATCCCTGCCGACACAAAGGTGGCGTTCAACGCTCTTGATACCGATTTTGGCACGATAGAGCTCACAAAAGCCCGTCTTGACCCCGGCAAGGTGGTAAGAGTCCACCTTGACTCCGACTACAAGCTCAAAAATAAGGCTGACGAGAGCAGAACTATCCGCTACGACATCGTATCGACCGATGATGTTGGTACAACAGGCAGCTTAAAGAATTTTGATGCACAGCTCGAGTTCGAGGGCGATGATTGCCCTCTGACTATCAAAATAACTCAGGACGACTGGAACGCAGCATATGCAGGCGAGTACAGCGACACCGTGACATTCAATGTGCAATACACTGACGCAGCACCCAAAGCATAAGGAGTTGATCGCATGAAGAAATTAGCAGTATTTCTGTTGTGTCTATTCATGCTGCCATTAAGCGCTATAACCGCCTATGCGGAGAACGAGCCTAACACCGCCCCCGGTGAAGCGACAGTCGAAACGGTAGTCCCTAACAGCCACAAAATCACTCTTAAAGTGAAGGGCAGCGCAGTTGTGACAGTCAACGGCAAGGAGGGCAGCGAGTTTGTGGTGGAGCGTCTTTCCAAGCCGGTCATTGAGATCAAAGCTAAAGACGGCGAGAAGATCACCAAAGTGATCCTCAACGGTGAGGATATCACCGACAAGATCGTAGACGGCAAGTATATCCTGCCTGCGGTTTATGAGGACGGTGAATATGAGCTAACGGTTGAGACAGAGAAGCTCCCCGATGATTCGAGCAAACCTGACAGCTCCAAGTCTGATGATTCCAATAAAGGAACAAGTGACAACTCGGAATCAACTCCGGCAACAGGTTTAACTGCATCTACAACCGGAGTGACTGTAACGTTAACGGGAACTATAGCTTTGGCGGCAGCGGCTGTAATAGCTGCAAAAAAGAAAAAAGATGAATAGAAATACCTGAACTGATCTTGCAGACCGTCTGAATAGGCGGTCTGTTTTTTTGCTTGCTGTTACGAAATAAAGGTAAAACAGACCCTCATTGTTTGTGCCGACAGGTTACCCGAGTCGCTGCATGAAAACGCCACACAGGGCAACGTAGTGCAAATGTGAGCCTCTTACGAACAAAATGTCAGATAGAAAGTCCCCGTCAAAATGACGAATGTCTCACAGCGTTTAGAATCCGATAATGTGACAGATCATGGACACGGTGTCTGTTTTCAATGTTCGGTTTTGTTGTTAAAGTGCTGAAAATTGTGACAAAGGTCATTGTGACTGTTGACACATCAGCTTGAATGTGATATATTATACTTGTGACAGAAGTCATATGGAATGATATGCGGAGGAATTGATATGAATAAGCAGCAGGCAATAAAGGATATGATAGAGTACATCGACAAGCACTACCTGAAATACAAGTACACGCCGTCTTTGCGTGATATCGAGGCAGAGCTCGGCTTTTCAAGACAGACTGCTATGCGTTATCTCCAGGAGCTTGACAGTCAGGGTGTACTCAAATATGACGGCAAAACTATCATCACACAGAGGATAGCACAGCTCACAACAGATGATACAGTGCGTGTTCCTGTGGTCGGTTCTATCCCTTGCGGTATGCCCACAAGCGAGGAGCAGACGAGAGGGAAGTATCTGTCGATACCGAAATCGTGGGTGCGCTCGGGCAAGCACTATATCCTCAAAGCCAGCGGCGATTCTATGATAGATGCAGGCATCGACGACGGCGACCTTGTGCTTGTCAAGATGACAAAGAAAGCGGAGCTTGGTCAGATAGTCGCTGCCCTTGACGAAAAC
>OMXI01000037.1 GCA_900314975.1 uncultured Eubacteriales bacterium | reverse complement strand
TTGGGGATGAGACAGAGTAACCGTTACCACGGTTACTCTCGAGAGAATGGCAGAGCCATTCTCGGCTTTCTTCAAAAGGGTCCTCCCCAATTACGCGGTTTACACACCGCGACAAAATCTGATTTATCGTGCAACACAAAACTCCTGCAAGTTTCATTTGCTTGCAGGAGTATTTTTTTCTCTGTTCTTTCTGTCGCGCTGCGCCTTTGAGTACACGCATCCGCAGTAATCCTGCCTGTAAAGCGAATACTGCGCGGACAGCTCGATAGAGCGCTTGTAGCCGCCTTTTTTCTTGAAATCCACAGGCAGCGCCTTTATATCATAGACCTCACCAAGCTCAAAAGCTATCTCGTTCAGCTTTTGGGCATTTTTGTACGGCGAGATAGACAGCGTCGTCGTAAACCAGTCCGCACCTATCTGCTTTGCAAGCTGCGCAGTTTTTTCAAGCCGCAGGCGGTAACAGCGAAAGCATCTCTCGCTGCCCTCGGGCAAGTCCTCAAAGCCCTTTGCTATATCAAAAAACTCGCGCTGGTCATATTCTCCTACGATTATTTCGGGACTGTCCTGCATAGGCATCTCGCTCAACAGGCGTTCAAGCTCGCGCGTGCGCTTTTCAAATTCCTCTTTCGGCGAGATGTTCGGGTTGTAGTAAAACAGCACAATGTGAAAATACTGCGTCAGATATTCAAGCACATACGACGAGCAGGGCGCACAGCAAGCGTGCAGCAAAAGCGTCGGCTTTGTCTGCAAACCTTTGACACTCTCAATGACCTCGTCGAGCTTTTTCTGATAGTTGACCTTTTCCACACATCTCACCTCCTGCGCCTATTATACCACTTTGACGGAATATTTTCAACGTATATTTTCACATTTTACGCAAAGTATAATACAAAAACCAAAGGAGTGTTAGAAATGGCAGGCAAAGCGACAAAGCATTTAAGCACACAGCCGTCGGTCATCGCATCAGCAGCGATAGGCGGCAAAAAAGAGGGCGAGGGACCTCTTGGCAGTATATTTGACAAGATAAACGACGACCCCTATCTTTCCACGCAGACCTACGAGCGCGGTGAAAGCCGTCTGCAAAAGCAGGCGGTGCTGCACTGCCTTGAAAAAGCAGGTTTGCAGGCAGGTGATATAGATGTGCTTTTCGGCGGCGACCTGCTCAATCAGTGTGTCGGCACAACCTACGGAGTGCGCTGCTTTGAGATGCCGTTTCTGGGCATATACGGCGCCTGCTCAACGATGTCGGAAGGGCTGCTGCTCGCCTCGCTGTTTGTCGACAGGGGAGTTACGCAAAACGCAATGGCAGTCACCAGCTCGCACTTTTGCACGGCTGAAAGGCAGTACCGATTTCCCCTGGGCTACGGCGGACAAAGACCGCCCACGTCGCAGTGGACAGTCACCGCAGGCGGCGCGCTTATCGTTGCCCAGCACGCACAGCCGCCATATGCTCGCGCCTGCACCATCGGCAAGATAGTCGATATGGGTGTGAGCGATGCAAACAATATGGGCGCGGCTATGGCACCCGCAGCGTATTCCACGATAAAAGAGTTTTTTGATGACACGGGAATGAAACCGTCGGATTTTGACCGGATCGTTACGGGCGACCTCGGAAAAGTCGGCAGCAGACTGCTTTGCGAGCTTATGCAGCAGGGCGGTCTTGATATCTCGCATAACCACAGCGACTGCGGAATGATGATGTACAGCTTTGATACGCAGGACGTCCACGCGGGCGCAAGCGGCTGCGGCTGCGCAGGCTCGGTGCTTTGCGGACACTTTATCCCCCGCCTTCAAAGCGGCGAGATAAAAAATATCCTCTTTGCCGCCACTGGCGCACTTATGTCACCCACCGTCAACCAGCAGGGCGAAAGCATACCGTCTATCTCGCACCTCGTCTGGCTGTCAAACGAAACTACCGTCTGAAAGGAGAACACTATGGTATATCTCTACGCATTTCTCGTCGGCGGACTGCTTTGCGCGATAGGGCAGCTGCTTATCGATTTTACAAAGCTCACCCCCGCACGCATACTCGTTTCATACGTTGTCGCAGGCTGTATACTCGGCGGACTCGGCTGGTATAAGCCGATAATAGATACCGCAGGCGCAGGCGCGACCGTTCCATTGACGGGCTTTGGCTACCTGCTCGCAGACGGCGTTAAAACGCAGATAGGCGAAACAGGCTTTTCGGGCGTGATAACAGGCGGGCTTACCGCCGCAGCAGGCGGTATCTCGGCGGCAATGCTCTTTGCGTTCCTGTTCGCACTTTTCTTCCGCAGTAAACCGAAATAAAAAAGACAGGGAGCTCAAATGATTTGAGTTCCCTGTTCTTACTTCTTACCTCTTATCTCTTACCTCTGCTTTGCCATTTCGTCAAGCAGCTCGCCTATGCCTGCAATATGCTTGCCCTTGCAGTCCTCGATAAGTCCGTTGTCGCATTTTTGCGCAACAGCCTGCTTCATCGGTATCCTGCCAAGCACCTTCAAGCCCTTTTCAGCGGCGATCTCATCAATTTTGCTCTCGCCGAAGATGTTTATCTTCTTTCCGCAGTCAGGGCACTCAACATAGCTGTAGTTCTCAACGATGCCAAGGATAGGTATGTTCATCATCTTCGCCATGTTCACAGCCTTTTCGACTATCATCGAAACAAGGTCCTGCGGCGAGGTGACAACGATAATTCCGTCAATGCGTATCGACTGGAAAACCGTCAGCGGAACGTCACCCGTTCCCGGAGGCATATCAACGAACATAAAGTCCACATCGCCCCAGATAACGTCCGTCCAGAACTGCGTAACAACGCCCGCGATAACTGGACCGCGCCAGATAACAGGGTCAGTCTCGTTTTCGGTAAGAAGATTAAGGCTCATTACCTCAATGCCCGTCTTTGTCGTCACAGGGAGAAGTCCGTCCTCGTTCTGCTCGGCTCTTTTGTGTATGCCGAACATCTTTGGTATCGACGGACCTGTAATGTCCGCGTCAAGAATAGCAGTCTTGTACCCCTTTTTGTTAGCCAGCACCGCGCTCATAGCTGTTACGAGCGATTTTCCTACGCCGCCCTTGCCGCTTACAACACCGATAACTCTCTTTATCTGCGATAAGTTATGCGGGTCAACGTGCATATCCTGCGGCTGCTGTCTTTCACCGCAGTTGCTCGAACAGGTCGAGCAGTCGTGCGTGCAGCTTTCACTCATTTTAGAATCCACTCCATTTCATAAGATATTACAGATAGTATACCACATTTGTAGTGTATTGTCAACGATATGCGTTAGCACTCAAAGTTGGCGAGTGTTAGCACTCTCACAGTACGAGTGCTAAATTTCAGCTTTGCATCACCGTTCTATCACAAAACGAACACAATCGGGCAATATCATATAGACAATGAACGAAAGGAAATGATACCAATGGAACAATATGAAACCTGTGAATAAAAACGGTAAAGTAAGGAAAGATAATCATATACACATTTAAGGAGGAATCATTATGTATGCAATTACACCATTTGAAAGAAACACATTCGACCTGTTCAACGCCTTTAACGATTTTGACAAGGATTTCTTCGGCAGATACACCACACCGCGTTTCAAGACCGACCTTCGTGACGAGGGCGATAAGTATGTGATGGAGGCAGAGCTTCCGGGCTTTGACAAGGAGGATATCACCCTTGACATCACAGGCGATACCCTTTGCCTCACCGCACAGCACAAAGAGGAAAAGAAAGAAGAGAACAAAGACAAATACATTTACAGAGAGCGTTCCTACGGCTCTTACCAGAGAAGCTTCGATATCTCGGGCATAGATGCGCAGGGCATCGCGGCAGAGTACAAAAACGGCATACTCTACCTTGACCTGCCAAAGAAAGAGGCACACCAGCTCGAGACCAAGCGCCTTGAAATAAAGTAAAACAAGTTTTCATCATTTTTTCATCCCCTTCTCAAAATGCAGATCGGCTCACTGCAAACGCAGTGAGCCTTTTTGTATCCTGTGACGCAGCCGCACCTTTTTCCGTCTTTGTGTGTGAACAGAAAAAAAGCTGTGTGTTGCCGCAAATAGTCCATACGCGATATCTGACGGGAGAAAAGAATAAGCAAAATCGGTCGGGAACAGCGTTTTCCGACCGTTTTTGCGCCTTGCGGACTACTTTATTTTTACGTCATTTTTTAATAATACTTTCTCTATATTTGCGGTGTATAATAAGTTAAAACATTTACAGGAGGAAACTTCATTGAAAAATAGATATATACCCGCCATTCTTTGCGCAGCGATAGCCCTCTGCGCCCTTACCGCCTGCGGCGATACGCAAAGCAGCAAAGCCGAAAGCTCGAAAGCTACAGCTACCACCGCCGACACCTCGCAGACAACAACAACCACCACTGCTGCGCAGACTACTGTTACAACATCACCGAATTTTGCAGCCTCTATCCAATCACAGCCGCCGCAGCCCGAGCCTGCACAGGCTTCATCGGGCGACCTCACCGACAGCATAAAGTGGGAGCTTACCGTACACGGCGCGCTTATCCTCACAGGCAGCGGTGATATGCCTGCGCTTGCGGGCGGCGGAGCACCGTGGTATCCGATGAGAAAGCAGATAACAAGCATCACCCTTTCGGATAAAATAACCTCTATCGGTTCGGGCGCGTTCAGCGGCTGTATCTGCATAACGCAGATGAGCATACCCGAAAGCGTCACCGCGATAGGCGAGTCGGCGTTCTACGGCTGCGAAAGCCTAAAAGAGATAACCGTTCCCGACAGCGTGACAAAGCTCGGCGAATGTGTTTTCTGGAGATGTTTCGGGCTTGAAAAAGCAGTCGTGGGCAAGGGTGTAAAGGAGCTGCCGTTTGATTTGTTCTGCCGCTGCAGAAGCCTCAAAGACGTGACCCTTTGCGAAGGGCTTGAGCGTATCGGCAACACAGTCTTTGAGTACTGCGAGTCGCTCACCGAGCTGACGCTGCCGTCCACCGTCAAGGACTTTGGCTACTGCATTTTCCCCGACGATTCCTCGCGCCTGACGTTAAAGGGCAAGGCAGGCTCGCCCGCGCAGGATTATGCCAATAAGCACTCTATCAGATTTGAAGCGGTTTAATGCGATATTGACGAGAGAAAGAAGACCTCCCTCGGTTCATTATAGAGCCGTGGGAGGTCTTGCTTGACATAGCATCTTTTGTCTGCTAAAATAATACCAACAATCATTCCGAAAGGGGAGAGCGAGAAATGAAAAACAAGCTGACAGCGATCATCCTGTCCGCAGCCCTGTCGTCTGCCTGCCTCTGCGCCTGTACCGAGAGCGAAAGCACTCCGCCTGCGCAGACAACGCAATCCACCACAACGACTGCGGCTGCAACAAGCGCGTCATCGCCAAAGACTGTCTATAAAGACGAGATCGACCTGACCTATTTCTTTGAGCAGGTCTATTCAAACGGCTATGCACCGCAGGGGACTTACGAGGGTACAAGGGTGTATGACGGCGGCGCAGGGCTTTGCGTGGAGTTCCACGGCAAGTGCAAAAAAAGCGGCTTGGGCAGGGTATACACGGGAAACATCGACAGCTACGACGGCGAGCTTGACGGTATGCTGCTGCTTGAAAAGCTGTTCAAAGCAAAAGCCGAGCAGCTATATAAAAGCGGCGAGTGTATCAGCTTTGTCAAGGGCGGCACCGCAACGATGAAGGAGTGCTACCTGCTTGCCGCAGTAATGTCCGACTATCAGATGTCGGGCAGATTCTATTTCCCTGCGTGATAAACAAAAGAGGTAAGAGACCCACATCTCTTACCTCTTATTTCTTATCTCTTACCTCTAAAAGCCCAACTTCGCCTTGAAATCCTCTGCTATCTTTTCTTCCAGCTTTTCAGCGTCCTCACGCTTTTCGCCGATAGTGGTGTAGTAAGCCTTTATCTTCGGCTCTGTACCAGATGGACGAAGAATTACCGATGCGCCCTGCTCCAGCCTGAACGCAAGCACGTCTGACTTTGGCAGCTTTATTTCGCTGGTTTTGCCCGTAGCAAGCTCTGTCTCCTGCGATGCCATATAGTCGCCGAAAACAAGCACTTTAAGACCGCCTATCTCTGTCGGAACGTTGGTGCGCAGACCTGTCATTATCTCCTTCATTCTCTCCATTCCGCTTGCGCCTTCGCACTGGAATGATTTCTGCGAGTGCAGGTAGTTGCCGTACTGCGCGTACAGGTCTTCTCTTGCCTTCAGAAGCGATATGCCTTTTGTGCGGTAGAATGCAGCCATTTCGCAGATAAGCATTGACGCAACCACAGCGTCCTTGTCTCTTACATACGAGCCTGCGAGGTAGCCGTAGGACTCCTCAAATCCGAAAATGTAGCGCTTTTCCTCACCATTTTTCTCAAGGAAGCCTATCTGCTCGCCGATAAACTTAAAGCCCGTGAGAACCTCGCGCAGCTCAACGCCGTACTCCGCAGCGATTTTCTTGCATATGTCTGTCGAAACGATAGTCTTGACAGCAACAGGGTCTTTCGGCATTGTGCCGAGCGCCGTTCTTTCCTGGCAAACGTATTTGAGCAGCATTGCGCCGACTTCATTTCCCGAAAACAGTACGAAATCGCCGTTTTCATCGGGTACAGCTATGCCGACTCTGTCGCAGTCGGGGTCAGTAGCAAGCAGAAGATCGGGCTTTACGCTTGCACACAGCTCCAGTCCCTTTGCAAGAGCCTCTTTTATCTCGGGGTTGGGGAACGGGCAGGTAGGGAAGTTGCCGTCGGGCATCTCCTGCTCGGGAACGACCGTGACCTCCTTAACGCCGATGCGCTTCAGTATCTCTCTCACAGGCTTGTTGCCCGTGCCGTTCAGCGGTGTGTAAACCACCTTCAAGCCGCTTTGCGCAACAAGGTCGGTGTGTATGCCCTGTTCAAGAACCTTTTCGTAGTATTCCTCGATGATATCCTGACCGATATAGCTTATCATTCCGTTTTTTACGCCCTCGTCAAAGCTCATCACCTTTGCGCCGCCGAACATATCCACAGCCTCTATCTTTGCAGTAACGGCATTTGCCGCGTCAATAGTCATCTGGCAGCCGTCCTCGCCGTAGACCTTGTATCCGTTGTACTTTGCGGGGTTGTGCGAAGCGGTTATCATAATGCCCGCCTGCGCCTTGCAAGCCCTTACCGCCCACGAAAGACACGGTGTAGGCATAAGCTCGGTGTAGATGTAGACCTTAATGCCGTTAGCCGCAAGCACCGCCGCAGCCTCTTTAGCAAAAACGTCCGACTTTATTCTCGAATCAAACGAAATAGCCACAGCAGCATCCTTGAACGCGTCGTTCACATAGTCAGCAAGACCCTGCGTTGCACGTCTTATGGTGTAGATGTTGAGTCTGTATGCGCCCGCGCCGATAACACCGCGCAGACCGCCCGTGCCGAACTCAAGGTCACGGTAGAATCTGTCCTTGATAGCTTCCTCGTCGCCTGCTATCTCTTTAAGCTCTTTGACAAGGTCCTCGTCCTCGGTAGCATTATCGCACCACAGCTTGTAAAGTTCCATTTCAGTCATTGTCAAACACCTCTGTTTTCTAAAAAATTAAAGGTATAACCATACACAACCATTATAACATATTTTAAGATTTTTTCAAGGGCTTATAAATTATTTTACAAATATACATACCAACTTTTTGTTGATTGGTAAAACCTTTGAATTTGTGCGCAAAAGCCTTGATAAAAAAGGCAAGCCGTGGTATACTTGTTTTAAGCGGGCTTGTCGTCAAGAGAATGTCATTTGGATACTCTTTGCAATTATCATCGCTGCTTGCAGCGATACCTTTTCTTGCTTGTTGCTTCTAATTCTCTTGCTTCTATTTGGGGGCTTTCCGGTCGCTTCCCAAACCCCTTCGGACATCGTAACTGCAACAATGTATATAAATGAAAAACTTGGAGGTGCAAATATGGGTACACATTTCAGAAGCAGTTTCCGCTCGGCAGACAAGGCACACGATATCGCCTACTACGTCGTTTTCCCAAAGGGAGAGGTGCGCGGCGTGGTGCAGATAGTTCACGGTATGGCGGAGTATTTCGAGCGCTATAACGCCTTTGCAGACTTTCTTGCAGACCACGGCTTTGCAGTCTGCGGCGAGGACCACCTCGGTCACGGCAGCAGCGTTAATTCAGACAGCGACTACGGTTATTTTTCCGAAAAGGACGGCTGGCAGAACGTTATCAAGGATATGTGCAGGCTCGCAAAAATCATGAAGAAAAACTACCCCGAGGTGCCGTATTTTGTCTTTGGGCACAGTATGGGCAGCTTTCTTGCAAGAGCATTCGTGATAAAGTGCGGCAGAATGATAGACGGTGCAGTTTTCAGCGGTACAAGCGGCGGACAGGGCGGCACCGAGGCTACGCTGACCATGCTTGAAATCGCAAAGCGCATTAAGGGCGACAGGGCGAAAGGAAAGCTGTTTGACAAGCTTGCATTCGGCAGCTACAACAATAAGATAAAGCAGAGAAATTCGGACTTTGACTGGCTTTCAAGAGATTCGTCGGTAGTCGCAAAATACTGCAACGATAAACGCTGTGGGTTTATGTTTACCCTCAACGGCTTTGAGAATCTTGCAAAGCTGCTGTGGTATGTATCAAACGACAAGTGGTACAGCGCCTACCCCAAGGAACTGCCGACCTACCTTATCGCAGGCAGTGACGACCCCGTCGGCGAGTACGGCAAGGGCGTGCTGAAAGTGTTCAATAAGCTCAATATGCAGGGGTGCAATATCGAGATGAAAATATATAACGGCGCGCGCCACGAGCTTACCAACGAGACCAATAAGCAGGAGGTCTTTGCAGATGTCCTTGACTTTTTTGAGTCTGTGATGCAGGGGCAGCAGTGAGCGAAATATCTGATCGAGGGTGAGAAACGATGTTTGCAAAAGTCAACAGTGTCGGACTGACGGGGCTCAATGCGTTCCCCGTATACGTTGAGATAGAGGCAAGCGCAGGGCTGCCGACATTTGACATAGTCGGGCTTGCGGATATCGCCGTGCGCGAGAGCCGCGAGAGGATACGTTCTGCCTTTCGCACGCAGCGGCTTGACTTTCCGCGCAGCAAGGTGCTTGTCAATCTTGCACCCGCTGATGTGAAAAAAACAGGCTCGGTGCATGACCTTGCGATAGCCGTCGCCCTGCTTTGCGCATCGGGAACGATAGACCCTGCGCGCATAGAGAAATCCGCCTTTGTCGGCGAGGTTTCATTAAGCGGCGAGATACGCAGGATAAACGGCGTGCTGCCAATGACGATACTTGCGCAAAAGGATATGCAGGAGATATACGTCCCTGCCGAAAACGTGCTTGAAGCGTCGGCGGTGCGCGGCATAAACGTCTACGGCGTGCAGTCGCTGGGGCAGCTTGTGCAGCACCTTTGCGGCAAGGCGGAAATACAGCCCGCACCCGTGTTCACTCCCTCAAAAGCCGATTACATAAGCTCTCTGGATTTTGCCGACGTAAAGGGGCAGTCGGCAGCGAAAAAGGCGCTTGAGGTCGCAGCCGCAGGCGGTCACAACGTGCTTATGATAGGCGCGCCGGGTTCGGGCAAATCAATGCTGGCAAAGAGAATGCCGTCTATCCTGCCCGAAATGACCTTTGAGGAAGCGATAGAAACAACGGGCGTTCACTCGGTCGCAGGTCTGCTTGACAGCGAGCACCCGCTTATCACCACACGTCCGTTCCGTTCGCCGCACCATACCGTCTCGGCGGCAGGGCTTGCAGGCGGCGGTACAACGCCAAGACCGGGCGAAATTTCCCTTGCACACAACGGTCTGCTTTTTCTTGACGAGCTTGCCGAGTTCCCGCGCCCGTCACTTGAGGTGCTGCGCCAGCCGCTTGAGGATATGAAAGTCACCATTTCGCGCGTTTCGGGGACTATCACCTACCCCTGCTCGTTTATGCTGATAGGCGCAATGAACCCCTGCCCGTGCGGATATTACGGTCACCCCACGCGAAAGTGCATCTGCTCGAAAAATCAGGTAGACCACTACCTCAATAAGATTTCGGGACCGATGCTTGACCGCTTCGACATTCACCTTGAGGTCGCACCTGTCGAGTTTGCAGACTTGTCATCGGGCGAAAAAGAGGAGTCGTCAGCGAGCATCAGACAGCGCGTTCAGGCGGCAAGAGATATACAGAACAAGCGCTTTGAGGGTACGGGGATAACCTGCAACGCAAGGATAACTCCCGAAATACTGCACGATGTCTGCCCGATGACCGACACGGCGGAGAAGATGCTCGGTGATATGTTCGACAAGCTCGGTCTTTCTGCCAGAGCGTACGAAAAGATTCTGAAGGTCGCGCGCACAGTCGCGGATATGGACGGCTCGGACGTTATCGACAAGCCGCATATCGCGCAGGCAGTGCAGTACCGCACTCTTGACCGAAAGTACTGGAAAAGCTGATTCAGAGGTAAGAGGTAAGAAGTAAGAGGTAAGATGTTGGTTATGCAGATTCGTTTACTGGCTGCGAATGACGACCCGCTTGAGATAAGCCGCATTTACGAGCAAAGCTGGAAATATGCCTACAAGGGCATCATACCGCAGGAGTTCCTTGACTCGATACCGCAGGGGAAATGGGTGTACAGCCTTGATACGCAGGGCAGAGAGCATTTTGTCTGCGTGCTTGACGGAAAACTTATCGGTACGGCGAGCATAAGCGCTTCACGCTGGGAAAGTCACAAGGACTGCGGCGAGATAATTTCGATTTATCTCCTGCCCGAGTTTGTCGGCAAGGGTATCGGCAGAGCGCTCTTTGAAAGGTGCGTGCGCGAGCTTGAAAGCCGCGGCTTTGAGCGCATCATACTCTGGGTGCTTGAAGAAAACCGCACAGCAAGGCGCTTTTACGAGCGCGCAGGCTTTATCTGCACGGGCGAGTACCGCAATGACGAAATCGGCGGAAAACCTTTGCGCGAGGTGCTGTACGGGTTAGATGTAAGAGGTAAGAAGTAAGAGATAAGAGACAATAATATTACAGCATTTCCCATATTTCATATTGAGTTCATAAAAAAGTTACCAAAAATCGAATGAATGGTAATAATAGAATTTTTGAGCTGATTTTTCTCCAAAAATGTGCAAAACGCTGATTTTGCCCTAACTGAATATTTTGCGGGTGCAAAACTCTTGACATCTTGATTGCAGTGTAATATAATTGTATACTGTATCATAATGGAGTTTTGTACCTTTTCTTTTGCTTTTTCAGTGAAGAATAAGTGCCCAAGCTCCCAAGCAGAACCGATATCATTGAATTTTAAAGATAAGTTCATACAAAATTCATAAAATCGGACTAATCCGCAGACATTTAACTGCAAATAAATTAAGGAGTGATCAAGCCTATGGTGAATGTCAAGGACGTGAAGCTCGGTAAGAATACGAGAAAGAGCTTTGCCAAGATCAACGAGGTCTTGGATATGCCCAATCTTATCGAGGTACAGAAGAACTCTTATCAATGGTTTGTTGAGGAGGGTCTTAAAGAGGTGTTCAGCGAGGCATCTACGATTACCGATTACAACGGCAATCTGGAGCTGAATTTTGTGGGATACCGCTTTGATGACGAGCCCAAATATTCTATTGCAGAGTGTAAGGCAAGGGACGCTACGTACGCAGTACCGCTGCGCGTAACGGCAAGACTCAACAATACCGAAACGGGCGAGATAAAGGAGTCCGAGGTCTTTATGGGAGATTTCCCGAAAATGACCGACAGCGGAACCTTCGTTATCAACGGCGCGGAGAGAGTTATCGTATCACAGCTGGTGCGTTCACCGGGCGTTTACTACGCATTTGACAAGGACAAGACAGGTAAGGATCTTTTCAAGACCACAGTTATCCCTAACCGCGGCGCGTGGCTTGAGTACGAAATGGACTCCAACGACGTTGTCTATGTCAGAATAGATAAGAACAGAAAGATACCTCTCACTACCTTCCTTCGTGCTATCGGCGAAACAGGCACAAACGAGGAGATCGAGCAGACCTACGGTAAGGACGAGCGTATCACACAGACAATAATGCAGAAGGATCAGACTGCAAACAGAGAGGAAGCTCTGCTTGAGGTCTACAAAAAGCTTCGTCCGGGCGAGCCTCCTACGGTAGAGTCCGCAGAGAACCACCTCAACAATCTGTTCTTTGATGCAAAGAGATATGACCTTTCAAGATTCGGTCGTTATAAGTACAACAAAAAGCTGGGCATCGCGTCCAGACTTGCAGGTCACAGACTGTCACAGCCTGCTGTTGACCCGTTAACAGGCGAGGTGCTTGCAGAAGCAGGCGAGCTTATCGACTTTGACCAGGCTACAAAGATCGAAGCCGCAGGCGTTCGCGAGGTATATATAAAGGTAGAGGTAAAGGAGTTCGTTACATCTGCCACAGGCGAAACAGAAACAAGACTTGAAGAGCACGAGGTCAAGATAGTCGGCAGCAATATGGTCGATATCAAGGACTTTGTAAACTTTGACTGCACAAAGCTGGGCATCAACGAAAAGGTCTCTTTCCCAGTACTTCAGCAGATACTTGACGAGTGCGAGTCCGATGACGAGCTTATGGAGGCTGTCAAGGCAAACGCCGACGAGCTTGTTCCAAAGCACATCACAGTTGACGATATTATCGCAACAGTTTCGTATTTCCTTAATCTTTGTGACGGCGTGGGCACGGTAGACGATATCGACCACCTGGGCAACAGAAGAATCAGATGTGTGGGCGAGCTGCTTCAGAACCAGTTCAGGATCGGCTTTACCAGAATGGAAAGAGTCGTTCACGAGAGAATGAACACCCAGCCGCAGGACGGCACAGAGGCTATCACACCAGCATCTCTCATCAACATCAAGCCCATCACAGCAGCGATAAGAGAGTTCTTCGGTTCATCACCGCTGTCGCAGTTCATGGATCAGAACAACCCTCTTGCAGAGCTGACACATAAAAGACGTCTTTCCGCACTCGGTCCGGGCGGTCTTTCAAGAGACAGAGCAGGATTTGAGGTCCGTGACGTTCACTATACCCACTACGGCAGAATGTGTCCTATCGAAACACCTGAAGGTCCTAACATCGGACTTATCTCCTACCTTGCATCATTTGCGAGGATCAACGAGTACGGCTTTATCGAAGCACCTTACAGAAGAGTCGATAAGTCAACAGGTGTAGTTACCGACGAGGTAGTGTATATGACCGCCGATGTCGAGGATAACTATATGGTAGCACAGGCAAACGAGCCTCTTACAGAGGATCATAAGTTTGCAAGAGCAAAGGTAAACGGCAGATACAGAGACCAGATCCTTGAGATCGAAAGAGAAAAGATCGACTTTATGGACGTTTCTCCTAAAATGGTCGTTTCTGTCGCGACTGCTTGTATCCCGTTCCTTGAGAACGACGACGCAAACCGTGCGCTGATGGGCTCTAACATGCAGCGTCAGGCTGTTCCGCTTATCAAGACCGAGAACCCGATAGTCGGCACAGGTATGGAGTATAAGGCTTGCGTTGACTCGGGCGTTGCAGTCGTTGCAAGCGCCGACGGCGTAGTTGAGAGCGTTGACGCAGACAAGATAGTTGTCCGCGAGGAAAACGGCGTTATGCACACCTACGAGATGACCAAGTTCAAAAGATCAAACGCAGGTACCTGCACAAACCAGCGCCCGATAGTTGACAAGGGCGAAAAGATAACCAAGGGACAGGTAATAGGCGACGGCCCTGCGACCTCAAACGGCGAGCTTTCTCTCGGTAAGAACGCACTTATCGGCTTTATGACATGGGAAGGCTACAACTACGAGGACGCTGTACTGCTTAACGAGAATCTTGTAAAACAGGATAAGTATACATCCATTCATATCGAGGACCTCGAAACAGAGGCAAGAGAGACCAAGCTCGGACCCGAGGAGATAACAAGAGATATTCCAAACGTCGGCGAGGACGCTCTTAAAGACCTTGACGAGAACGGTATCATCTGCATCGGTGCAGAGGTTCATTCGGGCGATATCCTCGTAGGTAAGGTAACTCCGAAGGGAGAAACAGAGCTTACCGCAGAGGAAAGACTGCTTCGCGCAATCTTCGGCGAAAAGGCAAGAGAGGTAAGGGATAACTCCCTTAAAGTACCTCACGGCGAGGCTGGTATCATCATCGACGTAAAGGTGTTCACAAGAGAAAACTGCGACGAGCTTTCACCCGGAGTAAACAAGCTCGTAAGATGCTACATCGCACAGAAGAGAAAGATATCCGTCGGCGACAAGATGGCAGGTAGACACGGTAACAAGGGTGTCGTTTCAAGAATACTTCCGCAGGAGGATATGCCGTTCCTGGAGGACGGTACTCCGCTTGATATCTGCCTTAACCCTCTGGGCGTACCTTCGCGTATGAATATCGGTCAGGTGCTTGAGGTTCATCTTGGTATGGCTGCAAAGGCGCTGGGCTGGAAGATAATGACCCCTGTATTTGACGGCGCACACGAGGCTGATATCCGCGAGTGCTTTGAAATGGCACAGCAGAATTACCTCGAGCATAAGGACGACGAGTTCACCGTTCATAAAATGGAGGATCTTATAAACACCAATGCCTTGAGCATGGCACAGGACGGCAAGTTCACCGTCTATGACGGAAGAACAGGCGAAAAGTTCGATAACAAGGTAACAGTCGGCTATATGTACTACCTCAAGCTGCACCACCTTGTTGACGATAAGATACACGCTCGTTCCGTAGGACCTTACTCACTGGTAACACAGCAGCCTCTCGGCGGTAAGGCACAGTTCGGCGGACAGCGTTTCGGTGAAATGGAAGTTTGGGCTCTGGAGGCTTACGGCGCAGCTTATACCCTCCAGGAAATACTCACCGTCAAGTCCGACGACCTTAACGGACGTGTCAAGACCTACGAGGCTATCGTAAAGGGTCAGAACGTACCGAAGCCGGGCGTTCCTGAGGCGTTCAAGGTTCTTATCAAGGAGCTTCAGTCGCTCTGCCTTGACATTAAGGTGCTCAATATCAATAACGAGGAGATCGACCTCAAACAGAAATTCGAGGACGACGATGACCTTATCCCAACACCTGAAATAGATGACGAGATAGATTATTCCACAGACGATGACGACTTCGCCGAGGGCTTTGCAGCCGAGGACGAGGACGGACTTTCAGAGCTGGGCGACGACGATTTCGACGATGACGATTTCGGCGACGACGACTTCGGCGACGAGGAATAACTTGTGCATCACAGTGTTTTGAACGCAATTGAACCAAATTAAACAGGAAGAGGGTACAGCTGTTGGATTTTAATGTATTTGAATCAATAAAGATAGGTCTTGCTTCACCCGACAGGATACGTGAGTGGTCATACGGTGTAGTAGAAAGACCCGAAACAATAAACTACCGTACACAAAAGCCTGAAAAGGACGGACTTTTCTGCGAAAAGATATTCGGACCAACAAAGGACTGGGAATGTCACTGCGGAAAGTACAAGAAGATACGCTTCAAGGGCAAGGTCTGCGAGCGCTGCGGCGTCGAGGTAACAAGAGCCAAGGTAAGACGTGAAAGAATGGGTCACATCGAGCTTGCAGCCCCCGTGTCGCACATCTGGTACTTCAAGGGTACACCTTCAAGAATAGGTCAGATGCTCGAAATTTCACAGAAAAGACTTGAGGAAGTGCTTTACTTCACCAAGTATATCGTTATCGACCCGGGCGATACAGAGCTTATCAAGGGTCAGCTCCTTACCGAGAAGGACTATAAGGAGATGCTTGAAAAGTACGACGAGGATCAGTTCAAGGCAGGTATGGGCGCAGAGGCTATCAAGGAGCTTTTGTGCGAGATAGACCTTGACAAGCTCGCCGACGAGCTCAAAGAGGAGCTTAAGGACCTTTCATCAGGTCAGAAGAGAATAAAGCTGCTCAAAAGACTTGAAATAGTAGAGGCATTCAGACTCTCGGGCAACCGCCCCGAGTGGATGATACTCGACGTAGTTCCCGTTATCCCGCCCGATCTGAGACCTATGGTAATGCTCGACGGCGGCAGATACGCTACGAGCGACCTCAACGACCTTTACAGACGTGTTATCAACAGAAATAACAGACTTAAAAGAATGCTCGAGCTCGAAGCTCCCGATATCATCGTAAGAAACGAAAAGAGAATGCTCCAGGAGGCTGTTGACGCACTTATCGACAACGGCAGACACGGCAGACCTGTTACAGGACCGAACAACAGAGCGTTCAAGTCCCTTTCCGATATGCTTAAAGGTAAGCAGGGACGTTTCCGTCAGAACCTGCTCGGTAAGCGTGTCGACTATTCGGGACGTTCGGTTATCGTCGTAGGCCCTGAGCTTAAAATGTATCAGTGCGGTCTGCCAAAGGAAATGGCTCTTGAGCTGTTCAAGCCATTTGTAATGAAGAGACTTGTCGATACAAACCCGACTATCAATATCAAGAGCGCAAGAAAAATGGTCGAAAGAGCAAAGCCCGAGGTCTGGGACGCACTTGAAAACGTCATCAAAGGACACCCCGTAATGCTCAACCGTGCGCCTACACTGCACAGACTCGGTATCCAGGCGTTTGAGCCTGTACTTGTCGAGGGCAGAGCTATCAAGCTGCACCCACTGGTATGTACCGCGTTCAACGCAGACTTCGACGGCGACCAGATGGCTGTGCACCTGCCTATCTCCGTAGAGGCACAGGCAGAGGCAAGATTCCTTATGCTCGCAGCCAATAACCTGCTCAAACCGTCAGACGGAAGCCCTGTTGCCGTTCCTTCACAGGATATGCTGCTTGGTTCCTACTACCTCACTCTCGCAAAGGACGGCGAGCCGGGCGAGGGCAAGATATTCAGAGACGTAAACGAGGCTCTTATGGCTTATGACCAGAAGGTAGTTTCGCTGCAGTCAAAGATAAAGGTAAGAATTTCAAAGCAGATAGGCGATAAGCAGGTATCAAAGATAATCGACGCTACCGTCGGCAGACTTATCTTCAACGAGGTCATCCCGCAGGATCTGGGCTATGTCGACAGAACAAGCTCTGACAGACAGTTCGACCTTGAGATCGACTTCCTCGTAAAGAAAAAGCAGCTTAAAGACCTTATCGATAAGTGTATCCATAAGCACGGCACCACCGCAACATCAGAGGTGCTTGACAAGATAAAGGCACTGGGCTATAAGTTCTCTACAAGAGCCGCTATCACAGTCGCAGTGTGCGACGCGGAGATCCCGCCTGCAAAGAAGGATATCCTCGCAAAAGCAGACGCGCAGGTAGACGAGATAGACAAGCAGTATAAGAGAGGTTATATCTCCAGAGAAGAAAAATCCAAGCAGTTCATCGATATCTGGAACAGAGCTACAGACGAGGTAACTGCCGCACTGCAGGCAAACCTTGACCCGTACAACCCGATAAACATGATGGCTGATTCGGGTGCCCGTGGTTCTATCAACCAGATAAGACAGCTCGCAGGTATGCGTGGACTTATCGCAAATACATCAGGTTCTACGATCGAAATGCCTATCAGAGCTAACTACCGTGAAGGTCTTAACATTCTGGAATACTTCATTTCGTCCCGTGGTGCCCGTAAGGGTCTTGCCGATACCGC
>OMXI01000083.1 GCA_900314975.1 uncultured Eubacteriales bacterium | reverse complement strand
GCTTGATATTGGCGACAGGGTAAAGCACTACCCAGCCGAGCTTTCGGGCGGTCAGCAGCAAAGGGCAGCAATAGCCCGCGCACTTATCAACGACCCCGATGTTATCCTCTGCGACGAGCCAACAGGCAACCTCGACAAACGCTCGGGCGAGGAAGTAATGAACCTGCTGAAAAAGCTGAATCAAGAGCAGAACAAGACAGTCATCATCGTCACCCACGACAGCGACATTGCCTTGCAATGCAACCGCGTTATCGAAATAAGCGACGGAAAAGTTATAAGCGCATAAAAACAGCCGATGCCTGCTTTTGACAGCTGGCATCGGCTTTGTTGTGCTTTATATTAAATTTGTTTCACACGTTTGATGATATCACATCCACTTTGTCAAAGCTGTTTTGCAGGTCTTTTTTTATAATACCCAGTATGTTCTTTTCTTCCTGCTCGTCGAAAGCGTTTTTGGACTTGAAGTTAACTTCACATTTTATCTCGCTTGTTTTGCCGTTCCTTGTCACCTGAACGACAGCACCGACTTTTTTGCTTTCTTTACCATTCAAAATCTTGTTTTTCATGTTTATCCCGCTTTCATTTTCCAAGGACGAATACCATGCGGTATATCTGCATGTCTGATACTCTATGCTCTTTTGCTCTGACATTACGCAGTAGGCATATTCATTATCAGAGATGTTCAGCTTTGCCACACCGCTTATCACAGCGGTAGTTTCATCAAGATTAAGGATAGTTGCTCTGATTGTTTCGGGGTTGCTGCCTTCAACAAAACGTGTATCAAGTACAACTATATCAGGAAGCTGGTGCTTGAAAAAAATCAGTTTTGACACCGAATTCTGCTGCATCTGATAGTACATCTGAAGCGTACTTGCAAGGTCGTCTATTTTGTCTTTGTTAGTTTCGTAGTCGCTTGAAAGAGCTTTTATTTTTGAAAACAGCTCTTGAATGTTATCCTCGGCATCCGAGTAATCATCGATTGCCTGCTGCAAAAAATCTTCTTTGATTTCAGTCACTCTGCTTGAGGTTTCCTCGTGCTGCGATGATGTAACCTCAAATATACTGCTGTCAATCCTGCTTTGTGCAGATGATGTAACCTGTGAAATTGTAGTCGTTGTCTGGCTGTACTGTTTTTCCCGACCTGATTCATGCGTCGGTTCGACCTTTGCTGTTTTGCTTACGACCACAAAAGTTCCAACCGCAATGCACAGTGCAAGTGCAGCTGCAATTATCATCCAAAGATTTGATTTAATGTGCGCAGCAGGGCGGACGGCATCGTCAGATTCGGTGCCGCCGCTTTCCTCTGCTGTGTCGGCAAATGGGTTGGATTTTGCCGAGATTCTCTCAATACCGCTTTTGTAATACTTGAAAACATCTTTCTTGCTCACTACAGTTCCTCCTTCCTGTATGCCTTTTGCAAAAGCTTTTTGCCCCGCCTTATCAGCGATGCAGTCGTGTTGAAATTCCTGCCGATTATCTTTGATATCTCGCGTATCGTCCGTTCTTCCGCAATATGCAGATACAGCGGTAATCGGTATTGCTCGTCCAAAGAAAGTATTGCACGCATAGCTGCCCGCTCGCACATCTGCTGTTCGCTGTTTTCAGATACCTTGTATTCAGCGTTTTCCAGCGGAACAGTCATATTGTTTGCAGCGGATTTTGTAATATCCTTTGCCGCGTTGACAGCCGTGCGTATCAGCCAGGGGAGTATATGCTCGTCTGTCATATCCTCGTGCTGCAATAGCTTGAGGAACGCTTCCTGTGCGCAGTCCTGCGCCGCCTGCTCGTTTCCTGTGTAATGCCATGCGGCTCTGACAACAGTCTGTGCATACCTATCGTATGCCTTTGCAACTATTGTTCTTTCCAAAAGCGTTCCCCCCTTTCTTTAGGCTTCTACTATATATACGATTCACAAGCACATTTTTGTGCAAAAAAAATTTGAAATTTTAAAAAAAGGCGCATTTTTTTAAAACACGCCTTTTTACGCATTATTCAGCCGCCGAAGACGAGCTGTCCTTCTTTTTCGGCTCGGTAGTAAGACCAGGGTCGTTTGTGTCATTGGCTTTTTTTGTCAGGTCATTTATCATTTTCTCAAGATATTTAAAGTTCTTGTTATAATTCTTTTGAGCAGTCTCCAGCGAATCGTCCACAGTTGCAACGGGCTGCCTTATAGAGATGTGTATGTCATTGGGCATATTTTCATATTCAAGCATATCCGCAACAAGCTTCATATTCAGCGAAAAACCGCGTTCATCAACATATTTGTTGTCAGGGAACTTTGATTTGAGTGTGCTGTCCATGATCTCCATATAGTAGTCATCGGTATTTGAGTCCGTGATGACAAGCATATTCTTTGTCGAATATATCTGCGTGAGGAACATCGTGTTGTTGTCCAGCTGCGTCTGGTCGTTTGATGTCCTGTCCAGCGGGATTATCTGTACCTCAACGTGAACATAGCCGTTGCCGTCAATGTCATCAACGTATTGCTCAAATAGCTCCTCAAGCGGCTTTTGACGCTGCTGTAAGTCGTTGTCACAAATCATATATACAACAAGGTCAGGACGCTTCCTCGTCAGCTCGTTATAAAGAATAAACCCTGCAACGCACAAAACGATTGCAAGCATACCCAGCCACCACTTGTTGTGATAGAAGAAATTATCGGCTTTTTTTATAACAGACTTTTTCTTGCCGGCACTCTCTTTATCATCACTTTCCTGCGCTTTTTCATCACTTTCGGTGGAATCCTCGCTGTCATCACTTGTCTGTGCTTCGCCCTTGTGCTTCATAAGCTCGATACGTTCTTTGGCAAGCTGACGTTCATGCTCGCGCTTTTCTTCCTTTTCGCGCCTTTTGCGTTCTTCTCTCAATGCCGCGCGCTTTGCCTCAAGCTCCTGCTCCTGCTGCTTTTGCTTATCATATATCTGCTTTTCGTATTCGTAGTCATCACTGTCAAGCAGTGCCTGCTGTTTATTCTTTTCGTTTTTGTCATCCATTTAATTCACCTCAATGCTAATTCAGTATACAGGATATTTGTGAACTTCATATTAACAAAATTGATAATTAAATTTTAGTAATATTGTCAATTGTAGGTTTACAATAGATGTGAGACAAAATTAAGAAAAAAAGATAGCGAACCAGCATGAACCTGTGTTACAGTTAAGTTGCGACACAAAAAGCAAC
>OMXI01000036.1 GCA_900314975.1 uncultured Eubacteriales bacterium | reverse complement strand
CTGCTCGGTTGTAAACGCCCTCGCTGCGCCTCACTGTCGCTAACAACCTTTTGCGAATTGCACGTTCAGTGCTTTTCGCTGATGATTAAGTGAAAAGGAAAGCGTACTATATTCGACTTTGCCGTACACAAGCTCCATATTGCTTGTGACGTTTTATCTATTGCTTATTGTACCGAAAAATTAACGAAACAATCGTATAAACGTACAAAAGTCGAAAATTTATCCTATATATTATATACCTAAAAGGTGTCAATGTCAACCGAAAACGTTTTCCAGCGCATAAATTGCACGTTTTGCACAATTTTTGCAAAAACAATGTCGGGTTTTAGTGTTTTAGAATAATAATATGCGCAAAACCGCGAAAAAAATGCCGCAGGGTACTTGAAAATATCGCTTTAAAGTGCTATAATGTGATACAGATATTTTAAAATGAAAGAAGGATATATCTTATGATGGAAATCAAAATTGAAAAAACCACCTCGCCAAAGGCTAAGCCGACAGACGAATCCAAGCTCGGTTTCGGTCACATTTTCACCGACCATATGTTCGTGATGAACTATGACGAGGGCAAGGGCTGGAACAACGCAAGGATCGTTCCTTACGGCGATTTTCCTATCTCGCCTGCCGCTATGTGCCTGCACTACGGTCAGGAGATCTTTGAGGGACTCAAGGCTTACAGAGTGGCTGACGGCTCTATCCAGCTTTTCAGACCGCAGGAGAACTACAAGAGAATGAACAACTCCGCAAAGAGAATGGTAATCCCGCCTATCGACGAGGAGTTTGTACTGCACGCAACCAAGGAACTTGTAAAGATGGAGGCTGACTGGGTACCGCACAGCGAGGGTACATCACTTTACATCAGACCTTTCATCTTCGCAACAGACCCATACGTTGGCGTTAAGCCCGCTGACCACTATCTGTTTATGATAATCCTTTCGCCGTCGGGCGCTTATTATTCCACAGGTCTCAACCCTGTTAAGATCTATGTTGAAAACCAGTATGTAAGAGCAGTAAGAGGCGGCACAGGCTTTGCTAAAACTGCCGCTAACTACGCTATCTCGCTTGCAGGTCAGGCAGAGGCTCACGAGCAGGACTACGAGCAGGTGCTGTGGCTTGACGGTGTTGAGAGAAAGTACGTTGAGGAAGTCGGCTCGATGAACATCTTCTTTGTTATCGACGGTGAAGTAATCACACCTGAGCTGACAGGCTCGGTTCTCCCCGGTATCACAAGAATGTCCGCACTTGAGGTCTGCAAGAGCAAGGGCTACAAGGTAAGCGAGAGAAGGATTTCCATCCAGGAAATTGCAGACGCTTACGACAACGGCAAGCTCGACGAGGTATTCGGCACAGGTACTGCCGCTGTTATCTCGCCTGTCGGTCATCTCAAGTGGGGCGACAAGGTAATGACTATCAACAACAACGAGATAGGACCTATCTCGCAGATGCTGTACGATACAATGACAGGTATCCAGTGGGGCACTATCCCAGATACATTCGGCTGGATAGAGAAGATAGACTGATATTAACAAAACAAAAAGCTGACCAATCGCGGTCAGCTTTTTTTGTACCTTGAATTGCTGTTTTTCAGAAACAGCTCAAATAATTTTTTTGTGTCACATTCATATAAATCGCCGTCGTCAACCCTTACAAAGCCTTTGAATAGAGTGCCATCGGACATATAAGAACCGATAACAGTTATCTCCTGCTCTTTTCCGTCCTTGTATTTTAATGAGAAGACAATCAGCGAAGCGTAATGCTCTGTGCGGTCGGAGCGTTTATAATCGGCATCTCTTATCAGCTTTATGAAAGTATCAATATCGTCGCCCTTTATTTCGCCTGTTGAACCTTCTGTGTACAGCTTACCCGTGATGCTTTCAATGTCCGAACTCTTTACATTTTTGAACTGCGTGCCCGGAGTGTCATAGAATACAAATATCCTCAAAAGAACAATTACAGCCGTTGTTATAGCTATCAGCGAACAGCCGATAATTATCAGCAGCTTTTTGTTTGTTGTCTTTTCTTTCATAAGGCTCACCTCTCTTTATACAGTACAACAGAGCGAACTTGTCCCTCTATACTGTATACGTTTCACAGAGTCGTATTTGTGCATTCTCTTATAATATTTGTATCTATGCACAAACGGGCTTTCTGATATATGTGCAAACAGTACAAACTCCCGTATCGGCTGGTACGGGAGTATTTATGTGTCTATTATCCTTTTCATATCATCGGGCAGGGGTGCTGTTACCGTCAATCTTTTGTGCTTGACAGGGTGGGTGAACGTCACCTGTGCGCAGTGCAGGGCTTGTCTGTCTATCAGCTCACTTTTTTCGCCGTACATATCGTCACCGACGAGCGCGTGACCGATATGTGCCATATGACAGCGTATCTGGTGCGTTCTGCCCGTTTCGAGAATAAATCTGCAAAGGCAGTATCTGCCGTATCTTTTGGCAACAAAGAAATTCGTTGCGGCGTACTGTCCGTCATCACGCACACAGCGCTTTATTATCGACTCTTTTTCCCGTGCGACAGGCGCGCAGATACGACCGCCGCTTATCTGCATATCCTCGCAAATGCCGACATACACCTTTTCGCAGCTTTTTTGCAGAGCGTTCGCGCAAAAAGCGCTTTTAGCCACTACCACACACCCGCTGGTGTCGCGGTCAAGGCGGTTGATGCATCGAAAGACCGTATTCGGGCAGTGCGCGGCAAAAAAGTTTGACAGCGTATCGCCGCGGTGCTTTATCGATTCGTGGCAGGGCATAAGCGGCGGCTTGTCAAACACGGCTAAATGCTCGTCCTCGTAGAGAATCCTGACATCAAGTGCGGGGTTTGCCGCAGCGCCGCCCGTGTCGCTCTCGGTAACAGTTATCACATTGCCGCAAAAGACGGTATCGACTGTCCTCACAGGCTGTGAATTGCGCAAAATGCCGTTCTCGGTACGCTTGAGCCTTGTTATCAGCTTGCGCGAAAAACCGCGTGCGCGCAGGATATCGCCGAGCTTTTTGCCGTTTTCGTCAGCTGTGCAGGTAAAGGTCACTGTCTGTATTTCTGCCATCTTCTTATCATTGCGGGCATTTTATCCTGCCAGTAATCGCCCATTATGTCCTTTACCAGAGTATCGTACGAAGCCGCCCAGAACGGATACAGCACAAATATCGGGTAGATAAGTACCATCAGCGGCAGATACACCACGAACGACAGCAGCAGCGACAGATACTGTCCGTAGTGACCGTCCATCAGCTTTGCGGAAAGGTCGCAGGCATCAAATACATTTGTGCGCGGATTGAGCGACATTATATACGGCGCAAGTGCAAGCGATGCGCAGTACTTGATGAAAATGCCTGTCCAGATTATCGTAAAGCCTATGCACAGCATAAACACGAAAAGTCCCAGCGAGGTAAGCTCGTCTGTACGGTTGCGCTGACCCCACATATAGATAAGATAGCCCGAAAGCACGATAGGCGAGAACATCACGAGCTTGAGAAAGTTCATCACCAGCGACGAGCGAAGCGATATTTTGATAAACTCGTTGGTGTGGGCAAAGATATACTGCCGCGTGAGGATATAGTCCTTGCCGACGGTTATATCGACAAACATTCTGCGCAGGACGGTGCGCTGGTAGGTGAGAAAGCTGATTATCACGACTGCCTGTATGCCCCACATCACTGCTACCCACGGTATCTTGAAGATATTGCGCGGGTCGTAGTAATACCCCAGCCCGAAGCGTGCAAGTATCAGATACAGCGAAAACTCCAGCAGGGCTATCATACATACGTTTGTGACAGCGTGCATGGTTATTGTCAGTGCGTCGCCCATCTGGTCGTTGAGCGAATTGCGCGCTTTAACTTTTATCTGTCTGACGGTCAGCACGGCTGAAACCTCCTTTAGATGTAAGAAGTAAGATGTAAGACCTTTTATACCTGTTTTATTTCATTGTCGAGCAGGCTGTACAGATACGAGGATATATCCGAAAAGGCAAAGCCGAGTGATTTCGCCTTTGTGCAGTCGTACGACTTATCGCTGCACACATCATCGTATGGCGCATTGTCGCCGCTTTGCGAAATTATCGCCTGTTTGCCGCATTTTTTCTCTATGTATCCTATGATATCTCTTTGCGAGACTATGCCGTCCGAGCAGCCGTTGACCGCGCCCGAAATGTCCGTATCAACGAGCTTTGCGATAAATTCGCCCGCCTGCGTTTCGTGGATATACGAGGTCTTGGCGTTTATGTTTTGTATATGCATAGGCAAGCCGCCGCAAATGTGCTGTGCGTAGAATGCGAGCCTGCCCGTGTAGTCGTTTTCGCCCAGCACAACGGGAAAGCGCACAAAAACGCAGTTTTTTTCGTCCATAAACTCCAGCGCGGCTCTTTCGGCAAGTCTTTTGCCCAGCGCGTAGTCGGCAGGTCTGTCGAGCCATTTAAGCTCTATGCTTTTTTGGTCAAACTCGTTTTCGGTTATGTTCAGATGCTCGCTTTGGTACACCGCGCAGGAAGACATCTGTATGTACTTTTCGCACAGTGCGTGCTTTAAAAGCGAGCGAACGTCGTTGGACGAGTAGGCTACCTTGTCGATAATTACGTCAAAGCTTTTGCCGCAAAGTGCAGATTTTACGCTGCTTTCGTCGGTTTTGTCAAGGGTTATCCGCTGCACGCTGCTGCCAAACGTGTCCTTGTGCTGACCCCTTGTCGCAAGCGTGACATCGTGTCCGTCGGCTATCAGCTTTCTTACCATCGGTATGCCGAAAAACCGCGTGCCGCCCACAACGAGTATCTTCACGAGGGGAGTCCTTCGCTGTCACCGTCGGGGTCGGTAAAGCTGTAACCCTGTATCTCCTCGCCTGCGGGGTAGGTGCAAAGCACCTCGAAAGCCTCGCTGCGCTGCCACATCGACGCGGTGACAAGCACCTCAAAGCCCTCGCCGAAATCGCACGAATAATCCATAGGCTTGCGCTTTGGTATGCCAAAGCAGGACAGCATATTCATTATGATGCCGCCGTGGGTGACGACTGCAACGTTTGTAAGTCCCTCGTACATCATATCGGAGATTATTATCTGCAAAGCCTTGTAGCAGCGGTTGACCACGTCGCGCAGCGATTCGCCGTTCGGTGCGGGGTTGTCAAGTCCGCCCTGTATGAACTTGCGGTAGCTGTCGGTGTCGATAAGCTCGCTGACGGGCTTGTTCTCAAAGTCACCGAAGTCCATTTCGACCAGCTCGGGCAGCTCGACGGTCAGCCTGTTTGGCTGCAAAATGCTCACCGTCTGCTTGCAGCGCTTGAGCGGCGATGTGTAGACCTTTTGTGCGGGCGGGTATTCGTACTTTTCGAGCTTGTCGTAAAGCGCCTGCGCACCTTCCTTGCTCAGCGGCAGGTCGGTCACGCCGATGTATCTGCCGTCGGCGTTTGCCTCGGTCATTCCGTGGCGTATGAAAACTATGCGGTAACCTTTCATTATGTGTACTCCTTTCGGCTTTTGAAAGTGGTCAAGGACAGGGATAAAAACCTCTCTTTTTTTCAAAGCCTGTATTTTTGATGTAAAGTAAGATTTGTACCGATATCATGCCGTAATATTGGGCATATTTTCTATTTACAAAAAATAAATAATGTTGTATAATTATTCTGTATAATGTTGAAGAAATGGGGCGTTTTATTTGACCGAGCAGCAAAGCGCTGCACAAGGCAGCGAAAGATTGCTTGAAATAGGCGAAAAGCTTGCCGCCGTGCGAAAAGCCAAGGGGCTTACGCAGGTGCAGGCAGCAGAGAAAGCAGGCTGCACGCAGTCCTACCTTTCGGCAGTCGAAAACGGCAAAAAAGCATTTTCTATCGGCTTTGTACTTGACCTTATAAACATCTACGGCGTGAGCTACGAAACTGTGTTCGGCGAAAACCACGCTGATACGTGGGTTTTTGAAACTCCCGAGATAGAGAGCAGCCTTGCGGGTGCTTTGAGTCTGCTTGAACAGCTTGTTGAGAATTCAGGCTCGGCGGTGCTTGAAAAGGGCATTGACGAGTATCTCAAGCTTTGCATATACAGCGCGTTTCGGCAGCTTTACGAGGCTAATCCGCACAACACGGGCAGGATATTCAGCAGCGACGCAAAAGCCGCAAGCGGCGCAGTCAGCCGTATGGTCGAAAATATGCCGCAGATACTGCACAGTCTTATCGAGGGCTGTCACATAAGGCGCGACAGGTTCGAGCTGCCAGTTGAAAGAGGGCACGAGCTGCGCACGTTCGTAGGCGAATGTGAGGAGCTGCTCGGTACAAGCTAAAGAAAGTATAACATATTTTCCCGAGCATTTCAAGAGCATTTAAAGGGGATGCGGAAATGAAAAACAGCAGCAGGATAGTATTGGCGGCGGTGATATTTGCGCTGCTTGTGTTTGGTGTGGGCGCTGCGCTGATGTTCGCAAGGGGATATAAAAACACTGATGCACAGGAAAAGACCGTGTTTGCTATGGATACTGCCTGCACGGCGAGGACGTGGGGTGTTGACCCCGAGAAGATATGCGGCGAGATAAAGCGGCTTGAAAGCGTGTTTGACTGTCACAGTGAACAAAGCGAGATATCAAAGCTCAACCTAAGCGGCTATGGCAAAATGTCAAAGGATATGAAAGCGTTTCTCGGGCAGTCGGCGGCGCTTACCGAAAAATACCCCGATGCTGATATTTCGATAGGCGCGGTGACAAAGCTGTGGAACGTCACGGGAAAAGACCCGAAGGTGCCTGATGACGAGGAGATCGCTATCGCGCTGAAAACCTGCGGATATGAAAACATACAGCTTGACGGCGACAGCTGCACGCTGCAGGGCGGTGCGCAGCTTGATGCAGGCGCGGCGGCAAAGGGCTATGCGCTTGACTGTGCAAAGCAAAAGTTAAAGGACAGCAAGGCGCAGTGCGCAGTCGTTACTATGGGCTCGTCAAGCCTTCTGTACGGCAAAAAGCCCGACGGCAAGGATTTCAGCGTTGCTGTAAAAGACCCCGAAAGCCCCGACGGAATGCTTTTGAAATTCACCTGCGGCGAGTGCTTTGTTTCGACCTCGGGCGGATATGAGCGATACTTTGAGCGTGATGGGAAACGCTACATACACATTTTTGACAAGACCACGGGCAGACCTGCCGAAACAGACCTTACCAGCGTGACGGTCATCTGCGGCAGCGGTCTGAAATCCGACCAGCTTTCGACAAGCATCTTTATCGGCGGCACAAAAAAGCTGGGGGAGTATTTTGCTGACAAAAGCATACAGATAATCGCCGTTGATACGCAGGGAAACATTCACATATCAAAGGCGCTTGAAAATAAAATAACACTTGAAAAAAGCGGGCATACAATAATAGTTGAAAAGTAACGAAAGGAGGATATGCCTGAAATGAGGCTGAAGGGTATAATCCTTGACCATAAAAAAGGCACTGCGTCATCTGCGAGCGTGCCGATACCTGTACCCGAAAGGGTGAGCATACCTATGCTGCAAAGTGCGGGCGCTGCCTGCGACGTGCTTGTGCAAAAGGGCGACAAGGTGCTTGTAGGGCAGAAAATAGGCGACAGCGACAAGTATATGTCGGTGCCTGTACATTCCTCCGTTTCGGGAACGGTAACGGGGATAAGCGAGCTTTTGCTGGTAAGCGGCAAGGTGTGCAAGTGCGTCGACATTAAGACCGACGGAGAGCAGACGGTCATTGACGGCTTGAAGCCGCCTGTTGTTACCGACAGGGACAGCTTTTGCCGTGCGGTGAGAGAATCGGGCTGCTGCGGATTGGGCGGCGCGGGCTTTCCCACGCACGTCAAGTTCGGCTTTGACGAAAAGAAATTCAGCGTTGATACTCTGGTTGTGAACGCTGCGGAGTGCGAGCCGTATCTTACGGGCGACCACCGCGAGATGCTCGAAAATGCAGACCGCATTTTTGAGGGGATAGCGCACATAAAGAAAAATCTTGACATAAAAAACGTTTATATCGGCATCGAGAAAAACAAGCCCGACGCTATCGAGCTTATGAAGCGCAAGGCGGCGCAGTCTGACAGCTCTGTTAAGGTAGTGCCGCTTAAAGCAAAATATCCGCAGGGCGCGGAAAAGGTGATAGTTTACAACATAACGGGCAGAGTCGTAAAAGAGGGAAAGATTCCCGCAGATGTCGGCGTTATCGTTATAAACGTGTCCACCTGCGGTTTTATCGGCGAATATATGGCAACGGGTATGCCGCTTGTCAAAAAGCGTATGACTGTCAGCGGCAACGCGGTCAAAACGCCGTGCAACGTTATAGTGCCGCTGGGCATTTCCTTTAAAGAGGTACTCAAGTTTGCCGACTGCGACTTTGATAATATGTCAAAGGCGATAGCAGGCGGACCGATGATGGGCATTGACCTTTTCGACCTTTCCGACCCCGTGTGCAAAACGCACAGTGCGGTGCTTGCGCTCAAAAAAGACGATAAGCAGCCAAAGCCAGTGCAGACAAACTGCATACGCTGCGGACGCTGCATAGAGGCTTGCCCCGTGGGGCTTATGCCGACAGTACTTGAAAAGGCATTTGACAAAAAGGACAGAGAAACACTCAAAAAGATGAAGGTCTCGCTTTGTATGAACTGCGGCAGCTGCACATACGTGTGCCCTGCAAAGAGAAACCTTGCAGAGAAAAATCAGCTTGCAAAGGCTTTATTAAGAACCTGACAGGGAGGTAGCGCTTTTGGATAATCTGACAGTGAGCCCGTCGCCGCACATACGCAGCGGGGCGACCACTTCAAAAATAATGCTGCACGTTATCATTGCGCTTTTTCCCGCGATGACGATGTCGGCATATCTGTTCGGCGGAAGAGCGCTTATGCTCACAAGCGTATGTATGCTCTCTGCGGCACTCTGGGAAAAGCTTTGCAATATCGTGATGAAAAAGCCCGACACCCTGCACGACCTTTCGGCGTTTGTGACGGGTATGCTGCTTGCGTTCAATCTGCCGCCTGCGCTGCCATACTGGATGGCGGTGATAGGAACGTTTGTGGCGATAGTTATCGTAAAGCAGATATTCGGCGGACTGGGACAGAACTTTGCAAACCCTGCGATAGTGGGCAGGATAGTGCTTATGCTGTCCTTTACGGGACCTATGACAAGCTGGACCGTCCCCTCGCTTATGAACGATATTTCAACTGCGCCGACGCCGCTTGTTGATAACTACAAGCTGTACAGCTACTGGGATCTATTCATAGGCAAATGCCCCGGCTGTCTTGGCGAGGTGAGCGCTGCGGCGCTTATCGCGGGCGGCATATACCTTGTGGCAGTAAGGGTGATAACTGTGCACGCACCGCTTGCGTTTATCGCGACAGTGTTCGGTTTTTCGTGGGCAGCAGGCAAGGATCCCCTTTATCAGATACTTTCGGGCGGACTTATGCTGGGTGCGATCTTTATGGCGACAGACTACGTTACAACGCCTGTTTCAAAGTCGGGCAAGGTGATATTCGGCATAGGCTGCGGTATAATAACCTGCGTTATAAGGTTCTATGCAAACTACCCCGAGGGAGTGTCCTTCTCGATACTTATTATGAACATAGCAACGCCGTACATTGATATGGCAACCCGCAAAAAGCCGATCGGTGCTGCGCAGGTCAAAAAGGAGGCGCAGACAGGTGAAAAGTAAGGTAATGCCGCCTTTGGTACTGACGGTGATATGCATACTTGTGTGCGGTCTGCTGGTGATAGCGCACGATGCGGCACACGTTGACAACAAGGGCGTTATGACAAAGGAAATGAAAAAAGGCTGCGTGGATATCTTCGGCGAGGGCGACTACGAAATGCTCACGGAGAAAAAAGACCACTCGACAGAGCCTGTGACGTTTGGTGAAAAGCACGTTGACTCGGTAATTGCCGATAAGGAGAATAAAAACTGTCTTATCGAAATGACCTGCGACGGCTACGCAAAGGGCGGACTTCATCTGCTGGTGGGCATTGACTCTGACGGCAAGATAGCAGGGCTGTACTTTCTGTCGATAGGCGAAACGCCCGGCTTGGGTGCAAAGGTCGCACAGAAGGATTACACGGATAAGTTCAAGGGACTCGGTGTAGAGTCCGACATTGAAAAAATCGATACGATGACAGCGGCGACATATTCCTCAAACGGCTTGAAAAAAGCCTGCGAGGAGGCTCTTGACATCTACACGGTGCATAAAAGGGAGATTTTCGCATGAGCGAGCAAAGAAAGACCTTGTACGAATTTACAAAGGGAATAATCAAAGAAAACCCCGTGCTTGTCACGCTGCTTGGCATGTGTCCGACACTTGCGGTGACGGTGCTTGCAGAGAACGGCATTGGTATGGGGCTTGCCACGACGTTTGTGCTGGTATGCTCAAATGCAGTTATCTCGCTGCTCAAAAACGTCATACCAAAGGCGGTGCGCCTGCCCTGCTTTATAGTTATCATAGCGGGCTTTGTGACGTTTATAGATTTTCTTATGCAGGGATATCTGCCGCAGCTGCACTCGGCGCTGGGCGTGTTTTTGCAGCTTATCACGGTAAACTGCATAATCCTTGGCAGAGCAGAGGCGTTTGCAAGCCGCAACAGCGTGGGGCGCTCGGTGCTTGACGGACTTGGCATGGGCATAGGCTTTACGCTGGCGCTGTTTGCTATGGGCTCGGTCAGAGAGATACTCGGGCTTGGCAGCTGGTTTGGTATGAAGATACCTTTCCTGTGCGACAGACCTATGACGATATTCATTATGCCCGCGGGCGGATTTTTCGTGCTTGGCTGCCTTATCGCGCTGGTCAACAAGATAGCAGGCAAAAAGCCGCCGAAGGAGATATCCTGCGAAAGCTGCCCCAATGCCGCTATGTGCAAGGGTCAGTGCAAGGTAGAGGAGGGTGCGTAAATGACATATATACTTATCCTCGTCGGGTGCGTTTTTGTAAACAACGTCGTGCTTTCGCAGTTTATGGGAATATGCGCGTTTCTGGGAGTTTCAAAGCAGATGAAATCGTCCGTGGGAATGGGCGGCGCGGTAATTTTCGTAATGGTGTGCGCAAGCGCGATAACCTACCCGCTTTACAAGCTGCTTGAGCATTTTGAGATAACCTATCTCAAAACAGTCGCGTTCATACTCGTTATAGCGATGTTTGTCCAGCTCGTTGAGATAGTTATGAAAAAGAAGATGCACGCTCTTTACAAGGCGCTTGGCGTATATCTGCCGCTGATAACGACAAACTGCGCTGTGCTTGGCGTAACGCTTGGCAACATAAACAACGAATATACTTTCCTTGAATCTATCACAAATGCGCTGGGAACGGGACTCGCGTTCACGCTGGCACTGCTGCTTTTCAGCGGAGTGCGCGCGCGCATTGAGGGCAACGATTTCCCCGAGGCTTTCAAGGGCGTGCCTGCGACGCTTATCGCGGCGGCGATAGTATCGGTGAGCTTTATGGGCTTCACGGGAATGATGTAAACAGTTCAAACACAAAAAGGAGAACGCTCGGGTATGAGTATTTTAATAACAGTCGGGATATTCGCAGCGCTCGGGCTTGTGGCAGGTGTGCTGCTTACGGTGGCTTCAAAGGTTTTTGAGGTCAAGGTCGATGAGCGCATTGAAAAGGTCAGCGAGGCGCTGCCGCAGGTAAACTGCGGTTCGTGCGGCTTTTCGGGCTGTGCCGACTACGCCGAGGCTATCGTTAACAAGGGCGCAAGGTGCGATATGTGCAAGCCCGGCGGCGAAAAGACCGCCAAAAAGATAGCTGAAATAATGGGCGTTGAGGTCAGTGTGGGAGAACCCGAGGTCGCGTTTGTGCGCTGTCACGGTGACTGTCACATCACGCCGCACAAGTACGTTTTTGACGGCGTACAGAGCTGCGCTGCCTGCAACAGATTCTACAGTGGCAGCAAGACCTGCACGAGCGGCTGTCTTGGCTATGGCGACTGTGTGAGCGTTTGTCCGCAGGGCGCGGTGAGCATCGTGGACAGGATAGCAAAGGTGGATAAATCAAAGTGCATAGGCTGCGGCTTGTGCGTTGATGCCTGCCCTAACGGGCTTATCGTTGTGCGCAAGATATCGCAGGCGGTGGACGTTACCTGCTCGTCAAAGGACATTGCAAAGGTCACGCGCTCGCTGTGCGAGGGCGGCTGCGTGGGCTGCAAGCTGTGCGAGAAAAACTGTGAGCAGGGCGCGATACACGTTGTCGACAACCACGCGGTAATAGATTACGATAAGTGCAACAACTGCGGCAAGTGCGCAGATGTGTGCAAAATAGGCTCGGTTATGCGGATAAACTGAATAGGTAAACTTACAATCAACAGCACCAAAGAGAGAGAAAAGGTGAAGTGAAAAAATAGGAGGAAACAAAATGGGGAATGAAAAAATCAGCTGGCGTGAGGAGGCAAAGCAGCTGCCGCTTGCAGACCTGAAAAAAATATACAAAAGTCTGAACAACAAGCGTGTGCTTATTACGACCATACCGATATTTATTTCGGTTTTGATAATGTTCGTATATGCGATAGCGGGCTGGGCATCCACGGTTCTTTTTCTGTATTCGGCAGGCAAGTTCACGTTTTCTATCGCAAGCGCGTGGGACGTTATCGTTGGCATACTTTGCTGCTGCGTGCTTATAGCGTATCACGGCAAGCCTGCGAACAACATTGCCCTGTGGCTGCTCACATCTTACACGCTGATAATGCTTTTATTTGACACAAGCATTTCGATATTCTCGCTGATCATGTATATTTTTCTTGTGGCTGTGCGTCTGCCTATGGCGCAGATAGACGAGGATATAGCTTTTCTGCGCGCTATGCCGACCTTCCCGTTCAACGAGAGGGTTTCGGGGCATATGATAGAGGTAGCCGAGTACAAGCGCAAAAAGCAGCTTATCCCGAAGACTACCTGCAAAGAAAGCATATGTACATAGACGGCAAGTTCACCAAGACCTCGCTTACTGACGAGGAATTTGACAGGCAGGACGACGAGCTCTATGCTCACCACATCTACCGCGACAAGCGCAAAAAGGCAGAGGGCTTGCCGATAGCGCCGCAGGAGATACAGGACGACGGGCGCTTGCAGGAGTTTGACTACACTTTGCAGGACCAGCCGAAAAAGGAAGATATACAAATTTCCGAGGACGTTTACACCGAGGATTTTGAGAGGGTGCAGATGATCGCAGACGCGCCGAGCGAAGAGGATATCGTGCTTGCTGATGACATACAGCTTGAGGAGTTTGATTTCTCCGAAAGACCACAACAGCAATGATTTTTAAAGCGTATGTCATTTCACCACATAAAACAGTCAATTCACCACCAAAAGCTGCTGCCGGGGTTTTTTTGTGCTATGATATGATCAGGACAAAAGACGGAGGTGACACAAATGGGAACAGAAAGGACAGACTGGCGCGAGGAAGCGCTCCAGCTGCCGCTTGCAGACCTTAAAAAGATATATGAACACACAAGAAAAATGCGAAAGCTGATGTCGAGCGTACTGTTTATGCTTTTGCTGGGTGTTATTACAGGGGGAACGTTTTTTTATCTTTATGCCAATTTTCCACTTTTACTTGTCGAGGGTTCATTCACATACTTTGTAATATCTGCGGCATTTTCTTTTGTATTTCTGATATGGCGCTACTTCGTTGCATTTTCTTTCAATGGAAAAGGCAGCAGCAATGCTGTTCTGATTATATCGGCGGTTGACCTTGCCATTCAGGCGGCATTATTCTTTGTTGTGCCGACTCCTATTTACATTATCGTTGCGATCATAACGCCTATATACCTGGTACTTATTCGCCCTTATGTTATTCAGGCTGACAATGATATAGCCTTTCTGCGCGCTATGCCGACCTTCCCGTTCAACGAGAGGGTTTCGGGGCATATGATAGAGGTCGCCGAGTACAAGCGCAAGATACAGCTTATCGAGTCTGCAAAGTCCCGAAGACTACCTGCAAAGAAAGCATATGTACATAGACGGCAAGTTCACCAAGACCTCGCTTACTGACGAGGAATTTGACAGGCAGGACGACGAGCTTTACGAGCGGCGTATGTTCACCGACAGAAAGAAAAAGCGGGAGATGGCAGTACCTGCGCCCAAGCCGATAGAAGACGACGGGCGCTTACAGGAGTTTGACTTTACCGAGCACGGCAGGCTGAACGAGACGTATATCGTTTCAAGCGACGTCTTTACTGACGAATTTGACCGCACGGCATATGCCGAGCCGCCAACGCCCGACAATTATGTTATTTCGGACGATTTGATAATAGAGGATATGCAATACACCGAGCCAACCACACAGCAATAAAAAAGACCGCATTTGCGGTCTTTTTGCTTGTATCACATTACATAGAACAGCAGTGCGCCGTAGGTGGGGTACGGCCAGTACTTTTCGCCCACCAGCGACTCTATCTCGTCAGCGGGAGCGCGAAGCTCGTTCATCGCAGGGATAACGCTGTCGCGGTAGAACTCCGACTGCTTCTTGATGTCCTCAAAGGTCTTTGCTTTCTTTGCGGCATCTTCAAGCGTGCCGAGGTTTTTATACATCTTTGCGGTAAGCTCGGACAGGCGCTTTACCATATCCGTTTCAAAGCTTACGTCTGCGCCGCAGGTCTTTGCAAGCTCGGCAGTTCTTGCAAGCTCCTTGATGTAAGAAGCAACTGCGGGAAGGATATCCTTTTTTGCCATATCTATCATTGTGTTTGCCTCGATAGACAGCGTTTTGCAGTACTCGTCAAGCAAAATCTCAACTCTGGAATGAAGCTCTGTTTCGGTATAAACGCCGTACTTTTCAAACAGCGCGATATTCTCGGGTGACTCAAAGCAGGGAACTGCGTCGGGAGTGGTCTTGAGATTGAGCAGACCTCTCTTTTCAGCCTCCTCGCACCATTCGTCAGCGTAGCCGTTGCCGTTGAAGATGATATTTGAATTTTCCTTGATAGTCTTTTTGATAAGGTCGTCAAGAGCGTCCTGGAAGTTATCAGCCTTTTCAAGCACGTCTGCGAACTCGTCAAACGTCTCTGCGACGATTGTGTTGATGACTGTGTTGGGTCCTGCGACGGAAAGTCTTGAACCGGGCATTCTGAACTCAAACTTATTGCCTGTGAACGCGAAAGGTGAGGTTCTGTTTCTGTCGGTGGTGTCCTTGGTAAAGTGCGGCAGAACGTCAACGCCTATCTCCATTTCAACGCGCTTGCCCTCGTACTTTGTACCCTCAACGATAGACTGCAGAATGTCGGTCAGCTCGTCGCCGAGGAAGATAGAAACGATAGCAGGCGGTGCCTCGCTTGCGCCGAGCCTGTGGTCGTTGCCTGCGGTCGCAACAGATGCGCGCAGGATATCCTGATGCTTGTTGACCGCCTTGATGATAGCCGCGAGAACCAGCAGGAACTGTGCGTTTTCAGCGGGGGTCTTGCCGGGTTCGAGCAGGTTTACGCCCGTGTTGGTCGAAAGCGACCAGTTGTTGTGCTTGCCCGAGCCGTTGATGCCGTCAAACGGCTTTTCGTGCAGCAGGCACTTGAAGTTGTGCTTTCTTGCAGTACGCTTCATTATCTCCATCGTCAGCTGATTGTGGTCAGTGGCGATGTTGACGGTGTTGTAGATAGGTGCAAGCTCGTGCTGTGAGGGAGCGACCTCGTTGTGCTTGGTCTTTGAGTATATGCCAAGTCTCCACAGCTGCTCGTCAAGGTCCTTCATATATGCGGCAACTCTTGTTTTGATAGTGCCGAAGTAGTGGTCGTCAAGCTCCTGTCCCTTTGGTGCGGGTGCGCCGAAGAGTGTTCTGCCTGCGAAGATAAGGTCTTTTCTGTGAGAGTACATCTCTCGGTCGATAAGGAAATATTCCTGCTCGGGACCTGCGTTTGCAATGACCCTTGTAGCATCCGAACCGAACAGCTTGAGTATACGCAGAGTAGCTCTGTTGATAGCATCTACCGAGCGCAGAAGCGGGGTTTTCTTGTCAAGCGCCTCGCCGCCGTACGAGCAGAATGCAGTCGGTATGCAAAGAGTGTTTGCCTTGATAAATGCGTAAGAGGTCGGGTCCCATGCGGTGTAGCCTCTTGCCTCGAAGGTGCATCTCAATCCGCCCGAGGGAAAGCTCGATGCGTCAGGCTCGCCCTTGATAAGCTCCTTGCCCGAGAACTCCATAATGATATGCCCGTCATCAGTCGGGGAGATAAAGCTGTCGTGCTTTTCCGCAGTGATGCCCGTCATCGGCTGGAACCAGTGTGTGTAGTGGGTACAGCCCTTTTCAACTGCCCAGTCCTTCATAGCGTTTGCGACAACGTTTGCAAGCTCGATATCAAGCGGCACGCCGTCCTCTATGGTCTTTTTCAGCTGTTTGTAGGTCGTTTTGGGGAGTCTTTCCCTCATGACCGACTCGTTGAAAACATCCGAACCGAAAATTCCCGGCACATTTGTCATATATGATCCATTCCTTTCCCTGACTTAACGGTTAATACTTTCACTTTTAGAGTATACTTTATAAATGCGGTGTTTGCAAGCATTTTTTGCATTTTCTTACTATACTGCAAATAATGCTGCACACCGCAGAAAATTTTTGTTTAAAACAGACAATACAGGTCAGATATCGATTATATCCGTACTGTCGTTTCTTCCGTCTCTTACCGCAAGGGCGGTGGAGTCGGAGTTTTTGCTTATCTTATTGAGTCTGTGCGCGATGATCGAGCAGTCGATAAGATTGATAAGACCTGCGGCAAACAGGCATATGCCCAGCAATGTCATCGCAAAGCTTACCGACATCATAGGGTTAAGCACCAGCAGTATGCCCACGCCCATAGTTATCATTGCGGGAACGCCTGTGGTTTTCCAGTCGGTAAAGCCTGCCTTGCGCATTTTCAGCGTGCCCTGAAGATTGACTATGCCGTTTATCAGCATATACATTCCGCACACGATTGCGACTACCTTTGAAATGATGTCGGGCTGAATGAACACGAACACGCCTGCGGCGCACAAAAGCAGTCCGCCCACGAGCTTTGGTCCGTTATCAAAAAATCCCTCGGTGCTGCTTTTTGTAAAGTAGATTATCAGCATTACCGCGCCGTAGCACACGAGAAGTCCCGCGATGATGTAGCCGATAGTCTTTGTGAAAAAGCCGGGGTCAGCGATAAGGGCTATGCCAAGCACGATACAAAATACCGACAGTATCCAGAAATTCTTGAAGATGTTTTTAACTGTTTTCATACTATTCTCCTTTGCTGTTTCAGTTTTGTTTCTGCGCTTTGAGCCTTGTCGCCTTGATGACCTTGAGGCGTGAGAACTCTTCACGGTCCTTTTCCTCGAGCGAATCGGTGATGTATTTCACAATGCTCTGATTTCTCGGTATGATGATGTTTTGCAGTGCATTTGCGCGGCGCTGTGTTTTTCTTATCGCCACAGACAGTCTGTAAATGCCGTTTTCGACCTCTGCAAGCACAGCGGTCATTTCCTTTACCTTTTCAAAGGCGATGTAAGCCATATCAAGCGTTGCAGTTGTCCTTGCAAAGCCGTAGTGTACCTGCGGCGGCTGTTTTTCGAGCGTGACCGTAGGAAGCTCAACGCCCATAACGCTTTGCGAGCTTATCGTTATGCCGTTTTCGATGGGTACGCACTGCGCAAAAGGAGTAACCACGCCCAGCGAGATGTTTGCCTGCTGCAAAGCCTTGTATGCATCAGAATAGGTGCCCTCAATGGACGCGCGCAGCATTTGTGCCTTATCTACCAGCTTCATCAGCTCGCGGATAAGGATATTTCGTTTTCTGTCCAGAAGGTCGTAGCCCAGCGTTGCCAGCTGCAAAGCCTTTTTTGACAGCATAAGGTTGCCCTTTGTTGGAAATACCTGCTGTTCCATTTAGTCACCGCCTTTTTTAGATGTAAGAGATAAGAGGTAAGATGTAAGAGATAAGAGGTAAGATGTAAGAGATAAGAGGTAAGATGTAAGAGATTATTCCCCGAACATTGTTTTTGCTTTGTTTGCGTCGTAGAATTTTTTCAGATGGTCTTCGTCGACTCTGTCAAGCTCTGCTTTTGGCAGGGTAGACAGCAATGCCCAGCCCAAGTCGAGTGTTTCCTCTATCGAGCGGTTAACGTCAAAGCCCTGGTTGATGAAATGCTCCTCAAACAGCTTGCCAAAGCGCATATACGCCTTGTCGCCCGCGGAAAGCTCTTCCTCACCGATGACCGATGCGAGCGCTCTTGCGTCCTGCACCTTTGAGTATGCCGCGAAAAGCTGGTTTGCGCACATTGAGTGATCCTCTCGGGTGTAGCCCTCGCCGATGCCGTCCTTCATAAGTCTTGAAAGGCTTGGCAGCACCGAAACAGCGGGGTATGTGCCTGTCTGCTCAAGGTGTCTGTCCATAACTATCTGACCCTCGGTGATGTAGCCTGTAAGGTCAGGGACAGGGTGGGTGATGTCGTCGTTTGGCATGGTAAGTATCGGAATCTGCGTTACCGAGCCTGTGGAGCCTTTGACTATGCCTGCTCTTTCGTATATCGACGCAAGGTCGGAGTAGAGGTACCCCGGGTAGCCTTTTCTGCCCGGTATCTCGCCCTTTGACGAGGAGAACTCTCTGCACGCCTCTGCGTATGATGTCATATCGGTAAGGATAACCAGAATGTGCATATTGTGCTCAAACGCGAGGTACTCCGCGCAGGTGAGCGCACATCTTGGGGTAAGTATTCTTTCTATGATAGGGTCGTTTGAGAGGTTGATGAACATAGCAACTCTTTCAAGCGAGCCTGTTTCCTCAAAGCTGCGCTTGAAGTAATCGGCAACGTCGTTTTTAACGCCCATTGCGCCGAAAACTATACCGAAGCCCTGTCCATTGTCATCGGCTATCTTTGCCTGCCTTGCTATCTGCACCGCAAGCTTGTTGTGGGAAAGTCCCGAGCCTGAAAAGATAGGCAGCTTTTGTCCTCTGATAAGCGTCATAAGCGCGTCGATAGAGGATATGCCCGTGTTGATGTAGTTCCTTGGGTATGTTCTTGAAACAGGATTCAATGGACTGCCGTTGATGTCCTTATACTTTTCGGGGATAATGTCGCCCAGACCGTCTATTGCTTTGCCCGAGCCGCTGAATATCCTGCCCAGCATTTCCTTTGAAAGCGCAAGCTCCATAGGCTTGCCGAGGAATTTAGTAGTGGTGTTTGTCAGTGAAAGCCCCTTTGTGCCTTCAAACACCTGAAGCACAGCCTTTTCCTGCTCGACCTCAACGACTCTGGCAAGTCTGCGCGAGCCGTCCGAAAGCTGTATCTGTGCGATCTCGTCAAATGCTACATCCTTTACCTTGTCAAGCACTACGAGAGGTCCGTTTATCTCGGAGAGTCCAACATATTTCAGTTCCAACTATGCCACCTCCGTAAGCTGTTCAAAGTCCTGTATCATCTGCTTGGTATATTCCTCAAACATTTCGGGCTTGTCGTTTGGTATATCGTATTTTACCTTGACTATCTTATCCGCCCAGCCCAGCGAAAGTATCTTATCGTAAGCCGTGCCGTCTGCAAGTGCTTTCTTTGCAAGAGCGTAAAAGTCGGTTATCAGCTTCATCATAAGGTACTGCTTTTCAAGCGGAACATAGGTGTCGTCCTTGTGGTAGGCGTTTTGCTGCAAAAAGCCCACGCGCACTATCCTTGCGGTCTCTATCAGCAGCTTCTGGTCGTCGGGGAGAACGTCTGTACCCATAAGCTTGACTATCTCCATAAGGGTGTTTTCCTCGACAAGTATGGTCGAGATTTCCTGCCTTATGTTTATAAAGTCCTTATTGACATTTTTGGTGTAGTACTCCTCAAGGTCGCCCACATACTCCGAGTAGCTGGAGTTCCAGTTGATAGCGGGGTAGTGCCTTGCATATGCAAGTGACTTATCAAGCGCCCAGAAGCAGCGCACAAAGCGCTTTGTGTTCTGCGTTACAGGCTCGGAGAAGTCAGAGCCCTGCGGTGATACCGCACCGATTATCGTTACCGAGCCTTCAGTGCCGTTTAAGTTCTCAACATAGCCTGCACGCTCGTAGAATTCGGAGATACGCGAGGGCAGATAAGCAGGGAAGCCCTCCTCGGCGGGCATTTCTTCAAGCCGTCCCGATATCTCACGCAGAGCCTCAGCCCAGCGCGATGTCGAGTCTGCCATTATTGCGATATGATAGCCCATATCCCTGTAATACTCCGCAAGCGTGATGCCTGTGTAGATAGATGCTTCTCTTGCGGCAACAGGCATATTTGAGGTGTTTGCGATAAGCACTGTTCTGTCTGTCAGCGGGCGCTGTGTGTGCGGGTCGATAAGCTCGGAGAACTCCTCAAGCACCTGTGTCATTTCGTTTCCGCGCTCGCCGCAGCCGATATACACGATTATATCCGCATCGCACCATTTCGCAAGCTGGTGCTGTGTCATAGTCTTACCCGTACCAAATCCGCCCGGGATAGCCGCAGTACCGCCCTTTGCGATAGGCAGCACGGTGTCGATTATTCTCTGTCCCGTGATAAGCGGGCGTGTGCCGTGAAGTCTTTGCCTGCACGGGCGCGGCGTTCTGATAGGCCATTTCTGGCACAGGGTGAGAGCCTCCTCGTCGCCGTTTGGCAGCTTTATCTTTACCACTGTGTCATTGACCGTGTACTCGCCGTCGGGTGCGCGCCAGATTACCTCGCCGCCCTTTGAAAGCGGTGAGAGCATACATCTGTGCTCGATAAGCATCGTTTCGGGGCAGGTGCAGTAAACGTCGCCCGCGTTCAGCTTATCGCCGACATTGACGGTCATTGAGCAGGTGTATTTTTTTTGTGTGTCGATGCTTGAAACGTTCGCGCCGTCTGCGATAAACGCGCCCGACAGCTCTTCAAGCCTTTTAAGCGGTCTTTCGATACCGTCAAAGATGTTGTCAAGTATTCCCGGTCCGAGCGTTGCGCTCATAGGTGCGCCAGTACCTTCGACTGCTTCACCCGGCTTTAGTCCTGTCGTACCCTCGTACACCTGAATAGTGGTGTACTCCTCGGTAACTCTGATGACCTCGCCGATAAGGTGCTTATTGCCCACATAGACCATTTCCTGCATTGAAAATGCTCTTGCGTTTTTTATCTTGACTACGGGACCGTTTATAGAAAAAATCGTATCCATTGACTTATTGCCTTTCTATATCTGTGCAAGCCCTGAGGCTTTCAAGAAGTTCTGTTTTTCCTGTTCAAGCGCGGTGTCAAAGCTGCTGTCATAGGCTATGCCTGTTTCCTCGCATATCACTGTCACGCCGCCGAGCGTTATCGACTGCGACTGCTGCGGGGTAAAGCTTGTTCCCTCGCAAAGCTGCGTCCCAAGCTCCATATCGCGCCTTGCAAAGTACGCGGTGCATTTTTTGCCCTGTGTCTGCTGCGCTATCTTATCAAGTCTTGCTTTAAGCTCGTCGGGGTACTTGTCGCTGCCGCAGAATTCCGACAGGTTCTTACAGACGGTGTCAAAAACCTTTTGCATCATCTCGCTGCGGTGCGTCAGCACATTTCTCTGCGCCTCAAGCTTGCGTGATGATACCGCGCGCACCTTGTCTGCCTCGTACTGCTTTTCGATTATTTCAAGCTGTGAATCCATTTCGCTCTTGGTCTGCATTTTTGCTTCGGAAAGCCTTTGCTTTTGCTGCAGCTGTGCTTCGCTCACTATATCCTGCGCCTGCTGCTCTACCTCGGAAAAAACAGCCAGCTTGAATTTATTCAGCTTTTCGGTCTCGTTTTTCATATACTTTTACCCTTACAGCTGCAAGGTGCAGCTTCCTCCTTAAATCGTCTTTATGTCTGTTATACGGTCAATGCCGTCTGCGCTTTCCAGCTTCAGCATCAGCCTCTGCTGCGGAAAGTACGCGATTATCTTATCGCCGTCACGCTCAAAGGGTGTGCCGTTCCAAAGCAGCAGGCTCTCGGCAAATATCCTGTGGTCAAGGTCAAAGCTCTGTATCGCCGCCATTGTCCACTGTACAAATTCCGTGATGTCCACGGGTGCGAACACTCTTTCGTCTCTTACGGGAACAGCCATTACCGCCGCGCCGTTTTCGTGCGGTCCTATGTAGTAGCAGCTTGTGCCGCCCGTTATCCCCGTTGCGACTATTGAAAGGGTGTGCGCATTATAGGTGTCGTTTAATTCAAACTGCTTTGTAGTAAGCGCTTTAAGCCCCCACTGCTCGCCCAGGGTTCGCACCTCTCCGACAAGGCTTGTAATCTGCGAGCTGAAATTGTTGATGTTGTTCCAGCCCCACATCCAGCTGTTGCTGATGCTTGATTCAGAGCCTATGAACTGCACAGGGTAAGCATCGTCTCCGAACGAAAGTGTCTGCGCGTCAAAGTCAACGTACCAGTCGCGGTCGCGCACGATAAGCTGCGCAAATCTTTCCTGCACGATCACAGAGCGTCCCGCACAGGCGGAAAAAACGTCAAGCCAGTTTGAACGGTCAAACGTATAGTCAATATCAAACACATTTACCCTGCCCGATGATGCGCTCGGCTGCTTGTTTTTTGAAAAAAGTGACATACCCAAGCCTCCTCGCCAGCGTTACAGCTTGATGCCCACCGCCTCGGAAAGATACCGCGAAATAGTGTCGGAAATCTTCGAGGTAGCGTGTCTGTCGGGTATTTCGACTATCAGCGGCTGCTTGCAGGTCAGCTTGTATTCGTAGACGGTGTCCTGTATTTGCTTGACCGCCTTTTCGGTCATAAGCACGATACCCACATCGTCCATTTTCATAGCCTCGTCAAGCGCCTGCTGCGTTTGCTCGGGTGTGTGCGAGACAACGCCCTCAATGCCCGCAAGGCGCATACCCATTTGGGTATCTATATTGTCGCTTATCAGATAGAATTTCATTTGTTTTTGTCCTTCTCCGAAAGGGTTTCCCCCGATTATCCGTCAAGTTTACTTTGAAACGTACGAGAGGATAAGGATAGAGATAAGCACGCCGTACAGAGCGATACCTTCACCGAGAACGACGAAGATAAGTGCTTTAACGAACGATTTCGGGTCTTCGGAAACCGCACCGATAGCCGCAGGTGCGCCTGCTGCAACGGCGATACCGCCGCCTATGCAGGAAAGTCCGACAGCGAGTGCGGCAGCGAGGTAGCCAAGACCTGCGCCTGTTGAAACGACTGTCGCAACGCCCTCCTCGGTAGCGGCGCTTACAAAGCCTCCGATTGGCAGGATTATCGCAAGCAGCATAACGCCCGCGAATGAGCACAGGTTACCGATAAAAGCTCTCTTGCAAGCCTTTCCTGTCTTTACTTTTTTAGCGATGAACATAAATGGCACGCAGATAAGTGCGAGCGCGATAAGTGGTAAGAAAAAGATAAGCATAATTGTTTCCTCCGTAATTTTGTATTTATTTATTCCGCCTGTGCGGTGAAGTCTACAGTGACAGGTTCAAAGGGCACGCCGTCGCTTTCGCTGAAACGGCTGAATATCTCGTAGAATTCCAGACGGATTATCTGTATCGCTACGATCATACCCTCCATAGCCATTACAAATGCGTTTCCTATGACCAGCACAAACGGCTGCGCGGTCGAGGAGACCATATCCATAAGGGTCATTACGACAAGCATCATGCCCGCGTGTGAAAGCACAAAGCCGCCGACTCTCAAAAACGACATGGTGTTTGAGATGTAGGAAAGCATAAACTCGAACATCTCAAAGAAGTTTTCCACGATAAAGCCGCCGATCGTGACCTTTTCCTCTTCGTCTGCGCTCAGGCGCAGCTTTTTGTACTTGACTGCCAGCGAGAAAGGTACGCGGCAGAATATGCAAAGCAGCGGAATAACTATCAGGCAGATGACAAACGGTGCAGACATTATCTTGACATCGAACATTATCGTTGAGACAAGTCCCGCGATAACAGAGCCGTAGAAGATAAGTCCCGCTATGCCGTTGCAGCCGAAAATCGCCTTTTCGTAGTCCTTTTCCTTAAAGCCGACGTAGATATTTATCAGCATTGAAAAGGCTATCAGCACTATGCCTATGCCCACCGCCGTGAGCAGTATGAAGCTTGTTTCGTGGAACGCCTTGAGCGGCAGGAAATCTATTCCCAGCTGTTCGTACATCGGGTCGAGCAGGTCCTCGTAGCCGAAAACCGAGCCGTAGAGCGTACCGAATATCATACTTGCAAGACCGCAGCGTATCATAATGCCGCCTGCGTCCTTGTTCAGCTTTTTGCCGACGATAAAGCCAAGCAGCACCACAAGGAAACCTTGACCGAGGTCGCCGAACATTATACCGAACAGTATCGAGTATGTCACCGCAACGAACGCGGTCGGGTTAAAGCCGCCGTAATTGGGCAGACCGTACATTTCAACCAGCATTCTGAAGGGTCTTGTAAAAATGCTGTTTTTGAGTATCGTGGGCGGAGTGCAGTTTGCGTCGGTATCGGGCGGCATAAACGTCACCGTCAGCGACTCAAAGTCTTTCATAAGGTCTGAAAACCTCTGCTTGTCTCTTTTGGGGACAAAGCCCTTGATGTAGAACTTTCCGCTCAGGAAACCGACCTTCTTGTGAAGCTCGAAAATGCCGTGCAGGTACACCAGCTTTGAGTAGGCTTTGAGTATCTCCTCGCGCGCCTGTTCGGAGATGGTGTCTATCTCCTTCTGGCAGCTGTCGGCGATCGCCTGCTGCTCGGAAATGCTCTGCGTGAGCTTTCTTACAGCCTCATCGGAGTCGCCCTCGACAAAGTCGGGCAGTGTTATGCGCTCAAAGTACATCGAACGGAAAAGGTCATCTACTATCGCCTTTTCCTCGGCAGGACAAAAGTACATTCCCCAGCAGAAAAGGTCCTGCGTTTCAAAGGGGACAAAGAAGAAGTTTTCGTCATAGTAGTCCAGCTTTTCGAGGTTGTCCGTGGGCAGTCTGCCTATTCGCGAGGCAACGTATTTGCAGGAGAATATCTCCTTAAAGTCGCTGTTCATACCCTTGAGGTGAGTTATCTGCGTTATTGCGCCGTTCATTTCGGATATTTTTTGCAGCGCGTCTTTTTTGCGCGTGTTTGTTTCCTCAAAGCTCTCGCTTATGTGCTGTGCGCGCTGTGCAAATTCCTGCGGAGTGTGCGGTGCATAATCGCTGTGGTCTGTTTCTTTCAGCTCTATGCCAAGTTCTGCGGCGAGCCGTTCAAACGCTTTGAGCTGCGCGGTGTAGCCGTTTTTCTCGTTGAGCATAGTCAGCCCGTTTGCCGTGCCGACTGACGAGAACGCAGGCTCAATGTGGAAACAGCCGCTTTCGCAGCATTTGTCAAGGCAGCGGTCAAGCTCGTCCATTTTACCGACAAGCGTGACAAGCTCCATTTTTTCAATACCCACTTGAGTATTACTCCTTTCCTGATCATCAGCAGATCAAAATGTTGTTTTCTATATAGGTCGGGTCAACGCCGTAGCGTATGCCCTCGATAATGTGCGTGATGTTTGATGTTTCAAAGTCGCAAAGCTCGGTAAATGCGTAAAGCACAACAGGTGCGCTGAAGCTGCGGTATATGCTGTGTTCAAGCTTTCTGAACCTGTCTCTTTGCATTTTCAGCTCTATCTGTGCGCCGTCGGTTATCTCCGACTGCATCTCGTGGCGCGAGAGCCATTCAAGCATCTGCTCGGGCGTTTCGAGATTATAATATTCATCAAGCTTTCTGCCCGTGCTTGCGATCTTCAGCTGGTGCTTCTTTATCTGCTCGGCTGAAAAGCCGTAGAACGCTTTCATGCGGTATGCGTTGATAAGGTTTCTAAAGCGTATATCCGCCTTTACCATGCGCGTGACCTCTTCGAGCTGACTGTCTGCAAACGAGTCCTTTGCCTCCTGCAAAAGATTGACATAATAATGTGTACGCAGCCTTACCTCGCACTCGGTGTAATCCACCTTGCCGTCCTCTGAAAGCGGTACCCTGACAAGCGGCTTGTGGTAGCGTGTGCCGCGCAGCAGCTTCATCAGCTGTGTAAAGTCGCCCGCGCTGCTCAATTTCAGCAGATCAAGCTTTGTGTGCTTGATGACATAGCCCGGCAGGTCGTTGAGGTATGAACGGTCAACACCCGTGTTTATGCTGTTTATCAGCATAAGGATACAGTTTATCTCGGCTTTTTCTATAAGGAAATTAAAGAAAGGTACCTTATCGAGCTGCTGGAACTGGCACAGTCTGATGTAGGTATCAAAGCTGTCCTTTTCAAGAAGCGTTTCAATGAAGCCGCGGTGTACGGTCATCGGGTCGATGTCCTTGAGAGTTTCCTTGTAGCGCGGTGTAGCCGCTAAATATTCTGCTATCTCGGGAACGCTTCGCTTTGTCAGCATCTCGCGGTAGTTTTCTTTTTTCAGCATCTTGCCGTGCAAAGCGCGTATCTTCGCAACAGTCGCATTCGACGCAAGTCCGTCGAGCATACAGCTTTTCTCCTTTCAGATGTTAGAGGTAAGAGGTAAGAATTAATAAGATGTGCCGAACATAACCTTGTGAGAACTGTCGGTCAGGGTCAATCGCTTGAAAGAACCTTTTCAAAGATGACCTTTTCCCATTTCTTGTGCTTATTCGCGTAAAGCTCGTCTATCTTGGCTATTTTCTCCTGCTCGTCCTTGGTTATCCTGGCTATCTGCCCGTCGGATTCGGACTTTGTGCGCGATTCGGTTTTCTTGCGGTAAGCCTCTATCCTGTCCTTTGCCTCCTGCTTGAAACGCTCGATCTCCTCGTCGGTCTGCTGTTCAAGCTGTGCCTGCTTTTCGTGTGCTTTTACTATCTTTTCGTCTGCGAGTTTGTCTGTCTCGAGTATCTCGGAGATTATATCCATTTTATCACTTCCGTTCATAGTTGAAAAATAAAAATTCTTAATCCTATTTTACACCTTTTTAATAATTATAGCAAGCATTATATTATTAACGAAATCGTTTTTGTAACAAATTCATTATTGAAAAGGTCGGGAATTTGTACGGATTTGTCGTGCAAAACCGCAATTTGTAGGCTTGTGCAATGCTTTAGGCACAATATGTAGTCTGTATGTGCAAAACGCACATAAATTTTCGGCGGCAATCGCTTTTTTTCTCTTAAAGCAAGCGCTGCCTGTGCTTGACAAAATGCGTTAAAAGTGTTATATTCGTATCTATCACGAGTACATCTGTGCGTGGGAGGTGGACTTGATATGGCAGGTGAGCAAGGCAAGCTGGTGATAGTAAGCTCGGAGGTACTCCCCGAGATAATAATGAAGGTGCTTACAGCAAAGGGTATGCGGGCGCGCGGCGAGGCGGCTACCTCTGCGCAGGCGTGCAGGGCAGTGGGCATATCCAGAAGCGCGTATTACAAATACAAGGACTGCGTTTTCAACTACGAGGAACAGCTTACGAACAACATACTGTCGATATATCTTATTCTGCGTGATGAAAAGGGTGTGCTCAGTTCGATAATCGCAAAGCTGTACGAGCTTGGCACTAACATTTTGACTATCAATCAGAACATCCCCGTTGACTCGGTGGCGACGGTAACTGTGTCGGTGCGCTTTGACAGGGATTCGGTGTCGGCGGGCGAGCTAAAGCAGGAGCTTGGCAAGGTCGCGGGCGTAGTTGATGTAAAGCTCATTTCGGGCGAATAACAGCATATAAGACAGAGAGGAAAGGTAAATTTTATGTGTAAGGTTGCGGTAATAGGTTACGGTACGGTAGGTTCGGGAACGGTCGAGCTGTTCATGAAAAACCGTGAGTCCATTTCCAAAAAGGTCGGAAAGGACTGCGATATCAAGTACATTCTCGATTTGAGGGATTTCCCCGATTCGCCGTTTGCAGACCGCATGGTAAAGGATTTTGAGACGATACTCAACGATGACGAGGTCAGCGTTGTTGCCGAGGTCGTAGGCGGAACGACTTTTGCTTACGACTATACAAGAAGACTGCTTGAAAGGGGCAAGAGTGTTGTAACATCAAACAAGGCGCTGGTTGCCGAAAAGGGCGCAGAGCTTATTGCGCTGGCAAAGCAGCACAAGTGCAACTATCTGTTTGAGGCGAGCGTAGGCGGCGGCATACCTATCCTCAGACCTATCAACAAGTGCCTTGCGGGTAACGAGATACTTCAGATATCGGGTATCCTCAACGGCACCACGAACTTTATACTTTCAAAGATGATAAAGGACCAGATGTCCTTTGACGATGCGCTGAAAATGGCGCAGGAGCTTGGCTATGCCGAGGCTGACCCGACCGCTGACGTTGAGGGTGAGGACGCTTGCAGAAAGATCTGCATTCTCGGCTCGCTGGCTTACGGCAGACACATCTATCCCGAAATGGTACACTGCTCGGGCATCACAAGGATAACGCTTGACGATGTTGAGTATGCAGACAATGCGGGCTATGTTATCAAGCTTATCGGCTCGGTCAAAAAGCTCGCTGACGGCAATCTGAAGGCTATCGTTTGCCCAAGGTTCGTTCCAAAGTCTAATCTGCTGGCAAGCGTTGACGATGTTTACAACGCTATCAGCGTAGTCGGCGACGGCGTGGGCAACGTTATGTTCTACGGCAAGGGCGCAGGCAAGCTGCCTACCGCATCGGCTGTTGTGGGCGACATAATCGACTGCCTCAAGCACCCGCAGACAGTGCTTGCTATCAACTGGGAGGACAGCGCAGACAAGAGTTTTGTTGTTCCTTACAAGCAGACGGATACCTCGGTCTATGTAAGGATACAGGCTGACAACGCAGAGCAGCTCAAAGGCTCGCTTTCGGAGATGTTCGGCAAGCTGATGTATATCGAGCGCAAGGGCAGACCCGATAACGAGATAGCTTTCATCACACCGACTATGAAAGAGGCGGATATAGACAATAACCTTGAGATACTCTCCAAGACCGCCGATATCAAGAGCAAGATAAGAATTTATCAGTAATATCAGAATTATTTGCAGGGCATAAGTATAACGCTTGTGCTCTGTTTTTTTGTAAGAATGCAAGCGGTTTCGTTTGATATGTTAATAAAATATGCAGGATTAACAATATACGGTGGAGGCATTTTGCCAATATGCACAAACTAAAATGCGCATATCCGCGCGATTTTCAAAATATACAAAAAATAGTTGCAAACGGCGAAAAATGGTGCTATAATACTATTGTTAATTTTGTTTGAATATATATACGCAATGCAAAAAAGAAAAAGACGAAACGGAGGACGACAGCAGTATGGGTGAACGGCATAATGTCGGGCTTGTTGTGGCGAGCCTGAACGACCAGTTCAGCAAGAATATTGCAAGGGGAGCAATGGCGGCTGCAAACGACCTTGATGTAAACCTTGCGATAATACCTATGAAATACATAGGCAGGGAAAATGCTCCCGAAAGCGCAGACGAAAAGTACGAGTATATGTTCAACTCGCTGCTTACGTACGTTTCGGCAGGTGCGCTTGACTATATTATAATCTCAACGGGCGAGATAGTGTATTCCATGACCGACTCCGACAGGCAGGAGCTTTTGAAAAGCATAGGCGATACGCCCGTGCTGTCTATTGCCGCAAAGGTCGACGGTTTTGAGAGCCTTGTGTTTGACAACGCATCGGGCGTCAGCGATGCCGTGCAGTACCTGATAGATGCGGGCAGAAAGCATATAGGTCTGATGAAGGGCGAGCCGTACAACTACGACTGCATTGAAAGAAATGCCGCGTACAGAAAGACGCTGGAAGCAAACGGTATCAAGTATGACGAAAAGCTCACGATTTTCAACGATATGTCCTCGTTCTGTCACGAGCAGGTGGAAAAGCTGCTTGCGGACAATCCCGATATGGACGCGATAATCTGCTGCAACGATACTACCGCAACGACGGTCTACGAGGTGCTTGAAAAGCACGGTATCAGCGTGGGCGAGCGCATAGCCGTGGTGGGCTTTGATGACCTGCCCGTTGCGCAGCGCCTTTCGCCGCCGCTTGCGTCTGTCAGAGCCGATGCCGAGCAGCTTGCGTACAAGGCGGTCAGCAGAGCGGCAGACTATCTCGGCGGAAACACGCAGTTTATCGAGCACAAGCGTATGCCGACAATGTTTATTCTGCGCGAGTCGTGCTACAGAAAAGCCGAATACCCCGACAGGAGCCGGATATTCAAGCTCGATACCGAGCAGTGCGCAAAGGAAATGCTCTCGTTTGCATACACCGAGTTTGTGGCGCCGCAGCAGTGGGAAACGGCTTTGAACGCCTGCATAATGCTGCTGCAAAAGACGCGTGAGGTGTTTAAGGATCCCGACTCTACACAAAAACAGGTGCAGGAATTTATAGACCTTATCGACAGCGTATTTTGCAAAAAAGATATGTTCTTTGACTATAACATGAGCAAATTCTTAAGCATAGTTGAAGAGGGTATGCGCTGGCTGCTGAAGAGTTATCCTCACCACACGGACAAGATAATCACCGTGTTTACGCATCTTTACCAGACTATTGCATTCAACGCGGAGCTGCGCAGACTGCACGACGAAAACGTCAGCGCCGAGCTGCGTCACCGTTCAAACATCATCACGCGCGATGTGCTTATGTTCGCAACGCAGGATATCGACGGCGCATGCGGGTCTATGCTGCGCCAGCTGCATCTGTTTGATATAAAAACGAGTTATCTGTATCTGCTTGAAAAGCCTGTTATATACAGCTCGCGCAGTGATGTCAAAAAAGACATAAGCTGGGGGCTTGAGGCTTACCACGTAGGCGAGAAGGTGTTTACGGTTCCAAAGGAGAAAAACACCGTCACGCCGCCGCAGCTGTTCAGGCACAGGTATCTGCCTGATGACAGGCGCTGGACTATGGTAATGACGGTGCTGTACTCAACCAACGTGCAGTACGGTCTTGCAATGTTCGAGCTTGATTATGAGCATTTCAGCTACCTTGAGTATCTGACCTACCAGTTAAGCGCGGCGGTCAAGATACAGGAGCTTATCAGAACGCAGAACGAGACGCTTATCCAGCTTAACAAGATAAACATTGCTCTGCACAATATGTCAAGCCTTGACCAGCTTACAGGTGCGCTCAACAGGCGCGGCTTCTACAACGAGGCGGCAAAGCAGTTTGAGCAGATCACCGACAAGCTGATAGTTGTGTTCGTTGACCTTGACGGACTGAAGATGATAAACGACAACTTCGGTCACTCCGAGGGCGATATCGCGATAAAGGCAGTTGCAGACTGTCTGCGCGAGGTAATTGCAGATATCGGTATCGTCGGGCGTGTCGGCGGTGACGAGTTCGTTGCGATGATGCCGTCGATATTTGACAATATGAGCGAGTATGTGCGCAACAAGTGCAATGAGGTGCTCGACCAGCTCAACGAAAGGCTCAAGCGCCCGTACAAGATAGCGTTCTCAATGGGTATCTTCGAGTGCAAGGCAAACGAGTACAAGAATATCTCGGAGATAATCGACAAGGCGGACTATCTGCTGTATGTGCAGAAACGTGAACGCAAAAAGCTGCTTGACAGCTGATGAATGCTAAAAACGGCTGCGCCGTTTTAGAGAGTAACCGTTGTAACGGTTACTCTGTTATCCCCCGAGGATACCCTTTGGGTATCCTCGCGAGCGCCCGTAAGGGCGGTTGACCCCGTTTTCCTAAACCTTTTAATGCTTTTTCGCCATTTGGGTCTGCGACCCAAATAACGAAAAAGTAATAGAGAGTTCAGAAAAAGAGAGATTGAGAAAAAACGCTCCCAAGAGAGTACCCCAATAATCACCAATACAGTTGTGCTTTACCGCACAGCTTTTTTGCTTTTGGCGTGTTGCACAAGTTTCGGCGGTGCTGTTTGTGCAAGGCTGCAAATATTATCTGACAATGCACAAATTTGCTGTCGTGGATCGTTTATATATCAGAGGGCAAACATCTGACAGCAAAGGAGGCACGGGGATAATGAGCGTAAAAGCGAAGCATAAAAAACTGCTGATAATAGGGGCAGTCTCGCTTGCGGTGATATTGATAGCGGCGCTGTTCATATGGCTGTTTGTGCTGCCCGAAAAGCTTTTGGAGTACACATCAAGCGACAGTAATATCACGGTCGTTATTTCACAATACAAGGCTATCGCACCTTTTGCCGACCCCGACTATAACATCAAGATAAAGAAAAATGACGGTATCTTTGGCACAACACTGCTGAACGAGGATTTTTGGTTTGACAGTTTCCACCACGGGCAGCTTGATGAAAACGATATAGAGATAAAATGGTATGATGACTATGTCGAAGTGTTTATAAAATTCTCCAAGGGTGGCTGGCATAGTTTCAAGGCGGAGTTTTAAAAGGAGGCTTGGGGATAATGAGTGCGAAAGCAAAAAAGACAATACTGATTGTATGTTTATGCATACTGTTGATACCTTTGGCGTTTTACGTTTTTATACACCTGCTGTTTCTATGGTCGATGAGTGACGACAACGAAACGATAAAAACCCAGTACGGCGACAAGTTCAAGGTGAGAAGAAGCTATACCTTCAGCGAGGTTGCGAGCGATCTTTATTCGACAAATTCAGATATGCACATCTGGATCGAGCTTGGCATTTATAAGGACAGTTTCAAGGGCTTGGCACACACCGACGACCTGACGGTGTACAATGTAATAGGCATAGTCATTTTTGATGACGGCGACGGGTTTGAAGAGCTGACCGAAGATAACATTGACGACAATCCCGATGTTGCAGAGGTATTAAAGGAGAATATCATGTCCGAAAATGGCAGCTTCAAGTCGTTTTTATGCTTGCTTTTGCGAAAAATATCAAAGTGAAGCGAAAAAGATAATCGACCTTGTTAATGACTGGGACACCAAGAGGCTGGCGGAGTACGGGTTGGACGAAACCAAGACCTGTGAGGACTGGCGGAAAACACACTATATGGCAGATGCAAACACAGCGTTGAAGGAATGGGAAGAAAAGCGACCAAAATACAACGATAAATACAATCAGTCAAAAAGCGGCTGGTAAAATAACGCTTTGATCATCTCTGCACACCGAAAGTTACTCGGTGTGCTTTTTTCTATTGACTTTTGCGTTATATGGGGATATAATAGTAATGTTCGCAGATTTGCGCAAGAAAGGACAGTAAAACAATATGATGTGGGTAGGTATTTATGCCGCGCTGGCGGTATGCGTGGTATTTTTCTCGATCAAGCTGGCAAACTATGTTGACCTTATCGACAAAAAAACAGACCTGTCGGGAGCGTTCATAGGCGGCGTTATCCTTGCCGCAGTTACCAGTCTGCCTGAGCTTTTCACCTCTATCTCGGCGGTGCTTTTTGTAAAGCAGCCCGATCTTGTAATGGGTAATATCCTCGGCAGCAACCTGTTCAATATGTGTATTTTCGGCGGTGCGGCAGTTGTTGCGGCAAAGAGCCTTTGCAAGTCAACGATAGGCAGCAGCCACCTCAAAACAACGGTCATCACGTTTATAATGTTTTCGATAATGCTTCTGCCTGTCGTGTTCAAAAAGGATTACACGGTAGTCGGCATAAGCGTTTACTCGATAATCCTGCTGGTGCTTTACGCTTGCTCTATCAAGTTTATGGCGGGCGACAGTGCCGAGAGCGAGGGCGAGGATACAAGCGACCTCACGCTCAAGCAGATAATCATCAGATTTGTCATAATGGCAGTGCTGCTGGTAACAGCATCTATCTTCATCACCATCGCAGCAGACCACCTCTCCGAAGAGTTCAAGCTCGGCAAGACGGTCGGCGGCGCGCTGTTCCTCGGTGTAGCTACATCGCTGCCCGAGCTTACCTCGTCTATCGCGCTTATCAGAAAGGGCAACTTCAATGCCTGCGCGGGCAACGTAATGGGCAGCGGCGTGTTCAACTTCTGTATCATCTCCGTGGCAGATATCCTCTACCGCGGCGGCTCGGTATATATCTCAAACGACAAGTCAAGTTCGTACCTCAATATTTTCGGACTTGTCGCAACAGCTGCTGTGGGCGCGATACTTATTATCAAGCAGCGCAAAAAGGACACCGAGAACGCAGGGCTGAAGCTTTTCTACCGCATCGGCGGACTTGCGATACTCGGCTGCTATGCAGCCTTTTTGATACTTTCAAACTAAAAAAACAATACCCAAGAGCGATCAAGCGTTCTTGGGTATTTTTAATAATATATCGGTTGTATTACTTGAAGTATCTGTCCAGCAGACCCTTGAAAGCGCAGCCGTGTCTTGCCTCGTCCTTAGCCATCTCGTGAACTGTATCGTGGATAGCATCGTAGCCAAGCTCCTTAGCCTTTTTAGCGATCTTCATCTTGCCCTCGCAAGCGCCGTTTTCAGCCATATAGCGCAGCTCAAGGTTTTTCTTTGTAGACGGGGTAACTACCTCACCGAGCAGCTCTGCGAACTTTGCAGCGTGCTCTGCCTCTTCAAAAGCAGCCTTTTCGTAGTACATACCTACCTCGGGGTAGCCCTCTCTGTAAGCAACTCTCGCCATAGCAAGATACATACCTACCTCGCTGCACTCGCCGTTGAAGTTATCACGCAGACCCTGAACGATCTCCTCGTCAAGACCCTGTGCCGAGCCCAGCTTATGCTCGTCAGCCCACATTATCTTTTCTTCCTCGACCTTATTGAACTTTGAACCCGGAACGCCGCACTGTGGGCACTTCTCGGGCGGCTGCTCGCCCTCATAGATGTAACCGCATACTGAACATACGAATTTTGACATATTTTATTCCTCCCATAGCTTTGATTTGTGTAAAAAAGCTGTCGTTTTAACACACGTTTATTATACTTGATTTTGACCGCTTTGTCAACGAACCTTGAAAGAATAAATATCACAAAATATTATACCAAATTTGTATACATTGCACAAAGTACTTTACAATTACTGTTGAAAAGCACAGGATTATGTGTTATAATATCAAAAAAACAAAAGGTGGAGACAAAAATGGTAATCGGAGACCCTTACAGGCTGGCATTCATAGTTGAAAGAATGCCGATATGGGAGCCGCAGAACGACAGTTTCAGAAACGGCATAATGTTTTTGTGCGTAAGCGGCGAGGTGTACCCCAAGGACGTGCGCACAACGACGTTTTTCAGCGAGCTGCCCGATATACTTGGTGAAGGCTCTGCACTGATGAACGTTGCTGTGGACAGAGAGCTGTACGCAATGCCGTCTGATGAGCTGCTTGCTTACCTTGAAAATATCACCTACCCCCAAGACATAGACACCGACAACGAATACCGTTTTATTGTACCGTTCACGGAGATAAGTGACAGAGGCTTTGATGTATTTCTTGTTTCCGACGGAGAGAACGTCAGGGTGCTTGTCGGACAGGATGTCAACAGAAGGCTCTCACCCAACGGCTTTATCATCAATGACGGGCAAGAGCTTGCAAGCGAAACAACAATAACTCTTGCAGAGCTTGAAAGCATACGCTCACAGCTCTCGGAGTTTTACAGCAGCCTGAAATGACGGAGGTGCACGATGACGGAGCTTTCATTTGAGCAGCTTGTGTATATCTTTGAAAATGACGATATCTTTCCCGTTGACGAGACAGCCTTTCACTTTGAGGGCGAGACAGGCGGAGAACATCATTTCCTTGGCTGTCTGCGCGAGTATCAGAAACCCTACCGGGTGGGGTACTGCGACATTGAGGACGGCTGCGAGTTTCTGACTGCGCGCGAGATGATGTGCGCAGATATCTTCGGCGGACGCTCGGTAAAGGACAGCTGGGCGCATATCGTGATAGACACCATCGGCGGCATCGCAGCGGACGATTGGCTCGATTACTACAAGGAGAAGCTATGAACAATACCATTGATGATATAGCGGAAAAGGGCAATATGCTCTTTGACGCGGGCAAGTATGAACAGGCTGTAAATGTGTGGCAGAAAGGTCTTGAACTGCTTGAAAAGCCATTTAATGTGCAAAGCGAGGCGGTCTGGTTTCAGACAAGCATAGCAGACGCATATTTTATGCTTGGTGACTATCAGACCGCGTACAGCTACCTGACAGCTGCAAGGTCAAATCTCTCGGGTGAGGGGTACGATCCGTTCGTGATGCTGCGGCTCGGTCAGTGTTGCTTTGAGCTTGGCAGAGATGATGCGCGGGAGTATCTTTTGAGAGCATATATGAGCGAGGGCGAGGAGATTTTTGACGGCGAGGACGGCAAGTACCTTGACGCAATAAAAGACCTTATTCAAAACGCATAAAGGAGAAAATATGAAAAAGTACAACGAAGACAAGGCGCGCCTTGCGGGCGAGCTGTTTATGCAGGGCTGCAACTGCTCGCAGTCGGTGATATGTGCGTGGGCGGAGGACATCGGGCTTGAACGCGAAACTGCTATGCGTCTGTCAAGCGGTTTCGGCGGCGGCATGGGCAGACTGCGCGAGGTGTGCGGCTCGGTTACGGGCGCATTTATGGTGCTGTCATACAAATACGGGTATTCAGAACCAAAGGACACCGCGGCAAAGGCGGAGCTTTACAAGCTGATACAGACCTTTGCAGCGCGCTTTAAAGAGGAGAACCGCTTTGACAGCATCGTGTGCCGCGATATGCTGGGGCTTTCGGGTGCGAGCGAGCCGACACCTGCGGCAAGGACGGACGAATACTACAAAAAGCGCCCGTGCAGAGAGCTGATAGAGCTTTCCGCAGGGCTTTTGGGAGAGTTTATAGAGGTGGGGGAATGAAACGGATAATCGTAACAAGGCAGAAAAAACTCGCATCTTCGCTTATGCCCTACTGGGTGATACCGGGGTCAAAGCAGGCGTTTATGGCGCAGTTCGGGCTTTACGGCGATATTGTACAGTACGGCGCTTTGGGTCAGCCGATACAAAGGATAGACATAGCGGTGCTTGATGCAAACGGCGCACGCATAAAAAACGGCGAGCAGATAGTGCTTGACCTTAACGACAATGTTTACACCGTGTTTGCAAGCACGCAGTCGGGCAGCCTTTCAAACGAGGTGTATTTGCAGGGCGGACAGTTCATAGACGGTATAGAGACGTACTATCTGAATATGACCACAAAGGGCGGAATGAAAACGGTAAGCTACCCGTGGTTTGAATAACTCACGCCTTTCTTGGAAAAATAAAGTGAAGAACTTTCCAAGGAGGCTTTGTTGTGGATATTTACAGGCTTGCGCAGGGGAAATGGTCGCGGGGAGTTATACTTGTCTGCGGCAGCGTGCTTTTCGGACTTGCGCTGGGAATGATATTAAGCCCCAACAGGCTTGCTGCGGGCGGTATTGCGGGCATTTCCGTGATACTTGACAGCGTTTTTCCGCTCGGTGTGGGAACGTTTACCTTTGTGCTGAACATACCCTTGCTTTTTTGCGCGTACAGGGTCTTCGGCAGGCGGTTTGTGCTGTCGACTGCGGCGGCAATAGCTGTCTGCGCGCTGTCGGCAGACTGCTTTGCGCGTCTTGATACGCCGATAACAGACCCTTTGCTTGCGGCGGTTTTCGGCGGCGCACTTATGGGACTTGGCTGTGGTGCGGTTTTCTTGTCGGGCGCAACGACGGGCGGCACGGATATCGTCACAAAGCTGATACTGCGCAAAAAGCCGCATTTTTCCACGGGCAAGGTGTTTCTTGCGATAGACGGCAGCGTGTGCATAGCGGGCGGCATAGTCTTTAAAAGCCTTTCAAACGCGCTGTATGCGTTCATCGGGCTTTTTGTTTTCTCAAAGATGCTCGACGCGGTGCTTTACGGCGGAAACAGTGCAAAGCTGGTGCTTATCGTCACCCAAAAGGCTGATGCGCTTTTGCCGCAGCTTTTGAGCAGTGCAAACGTCGGCTGTACGGTGATAAGCGCGCGTGCGGGGTATACGGGTTCGCAGGCAAGCACGCTGATGTGCGCAATAAAAAAGCACCGTCTGCACGCGGTGCGCACCCTTGCGGTAAGAACCGACAGCGAGGCGTTTATTCTGGTGCTGGATACCAACGAAATATACGGCAACGGGTTTCAGCCTTTAGAGGTAAGAGATAAGAAGTAAGAGGTAAGAGACAGATGATAGATTTTAAGCAGTTCAAAGGCGTGATATTTGACCTCGACGGCACGCTTGTCGAGTCAAACGGAGTGTGGGCGCAGATAGATGTTGAGTTTCTCGGAAAGCGCGGTTTTGCGGTGCCTGATGACTACGGCAAGATAGTTTCCGCTATGGATTTTCAGCAGGCGGCGATATACACCAAGCAGCGTTTCGGGCTTGAAGAAAGCGTTGAGGAAATACGCAGAGAATGGCGCGATATGGCGATATGGCACTACGTCAACGACATTGCGGCGGTCAGCGGCGCACCCGAGTTTGTACGCGCACTGCACACAGCAGGGGTCAGGCTCGCGCTGGCTACAGCCTCGCACGCAGAGCTTTTTGAGCCTGTTCTCAAGCGCCACGGAATGTTTGACTGCTTTGACTTTTTCGCTACCACAGAGCAGGTCGAAAGAGGAAAGGGCTACCCCGATATCTACCTTTTTGCCGCGCAGGGCATAGGCGCAAAGCCCGAAGAATGTGCGGTGTTTGAGGATATAATCGAGGGAGTGAGGGCGGCAAAGCTCGGCGGCTTTGCGGTATGTGCAAGGCTGAATGACCACTACAAGCCCGACCGTGACGAAATACGCAAAAGCGCCGATGTGTGCTTTGAAAACTACATAGAGCTGATGTAAAAAAAACGGTGTAATGGATAATCTCCTTTACACCGTTTTACTGTCAGATAATATAATCGTAGGATACATCCTTGCTGATAAGGTCTGCAAGGGTAATGCCCGAAAAATAATCCTTTATCAGCTTGTAGTAATTCTGCCACACGGGCAGGGTGAGGCACTGCGCCGAGCGTGCGCACTGTTCGGCGTCCTCGCGCAGACATTCAACAGGTGCGAGGTTGCCCTCGGCAAGATTGAGTATCTCCCAAAGGTTGTACGCATCAGGTTCGCGTGTGAGCTTGTAGCCGCCGCCTTTGCCGTGCAGGCTGTCGATAAGCCCGCCGTCTTTCAGCGCAGGCAGAAGCCTTTCGATATATTTCAGCGAGATGCCCTGTCTTTTGGCAACGTCTTTCATAGGTATATAGCTGCCGTTGCGGTGCTGTGCAAGGTCAATCAATATGCGCAGCGAATAGCGTCCTTTGGTCGAAATCATAAGCTCCCTCCGCTTTTCAGACTAATTTGGTAGGTTAGTATAAGTTTAACACATTCTGTTCGATTTGTCAAGCGCGTTTTTTTGCAGGATAGCTGTATATGTTCACGCAAAATGCTATGAATTTTGTCAAAACGTACATTGAAATTTTGTCTGTGTAATGCTATAATTTTAAAGGCACAGTTAAAATACAATATCGGAGGTAAAACTTATGGAGAAAATCATTTCGGGCAAGGTGCGCGAGGTATATGACACGGGCAAGGACGAGCTTATCATCGTTACGACCGACAGGATCTCCGCATTTGACGTTATCCTTGACAGCGAGATACCGGGCAAGGGCGTAAACCTTACACAGATAGCTAATTTCTGGTTTGACTACACCAAGGACATCGTAAAGAACCATATCGTTTCCACAAAGCAGGAGGATATGGGTGCAGAGTTTGCAGACGCTTACTACAAGGACAGGACAATAAAGGTAAAGAAGCTCAAGATGCTTCCCTACGAGGTTATCGTAAGAGGCTATCTTTTCGGCAGTATGTGGAACGCTTACAAGGCAGGCGAGAAGTTCTGCGGAGCAGAATTCAAGGGCGAGCACCAGCTTGCTGAAAAGCTCGAAACACCTATCGTTACGCCGTCTACCAAGAGCAGCGAGGGTCACGATATAAACATCACCCGCGAGGAAATGGCACAGGGCGTAGGCGAGGAGCTTGCACAGAAGATATTTGATATCTCTATCGCACTTTACAACAAGTGCTATGACTACGCGCTGACAAAGGGCATTATCATTGCAGATACAAAGTTTGAGTTCGGTCTTGACGAGAACGGCGAGATAGTGCTTGCAGACGAGATGTTCACTCCCGATTCAAGCCGTTTCTGGAACGCTGCGGAGTACAAGGTAGGCGAGTCTCCGAAGTCCTACGACAAGCAGTTTGTAAGAGACTGGCTGATAGCTAACGACCTCAAGGGTGTAGAGCCTGCTCCGAAGCTGCCCGACGAGATAGTTACAAAGACCGCTGCGCTGTATGACGAGTGCAGAAGCAAGATAACAGGCTGATCAACCGCAAATATTTTCAAAGAGTCCGAAAGTTTCGCACTTTCGGACTTTTTTCGTTAACTTGGGCAGGAAACAAAATGAATAATATTTACCAAAAGCTGATTTTATCGCATTTTTTGTTGACAACGCAAGGAAAAAGTGTTATAATAAACGAAAGTTTTGTGTAAAATTTTAAAGAGAAAAATATAAAAACGGAGATGGATGTAAATGATAAAGAAAAGACTTCTTTCAACCGTTTGTGCCGCTGCTGTGGGCTTTAGCTGCTTAACAGGCTTTAGTGCATTTGCCCAGACAAGCACCGAAAACGGTTTATCTTCACAGAGTGCAAGCATAAATGCAGTACAGCTTGATCTGCCTTCCGAAAGAATAAGCGGTTCAAACAGGTACGCAACGGCTGCTGCCGTTTCGCAGACGGCTTACCCAAACGGTGCGCAGAACGTTGTGCTTGCAAACGCGCAGACATATGCTGACGCACTTTGCGGCTCTCCGCTTGCAAAGGCTCTCAAAGCGCCGATACTGCTCAACCCTACGGATATTCTGGTAAAAGAGACCGAGGCGGAAATTGACAGGCTGGGCGCAAAGACTGTTTATATTCTCGGCGGAACGGGCGTTATTGACGAAACGGTCGAGGAAAAGCTCAAGGATAAGAAACTCAATGTTATAAGAATAGCGGGCGAGGACAGGTACGGCACCTGCGCACAGGCGGCTGAGACTTTACAGAAGATTGCAGGCAAGCCCTCGCTTACGGCATTCTTTGTAAGCGCAAAGGATTTCCCCGATGCACTTTCCGTAAGCTCGATAGCTGCGGTCAAGGATTCCCCGATTTTCTATGTTGACGAGTCGGGCAAGCTCGATGACAGCGTTAAGGACTACCTTGCAAACTGCGGCAGAAAGCTCGGATTTGCGTATATCATCGGCGGCAGCGGTGCTATCGGCGACGACATTTTTGAAGAGGTCAAGCCTTATTTCAACGAGTCGGGAAGATACGGCGGCAGCAACAGATACGAAACAAACACAAGGATAAATACAGCATTCAACACCTTCTTCAAGGGCAAGGACATTTATCTCGCAATGGGCAAGAATTTCCCCGATGCACTTGCAGGCGGCGTGCTTGCCGCTCAAAACGGCTCACCGCTTATGCTCGCTGACGGCGAGGTAAGTACCAAGCAGGTTGAGTACCTCAAGACCTTCGGCGTAACGCTTGAAAAGGGCAACAAGATGATCGCCTTCGGCGGCGAGGCGGCCGTTCCCGAAAGCACGGTAAGGTCGGCTCTGCTTATCAGCGACCCTGCACTTGCTGTCACTGCTGACGGCGACACAAAGGCAGTGCTGAAGTGGAATTACAATTCCTACATAACATCTTATCAGCTTTACAGGGGCAGCGCACTTATTGCGACAATAACAGACCCAAGCCAGATAACCTACGTTGATTCGGGTCTTAAAGGCGATATTTCATACACATACAGAATCGTTTACAACTATACATTCAATAACATTAAGTGCGTTAGTGATGCCTCGGCAGAGCTCAAGCGAAAGGGCTTTGACTACCACGAGCTGCTTGATCCGGTCAATACCGCAAGGCTCAATTCGGAAAAGAATAATACACCGAAATACTCTTTCAAGACGGAAAATGCACAGAGCGCATCAAGCACCTATACTTACTACGATATAAGATACTCACTTAACGACTGGGCAACACTTGAAAGGTTTGCAAAGGAACACTTTACTGCGGATATGTCCAAGGCTGAAAAGGTCGCTTATACGGTAAACTGGATAAACAAGAACGTCTGGTACGGCACCGTTGCCGACGGCGGCTGGGCAAAGATAATGGCTATGAGCCAGAACGGCACATTCAGCTATGTGAACTGTATCTTCAACTACAAGATAGGTCAGTGCAACTGCTACAACGGCGCTCTTGCCTCAATGATGCTGTATCTGGGCTACGATGCTCACCTTGTCTGCGGATATCGCGGAAAGGTAAATGCAAGCGGCACTATCACATCCAAGTGGCAGCATTTCTGGTGTGAGGTAAAGATAAACGGTCAGACATACGTTATGGAAGCAGGAAACTACGGCGAGGACGGCGACTGGATGCACGTCTGCGAGCTGTATAAGGACGTAGAGGATAAGTATACATATACCGAGAAGGTAAACGGCAAGGATGTGACCAAAACAGGCTGGCGCGGATACCTTAAAAACGGTAAGATCGCACTGTAAATAATAAAACTGCTGTACCTGACAAGGTGCAGCAGTTCTTTTGTTATAGCTGTGAAAAGAGCTTGTCTATAAGCTCTTTTTTTGGTGTACCGCAGGAGAATGCGGCAGCGCCGCCGCAGGCAGTCGCGAGGCGCAGTGCATAATCATGATCGTGGGTTTGCAGATAGCCCGATATAAACCCAGCGAGCATAGAGTCGCCAGCGCCTACAGAGCTGACCACCTCACCCTTGCAAACGCCGATGGTGTGGACTTTGCCGTTTTCGTCCAGCAGCAGCGAGCCGTCTTGCGCCATAGAAACAAGCACATTTCTTGCGCCCTTGCTTTGAAGCTTTTGTGCGCACTCTGCTATCTGCTCACGGGTATCAAGCGACTTGCCGAAAATCTGTTCAAGTTCTGCTTTGTTGGGCTTTATCACAAACGGCGCAAATGCGAGCGTATCGGTCAGCAGTTCGCCCTCTGCGTCAACTGCGCACAGCACGTTTTTTTCCGAGAGCCTTTCGAGTATCTGCCTGTAAATATCACGCGGAATGCTTGACGGAACGCTGCCCGCAAGCACGATAAAATCACCGTTTTGCAGCTGCGAGAGCTTTTCAAAAAAGCGCTGAAGTTCCGATGTGCTGATGTCGGGACCCCTGCCGTTTATTTCGGTCTCCGTGTCGGTCTTTATCTTGACGTTTATGCGCGAGTTCCCCGCAGCAAGCTCAACAAAGTCCGTATGCACGCCGCTTGCCTCAAGTCCGTCGCGGATAGCCTTTCCCGTAAAGCCCGCGCAGAAGCCGAGCGCTATGGTGGGTGTGCCAAGCTCGCGCAGCACCGCGGAAACGTTTATCCCCTTGCCGCCAAAAGTCATATCCTCGGTCGCGCACCTGTTTACGCCGCCTGCGCACAGGCGCTCAAGCGTTACGGTGTAGTCGACGGCGGGGTTGAAAGTGACTGTATAAACCATTTTTTCTCCCATTTTCTATTCGGTCAGAAGCATTACAAATACCGAGTCAACAATTATGATCCCGATGATGAACCACAGCGAAAATCCGATGTAAAGCTGAAATGCGATGACCGCGAAAAGCGTTGCGAGTATTACGCACAGTATGCCTGTTCCCGAGCTTTTCTTCTTGTGCGATCTAAGGCGCTTTACGACCGACATAACGCTGAATATGTACATAAGTCCCGAGATTATCAGCGAGATAAGCGCCACAGTCGAAAGCGTTGAGGCTATATCCTTTTCGGGCATGCTTTCCGAAAGTATTGAAGCGATTTCCTTTACGGGCATATTTACCCTCCGTTCATTAAGGTTTTGATACGGGTATCATTCTATCACACTTGAAAGCCGCTGTCAAGCTACGGCAAAATCAACAAGAAAGTCTTTGCGGAAAGTGGGGCTTTTTGTCAAGTGTTGCAGAAAATAAAAAATTAACGGTCTTTGCTTGCAATTTGCGGCGCGATGGTGTATAATATGTTTACTTAACGTTTATTGTAGACAAGTATGCAAAATAAAGGGGTTTAACGATGGACGAGAACATCAGAAACGAAAAGGAGCAGGATAAAGAGCTTGACCTTGAATCAGCTATAGCAGCCGCTAAACAGGAAAAAGCTAAAATGATAGCTAAAAATATGGCTGCGGTGTCCTTTGAGGACGAGGTGATACAAGATAACGGCAGTCAGCCCAAGGTCGATTCCGCACTGAAAAAAGCTACAGAGGCTGTCAACGCCGTTGGCAGCGACAGAAATGCCGCAGGTGTGAGAAGAACGGCATCTTTCCCTGCACAAAGAGATAGTGATAACGATATGGCAAACAGACGAAACGGCTCGGGCGCGCGCAGAAGACCTCCGCAGTCGAGAGACGGCGCACAGAGAAAAAGACCGCAGGGCGCAGCTCCAAAGAGAAGACCGCCCGCAAGAAGAAAGAAAAAGTCCAAAGCACCGCTGATAGTGTGCCTTTCGCTGCTGGGTGCAGTGGTACTCGGTCTTGCGATAACATATATCGTGGGCATGGTAAAATACAAGGGCGTGTTCCTTGCAAACACTTTCATCAACAATATCGATGTAAGCGGAAAGACCAAGGAAGAGGCATACAATATGCTCAAGGAGAAGTCCGAGCTAAAGGACAGCATAACCATTGTCCGCCTTGACAACTCCCAGATACAGCTTCCGCTTAAAGACATAGGCTATACAGACAAAACGCAGTACGAGGTAGAAAAGTTCTACAACTCGCAGAACCACTACAACTGGTTCGGTGCAAAGTTCAGCAATACGCAGTTTGAGCTGAACGAGAAGTTCACATACGATAAGGTGATGCTCGAAACTCTGCTGAAAAAGAAGGTAATGTCCTCCGCATCGGGCAAGGCTCCCGAAAATGCAACTATCCAGAAGAGCACAGACGGCTCGGGCTACATTATAATCAAGGAAAAGCCCGGCGACAAGGTCACAGTGGATAAGATAAAGAATCTTTTCGACTACGTTGAGCAGAGCCTTGACGCAGGCAGATATGTTATCGACATATCGGGCGTTGACTGCTACGAGACTGCAAAGATAACCGCAGACTCGCTTAAAGACGAATGTGACAGGCTCAACAAGATGAACAGTATGACCATCACTCTTGATTTCATACATAGCCAGGAGACCATAAGCGGAACGCAGATAATGTCGTGGGTAAGCTTTGACAGCAAGACAAAGGACGGTATCGTCGTTGATATGAAGCAGGTGGAGACCTACGTTGAAGGTCTTGCCGAAAAGTACGACACCTACGCAAAGGACAGACAGTTCAAGACCACCAAGAAGGGTGTTATCACCATCAAGGGCGGCGATAAGCAGGGCAACGATACAGGCTGCTACGGCTGGTGGATAGACCAGCAAAAGACTATGGAGCTTATCAGAGACACCATAGTATCGGGCGGCGGAAAGATACAGCCCGTGTACTACCAGAACCCCGACTCCAAGTTCATCTACGCCTGTGACGAGAGCGTGTGGACAAAGGATAAGGACTACGGAAACACCTATGTTGAGATAGATATCGCCGCACAGCATATGTATTACTATGCTGACGGCAAGATAGCAAAGGAATTTGACTTTGTATCGGGATATCTGTACGATAAAAACAGATACACCCGTGAGGGCGTATTCAAGGTATGGGCAAAGCAAAGCCCATCAAGGCTCAAGGGCGAGGGCTGGGACGTTCAGGTGCAGTACTGGACAAACTTCTCGCTGTACGGCGCAGGTTTCCACGATGCAACGTGGCAGTACGGCGTGTTCGGCGGAAACAAGTATAAGACCTCTTCGGGCGGCTCGCACGGCTGTATCAACCTTTCAGTCGAGGATGCAAAGTATGTTTACAACAATATCCCGATAAATACACCTGTGTTTGTCTACAACATCGAAAAAGCCGCAGCAGGTGCGGCAACAAAGCCTAACTGATAAAACCAAAACTCCGCAGAGCGTATCTGCGGAGTTTTTGGTATGGGGGATATTATGGGAAAACCTATTTGGTAGATGGGCTGATAAAATCTACAGGGTCTATCCATGTGCCGTTGCGGTCAAGCGCAAAGTGCAGATGCGAAGCCAGTGCGACCTCTATCTGTGCAGTGTCTCCAACCGCGCCGATAACGTCACCCGAGTTCACCATGTCGCCCTCTGCTACTGCCGCGGCAGCGGTAAGACCGTAATAATGCCCCGTAACACCGTTGCCGTGGTCAATGTTTATGCAGTTGCCCCAGAGCGAATCTGACCACACCTTGATGACCTTGCCCTTGTTCATTGCCTTTACGGGCGCGCCGAGGTCGGCTTTGATGTCAATGCCGTCGTGAGTTTTCCATACGCCGAGGGTCTCGCTCTTAACAAGCTCGCCGTTTGAAAATGCACCTATTATCTCGCCGCTGACGGGCATGATGTTTGGCTGTGTCTTGGTGTTGAGGTCGTCCTTGTGCTGTGTCTTTTCTTCGGGCTTTTGCGTTGCCGCAGTAGTCTGCTTGGGTACGTCTGTGACCTTGTTTTCCGCGATCTGCGCGGCGTTTGGATAGTCCGTGCTTTGCTCTGTTATCACCAGAGATTTGTTTATGCTGTCAACGGTCTTGTTGTAAGCCGCCACACCCGCACCTGCCAGCGCAAGCAGACAGGCTCCCATGGTGATGTAAAGACCTTTTTTGCCCAGCGTTTTGCCGAGCTTGGTGTTTTTCAAGCTGAAATTTTTCATAGTTTCTAATGCCTTTCCCCGATAAGAAATGGAGCGTCTGCATAAGATGTGTGCGCAGACAAAACTTACGCTATCGGTGCGCAAGTCCTTTGGCATTATTTTGGGCAGTTAAGCGGGAAATATTCACGGCGCGGAAAATTTTTGTTGACAAGGCAGTTTTGTTTGTGATATAAAAAGATAAAGATGTTAAGTTGTACTCTTGCGGGAATAGCTGTGCTGTTCTGAATAATTTGTTATATCAGCTGTGGTATTCTCTTGGGAGTGTTTTTTCTCAAACTCTTTTTGAACTCTCTATTACTTTTTCGGGATAAGGTGTCGCAGACACCTTGTGCCGAAAAAGCATTAAAAGGTTTAGGAAGGGGGTTTGGGGGGATAAAAATGCTTCGCATTTTTGCCTTCATCCAAAAGGGTTTCCCCCAACTGATATGGCAGAATATTTGGAAAACACGGCTGCACCCGAAAAAGTGCTGATAGCGGCGGCGGATCTGGGTACATATGATATGCAGACCTCGCTGGACGAGCTTGAAGAGCTTGTGCGCACCGCAGGCGGAGAGGTCGCTGCGCGGGTCGTGCAAAAGCGCCCCGCATACGACAGCGCGACCTGCATAGGCGCAGGCAGGCTTGAGGAAATGGCACAGCTTTGCGCACAGCTGGATATCGACAGGATAGTCTTTGACTGCGAGCTGACGGGCACGCAGATGCGAAACATCGAAAAAGCGTGCGGTGTCTACGCTATCGATCGCACTATGCTTATCCTTGATATCTTTGCGCAGAGAGCGACTACGCACGAGGGGCGTTTGCAGGTCGAGATTGCGCAGAGCAGGTATATGCTCCCGCGCCTTACGGGCAAGGGCATAGAGCTTTCGCGAACGGGCGGCGGCATAGGCACAAGAGGTCCCGGCGAGAAAAAACTCGAAACGGACAAGCGGCATATCCGCGAGCATATCGAAAAGCTGTCGGACGAGCTTAAAGAGATAGAAAAGCGGCGCGATATGCTGCACAAGCGGCGCAAAAAGGACAACGTGCTGGTTGCAGCGATAGTGGGGTATACAAACGTGGGCAAGTCAACGCTGCTCAATACGCTCACGCAGGCGGGCGTGCTTGCCGAGAATAAGCTGTTTGCCACGCTTGAAACAACGTCAAGGGCGATAGAGCTGCCCGACGGGCGCAGCGTGACGCTGGTGGACACAGTCGGTCTTATAAGGCGCTTGCCGCACAAGCTGGTAGAGGCGTTCAAATCAACGCTTGAGGAGGCTGCAAACGCTGATGTGATAATCCACGTGTGCGACGCTTCGTCACAGGACTGCGCGCAGCAGGTAAAGGTCACAAACGAGCTGCTGGGCGAGCTTGGCTGCTCGGGGATACCCGTTGTTACGGTGCTTAACAAGTGCGACAAGGTTCCAAACATCGATATGCTCGATATCTCGCAGCAGCAGGGCACAGTCAAAATATCCGCAAAGCGCGGCGAGGGGCTTGACGAACTGCTGCTTGCGGTGCAGAATGCTCTGCCGCAGTCGTGCATACGCTGCAAGCTGCTTTTGCCGTTTGATAAGGGCGCGCTTTTGAACACCATACGCATAGACGGCAGGGTGTTCAGCGAGGAGTATACCGCGCAGGGCGTGCTTGTTGATGCGCAGGTCGATGTCAAGGTCTACCATCTGGTAGAAAAATATAAAACAGACAGCAGTTCATAAAAAATTCACTTGACAAAAATCAATCGAGGTGCTATGCTGTATCTATTAAATCTGTGAAAGGAACAAAAAAGATGTTTACTGTAATATTGTCAGCAGTCTTTACATACTTCTTTTTTAGCTTTGGCTTTTTCTGGTCAGGGCTTTTCGGTCGTGTGCAAAAGGGTGCTTTGGAACGGTATTGCAGTTAGGCTTTCATAGCTTAAATATGTATATCAGACCGCAGCTTTGCACGCGCAAGGCTGCGGTCATTTTTATTTTTGAAAGGATTGATAGTAAATGGTAATCGTACTGAAAAACACAGCGACAAAGCAGCAGGTAAATGAGCTTGTCAGTTGGCTGGAGGGCTACAGCGTAAAGACAAATCTTGTGCAGGGCGTACATTCAAACATCATCGGGCTTATCGGTGATACCGTGCATATCGATATCGAGGCTATCGAGGCTAACGATTGCGTCGAGGCAGTGCGCAGAGTGCAGGAGCCTTACAAAAATGCAAACCGCAAGTTCCACCCCGACAACACCGTGCTTGATATCGGCGGCAGACTTATCGGCGGCAGCAAAACGCAGATAATTGCGGGTCCCTGCTCGGTCGAGAGCGAAAAGCAGCTTATGGAAACCGCAATAGCCTGCAAACAGGCTGGCGCGACAATGCTGCGCGGCGGTGCGTTCAAGCCAAGGACTTCGCCGTACTCGTTCCAAGGGATGAGAGAAGAGGGCATACAGCTGCTGCTAAAAGCCAAGAAGGAAACGGGTCTGCCGATAGTTACCGAGATAATGTCGCTTGCGCATATCGATATGTTCGCAGAGGTTGACGTTATACAGGTCGGCGCAAGGAATATGCAGAATTTTGAGCTGCTCAAGGCGCTGGGTCGCTGCGACAAGCCGATACTGCTAAAGCGCGGTCTTTCAAGCACCCTCGAGGAGCTTCTGATGAGTGCGGAGTACATTATGAGCGAGGGCAACTCAAAGGTCATTTTGTGCGAAAGAGGCATACGCACCTTTGAGCCGATGACGAGAAACACGCTGGATATTTCGGCGGTGGCACTGCTCAAACAAAAATCACATCTGCCGATAGTCGTTGACCCAAGCCACGCAACAGGGCTTGTAAAGCTGGTAGAGCCTATGTCTCTTGCGGCAGTTGCGGCAGGCTGCGACGGACTTGAAATAGAGGTACACTGCGACCCCAAGAAAGCACTCAGCGACGGTTCGCAGCAGCTTACACCGCAGGCTTTCGCGGATACTATGAAAAAGATTAAGGCGCTCGCAGAGTTCATGGGCAAGCCTGTTGACGATGTAGAATAATGGCGAAAACACTTTGTTGACAAGGCGGCGGAAAATTGGTATAATTATCATTGATAGTTTATTCAGATAAATCAGAATTTGCCGCGCGGGGCGCATTTTATTTGGGGGCTTTCCGGTCAATGCCCCAAAATGATTGCGAGCAATCATTTTACCCCATTCGGGTACACATCTATAAGTATGTGCAAATAAATCCGC
>OMXI01000033.1 GCA_900314975.1 uncultured Eubacteriales bacterium | reverse complement strand
AATCATTCATTGCGGTCTTTTTGTCGTGCCTTTTCCTCGAGTTGTTAAAATACTGTAAATCATTCATTTTCAGGCTTGACTTTTATTTGCAGGTCTCTTTTCAACTTGTATTTGTGTTACTGTTGCAATTCTTCCCCTTCGACGAATAGATCAAGTTAGGCTGCCGCTTTAACTGTAGTTCTGTACACCGTTGCCTTCGTTCAGATACTTCTCTATTCTTTCGGGTAGGTCAGTTGTTAGTGCGTCCTTAACTCCCTGCATATAGGCTTCGGTGCGTCCTGCTTCCATATGTGTCAAAATGCCTGTTATTAGCTTTTGGTTTTCCTCATTGTTAAGCGGTAAAGCCTTTATAATATCGCTTAGGCTTTTAGCTGTAGTCAAGTATTTTTCCCCTTTTTCGATTTTTACTTTATCATTCATCGTTGTTCTTCCTCCATTCACTAATTAGTTCAATCTGCTTAATATCAAGAAAGATTGATAATGTTTTTTTGAGCCTTAAGAGTCTCACAAAGTAAATAATACTTATCTTCTGCATCTTCAGCTGATGAACATTGTGCTACTTCTATTTTTTCACCGTTTGGGAAAACTCCCATAAGTGCATTGAATTTCCTATCAATGTAGATTATCGCCAAGTGTTCAATATTGACAAGTCTATAACCATTTATAAACATATGTTTACTTCCTTTCTGATTTAAAGGTTTTTCGCAGTTTTTCGCATCTGCCATTGAGATAACAAAAGCTGCGTAAATACGGTGGTTTTTATATGTGATTATAGTTTTTCGCATATTCTCAAGGGTACGATATAATTATAATTATTTTACAATAAATAAATAGTTTTATTGAAGTGTTCGTTATACCCCCTGCGAAAAATGTGAAAAACTGTTTTTTGGCTTTCAAAGTGCGTAGAATCGAGGTTTTCATTTTCGCGGGTCGCTTTGCGAAAAACTGCGAATAACTGCGAAAAACTAACCTTACATAAAAATCTGCGGATTGACCTCAATTATCTGCTTTGTCCTGCCGCCCTTACTGCCGCTGGTAACATCATTGAGCCTTATGTACTTCATATCCTCAAGAAGCTCCAGAGGCAACACAAGGTCGTTTGTACGGTACGACCCACGCATCGCATTGATAAGCTCGCTTCTTGTAACAGTTTGCTTGCCTGTCTTTTTGAGCTTTTCAAGTATCTGCTTTGCCGTTTGCGTTATCCCGCTGTCAATGCCCTCTCCCGAAAGAGCCTTGACTGCGTGGGCTTCAGACCATTGTGCGATACTGATAGCTGCCTTTGCCGTGTCAGTATCTATGCTCTGTTTTGCAAATTTCTCACCGTACTTGCAAATGTGAAAAATGCCGGCTATGCGAAGTGTTCTTGACAGCTGCTTTGCTGTCCATTCTCTCATCGTTTCAAACATTCCGCCCGGCTTCAAGCCCTCCTGCAAATGTTCAAAATAGTCTCTGAACAAATACCGTGAGCCTTGACTGTGGTGTATAACAGGGGGATCGTCAGGATAAGGAAGAACAAGAAGCCCTGTTACAAGATCATTGTACTTTGTTCTCAGTTCGATAGGCACGTTAGGCGTTTCAAATGTGAGTGAACCTGACTTTGATTGTGGAAAAGAGAAAATAAAACGATGAATGAAACCTCTGCCTGTGAATTGCCTGTTGTTCATAGCTTCCTCGAAATGCAAAGGCTGCACCATAAGTCCAAGCGTCAGCAGCGGTGAATGAAGTACGATGTCCTCTTTAGTAGCTCGTGAGATAGAATACGGCGAACCGTCATAGCTTTCAAGAAAGATGTTTATATTGCTCTGTCCGTTTGAATACAGACCTGCAAGCACATCAAATACGCTACCCTCATCGTCAAGTATGCCCATTCTTTCACCGTGCAGATACAGCTCTCTCGCCAGAGCTTCAGGCGTGGTGTCCTTTACAGTCAGCTTCATCTCGCTTATTTCTTCAAGCTCAAGCAGCTTTTGCGTGTATTCTTTTGCCAAGTCTATGTTAGCGTTTTTGCCTCGCATAGCTTCCGTCTTACGCTGTTCAAGAAAAGCCTTTTCTGTCTGATACTTGGCAATAAGCGACTTGTGCGTATCGTTCCATCTGTCCTGATACTCCTGAACAGGTGCTGTAAGCTCACGCATTACTCCCGACTTTCTTTCGCCCGGAGCTGCAATTGTAAGAGTGTAAATGTTAAGCGGCTCGGTGTGATTATTACCGGGATAGTATATCATTGCTTTGCCCTGAACACACAGAGGAAGCACCGAAAGCAGCGGAAGCACAGCCATTTCGGGAAACACCTGAATGTGATAACAGACTGCTTTCAGATATTCACCCAGAAAGCTTGGCAGACTGTCTATCGGGAAAAGCGGCAGCGTTCGCACACCGTTAAAGTCCTTTGGCGCTTCCCAGAGCATCGGTTCGCCCTCTTTTATGCAGGTTGCTTTAGCTATCTGCAAAGCTGCACTTTCAAGGTCATACGATCGAGCCATATTCATTGTATCTGTGAAAAACTCATATCGCCGTTTACCGTTTCTGTTTAACGCCTCAATTACAAGCTCGGGAAGCAGCCGCTCAAACTCGTCTCTTGGCATATTTGTTATCAGTGCATTCATTTCCTGTTATTCCATTTCTTCAAGAGTATTTCAGCTGACTTTAGCCCTTGACTTATAGAGCGTGATCTTGCTCGCTCCTGGTGTACATACGCTTGCAGCTCCTGCACGGTCTCCGGATAGAAATAACCGTTGACGCTGGAACATATGACAGCACCCTTGAGTCGTTCAGCTGCAATGATTGCTCGTAGCTCTCTGTTTTCAATTCCTGTTATACGGCAAAGCTCTGCAAGGCTGACAGCGTTTTCCTCGCCTGTGGATATGTTGTCCATTATAATAGAATGCTCATTCACGCTGTTTCACCGTCCTTCATGCTGCTATCGCCCACATTAAGATAGTCAATGAGTTTAGGAATGTTTATCAGTACCTTTTGACCGACCTTAATATGAATGATACGGTTTTCTTTTACCAGCGTCCTTAAAAGGTGTTCAGGTAAACCGGTAGCTTTTGCGGCGGGTCTGATCTGCATCATATCAGGAACAGACAGAGCTTGTCCGTTATAAGTGTGTAGTAGTTGCATTTTTTGCCTTTCTGACTTTAAGTCTTGCATTTCTGCCGCCGTTGTGGTACAATAGTAGCAGAAACATTTGTTGTGTGCTTATGTTTCGCTGCGGGGCTTCCCGCTTGACCGTCTGAGTGCTGCAATCACTCAGGCGGTTTCTTTTTTCAGCTCTGCGATAATATCTTTTATTCTGCTGACTTCTTCATCGTTAAAAGGTTCTCGCAGTCTACGGCTGAAATTACCGTCATTTAGTCCCCAAAGCTTTGCTACCTGCCAGCACTTCAGCCCAGAGTCCTGAATAATAGATTTAATTTCTGCACCAGTCATTTTTTCACCACCTTTCAAAAAAAAGACTTGACAACAACAAAAATATGTGATACTATAATGTAAACAAACTTGCTGTTGTTTTCAATTTAAGTATATAGGAAATGTAAACGAAAGTCAAGCTGTTTTCAAAATTTAAACAAGTGTGCAAAATCACACATACTGTTTGCATTATAAGGGGTGTAATTATGAATAAAAAACAAAGCAATCTCGAATATAAAAAAGGTTATGGCGAAAACTACGCAAATCTTAGAAAGACGGAGTATAACGGTAAAGGAAAGGATTTCACTGTAAGAGAACTTGAAAAGCTTATTGGAGTTTCATATACAGCTATAAATCTGATAGAAAAGGAAAAAAGAGAACCTACCGTTGAACAAGTGTTAGCTTATAAACACTTTTTCGGTGTTTCTCTCGACTACCTGACAGGCGAAACAGATGCAACAAGAGTTGAAACGGCTGAAATCTGCAAAGTAACCGGATTAACTGAGGAAGCTATTAACGAGTTACACAAAACAGCTGAATTTGACGAATATTGCAAAATCGGCACTATAAATTATTTAAGCAAGCTCTTATCATGTAGAGATTTTTATAACTTTGTTGACCTTATTCGACAACTTGATGATGCGATTAACGAAAAAGAATATATCAAACGCATTTCAGCTCCTGGAGCTGCCTTGAACAGTATCGTAGAAAGTGATTATTCTCGTGATATAAAGGTTTCTTTTATTGAGGATCTAATCCCACACAGACTTAATCTTAAAGCTTATGGTGTAGCAGAGGATTATAAATTCTGCCATGATCTCGGTTGCTCAGTAGATGATACTCCTATAGTCAATATTACAACGAGCCTACAAAAAGATATTAAATCTTTTGAGTATCAATCATCTGATAATCAAAATATAATTGACTATCATTGTAACAAAGCAATAACAAAAATAATTGAAACAATAACCGAATTCAACCCTCAAAAGTTTATAGCTTTTTCAAAAGCAATGAATAAAAAGCTGAGTAATTGCAAAAACATCAAGGGATATTTTGAAAGTCAAGACGAATACGAAAAGTTTTGCAGTTTTATTCTCAATCAACTTGAATCATCTATTGATGAATAATAAACAAAAAAACCGCTCTGTGCGGCAACACAGAACGGTTTGATAGACTTCACCGCAAAGGGCAAAGCCGCTATTATGTAGCAATTTATTATAGCACATTTGTCCTTTCGGTGTCAACCCTAAAACCGAAAGGAACGTGATGAAATGGCTTACATTACTAAAAGGAATGACAGTTACACGATCAGGGTATCATGCGGGCGTGATGTAAACGGGCACAAGATCACAAGAACGCTCTCCTGGAAGCCTGACAAGCCCATGACCGAGAAGCAGCTGCAAAAGGAACTGAACAGAGTTGCTTTTGACTTTGAAGAAAAGGTCAAAAAGGGACTTATCGGAAACGACCAGCGAATGACTTTTGCTGACTTTGTCCCCCAATACCTTGAATTGATAAAGCCGTCAATAGCAGCTCAAACATATGTTTATTATACAAGGCTGTTAAACAAGTACATAATACCCAGCATCGGACACATCAGACTGTCAGAGTTGAAGCCTATACACATTCAAAACTTCATCAAATCGCTGTCAGAGAAGCAATGTGAATATGGTTTCAAAAACGGTCAAAGCAAACTCAACAGCAGAAAGCTCTCCCCTGCTTCTATTCTCAGGTATCTAAATATAGTTAAGAGTGTTCTTAACATGGCGGTCAAGCTTCAGATCATACCCGAAAGCCCGGCAAACTCTGCAAGGCTCATTCTGCCTAAAGCACAAAAGCCGGCAATCGAAATATTTACAAAGCAGGAAGCAGCACAAATGCTCAAGTGTCTTGAAGATGAGCCGCTGCAATATCAGGTATTGATCCAGCTTGCTATAATGACAGGCGCACGACGTGGCGAGCTTGTAGGCTTGAAATTCTCCGATATTGATTATAACACAAAAAGAATCAAAATCGAGAGATCAGCCCAGCAGCTCACCGGACAACCTATAACAACGAAGCCGCCAAAGGATTATGAAACAAGAACGATAACAGTTTCACCATATTGTATAGAACTGATCAAGCAGCTGCAAGCCGAAAAAGAGCAAGAACGAGCAAAGCAAAGCGACGCCTGGAACGGTGACGAATGGTTATTCACAAAATCAGACGGATCTATCATGCACCCACAAACTCCTACAAAGTGGTTTAGTGACTTCCTGGACAAAAACGGCTTAAAGCACAGGAAGTTTCACAGCCTGCGGCATACATCAGCAACACTTCTATTGTATGGCGGTGCAAACATAAAGCAAGTACAAAGCAGACTCGGACACGGTGACATTGAAACAACAAACAAGTATCTGCACTATATTGCCGAAGCAGACGAAGAAAGTGCTAATATCCTGCAGGATATGCTCATAACAAAGCACGATAATAAAATGAAGAAGCAGGCTTGAACAGTCTGCTTCTTTTGCATATGGTACACAGTTTTCCTCGCTGGTACTCAAACGGTACTCAAGCACCTGAAACATCACAAAAATAAAAAATCCCTTATCTGCGAAAGAAACGCAAATAAAGGAATTTCTAAAGAGCTGTTAACCGGATTTGAACCGGTGACCTCATCCTTACCAAGGATGTGCTCTACCATCTGAGCTATAACAGCGCGCTGCACTATCTGCAACAGTTATATATTATACACTATTTTCTTTGTCTTGTCAAGTGTTTAACAGCTTTTTTAAATATTTTTTTGTTGTGTTTAATTATTAACATTTGCCAGCGAAAAACATATTGACACAAGCGCTTTATAATGCTAAACTGAAAATGTATAGGGTCGTACCGATACAATAAAACAGAAGGGGTAGAGATAATGAAAAAGAAACTGTTAAGTCTGCTTACAAGTCTTATGCTCGTATGCTCTCTTGCAGCGTTTATGCCGCAGCAAAACACCGCAGACGCGCTGGAAAGCAAACAGTATGAAACCGCACAAAAGCAGCCAGACCACATCGTCAAGGGCGAGGTCGTTGAGGAACATGACGACTTTAAGCTCGTCAAACTTGATGACAGCGTTGAGGAAAAGTGCAGCGATATGGCTGCACAAACGGGTATCAATGCAACACCGTCGTCATCATTTGTTGCAGCCACAAGCACCAAATACGGCTACAACGCTATCGGCGGCTATTCAAACGGCTCAAAGAGGCAGTCGTATTACAACGCCTTGTACAACACCTTATTGAGCTTTTGGAATCAGACAATTGACAACACAAGCGAGACATACGAGGGGTACTACATAATAAGAACCGTAAACTTTGCTAACTACGGACTGAGTCTGACCGAGGCTGTACAGACATATGCTGTTCTGAGGCACGATAATCCGTCGTTTTATTTCACATCAGCTACTATGGTCGCATATTCGGGCAGCTCTATTGCAATTCTGATGCCAAGCGAATATAACGGCAAATCTACCAGAGCCAGCATACAGAACTCCATAATCACCTACGCAGATAAGCTGCGCGCAAAGATAAACGACAACTACACCAATTACTACAAGGCGCTTGTGCTGAACAATGCACTTGTAAGCGATTTGACATATGCGCTTGAAAGCGACGGAAAGACACCGTCAAAAGCACAGTGGGCACATAACGTGTACGGTCCGTCATCTTACAGAAAAGGCGTGTGCGAGGCTTACGCAAAGATGTTCCAGATGGTCATGAATATGGCAAATGTCGAAAGTGTCTATGTAATAGGCACAGGTCAGGGCGGCGGACACGCGTGGAATATGGTAAAGCTCGATAACGGCTACTACTATTATTATGACAGCACCTGGAATGACACCGCACGCACAACTGCCTATATCGCAAGGGGCACAACATTTTTCAATAAAGAACACACACCGTATAACACCACTACATCAAGTCTGCACTTCCTTTACAATCTGCCGAGCGTGCCCGCAGCGGACTACAACGGCACAAAGGAAATGTACAAGGGCGAGGTAAGCTATACCAAGCAGCTTACAGGTGTTAAGTATACTGCCTCCTACGGCAGCGCTACACTCAGCTGGGATGTACCAGCTGTTGCAAGCGGCGTGTATGTTTATCAGTATAAGGACGGCAAATACGTGCAGATAGCAAAGCTTGGCAAGGGCATAGCCGCATACAACGTTCAGAACCTCACAGCAAAGAGCTACTACAACTTCCAGCTCAGGACTTACTACATATACAACGGCAGAGAGTATGTTTCCGACAAGCCGAGCACAGTTCTGTTCTGGACACAGGGTCTGCCGACAAACGCAGCAGAAATCATTCGCTACGCAGGTAAAAATCGCTATAACACGGCTGTTGAGATTTCAAAGGCTGTAACAGGCAGCAGCAAATATGTAATAATCGCCGCAGGTATGAGCTATGCAGATGCGCTCGCAGGTGTACCGCTTGCTTATGCTTACAATGCTCCTATCCTGCTCACAGCAAAGGATGCGCTTGACAGCGGCACGCTTGCAGAGATAAAGCGCCGCGGTGCTACAAACGCGATAATCCTCGGCGGAACGGGCGTTATCTCGGACAATGTCAAATCGCAGCTCTCCGCACAAGGCTTGAGCGTTGAAAGACTCGCGGGAAAAGACCGTTTTGAAACGTCTGCAAAGATCGCAAAAAGAATAGAGGATTACACAGGCAATAAAGCGCAGATAGCGTTCTTTGTTTACTACAACGACTTTGCTGATGCGCTTTCAGTAAGCAGCGTAGCGGCTGTGTCAGGCTCTCCTATCCTTTACATCAAGGGTACAGGCGTACTTGATACATACACAAAGAGCTATCTTGCATCGCGCAGCAGCAAACTCGGTTACGCTGTAACTATCGGCGGACCAAAGCTGATAAGCACTGCTGCCGAAACAAATCTGAAAGCATATTCAGATAAGCAGACAAGATTCTACGGCAGCAACAGATATCAGACAAGTCTGAAGCTAAACACACTTTTTGATGATATACTCCAAGGCGCACCTTGTCTTGCCACAGGCACTAACTTCCCTGACGCGCTGGCAGGCGGTGTGTACGCTGCACAGAAAAAGTCACCTATATATCTTGTGCCGCCTACGCTCACAAGCGAGCAGGTCGACAGATTTAAAGAAACCAAGCCAAAGAAATTCTACATCTTCGGCGGAACAGGCGCTGTAACAACGCAGGCTGCTTATCAAGCAGCTGCAGCGGCAGCATAAAAAAGATAACACCCGAAAGCACAATGCCTTCGGGTGTTTTTTTGCACTTGTTACGCTTTACGTGAGGAGTATATCCCCGTTTTTGCAAGGCGCTTTATAAGCTCCTCGCTGATGAAATACGCCGCAGCGACAGAGATAACGTCCTTGAGCAGATACGGAAAGCTGACCGCCCAGAACGATTTTGAAAGCCCCACCTTTGCGACTGCCGCATACACCGCAACACCGCAGAAATGGTCGATAAGCAGCCCCGCGATACCCAGGCACAGCGCTATGACCTTGCCAGTCAGTTTTTTTGAAGAAAACCTCGACGAGCCTATGCCGCACAGCAGCGCAAACAGGACAAATCCGAAAATAAATCCGCCCGTGTAGCTTGTCAGCACGCCGAAACCGCCTTTCCAGTTGGCAAAGACGGGCGCGCCGACAGCGCCGAGAAAGATATACACAAGCACCGAGACAGTCCCCTTTGCCCAGCCCAGAAAATACCCTGCAAGCGCAATTGCAAACGTTTGCAGTGTAACGGGAACGTTAGTCGGCAGCGGTATGGCTATCTGCGACAGCACGGCTATGATAGCTGTAAAAACGCCGATAGATACGATAGTTATAGTCGAAATTCTATGAGTTTTACTTTTCATTTATACTTTCACCCAGTAAAGTATACCACACAGCCTGCAAATTGTCAACCCATTAGCAACAAATCGGTATACAAAAAAATCACCGCGCAGTGCGGTGATTTTCATATCAGTTTTATCAAGTCTCGATAAGGCGCTTGATGCAGTAGATACTGCCTGCATTCTTGCTCGCGTAGGATATAACGATACCCGTTGCGGACGACTCCGCGTGAACTATCATACCGTTGCCGATATACATTGAAACGTGGTAGATGTTATACGCGCTGCCGTAGAATATCAGGTCGCCGGGCTTCATCTGGCTGTACGAAACAGAACGTCCGTAAGCCGCCTGTGACTGTGCATAGTGCGGAAGGCTGATGCCGACCTGTCTGTAAGAAAGCATTGTCAGTCCCGAGCAGTCTGTAGCTCTGAATGACGAGCCTGCAAAAATATACGCACCGCCGACATTGCTCTTTGCATAAGCAACGACCTTGTCTATCTTCGCCTGATTCGTAGAAGGGTTTGTTGGCGAGACAGGCTCTGTAATAACGCTCTGGCTTGCAGTGGTCTTTCTTGTAGTCTGTGCGTAGCCGCTTGTAGTTGTAAGTGCGGGGCGGTATGCAGGTGTTGTTGTCGTGGTAGTAGTGGTTGTGGTAGTCGTGGTGGTTGTGGTCGTTTCCGCCTTGCTTGAAATCTCCGAATGCTTCTGCTCAAGCTCGTTTGACCTTTGCACAAGCGTCTGCTTTTGTGATTCAAGCTCACCTATCGTCCTGCCCTGCTGTGCTTCCATCTGTGCCAGCTTTGTCTGCTGCTCACCAAGCGTTTTAAGCTTGTCTGCATACTTTGTGCAGGTCTCGTTAAGCTCGTCCTGCTGGGCTTTGTATTCCTGTTCAAGCTTTTCAAGCTCTTTTTTCTGCTCAACGAGCTTGTCAAGCTGCTCGTTATCGTGGTCGGCAACACGCTTCATCAGCTCAAGCCTCATCAGCACGTCGTAGAAATCCGACGAATCCGACAACACGCTCATATAGGAATCCGAGCCGCCTGCTATGTACATTGCCCTTATTCTCTGCATAAAATCGGCAGTTTCAGACTTTATCTGCTCTGTCTTTTCACTTATTCTGTTTTGTGTTTCGGTCATTTTGGAATCGGTGTCGGCAATCTGCTTTTCAAGCTTGCTCATCTCTTCCTGTGCCGTTTTGATATGCTCACGCACAGTCGCATAATCCTTATTTATGCTTTCAAGCTTGGTCTTTTCGCGCTTGATATTGCTGTCGGCATCGCTTATCTTTGAGTTGACCTCGCTCTGCTCTTTTTCTATTTCAGTGAGCTGTGAAACATATTCTTCTCTTGTTGCGAAGCTGTCGTTATACGAGCCGACCGCAGTAACGGATATTATCGCCGCCGCGCCAACCGCAAGGACAGACTTCAGTACTTTCTTTTTACGCATTGTTAACTCTCCATACAATTAAACAGTTTATTCAAAATGTAACCACTTGTAACCTAATTGTAACTTATTATACACCTTGTACGAAGATATGTCAAGCGATTTATTTAAAATTACCTGTTAATTCCCTGTTAACTGATTTACGATACGCGACGCAATGATAAGCCCGACTGTTGACGGAACAAAGGCATTGCTCGCAGGACAGCGCTTTCCCTGCGCATCAAAGCCGCTTTCACGCGGCTGTTCCTTTGAGTATACACAAAGCAGACCGCGCACTCCCCTTTTCTTTAGCTCGCGGCGCATTACCCGCGCAAGAGGGCAAACGCTCGTTTTATAGATGTCTGCGACCTCAAACAGCTCCGGGTGCAGCTTGTTGCCCGCGCCCATAGCACTTATCAGCGGCACATTCAGCTTGTCGCAGCGCACCGCAAGCTCGATTTTCGCGGGTACAAAATCCACCGCGTCCACGACAAAATCGTACTGCGAAAGGTCAAAAAGGTCGGCATTGTCAGGCGCATAGAATGCGCAGACTGCGCGCACGTCACACTCGGGATTTATCGAGGCAATACGCGCTTTTGCCGCATCGACCTTTTTTTGCCCGACCGTATCGAATGTTGCGATAAGCTGGCGGTTGATGTTTGAAACGGCTACCTCGTCGCTGTCAAACAGGTCAAGCCGCCCTATGCCGCACCGCGCAAGCGCCTCTACCGCGTAGCTGCCTACACCGCCCACGCCGAAAACAGCGATTTTACACTGTTTCAAGCGTGCAACAGCTTCCTGCCCGTACAGCATTTCAAGTCTTTCAAGAAAGTTTTCCATTTTATCAATCCTTTTTATCAATATGCTTTGTTATCCTCACGGGGTCAACGTGTACCATACAGTGCTTGACCTGCACAAATCTGCGCTCGATACTGTCGTGAACGCAAAGAGCGATATCGTGCGCCTCAAACAGCGTAAGAGAGCCGTCTGCGCAGATGTCAACGTCAACATACGCGCGCGAGCCGAACTGCCGTGTGCGCAGCGAGGTAACGCAGATAACGCCGCTGCAGCCCATTATCACCTCGCGCATTGCCGAGATAGTCTGCTCGTCACAGGCGCGGTCGGTCATTTTGTCAGTGCAGTCTTTAAAAATGTCAAACGCCGCTTTGAGAATAAAAATGCTAATCACTGCACTTGCAAGCGGGTCAAGCATGGTGCAGCCGAGCCGCGCACCAAGCACTCCCGCAAAGCTGCCCACCGAGGACAGACTGTCGCTGCGGTGGTGCCACGCATCAGCGCGCAGAGCATCAGAGCCTATGCGTTTTGCGGCTTTTATCGTGAAGCGGTACATCCACTCCTTGACCGCCACCGACACCAAAGCCGCACCCAGCGCGATTGCCGAAGGCGCTGCCCTTTGCTGTGATGCAAAGGCTGATTTTATGCCGTCATACCCCACACCAAGCCCCGTCAGCGCAAGGACGAACGAAAGCAGCATAGCCGCAATACACTCAAACCTCTCGTGACCGTACGGGTGCGAGCTGTCAGCCTTCTTGCCTGCGATCTTTACCCCGACAATAACGATAAGCGTGGAGAAAACGTCCGATGCGGAATGTATAGCGTCGCTCACAAGTGCGCGCGAATGTGCAAACACGCCTGCAAACAGTTTAAGCAGTGCAAGTGCGGTGTTTGCAGCTATTGTCAAAGCAGAAACCTTGACAGCTGTTTTTTGTGTGTCGTTCACGCTATCATCTCCGAACAGTTTTTATCATACTATTCGCAGACAGCGCGCATTGACACTATCGCATTATAACGCTGCCGCACACACCGCAGCCGTATTTTGTTGTGCTTTCCACGCACACGATAAGCTCGCACCTGCCGCTGATGCCCTCGGGTACGGCGCAGTCAAGTGTGACAGTGTTCCAAAAGCCCTCGGTCTGCCCGATAAGCTGCCTGTTAAGATAAACCGAGCATTTGCCCCACAGCGCGCTGAAATGCAGCACGGGCGGCTTGCCGTTCACGCTTTTTGGCAAATCAACGGTTGTGGTGTAAAGCGCAAAGCTGCCGATACAGTCACAAAGCCTTTGCGGCGTGCCGGCGGCAATATTTACAGGCTCAAAGGAGTTGTTGTCGGTCGGGTCGTTCTTTAGACTTTCAATGTCGGGCATTTGTTCAAATAGCCTTGTGCTTAAGCTCCAGCCCGAGATGTATCTGTCAAACACGCTTTCAACGTAGTTTTCGGGCTTTGTCTGTACTACGTCAAGTTTGATTGGTTGACACGTTACACCCTCGCACTTGCCTGTTAAGGTGAGTTGCTTGCTGCCCGCCTTGCAGCGCACTATTACCTGCGCTTTTCCGTGGAAAAGGCTGCGAGTGGCGCTTGTAAAGTCCTCGTGGCAGTTGGGGTCGCCGTTGGACGAGGCTACTACCTCGCCACCCTCGCACAAAACAGTTACCTGATGCTCAAAGTCGGTGACCTCGCGCCCTTTTTCATCGACTGCGATAATGTTGATTATCGCCATATCAATGCCGTCGTTTTTGATTGTGCTTTCAAACGGCTGCAAAATGATTTGTGCAGCCTTGCCCGCGGTGACCTTTATGTCCTCGCACACCGCCTTGCCGCCGTTGTAGCCTACCAGCTTAAGCTCTCCCGCCTCAAACGGCACCTGCCAGTAAGCCTGCTTGTCGATGTCGATATCCTTTCTGCCGAGCGAACGTGAGTTTACAAACAGCTCTGCCTGCTCGCAGTTGGTGTGTGACATAACGCGGATAACCTCACCCTCGCGCCCTGCAAAATTCCAGTGCGGCAGAACGTGTACAACAGGCTCGTTTGAAAAATACGCCTTGCACATATAGTAGCCGTCCTTTGCAAAGCCGCATATGTCCATCATACCGAAAAAGCTCGACACGCTTTCCCACTCAAACGGCGTAGGCTCGCCGAGGTAGTCAAAGCCCGTCCACATAAACGCGCCCGCGGCATAATCGCGGTGGCGGATAATATCCCACGTTTGACGCACGGTAGCGCCCCAGTCGGCAGGGTCTTCGTCGTAGTTTGAAAACAGGTGCTTTTCCCTGTTTGTTTCATAGCAATCGCGCACGGCGAATGTTGAGGTGGTCTCCGAGCCGATAATGCAAAGCTTTGGGTGCTTTGCGTGCAGCTTGTCGTAGGAGTCCATAATGTAGTTTATACCGCACACATCGAGAATATCCGCGCAGCCCTCGTCCTCAAGCACACCGCCGTTCATAGCACCTGTAACAAGACGCGAGTCATCGAGCTTTTTTATCTCATAAATCATTCGCTGCGCCATAAGAGCGCCGTTTTTGGTGCTTTGCAGCGGCTCCTCGTTGAATATGGAGTACATTATAACGCTTGGGTGGTTCCTGTCGCGGCGAACCATTGTACGCAGCTGATCCAGGCAGTCCTCACTTGTCTCAAAGCTGCGGTTTTCATCAAGCACCAGCATTCCCTGCCTGTCGCACTCGTCAAGCAGCGCCTTGTGAACTATTCCGTGCGCGCAGCGATAGGCGTTGCTGCCCATCTGCTTGAGCCTTGTTATACGGTATCTTATCACGCTTTCGGGCAAAGCCACGCCAAGTCCGCCGTGGTCCTGGTGATTGCAGGTGCCGAATATCTTGACGTTTCTTCCGTTGAGGAAAAAGCCCTTGTCTGCGTCAAACCGAACAGTTCTGAAGCCGAACTGCACGCTTGCGTTATCAAGCAGCTGCTCGCCTCTGAACAGCTGTACCTCGCAGGTGTAGAGGTTGGGGCTGTCAATATCCCACAGCTTCGGCTGCGGCACATACAGCAGTATCGACTTTGTGACTGTGTCCATTTTGTAGGTAAAGGTGTGGAACTTATACTCCGCCGCCTGCTCGCCCGTCTGGTTGTCGGTAATGCGGCAAAGCACGGTAACGCTGCTGTCCTCGTAGGAATAATTGCATATATCAAGCGCAATGTTTGCGACCCACTTGTCCGCGCGTATTTCGCTTTTGACGAAAATGCCGTTCTCGGCGATATTGACCTTATCCTTTACGTCAAGGCGCACGCTGCGGTAGATCCCTGCGCCCTCGTACCACCAGCCCTCAAAGCCGTCCGCGTCAACAAACACCGCAAGCACATTGGGGCGGCTGTCAAAGAAAGCCCTGTCGGAAACATCGACTGTAAACGGCGCATATGCGGTAAAATTGCGCTTTATCAGCGAGCCGTTAAAGTACACATACGCGTCCTTGGCAACGCCCTCAAAGGTTATCAGCAGCTGCTTTTCTTCGTACTGCTTTGGCAAAAAGAATGCTTTTCTGTACCACGCTTTGCCCTTTGGCTTGTAGCCCCACGAGGGTGAACCGTTCTTGTCAAACGGCTGACGTACCGACCAGTCATGCGGAAGGCTTACTGTCTCCCAACCCGAAACATCAAAATCGCTCTGCGGTACGCCCTTTACCGCGCCCGCCTTTGAACCTGAATATATATCGTTGTGCGAAAGACCTGCGCCGCTGTCCACCTCGCCCAAGTGGAACGACCAGTCCTTATCAAGTGAAAGTGTTATCCTTGCGCTGTTCATTTTCTGTTCTCCTTTGCAAACATATTTATCTCGGTGGTAAACGAATACATATCGCGGTATCTTTTGGGCGTAACGCCCTCAAGGTCTTTAAATATCTTCGTGAAATAGCTCTGACAGGAAAACGCGAGCGTTTCGGAGATCTGCGAAAGCGAATACCCCGAATATTTGAGCATATTCTTCGCCGCGTTTATCTTGCGCCTGATAATGTACTCGGTAATGCTCTCGCCCGTTTCCTTTCTGAAAAGGCGCGAAAGGTAGCTCGGACTTAACCCCGTGTGCTTTGCAAGCTCGGCGACAGTTATCTTTTTGTGCAGGTGCGAGTAGATGTAGTTCACGCACAGCACTATCTGTTTTGAATAAAGCCTGTCCTTGCGCAGCGCCGCCATGCGCTTTGTGTAGTCCATAGACATATTGCGGTGCAGACCCGATATCTCGTTAGGGGTCGTGCAGCGGTCACAGCTTTGTATATAAAGGTCGCTCAGACTGTACGCCGTTTCGTGCTCCATTCCCGATTCTATGCAGTACCTTGCAAGCATTGCCGCGGTTATCGCAAAGTGGTATTTCAGATTTTGCAGACTGTCCTCGCACAGCTTGCCCAAGCCGTCCTTTTTGGCAAAATCTACCGAGCAAAGCGCCGATACCTTTGCAACGTCACCGCTTTTCACCGCATAGTAAAAGTCAAATTCGGGAACGTACGGCGCGTGCGCACTCTCGTTCTCACGCAGTGCAAACTCGCGCACAGACATCTCCCTGTCTATATTTATGCTCATAACTGCACCTCCCGTGTAAATCATAGTATAAAGGCTGATGTTGTGTTTATTGTAGCATAATTCTTATAAAAATACAATGAAATTTATATAAATTTGCGCCAAATGATTGTATAATTCAGTTACAAAATATGTGCAACAATTCTATACGGAGGTACACAATAATGAAAAGCAAGAAAATAATCTCGCTGCTTGCGGCGTGTGCAATGCTTTCGGCTATGGCAGGCTGCGGCGATTCAAGCAAGACGGATTCATCATCGAGCAAGGCTGACAGCTCGTCTGTATCGTCAAGCGAGGCTGATTCTTCAAGCGCGGCAGACTCTTCAAGCAGCGCACAGCCCGACTTCGACCCAAGCAAGACCGACGAAACGACACCTGACCTTGAGGGCTACAAGCTGCTTTGGAGCGATGAATTCAACGGCAAGAAGCTCGACGAGAGCATCTGGAGCTACGACCCGCACGAGCCGGGCTGGACAAACAACGAGCTTCAGGAGTACACGACATCTACCGACAACGTGTTCATCAGAGAGGGCAAGCTGGTACTCAAGGGCATAAAGACGCAGAAAAACGGCGTTGACTACTACACCTCGGGCAAGATAAAGTCGCAGAACAAGAAGGATTTCCTCTACGGCAAGATCTGCGTCAAGGCAAAAACACCGCAGGGACAGGGCTTGTGGCCTGCGATATGGATGATGCCGACCGACGAGAGCAAGTACGGTCAGTGGCCCAAGTGCGGTGAGATAGACATTATGGAGGTACTTGGAAATGATGTCAAGACCGCTTACGGTACCATACACTACGGCGAGCCTCACGGCGAGCAGCAGGGCACGGTCAAGCTCGAAAGCGGCAGCTTTGCAGACAGCTTCCACGAGTATTCTGTTGAGTGGGAGCCCGGTGAGATACGCTGGTACATCGACGGCAAGGAGTATCTGAAGGTAAACGACTGGTTCACCGCTGTTAAGGGCGAGGACGACAAGCCGTACCCTGCTCCGTTTGACCAGACATTCTTTATGCAGCTCAACCTTGCAGTAGGCGGCGACTGGCCGGGCAATCCCGACGCGTCGACAAACTTTGACAAGGCGGAGTTCGAGGTAGACTACGTTCGCGTTTACCAAAAGCCTTCCTACGACACAAACGTTAAAAAGCCCGAACCAAAGTTCAGAGAAGCTACTGCTGACGGGAACTACATCTACAACGGCGATTTCTCCAAGGCTGAAGATTTGAGCGACGAGCAGGACTGGAAATTCCTGCTGTTCAACGGCGGTGCAGGCTCTGCGGAGATAAAGAACAACGAGATAGTTATCACATCGACTGCCGAGGGTACAGAGGAGTACTCCGTACAGCTGGTGCAGTTTGACCAGCCGATGATAAAGGGCAAAAAGTACCGCGTGACCTTTGACGCGTATGCAGAGGCTGAAAGAACGATGAAGGTCGCTGTTACAGCGCCAAACCAGGGCTGGATAAGATACCTGCCCGACACCTCGCTTGACCTTAAGACCACAAAGCAGTCCTACAAGTACGAGTTTGAAATGAAGGACAGAACAGACCCCACAGGCAGACTTGAATTCAATATGGGCAAGTGCGGCTCTACCGCTACGATCCATATCTCAAACGTTCGCCTTGAGGAGATAAAATAAGCGTGCAATGCTCTTTTAATAGTTAACGGGAATTGCCCCTGCGAAATGTTTGTTTCGCGGGGGTGATTTCTTTGTGCAAATCATTGACAAGTGTATGTATAAAGTAGTATAATAAGAAGATAAAGCGGGAAAGGAAGTGCGCGGATGTTTGGATATATCAGAGCATACAAGCCGTATATGCGTATGTTTGAGTACGAAATATACCGCAGCGTTTACTGCGGCATATGCAAGGATATGCACAGACGCTTCGGGTTTATGACGCGCCTTACGCTCTCCTACGACTCGGCATTTCTTGCGCTTGTTGACCTGTCGGTGCGCGGCAAAAAGCTGTCGGTAAAAAACGAGCGCTGCATAGCTCACCCGTGGAAAAAGACAATGTGCGCAGCCTGCGGCAGTGACCTTTCGTACGCGTCAAGCGTATCGGTACTGCTGACCTATCACAAGCTGCGTGACGATATTGCAGACAAAGGCTTTAAGAAAAAGCTTATCGCATACTCTCTGCTGCCGTTTTTCAAAAAGGCGTACAAACGCGCTTGCGTGAAGTACAAGCCTTTGAGCGACAGGATAAGCGAGGCTATGAAGCTGCAAACGGCGCTTGAAAAGGACAAAAGCGCGGGCATTGATGCAGCGTGCGAGCCTACGGCGCTTATGATGCAGGCGGTTTTCGGAGAGATAGGCAGGAATCAGCGCGAAAAGGCTCTGCTTGCGCGGTTCGGGTACTGCCTGGGGCGGTTCATATACATAACCGATGCGCTTGACGACCTCAAAAAAGACATTGAGCAGGGCGGGTACAATCCGCTGATAATATATATGCGCTCACACGATATACAGTGGGACGGGCAGGGCAGGTTCCCAAAGCAGATACGCGAGCTTTGCGATGCAACGGTCAATATGTCGCTGGGACAGCTTGCGGACTGCTACGTTGCGCTTGATATGCAAAGATTTCGGGATATACTTGACAACATTGTATATCTTGGTTTAAAATATACCTACAACCAAGTCAAACAGGAAAAATTCAATAAACGAAATAAAGACAGGAAAGGAACGACACAGTTATGAGAAACGGTAAAGACCCATACGTTGTGCTGGGCGTGCAGAGAAGTGCGACCGAAGAAGAGGTCAAGGCGGCTTACAAGGAGCTTGTAAAGAAGTACCACCCCGACCAGTACCAGAACAACCCCCTGCAAGACGTTGCAACGGAGAAAATGGCAGAGGTGAACGAGGCTTACGACGAGATAATCAACAATATCAGAAACGGCGAATATGCAAGCTATCAGTCAACAAGCACGTTCTTTGACAGTGCAAAGGTGCGTGAGCTTATCCAGACGGGCAACATCACCGAGGCTGACAACATTCTTTCGCGTGTTGACCCTGCGCGCCGTGATGCAGAATGGTACTTCCTCAAAGGCTCTGTCGCGTACAAGCGTGGCTGGTTCAACGAGGCTTACGACAATTTCAGCAAGGCAAACTCTATCAACCCCAATAACGCAGAGTACGCTGCTGCGCTCAATCAGCTCGGCTCGCAGCGCAGCGGTCAGATGAACGGTATGCCAAGCGGCTATTATCAGAACAGAAATCAGGACGCGTGCAACTGCTGCTGCGACCTTATGTGTATGGACGCTTGCTGCGAATGTATGGGCGGCGACCTTATCCCCTGCTGCTAAAACAGCAAAAAGCATTGTAAATACGGAGAATAATACTCTATGAATAAAAAGAAAACGAGCTTTAAGGTGGCGCTGGGCGGCATAATAAGTGCGGTGTGCCTGCTTGCTATGTTCTGCTCGGGCTTTCTGCCTATGCTCGACTACGCGATACCCACATTTGCGGGTTTTCTTATGGTCGTTATGATCGTTGAGGTCGATCGCAGCTGGGCGATAACGACCTACGTTGCGGTCAGTCTGCTGTGCCCGCTGATCACCCCGAACATTCAGGCATCGGTGCTGTTCATAATCTTTATGGGCTACTACCCTATCCTCAAATTCGGGCTTGACCGCATGAAGAGAAAGGTCATAGCGTGGATGATAAAGTTTGCTGTGTTCAATACGGCAATGGCGCTGTTTTTCCTTTTGTTCACGCTGGTTTTCACATCGCAGGATATGCTCGAGGGTATGGAGTCCTTTGGCAAGTGGGCTGTGCTTGTGCTGTGGCTCGCGGCGAATTTCTTCTTTCTGCTGTACGAATATGCGCTCACGCAGCTTATCGACCTGTACGTCAAGTGGTTCAGAAAAAAGATACTGCGCAAAAAATAGGAACGTCTTTCGGGGCGTTCTTTTTTTCGTGATTTCACACAAATCCGCAGGTGAAAACAGTGCAAACAAATGATTTTACTTTTAATTTGGACATATTTCAGTATTTGTTGCACGTTTCAATGCAACAAAACCTCCTTTTTTTCCTATAGATAAGAGGCATTGAAAAGGAGGAATGTGTTATGCCCGAAAGTTTTGTATTTTATGAAAGCTATCTGAAAGGTATCGAGCTGCAAAGCGAGGAAACGCAGGCAAAGCTTTTCCTTGCGGTGTGCAGGTACGGTCTGCGCGGTGAACAGCCGCAGGGGCTTACCGACAGCGAGCTTGGCATTTTTGAGCTTATACGCCCCACTATCGACGCAAACACCCAGCGCAGAGAGGCAAGCAAGAAAGGCGGTGCGCCGATCGGTAATCAAAATGCAAGAAAAAAACCAAAACAACCTACGGTTGATTCAACTAAACAACCAAAACGACCTAATGAAAATGAAACTGTAAATGAAAATGAATATGTATATGAAAATGAAAATGAAACTGATAAAGCTCAAAATGCACAGGGTGAGGACTTTTCCGAAGTGGAGCTGACAGACGAGGAGATAGCAGAGCTTGAAAAAATGTCAGACCGTCTGTCTGTCAAAGCCTACATAAAGAAATTATCTGATTGGCAGAAGCAGTACCAAAAACGTTCGCATAAGGCATACACGGTAATAAAAGGCTGGATAAACTACGATAATGCCAAACAGGAGCTCAGCAGCACCGACAAAGAGGAAAACTCCTTCACTGTTGAAAGGCTTACCGCTTTGGCAGACAGCTTTATGGAGCGTAACAAAGATATGATTAACAATTTGTAAAGTGATACGAAACAATAAAAAAGTGCTTGACAAATATCTGCGGTTATGATATAATAAATATCGTCAATTGAGGCAATGTCCGAAAATCGACGATTTTGCGGGTGTAGTTCAGTGGTAGAACCCCAGCCTTCCAAGCTGGTCATGTGAGTTCGATTCTCATCACCCGCTTAGGCGAAATGCACTTGAGAAATATCCGCTCGGTGCATTTTTTATGCTGATGTATGCGTCATTAGCTCAGTTGGATAGAGCAACCGCCTTCTAAGCGGTAGGTCACTGGTTCGAATCCAGTATGGCGTGTTTTACCTGACTTGGTTCAGGTATTATTTTTATGGTGGGTATAGCGTAGCTGGCCTAACGCGTCAGATTGTGGCTCTGAAGACCGAGAGTTCAAATCTCTCTACTCACCCTGTTTTCAAAATCGCCTATCTACGTAGAAGTGCGTAGGTAGGCGATTTCTTTTATTTCTTCTGTTTATAAATTATCAATAATTATTATGATATATGACACGTTTTTATAAAAGTATGACACGAAAAATATGACACGAAAGCACAAAAATCGCCCGCCCGGACTGCTGCCCGGACGGGTTTGAAATAAGAGAGCCTTGACTATGGCTTTAAGACTATTTATTGGTTAAAAAATTGGCTAAAATGCGATTGTCTAAATCTGCTTTGCGTCTTTCAGGCTTATCCAGCCGTCTTTTGTGACACGCCCGTACTGCACGCCGCAGACGGTCTTGCGCCCGTAAACCTGCAAGGTCTTGCCTGCTGGCTCTGTGCCCTCGAACTGCACTATCGGCGTTTCGCGCAGTGTCTGATACATCAGCTTGGGCGCGGGTACAGGGTAGCCGTTTTTGCCGCGTTCTTTTATCAGCTTTGGGTAATCGACATAGCACCAGTCGTGGTCAACGTCACCGCTGATACCGTCTACGCGCCAGGTGCTGCTGTTCTGCCAGATGCCGTAAGGACCGTCGTAGTTTAGCTTGCTGCCGTACTCGGCTATCGCCATAGCA
>OMXI01000013.1 GCA_900314975.1 uncultured Eubacteriales bacterium | reverse complement strand
AATAAGGGGCATCGCCCCGTCATTCAAGCACGACTGGGCGTTAGCCGCTTAGGGTTTCGGTGGGGGATTCATTCCCACCACCGAAAGACTAAGATGACCACCGCCTAAGAGGTGGGGGACATAAGTCGTGGTTATATAGTTGCGAAGGATAGAAACAAGCAGGGATGTTATGCTTTGAAATCACGGATCGGAAAAGAGCTTTCTAATTATACCAAAGAACTGAACGATGCTATCAGCAAAGATGGAATTCAGATAATAGTTATCAGCAGACCTACAGCATACGGCGAATATGCACCGTATAAGATTGTTAAATCAAAGGAAGAATTCAAGAGGTTGGTTCTTGAGATGCAAAAAACTTAAGCAAAAAAAGCTTTATAGCTTTTTGTAAGGGCGGCACTGCGGTGGCGTCCTATTTTTTTGCGTAAATACGAGCTTTGAAGCACACTCGCAGCTCATATTATTACTCTAATGATCTTACACTCCTAAGAACGCCAAAAACCCTGCTCGAATTGTGTTTCGGGCAGGGTGGTTTTGATATTATGCCACTATTTCGATCTGGTATGTAATCGCTGATTCTGCGGTGTTTGCACGAAGTTTTCGTGGTGGGAACAAAAATTGGAGTTCGGGACCTTTCATTTTGACCATCTGACCGCCGACTGAACCTGCCTCACGGGAGGTAAGGTCGCCGTTGTAGCCCTGCTTGAGATTTACACCAACCTCGCTTGCAGCTTCCATCTTGAATCTGTTGAGGGTCTCTCTGCCCTGCTGTGTTGTTACACCTTTCATTGTTAATTCTCCTTTTATTCGATTCGGGTTTGCAGTAATATCTTTTGCAGTTCGCGCAAAAATATAAAAGGGAATTTTTGATGTTTATTATTTCACCACGGATGACATCTTCCGCACGGCTGATAACCCATTCCTTTAAGTTCATCAATGGTTCCGTCAAATTCAACTTTGTTTATGTCTTTGATTTTTTCTATTGATGAACAGCCAGGGGAATGTGCTTTCATTGTTCCAGAATTCAGAACAAAGTGACTTTTGGTTTGTGTTTCTTGGGTTGTAGTTACAGTTTGCTGCGTTGTTTCAGATGTAATTGCTTGGATTGTTTCGCTTGTAGCTTGTGTAGTAGAGGATTGCTGTGTAGTAGTTTGGGTTGTGGTTGTTGATTCGGTTTGAGATGTTGTAGTTTGTGAAGTGCTTGTAGTTGTTGTGGTTGAGCTTGTAGTTGTTGTGGCTGTGCTTGATGAAATGGAGGTTTCCTTGTTCTTGCTACTATTGTCTGAACAACCGATAAATAGAGAAAGGACAATCATAATGATAAAAAATGGTGCAGCTAATAATGACACTATATATGATTTGTTACTTTTACTCGGTGATGTTGTGGGTTTTCTCTTATTATTCTTACTGTTTTTGGTGCTTACATATGATAAGCCTGTTCCAGGCAGGCTGAAGGTTGTTGTTTTTCTGCCAGATGTGTTGATGCTTCTTCTGAATCCTTTTGTGCCAAAAGAGAATCCTACACTTTTCTTATTAATATTAAATCTTGTGTTCTTTCCAATTTTTATGCTTTTTCTGAATCTAAATCCCATATGTACCACCTCGCTTTTAATATATATCTGTAAACATTATAGCATATTTGTAAATTCTTTGTCAATGTGATAATGCACAGTACGATTTATAACGATTTGTGAATAATTAACAATTGCAAGCGTTTTGTCTACTGTTTGTTACGTTGTTGTATGACCGAAACGATTACTTTTTTTTGTCGGGTGGGTATTGAAATAATTGATTATTAGTAGTATAATAAATTGAAGATATACTTGCTTCGGAAAGGGGGCGGCAGCTTGAAACGTCTTGTATTCTTACAGATCCTTGGGTGCGTTTTATTTTCGGTGATAATCATTTCGCTATGGGCGCTGGAAATATTCTCGCCGTTCAGCGTTATTTGCATATATGTGTTCATGGGTTTGTGCAATATCGTCAATGCGTGGAAGATGCTGATGAAGCCGATACAGGAAATTGGCACGCACGACAAGCTGACAGGCTGCAGCAACCGCACTATGCTTGAATCAAAGGTCGCTGAATATGAAAAGCACAGCGATTATTCGGTATTATTCTTTGATGTGAACAACCTGAAAAAGATGAACGACGTGCATGGTCACAACGCGGGTGACAAGGTACTTATCAAAGCTGCGGAGCAATTGAGCTTCTGGCACAAGTACGGCGAGCTTTACAGGATAGGCGGAGATGAGTTTATCGTTGTAGTGACAAATATGTCCGCACAGGGACTTGACGCTATTGCTGAGGAATGGTACGCTGCTTTGCCGCGTCTTAACGAGGAGTACGATGACGATTTCGGTTGCAGCTTAAGCTACGGTATATACAACAACAGCGTGAAGGATTCTGTTTCGTTCAAGGATGTAATGGATAATGCCGATGAAAAGATGTATGAAATGAAAAAAGCAGTAAAAGAAAGAAAATTTGCATAAAGATACCCCACTCGGTTCTGTGAATCGGGTGGGGTTGGTTTTATGTATGGTTTTTGGGGAGTGTTACGGTGATGGTTATGATGCCGCTTTGCGATTCGGCGCTGATGTTTCCGCTGTGCAGCTCGACAATACGTTTTGCTATGGCAAGCCCCAGACCTGCGCCTGAACTGTCGCTGCGCGAGGGGTCGTCCTTATAAAAACGGTCAAACATATTTGCGGTATCCACTGACGCTCCCTGCGCTATGCGGTTTGACAGCGATACGGTGATACTTTCGGGGGTGACTTTGCTTGCGAGCCTGACAGATGTATTGGGCTGCGCATATTTTGCGGCGTTTGCAAAGAGGTTCTGAAAAACTCTTGCAAGGCGCTCGTAGTCGAGCATCATCTCGAAAGGAGTATCGTCTATATCACATTCAAGCGAAAAGCCGCGCTGTGCAAGGATAGCGTCCATTTCAAAGCCGAACTGCTTGACAAGACCCGTTGCATCGCCTTTTTCAAAGTTCATAGTGAAGTCGGGAGCATCGAGCTTTGTAAGCTCAAACAGCTCGCCTACGAGTTTGTTAAGCCCCTGAAGCCGTCTGTCTGTGACCTCGATATACTCGTTGAATTTTTGCTCGTCGGCAATGCCGTTCTCTTTGAGCAGCCGCACATAGCCGATTATCGAAGTGAGCGGGCTGCGCAGGTCGTGGGAAACGTTGGTGATAAGCTCGCTGCGCTGGTTTTCAAGCTCGCGCTCGCGCTGGCGTTTTTCGTTCAGCTCTTTTGACATCTTGTTTATGCTTGCGCTTATCTTTTCAAGCTCGTCTCCGCCTTTTTCGTCTATGACGATATTTTCGCTGCTTTCAGCGAGCCTGCCGACCTCGTCACAAATGTAGCTGATATACTTTGACTTGTTCTTGGTTGTCAGACCGAACGTCAGAAGAAATACGAATATGCCTACTGCAAATAATATAAACAGCATGGCAATAATGAAAAGCAGGTCTTTTGTTGTTGCTTTTTCGGGCTCGACCGCATCAGTCGCTGCGTTAAGGAACAAGCTTGCTATCTCAATAGCTATAAGCGAGACGGTAAAGGATATGACAGAAGCCATAAGGTAATAGTTTTTCAGCTTTCTGAATTTTTTGCTCACAGTATGGCGCATTATCAGCACGGAAAGCACGCCGCCGAATACATATGCAGCTATCATTATCGCTTTGCGGTGCGAGGGGGTGCCATCCTGCTCTGATATAACGGCTGTCAGCCCGACTGTCATCAGCAGCGCTATGCCGCTTATTATCAAGCCGCCGACAATGTAGACAAAGCCTATGCTTTTAAGCTTGTGCCAAAGCTTTTTCATATTTTGTACCCCCTGCCCCAAACGGTCTTGACGTAGGTCTTGCTGCCGTCGGGGGAAAGCTTTTTACGAAGGTTTGCAATGTGCATCATAACGGTATTTTCTGCGGCGTAGAACTCCTCATGCCACACCGCCTCATATATGCGCTTTATCGAAAGCACTATGCCTTTGTTGCGCATAAGCAGCTCGAGTATCTCGTACTCCTTGAAGGTCAGCTCGGTGAGTGTGCCGTTTACCCACACCTGATGCGAGTCGGTATCGACGGTTATGTCCTCAAACTCCAATGTGGACTTTGGCTGTTCCTGCTGTGACGGGCTGTACTGGCGGTAGCGGCGAAGCTGTGCCTTGACTCTCGTCATCAGCTGAACGGGACTGAAAGGCTTGGTAACGTAGTCGTCGCCGCCCGACATAAGACCGCTGACGATGTCCATATCCTCACTCTTGGCGGAGATGAAGATTATCGGCGCGTTAGTCTTTTCACGCAGCTTCATACAGGCGGTTATGCCGTCCATTTTGGGCATCATCACATCAAGCAGAATAAGTGCGACTTTGGTGGTCTGCACCACCTCAAGCGCCGAAAGGGCATTGTCGCACTTGATGTATTTATAGCCCTCGTTTTCAAGGTATATGCCTATAAGGTTTCTTATATCGCTGTCGTCGTCAACGATAAGTATGTACTCGTTTTCCATGGTTTTCTCCTTTGCAGGCGTTTTTCACATTATACCACATAGGCGGCAGCAATGTCAATTATGTACGCATTTTCACAGGCTCTGTAAAAGGGTAGTGGGAACAAAGTGACCGCTTTGGCGGCTGCTTTGTTCCCTGAAAAAAGTATTGTATTATGCAATGTCCTTTTTTTGCATAACAAGCTTGGTGAGTGTGTTGAACACGATGATGTGCCCGACTGCGACTGCGCAGGCGATTAGCATATCCTTGCCCGATGTATCGGTATTGAGCAGCATCAGATTTTTTACGCAGGAGATGTATCTGAAATCAAAATTCACGCCTGCCTTACCCAGCAGTACCTCTATAGGTGTGTAGATAATATTTACGCCTGCGCCGCTGGTGAGCAGTACGCCTATGACCATTGGTGCGACTGTGTTTCTTATTGTGAACACAAGGAAGGTGATGAACGAGGAAAAGCCGATAAGCAGCAGATACATAACGCCGAGATACTTTATGAACGGGACAGCTTCAAAGCCCTTTGTGCCGTCAAGCAGCAGGGCAGATAAGATGAACGAGCCGAGCGTGAGCGCCGCTATGCCGACGATTGTATAGACTGCGAGGGTTATCTCTTTGGAGAGGATGTAAACCATACTGCTCTTGACCGTGCCTGCGGTGTTTTTGATAAAGCCGTTTTTGATGTCTGACCCAAGGAACATTACATAATATATGCCTATAAACAATGCTGCCAATGACGAGGACTGCACCGTAAGCTCTGTGAATGTCATCTCGCCCGAATTGGCTCTTATGAGCATACCTGTCAAAAGTGCGCAGGCAAACATCAAAAGCGCTGTTATATATGTGGACTTCTTCTTTTTCATTACAAACATATCAAGACTTAAATTGCCAAACATAATTATGACTCCCTTCCGTTTCCTATCATATTCAGATAATACCCTTCGAGGTCTGTGCCTTGCTTGGATATCTCGTAAACTCTTACCTTGTTGAGCACCATTGCCTCGGTGATGTCGTCTGTGCCGACCTGCGTCTGCGTTATGCGAAGCACGCCGCTTTCCGTTTCGTCTGCACTGTCTATGCCAAGACTTTCAAGCACTTTCTTTGCCTTTGCGGTGTCGTCTACTTTCAGCTTTGTGTACTCGGTGCAGTCGTTCATCAGCTGCTCGTTTGATATCTCTTTTATAAGCTCTCCGCGGTCGATGAAGCCGTAGTCGGTGCAGAGCTTTGAAAGCTCGCCGAGGATATGGCTTGAAATAAGTATCGTAATGCCTCTTTCGGTGTTGAGCTTTTGCAGGGTGTCTCGTATCTCCGCAACGCCAGCGGGGTCAAGCCCGTTTATTGGTTCGTCAAGCACCAGCACTTCGGGGTCACCGACAAGTGCAAGACCTATGCCAAGGCGCTGCTTCATACCCAGCGAGAACTTGCCTGCGGGCTTTTTGCCTGCTTTTTCAAGACCGACTATTCTGATTATCTCCTTTATTTTGTTCTCATCAACTTTGCCGTAAAGCTTTGCTTTGGCTTTGAGGTTGTCAAATGCCGACATATTTGCGTAGATGCCTGGGTCTTCGATAAGGTTGCCTATCTTTGCCCTTGCGTTTTCAAGGCGGGGATAGCTTTTTCCGCAAAGCTCAAATCCGCCCGATGTTGGCGAGGAAAGTGAGCATATCATTTTCATAAAGGTCGTCTTGCCGGCGCCGTTGCGCCCTACGAGTCCGTAGATGGAGCCTTTTTTTATGCCCATTGAGATGTTGTCGTTCGCTGCAAACTTTCCGTAATGCTTGGAAAGCGAATTGGTTTTTAAAATGTAGTCAGTCATTTTTGCTGCCTCCTGTTTTGTTGTTGTCTATATCTTAACACCGCAGCCTAAAAAGACAAATCAAGAAAACCTAAAGATTTCTTTAGATTATCCCAAAGCCAGATCACAGTGTGAACGTGCGCGGCTGATCGGGCGCTTTGGCTTGACAAAAAAGGCATTGATATAGTATAATTTAAGTACGCTTAATACGCAAATAATGATTACGGAGTTGTGATATGCAGTATTTGGAGCATAGGGGCGAAAAAATCTCACTCGTTGGGATAGGAACATACAGGCTCGGCGAGGACAGTGGCGCAATGCAGCGCGAGGCACAGACGTTCAGGCTGGGGATAGAGAATTATGATATGACGCTTATCGACACGGCAGAGATGTACGCTGACGGTTTGAGCGAGGAATTTGTCGGAAAGGTGACAGCGGGCTTTGACCGCACAAAGCTGTTTATCGTTGACAAGATACTTCCGCACAATGCTCGCAGCGGGCTTTACTATGAGTCGTGTGCGCGCTCGCTGGAAAGGCTGGGTACGGACTATATCGACCTGTATCTGCTGCACTGGCGCGGCGGCGTTAATTTGCAGGATATGGTCGACAATATGGAAAAGCTGGTGCAAAAGGGAATGATAAGGCACTGGGGAGTTTCAAACTTTGATACGGACGATATGCGTGAGCTGTTTGCGTGCGAAAAGGGCAGCAATTGTTTTTGTGATCAGGTGCTTTACAACCTTGCGGTGAGAGGTCCTGAATTCTCGCTGATACCGTGGTGCAGGCAGCACGGCGTGCTTGTTATGGCGTACTCGCCGCTTTGTCAGAGTGCGAGCGAGCGAATGGCGGTCACGAGTGATGCGAATGTGGTGAAAATCGCACAAAGGGAAGGCAAGACCTGCGAGTCGCTTATGCTTTCGTTTGTGATACGCGGCAGGGATATCATCACGGTATTCAAGACCTCGAGCGAACAGCATCTTGCGCACAATATGCAAAATGTTTTCGGCGAGATAAGCAGCGAGGATATGCAGGTGCTGTCGCACAGCTTCAAAGCGCCGCACTGCGAGATGCCGCTTGAGAAAATTTAGAACGGAGAACTGAATTATGGAAATGATACAAGACCGCACCTTTGACGAGGAAAGGGCGCTGTACAGCGTGCGGGATACGGTCGTGAAAAACTGCACGTTTGCGGGCGAGGCTGACGGCGAATCGGTGCTGAAGGAAACACGAAACGTGGTGATACAGGGGTGCAGCTTTTCTTTGAGATACCCTATCTGGCACGCTCAGAAGTATGAGCTGACCGACTGCGTGCTTGATGAAAAGACAAGAGCGCCGCTTTGGTACTCAAACGGCGGTGTGATAAAGAACACGCGCATATACAGCGTCAAGGCTTTGCGCGAGTGCTGCGACACGCAGATATCCGGCTGCGAATTTGAATCAGCGGAGTTTGGCTGGAAGACACAAAACACCAGGATAAGCGACAGCAAAATCGTTTCGGAGTACATATTCTTTGATGCAAAAAACGTTTTACTTGAGCGCGTGAAATACGAGGGCAAGTACTCGTTCCAGTACGTTGACGGGCTTGAAATAAACGACTGTGTACTTGACACCAAGGACGCTTTCTGGCACTCAAAAAACGTTACGGTGAGAAACTCGGTCGTCAAGGGGGAGTACCTTGCGTGGTTTTCTGACGGACTAACGCTTATCAATTGCAGGATAATCGGCACGCAGCCGCTTTGCTACTGCAAAAATCTGACGCTGATAGACTGCGAGATGCAGGGCTGTGACCTGTCGTTTGAATACTCGGACGTGCAGGCAGCGGTCATCGGGCATATCGACTCGGTGAAAAATCCGCGCTGCGGCAGCATAACCGCTGACAGCATCGGCGAGGTCATATGGGAAGACGCGGTAATGCCGTGTGACGCGCAGGTTACGGTAAGAAACAGCTGACAGCACAAAGACACCCTGTCCGGATCGGGCAGGGTGATTTTTCTATTCGGAAGTGTCTGAACTGCTTTCGGTCATTTCGGTTTGCGTGCTGTCCTCGCTTGATGCGCTATCTGTTTTGCTGTGCTTTGGAGGCTTTGCAGGCTTTTCGGTGGTGGTGCTGTCCTGTTCGTCTTGCGCGCTGCTGTCTGCTGCTTTATGTCTGCGAGGCTTTTTGTTCGCAGATGTTTCGTCCTGCGCTGTTTCGGAGTTTGCGGGGCGCTTTTTGTGCGGCTTTACGCTGCCGTTTTCAGCGCAAGTGCTGTCGGTGTCGCTGTCTGCCTTCGGCTTGCGGCGACGTTCTTTCTTTTGCTCGCTTTGTGTTTGTTCGCTGCTTTCGGCAGAGCTGTCGGTGTCAGCTGCACTTTGCTCGGTATCTGCTGCCGAAGAACTGTCTGTGTCAGCGGTTTTCTGTTCGGTTTCAGCTGCCGAGGAACTGTCGGTGTCTGCTGCTTTCTGCTCGGTTTCGGCTGCCGAGGAACTGTCGGTGTCAGCGGTTTTCTGCTCGGTATCTTCTGACGAAGAACTTTCGGTGCTTACTGTGTTTGTGACTGCTGCGGCTGCCGAGCTGTTCGCTGTGCTTTGCGAGCTGTCCGAATCGGCTGTGCTGCTTGAAGCTGATTTTTTGCTGCGCTTTGCAGACTTGCTGCTGCCCGTATCGCTTGCTGACGAGCTTGTGTCGGTCGAGGCTTTAGACTTTTTTGTTTTTGCCTCGCTGCTGTCTGATGATGCTAAAGCGCTGCTGCTTTCGGAAGCGGTGTCTGACGAACTGCTGTCAGTGGAACGCTTTTTGCGCTGCTTTTTGGAGCCTGATCTTGAGCTGTCCGAGCTGCTGTCCGATGAACCGTCAGACGTGCTGTCAGAGTCTGTTTCTGCGGAGCTGCTGTCGGTTTGCGATTTTTGCTTGCGCTGCTTTGTCTTGCTTGAATCCCCGCTGCTTTCTGTGCCTGAGGAGTCAGCCGCAGAGTTTGTGTCGGAGCGCGCCGACTTGTCCTTTTTTGACGAGCTTTCGTCTGCTGCGGAGCTGTCCTGCGCGTGCTGCGAGGATATACTCGGTGATGTATCGCCGCTGCTTTCGGACGAGCTTGACGAGGTACTTGAACAGCCCGAGGCGAGTATGCACATAGCAAGCACAAGAGCTGCTGCTTTGATTTTGTTGTTTTCTTTCATGGCTATTACCCTCTTTCTTTTGTGATTGCTTACATTGTAAACGCCCCGCCTTAAAATAAGCTTAAACTATCGTGAGAGTTGTGTGAAATAAAAAGCCCTGTTCGTTTTACCGAACAGGGCAGATGCGATGCTTTGTTATGTTTGGTCTTGATCGTCCTGCTTTTCGCGGGAGAGCATAAGGTTGGTGAGTATCCCAAGGATAAGTGCAAGGGCGATATTTGTTACAGTCACCTTGCCGAACGAAAGCTCAAGTCCGCCGATACCCGTGACGAGTATTACCGATGCGACGAACAGATTTCTGCTTTTGTCAAGGTCAACGTGCTTGAACATTTTAAAGCCTGATACCGAGATGAAACCGTACAGTGCCACGCACACTCCGCCCATTACGCACGGCGGTATCGAGCTGACGAAAGCGACAAACACGCTCACGAACGAAAACAGCATACAGCCTATCGCTGCGCAGAATATTGTGATTATAGATGCATTTTTGGTTATCGCAACACAGGCTACCGATTCACCGTAGGTGGTGTTGGGGCAGCCGCCGAAAAACGCACCGACTATAGAGCCTACGCCGTCACCAAGCAGTGTAGCAGGAAGTCCCGGGTCTTTCAGAAGATCCTTGCCGATGACAGAGGAGAGGTTTTTGTGGTCGGCGATATGCTCTGCAAAGGTAACAAAGGCAACGGGAATGTAGGCGATAAGCACGGTGATGATGTATGAGCTGTCAAGCTCGTCAAAGCCCTTGAAGGCATCTATGAAAACAAAGTCTGGGACACGGAAAAACGTCTGTGCGCTGAAGCCGTCTTTGAACATGGTCTGTTTGAAGATACCGAAGTCAACGAGCTTTATGCTGTCGATACCTGTGGCTGTGCCGATAACGGTGAACAGCGATGCTGCGGCGTATCCCGCGAGGATTCCGCACACAAAGGGGATAAGCTTGAGCCGCCTGCCCGCGTAGGTCGAGCAGAGCAGAGTTACAGCGAGGGTTATAAGTGCGCACGCAAGCGCGGCATATGTACTGCCGGAAGTGTTGTGCGTGCTTGCAAATGCGCCTTTTTGCATATTGTCAACCGCGCTGCCCGCAAGCGAAAGTCCGATTATCGCAACTGTCGGTCCGATAACGATAGGCGGCATCAGCTTGTTTATCCAGCCCACGCCGAACAGCTTGACGATGAAACTCAAAACCACATAGACCAGTCCTGCGGCAAGTGCGCCTATGACAAGCCCCAGCATTCCCAGCTTTATTGAGACAGCGCCTGCGAACGCTGATGACATCGACCCGATAAACGCAAACGATGAACCCAGAAACACGGGGCTTTTGCGGCGGGTGAAAAACAGATAGACCAGTGTGCCTATGCCTGCGCCGAACATTGCAGATGCAGGTGTCAGCCCGTTGCCGATTATCAGCGGCACGGCTATTGTTGCCGAGAGAATTGCAAGCATTTGCTGCAGCGCGAGGATAAGCAGACTCGCAGGCTTTGGCTTGTCGTTTATATCGTATATCATTTTCATTTCTATCACCGTTCCCTGAACATTGTTTTTTCGACCTTTTTGAGTATATCACCTTGCGCGGATATTGTCAAGCTGCAAGTAAGTGTACAAAAAATTACCCTGTTCGGTTTTCGCCGAGCAGGGTGAGTTCATATGATTATGCCGTCGAGGTGGTCGCATTCGTGCTGGATTATCTGCGCGGTCAGTCCCGAAAATCTGCCTTTACGCGCGGTGAAGTTTTCATCAAGGTAGCGCACGGTTATGCTCTCAAAGCGCTGCGTTTTTCTTGTCCCGACAAGCGACAGGCAGCCTTCCTCAGTCTCGTATTTACCGTTTCTTGAAGCGATAACGGGGTTTATCATTACCATATCGCCAAGCTCGGTGGAGACGATGATTATCCGCTTTAAAGAGCCTATCATATTTGCCGCCATGCCGATGCAATGCTCGCGGTTTGCTTGCAGCGTATCGCGTAGGTCGGTGATGATCTGCATATCCTCTTTTCCTGCGGGGGTGCTTTTGCGCGCAAGCAGCAGGACGTCTTTTACTATGGGTCTTATCATATTATTGCTCCTTATCCTGATGTGCTGATAGATTTTGATTCGGGGGTATTGACACTTTCTTCGGATTGTGATATATTATTAGCAGAGCAAGTGACGTTTGCTGATTGGGACAATTGGCGTTCTATATCGGCAAGCAGTTCACTTGCTTATCTGCAAGCAGTTGAAGTCGATTGGGACAATTGGAGTCCTATAACCGTGAACAGCTGACTTGCTTTTTATTTTGCTCAATACAGTATCACGGTGACCGCATTTTGTTGTGCAGTCACCGTGATTTTTGATTTATAAGCATTATTGATTTCGCAGAGGGTCTTCGTAGGTGTGCTCGCTTTCCTTTGGCTTGATGCGCACGACAATAAGTGATGAAACGGCGGTGAGCAGAAAAACGATATAGCTTGACAGCCGTATCAGATTGTTCCTGTTAGGCTCTGCATCTGCAAATGCATCGGGGTAGACAAGACAGTAGGTTATATCTGCGATATGCAGCGCTATCAGCAGTATTATTACCACCTCTGCGACCGTAGCGGTACGGCGTGAGACCGAGCCGATAAGAAAACGCAGCATAAGGATATTGCACACCAGACACCCCAGATAAAACGCGGAGTAGAAAATGAACGGCATAATGTCGTTGAAATCCTGTCCTCTGGCGGTGAGCGAGCGCACACCGTATCCAAGACCGATTATATCGGCGATGATAAACAGGTGGACAGGTATTTTGTAATAGACAAATTTACCTGCGTGCGGCAGCGATATGCCGACTGCGCAGTTAAGCGCGCTGGCTGTCAGCGACAGTATCATAAGCACAAAGAATATTTGCGAATCCATTGTGTTGTGGTCTTTCAGCGAGCGCGCGATGAAAAGCACCACTACCGTCAGCACGCCAACGAGCGAGAGATAGGCAAGCAGCTGTATACAGCGCACAGCGGCTCTATGCTCGGCATGATTTATGTAATTACCCATAATTGCGCTGTGCCTGCTGCGGCAGGCACTACCTCCTTGACAGTTTTAATCTTTAATAATATATTAAAATAATATCACAAAATTGCAACGCTGTCAATAGGCAAGCTGTGCTTTCGGGGTCAGGTATCAAGTGTATACTCCACGGCGGTGCAGCATTTGCCCTGCGGAGTGGTAAGGTCTACGGTGAGGATATTGCCCTGCGTGTACACCTTGGGGATAACTATGCTGTCGCGGCGGACGGGCAGTTTATATTCGCAGCGGATCCGCTTTACCTTTGCGCCGTCGGGCAGAAACTCGTCGGTGATGTCGAGATAGCGTGCATTGTTGACGTGCTTGTTCATATCGATAAAGCAGCGGTTGATATGCACATTTTCAAAGGTCTGCGGCTCACAGTCGGGCAGTGTTATCTTGCGCGGCAGGTACTGGATATCCTCAAGCTTTGGTTCGAGCTTTACGCGGTCTATAACCTCCTGCGGAACTTTCATAGTGCGCATGCTTGCAGAGTCGATAAAGCAGCCGCCCGCTATGGATTTTACGAGTATCTCGCCATTTTCGCCGTAGATGACCGTGTTTCTGAAGCCGTACAGACGGTTAAGCTCGTAGCACCACGTTTTTACGGTGACCTTTTCGTCAAGCTGCGGCTTTCTTACGATATCCAGCTGGCGCGAGATAAGAAACATTATGCAGCCGGTTTCTCTGAAATACGGGGCCATAACAGGCTCGTTTTCAAGGTGCTTCAGGCTGCAGTCCTGCATAAAGTCAACAAGGGCGCTGGAGCGCATAGCGCCGTCCTCGCCTATCTGGCTGCAGCGGACTGTTCTTTGCATTTCGTATATCATTTTTACACTTTCTTTCCTCAGATTAGCTTTGCTTTTTTGCGGTCAGTTTTTTTACCAGAGCGATAATACCATGAACAACGGTTATCGCTATCACTATTATCAGAACATCAACGCAGAACCGCAGGACAGTGTTTGAGATAAGCTTTTCGGTGTCTATCACGTCTTGTATGAATAACCCCAGCATAGTACCGAAAAATGTAGCTATAACAGTTGCCCAGTCGGTACGGTGCGGCTTTTTCATCTCACCATTAAATGATTCTTTCAGCAGCTTTTTGTTGTACTGCTTTCTTTCCTGTTCAGCCTTGTTTGTATCCATTATTATCTCTCCCCATATATTTTTTCGGTGTTTGCACATCACTCACTATTATACAATAAAACTTGCATAAAATCAAGGGCGGATTTTTGTTTGATAGGCTACTTGAAAAATCATACATAATATGTTACAATAATTAGGTGCTTTAAAACTTTAAAGGAGATATGCAGCTATGTTTTTTCAAAAAGAACTTGAAACGATGTCAAGGGCGCAGATAGAGGAGATACAGCTCAAAAAGCTGAAGCATCTCGTTAAATACTGTATGGACAACGTTCCGTTTTACAACAAGAGACTGACCGAGGCAGGCGTAAACGATGACAAGATAAAGCAGCTTTCAGACATTCAGTACATACCCTACACGACAAAGGCGGATATGCGCGACACCTATCCGTTCGGGCTATTTGCCCAGCCGCTGAAGAACATCACGCGTATACACGCGTCTTCGGGAACGACAGGCAAGCCTACGGTTGTGGGCTACACAAAGGGCGACCTTGATATGTGGAGCGACTGTATGGCGCGTCTTGTAATGGCTGCCGGTGCGAGCGATGAGAGCATCGTGCAGATATGCTTTGGCTACGGACTTTTCACGGGTGCGCTGGGACTTCACTACGCGCTTGAAAAGATAGGCGCAACTGTCATTCCGTCATCAAGCGGAAACACCGAAAAGCAGATAATGCTGATGCAGGATTTCGGCACAAATACGCTGGTTTCAACGCCGTCGTATGCGCAGTACATAGGCGAGCTTGCAAAGGAAAAGGGCGTGCTTGACAAGATACACCTAAAGCTCGGTCTGCTCGGCTCTGAAGGCTGCACGGTCGAGATGAGAGACCAGATAGAAAAGACGCTGGGAATGTTCGTTACCGACAACTACGGAATGAGCGAGCTTATGGGACCGGGTGTTTCGGGCGAGTGTACCGAGCGCTGCGGTATGCACATCAACGAGGACCACTTCCTTGCCGAGATAATCGACCCAAAGACAGGCGATGTGCTTGACAAGGGCAGCGAGGGCGAGCTTGTTGTAACAACGCTTTCAAAAGAGGGCATACCTATCCTGCGTTATCGCACAAAGGACATCACCGAGATAGACTACGAGCCGTGCAAGTGCGGAAGAACCTTTGCGAGAATGGCAAAGCCGCGCGGACGCTCGGACGATATGCTCAAAATCAGGGGAGTGAATGTGTTCCCGTCGCAGATAGAGTCGGTGCTTATGGGCTTTGAAGAGGTAGCCCCGCACTATCAGCTGATATTGACAAGGTCGAATTTCGCAGATCACCTGGAGATAAAGGTGGAGCTTTCAAACACTATCAGCCACGAGATGATAGAGAATTATCCAAAGCTTGAAGAACTGCACGACCGCATCACCCACGATATGAAAACGGTGCTTGGCATACAGACCAAGATAACACTTGTGGATTTCGGCTCGCTGGAGAGATTTGCAGGCAAGGCAAAGAGAATAGTTGACCTCAGGAATGAGGGTAAATAATAAGAAAAAAAGCCGCACGAATTGTGCGGCTTTTCAATTGGGGGTTTTCCGGTCGCCCCCAAACCCCTTCGGGTGCATATCAAAATAATGGCGATGATATTAGTGTACAAAAAAGAGGACAGTTATCAGACTGTCCTCTTTGTTTATCTTTTTGTGCGTATATCTTTGTCGACAAAGCTAATGATATTCTGCGGCACTATCTGTACGAGCTGCTTTGAAAAATGCTCGAAGCCCGTCATTGACGAATCTACTGAGATCTTCTTTTTGCCTTTGCTTATCACGATGTTTTCAATCAGACCTAAATTGCTCAGTGTTCTGCGCCAGATTATACCCGTTATCTCGCTTGCGTCAAATGATCTTTCGGGCGAAAGTGTTTTTCTTACGCCGAATGTTCTGCCGTCAAGCGTTACTCTGAATCGCTTTGACCACAGCAGTGCGAGCAGCGCAATAAAGGTGATCGCCGAAAACAGTATATACATCCCCACCTGTTTTTTGCCCGAAGCGACTGTCGCAATTGTCGGTATAGCCACAGAAAGTGCGATAAGCACGAAGCAGATCGGCGTAAAGCTGGCCGATATGGTAACTTTTATTATTCTGTTCATTGTTCTCCCCGTTTATCTGTGTCTGTATCTGTATTATTTGTCTAAACTCTTCATCGTCGGGAAGAGAAGTACGTCCCTTATAGCAGGGGAGTTGGTCAGCAGCATTACAAGTCTGTCAATGCCGTAGCCGATACCGCCCGTTGGAGGCATACCTATCTCAAGCGCACGCAGGAAATCCTCGTCGGTGTGGTTTGCCTCCTCGTCGCCTGCGGCAAACTGCTTTTCCTGCTCGGCAAATCTCTCGCGCTGGTCGATAGGGTCGTTAAGCTCGGAGTAAGCGTTGCACATCTCTCTGCCTGTGATGAACAGCTCGAATCTCTCAACATAGTCGGGAGCATCGGGCTTTCTCTTTGTCAGCGGCGAGATCTCAACAGGGTGATCCATTATAAATGTAGGCTGTATAAGGTTTTCCTCAACGAACTGCTCAAAGAACAGATTGAGGATATCGCCCTTTGTATGTCTGTCCTCAAATTCAACGTGATGCTGCTTTGCAAGAGCCTTTGCCTCGTCGGTATCCTTTACCTTTGCAAAGTCAACGCCCGAATACTTCTTGACAGCGTCGATCATCGTCAGTCTTTCAAACGGCTTGCCAAGGTCTATCTCGTACTCGCCGTAAGGCACGCAGGTCTTTCCGCAGACCTCCATAGCGACGTGCCTGAACATATTCTCGGTCAGCTCCATCATGCCGTGGTAGTCTGTATACGCCTGATAAAGCTCCATCAGGGTGAACTCGGGATTGTGTCTTGCGTCAACACCCTCGTTTCTGAAAACTCTGCCTATCTCGTAGACTCTTTCAAGTCCGCCGACGATAAGCCTTTTGAGGTAAAGCTCAAGGCTGATACGCAGCTTAACGTCCTCGTTGAGCGCGTTGTAGTGAGTTTCAAACGGTCTTGCAGCAGCGCCGCCCGCATTTGAAACCAGCATTGGAGTTTCTACCTCCATAAAGCCCTGCGAATCGAGGTATCTTCTTATCGACGAGATTATCTGCGAACGCTTGATGAACGTTTCCTTTACCTCGGGGTTGCAGATAAGGTCGGTGTATCTCTGCCTGTATCTCACGTCTGTGTTGGTAAGTCCGTGCCACTTTTCAGGCAGCGGCAGCAGCGACTTTGAAAGCAGAGTTATCTTATGTGCGTGAACTGATATCTCTCCGCGCCTTGTTCTGAAAACATAGCCGTCGATACCTACGATATCGCCGATATCCCATGTTTTGAAATCCTTGAACTCTTCCTCGCCGATATCGTTCATTCTGACATACACCTGAACTCTGTCGGTCTTGTCGCGAACGTCTATAAAGTTTGCCTTGCCCATATCGCGCCACGACATTATTCTGCCTGCGATACGAACGTCAATGCGCTGCTCGTCAAGCAGCTGCTTGAGCTTTTCCTCGTCATCGCCCGCCTGAACCTTGCAGGCTGCTTCGAGCGTTTCGTAGCTGAGCTTTGCCTTTGCGTTTGAGGAGGTCACATCAAATCTTGTTATCTCAAACGGGTCTGCACCCTTTGCCTTGAGGGCGTTGAGCTTGTCTATCCTTATCTGCTTGAGGCTGTTGACCTCTTCCTGTGAAAGCTCCTCCTCAACGGGTGTTTCAAGTATCTCTTCACTCATTTTATATTTCCTTTCGTTATAGCTGTACAAAAAATTACCCTTGTAATTATCTTGAGATCTCCAGCACCTCAAATTTGAGAATGCCTGCGGGTGCCTCTACCTCGAATACATCGCCGACCTTCTTGCGAAGTGCAGCCTTGCCGATAGGGGACTCGTCGGATATCTTGCCGTTCTTGGGGTCTGATTCGGTAGTACCTACGATCTGAAGATTCTCGATCTCGTTAAGCTCGAGGTCTTTGATCTTGATGATGGAGCCTACGCCTATCTCGTCTGTTGAAATTTCGTCGTCCTCAACGACAATAGCATTTGCGATAAGCAGTTCAAGCTCGTTTATCTTGGATTCGAGTATAGCCTGCTCGTTTTTCGCCTCGTCATACTCCGCATTCTCGGAGAGGTCGCCGAAGGAACGTGCTTCTTTGAGCTTCTGTGCTACCTCTTTACGTCTGACGGTAACAAGGTACTCTCTCTCTTCCTGTAACTTTTCATAACCTGCTCTTGAAACTGTTTTCTGCATTGCCATGATATATCACTCCTAAATCTAAAATTTCTTTTAACAATGGTACTGTCAAATTGATATTATACAGCATTTTCGCTCACTTGTCAAGCATTTTGCGCTTTTTGGGGATAGTTTTGAACTTACTGCAAATAATACTTTTTTAGTGATATTTGCTATTGACGAAAACCTAGTTTCGTGGTATACTACTAAAGACCTAAAATAATCAAAAGGATGAAGTAAAATGCTTAAACTGGAAAATATAATATGGAGCCTTGAGGACGGCAGAGGCATACTCAACGATGTAAGCCTTGAGATACCCGACAGCAAGCTTGTGGTCATAACAGGTCCAAACGGCGGAGGAAAGACTACGCTTGCCAAGACCGTTGCGGGACTTATCACGCCCGAATCGGGAAGGATAATCTTTGACGGGCAGGACATAACGGAGCTTGACATCACGCAGCGTGCAAAGCTGGGCATAAGCTATGCCTTTCAGCAGCCTGTAAGGTTCAAGGGACTGACTGTTCGTGACCTTCTTGAGCTTGCGGCGGGCAGAGAGCTGAAGCAGCCCGAGATCTGCGAGCTGCTTGGCAAGGTCGGGCTTTGCAAGAACGACTACATCGACCGCGAGGTAAACGCATCGCTTTCGGGCGGTGAGATAAAGCGTATCGAGATAGCGACCGTACTTGCGCGAAACACCAAGCTGTCTATCTTTGACGAGCCGGAGGCGGGCATAGACCTTTGGAGCTTTGCGGGACTGGTCGATGTTTTCAAGGAAGTCAAAAACAAGATAAAGGGCACGCTTATGATAATCTCTCACCAGGAGAGGATACTTGAGATAGCCGACGAGATAGTTGTTATTTCGGGCGGCAAGGTCGAGGCAAGCGGCAGTGCTGACGAGATACTGCCAAAGCTGATAAAGGGAAGCAGAACTCCCAGACCGTGTGAAAGGAGCTAATGAAGATGAATGATATTACAAAGCAGCTCCTTGAGATAATCTCGGACTACAACGGCGAGTTCAATGGAGCATACAATATCCGTGAGGACGGGCAGTGCGCCGCAAGGCAGTCCTCGGAAAACATAAAGATAGAATCAAAGCAGGACGCACCGGGTCTTGTGATACGCATCAAGCCGTTCACAAAGGGCGAAAAGGTGTTCATTCCCGCGTGCGTTACCAAAAGCGGCATTGACGACCTCGTTTACAATGATTTCTATGTCGGCGAGGGCGCAGACGTTACTATCGTAGCGGGCTGCGGCGTGCATAACTCGGGTGAAGAGGAGGCGCGCCACAACGGCATACACCGTTTCTTTATCGAGAAAAACGCAAACGTTGTGTACGAGGAAAAGCACATCGGCACGGGCGAGGCAGAGGGCTTACGCAAGATAGACCCTGTCACCGACATTGAGCTTGGCGAAAACGCAAAGCTGACAATGAATACGGTGCAGTTAAGCGGTGTGGATTTTACTACCAGAACGACAAGGGGAGTACTTGGTGACGGCGCAAGGCTTATCATTAAGGAAAGAATTATGACTAACGGCGTTGAGCAGGCTAAAACCGATTTCTACGTTGAGCTTAAGGGCGAGAACAGCGGTGTTGACCTGATGTCAAGGTCGGTGGCAAAGGACGAGTCGTACCAGGAGTATCACAGCGTTATCAAGGGTATGAACGTGTGCACGGGACACTCGGAGTGCGACGCGATACTTGTTGGCAACGGCAAGGTGTCGGCATCGCCGCAGCTTGATGCTGAACACCCAGATGCTGCGCTGATACACGAGGCGGCTATCGGAAAGATAGCGGGCGAGCAGCTGCTCAAGCTGCGCACCCTCGGTCTTACCGAGGAGGAAGCCGAGCAGAAGATAATCTCGGGATTCTTGAAATAAGACAAAATAAAAAGAGGGCAGAAACAAAAGCCGTACTTATGTGCGGCTTTTTCAGTGAATAGTGAAAAGTGAATAATGAATAGTGAATAATTGCGGTATCGTCTGCGGCGATGGATTTAGGCGTACAAAAAGAGGACAGTTTAAAAGCTGTCCTCTTTTTTGTACACATATTCACTTGGCTGACCCAACCTCTTACATCTTATCTCTTACCTCTAAAAGCTGTCCTCTTTTTTGTACTGTTCGGTTTATAAGCCATTGGGGTTCTTGCTGATAAAGTTCCAGCTGTCTGCGGTCATCCGGTCGAGGTCGTACTTTGCTTCCCAGCCGAAAAGCTGCTTTGCCTTGTCGGTCTTTGCATAGTTGGCGGGCAGGTCGCCCGGTCTGCGCGGCAGCACCTTGTACGGCAGCTGCTTTCCGCACGCCTTTTCAAAGCTGTGCAGCACGTCAAACACGCTCGAGCCTTTGCCCGTTCCGAGATTGACTGCCTCGACGCCCTTATGCTCCAGCACATATTTAACTGCGCAAAGGTGTCCGTCCGCGAGGTCGCACACGTGGATATAATCTCTTACGCCCGTGCCGTCGGGGGTGTCGTAGTCGTCACCGAAAACGCCCAGTCTTTCAAGCTTGCCGACTGCTACCTGACAGATGTAAGGCAGAAGATTGTTCGGGATACCGTTGGGGTCCTCGCCGATAAGTCCCGACGGGTGCGCGCCGATAGGGTTGAAATAGCGCAGCAGCGAGACAGACCACTCGTTGTCCGAAACGTAAACGTCTTTGAGTATCTGCTCTATCATCAGCTTGGTGTAGCCGTAGGGATTGGTCGCGCTGGTGGGCATATCCTCAACGTAGGGGATCGGATTTATCGGTCCGTAGACGGTCGCGGAGGAGGAGAAAACTATCTTTTTGCAGCCGTATTTTGCCATTGTTTCGAGCAGGATGATACTGCCTGTGATGTTGTTGTGGTAGTATTTCAGCGGCTTTGCGACCGACTCGCCGACCGCCTTGTAGCCTGCAAAGTGAATGACAGCATCGATCTTGTTCTCCTCAAAGACCTTTTCAAGCTTTTCACGCTCGAGCAGGTCGACCTCGTAGAACTTGAAGTCCTTGCCCGTGATGGTTTTGATTCGGTTGAGCGCCTCGGGCTTGGAGTTTGAGAAGTTGTCGGCGATAACTATATCATAGCCTGCATTCAGCAGGGCAACGCAGGTGTGGCTGCCGATAAAGCCCGCACCGCCTGTAACAAGGATATTTGGCATAAAACACTCCGTCCTTTCGGTTATATTTCGATTAAAAGTATAACACATTCTGCCGCTACTTTCAAGGAGTTTGCTGTGAATTATCACAAAGTTTACAACCCGTAAAATAGTGGGTGAGTATCTGCTCGCAGGTGCTGCCCTGCTTTGCCATTTCGTTTGCGCCGAGCTGGCTGAGTCCGACCATATGCCCAAGTCCCTTGCAGGTGAAGATGAATTTGTCGCCCGAAAGCTCAAATGCAAAGCTTTGTGAGGCGAGGTCGAGAATTTCGCAAAACTCGCCCGCGGGTATCTGCCTGCCGCACACGGACACCTCTTTGACAAGCCCGAATTCGCCTGTCTGCGTGATTTTCAGCCATTCGTCCGCGCTAGCAGAAAACTTTATATCGTCGTAGACCTTGCCCAGCTTTTCTTTGAGCTGCGCGCTCGTAAGCTCGGTCTTTGAGGCGGCTTGTTTGAGCGTTTCGTCCTGCTTGCTTTCGACACTCAAAAGGTAGGGAATGTCCTGTCCCCATACGTCCTTTGCGCTGCGTGTATGTCCGTCGCAGACCGCGTGGAATGCGACAACTATCGGCTTGCCCTCGTAGGCGAGATATTTGCCGCTGACTGCCTTAACGGCTTGCTCGACCTTTTCGCGCGCCTTGTCGTAGCCGTCCTTGTAAAGTGCCTTTGCCTGCTGCGGTGTAAAAAAGCCGTGGTACAGCTTTGTGTCATCGCTCATCACAGCGCCGTTAAGCGCGGCGGTCGGGTGGGTGCTTTCGGCGGCTGTGCGGTAAAGCGCATAGGTGCGCGCAAGTACAGCCTGTGCCTGCAAAGCCGCGGGCTCAAAGTCGGCAGGCATCTGTGCAAGTACCGCGCCTGTCATATATTCCTGCATTGTGTACTCGCGCAGCTGCTTTTCGGCGGTGAAGTATATCTTGACGCTTTGCGTGTCGGCTGACTGCTCGCTTTGCACGGCATAGCTTTCGGGTGAGCCTTGCGCCTGCGGATTTTGCGGACTTAAAAACACCACGCAGGGTATTATCATCAGCAGCACCGCGAATGCGACCGCGGCTTGTATGTATTCTTTCATTTTTATCCTCCTTTGGCTTGTCCTTGCGGGTACTGTTACTATGTATATTCACGCGCAGGGGAAAATATTCCGATAAGCGAAAAAAACTCTTGACAAAACTGTGTATGTGGTGTATAATGCAGTTAGTAATTAAACACGTTTAATAAACAGGAGATGATAAGATGTCTGCGAAACAACGGGATCTTGATGCCACGAAAAAGGCTCTGCTTGCGGCTGCAAAGGAGCTTATGACGAGCTGCGGCGATGCAGACGAGGTAACAAGCCGCGCTGTTGCGGCGAGGGCAGATGTCAATGTTGCGATGATAAACTACTGCTTTGGCTCGCGCGAGGCGCTGCTGTACGAGGTATTCAAGCAGCTGCTCGCAGATGCGCAAAGGGCAAACCCCGAGCTTTCGCGGCTTTTGAGTGCTGATATTGCGCCAAAAGAGCGCGTGATAATGCTGCACTACAATATGATGAAGCTGATGATAGCAAATTTCAGCTATTCGCGCGCGGTGACAAAGTACATACTGCTCAACCGCGGCGGTGAAATGGGTATGGAGAGCCTGCCGTGCATAACCGAGCATTTCGGCGGGCGCAAAAGCGAGCAGCAGTGCCGTATGACAGCGTTTGAGCTTTCAAGTCTGCACGAGGTCGCGGTGCTGTGCCACGAGCAGCTTAAAGCCGACTGCGGGCTTGACCTGTGCGATGACGCGGTGCTTGAAAGATATGTTCGTGAAAGTGTCGGAAGGTTTCTTGATTAAGGGGTGAGGGGTATGCAAAGAAAAACACACGGGCTGCTCGGGCTGGGGATACTGCTTGCGATTTTCCTGGGGCTTATGGCACTTATGCGTGTCACGGCGGCGCAGGTCGCGCAGCTTTCGGGCGGGCAGGGGATAATCGACCTCACGTTCGGGATAACGCCGAGCAAGATCAGTGCTGCACTTTCGCGCTACGGCAGGACGGCTGCGGCATTCTATCAATGGGGTTTCTACGCGGTGGATATGGTGTATGCGCTTGCATACGGCACATTTTACCGCTGTGCGATAAAGTCGGTAGTCGAAAGATGCGGTCTGCGCGGCAGGGTGGGCGAGATACTGCCTATGCTGCCTGTTGCCGCTGTGACGGCAGACCTGCTTGAAAACACAATGATGTTCTTTCTGCTTGCGGGCAGCCGCAGCGGCGTGCTTATGTGGGCGTTCACGGTGTTCAATGTTATAAAGTTCGTACTGGTTTATTCGTCGCTGGCGATAGTTGTGGGAGGTGCGTTATGGCTGACAAGAAAGCGCTTATCGTGATAGATATGCAGAATGACTATCTGTGGGATAAGAGAAAGGCAAAGTTTTCGTATGACACAAAAACGCTTGTTGACGAAGTGAATAAAACTATTCACGGCTTCGCGCAGCAGGGCGGAGATGTTATCTACATCGCGCAGGTGTTTCCTGATCTGCCCACAAACCGCCTGTTTATCGGGTTTTCGATAAAAGGCACACAGGGCGCAGAGTTTTACAGCGGACTTGATGTGGTGAGCGATCACTATTTTGAGAAAAACCTGCCCGACAGCTTTACCGCCAAAAAATTCAGAGAGTTTATGCAAAAGCAGGATTACAGCGAAATATACGTCTGCGGTGTTGACCTTTGCGGATGTGTGGGCGCGACGGCGCTGGGTGCGGCAAAGGTGTGCAAAAAGGTGTTTTTGGTGCAAAGCGCTACGGGCTGCCGATATGACGGGAAAAAGCAGCGCAAAAGAAAAAATGCTCTGGAAAGCGCAGGTGTTGCGTTTGTGTGAGTGCGGCGATTTGAGGCTGTGTCTCTTTTATAATGCGTGCGCGCTTGACAAAACTCGCGAAATATAGTAAAATATAAAGGCACATTATGTTTTGTATATGGAGTGAGGAAGATGAAAGAGACAGCAAGGAGCATATTCTATAAACAGTTTACAGACAACAACACCATTGACCCCAAGCTGTACGATAAGTATGTTGTTAAAAGAGGCTTGAGAAACGCCGACGGTACGGGCGTTACGGCAGGTCTTACCAACATTTGCAACGTTCACGGCTACGTTATCAACGAGGGCGAAAAAGCGCCAATAGACGGTCAGCTTATCTACCGCGGCTACAATATTAACGACCTTATCTCAAACGCACGCAAGGAAAACAGATTTGCCTACGAGGAGATAGTTTATCTGCTGCTTATGGGCGATCTGCCAAACAAGGACGAGCTTGCCGCTTTCAAGAAGATGATAGCCGACAACAGACCGCTGCCCGGTGACTTCTTTGAGGATATGATCTCAAAGGCACCGTCAAAGAACATTATGAACAAGATGGAGAGGTCTATCCTTGCGCTTTATTCGTATGATGCGAACCCCGAGGAGCGCTCGCCCGAGTTTGAAATGGCAACGGCTATCTCGATAATCTCAAAGCTGCCAAACATCATGGTATCGGCATATCAGGTAAAGAGGCGCACGTTTGACGGCGAGAGTATGTTTATGCACCCGCTTATCCCCGGGCAGTCCACTGCGGAGATGATACTTTCCGCGCTGCGCCCCGACAGGAAATTCACCGATGAAGAGGCAAAGCTGCTTGACCTTATGATGATGCTGCACGCAGAGCACGGCGGAGGAAACAACTCCACATTTGCCTGCCGCGTGCTGACAAGTTCGGGTACAGACCCTTATTCTGCATATGCTGCGGCTGTCGGCGCACTCAAGGGTACACGCCACGGCGGCGCGAACATCAAGGTCTCGGCAATGCACAAGTTCATTGAGGACAGCGTTGATGACTGGGAGGACGAGGATAAGGTAGCTGATATCCTCAAAAAGATAATCCGCAAGGAAGTGTTCGATAAAACGGGACTTATCTACGGTATGGGACACGCTGTCTACACGCTTTCAGACCCAAGGGCAGTTATACTCAAGGCGAATGCAAAGAAGCTTGCACAGGGTACGGAGTTTGAAAAGGAGTTCAAGCTGCTTGAAACTATCGAAAAGCTCACACCTGCGCTTATCAGAGATGTCAAGGGCAGCGACAAGACGATGTGTGCGAATGTGGATATGTATTCGGGACTTGTGTATAAGATGCTTGGCATACCCGATGACCTGTTCACACCGATGTTCGCCGTATCGAGAATGGCGGGCTGGTGTGCTCACAGATTTGAAGAGCTGGTAACGGGCAAGAGGATCATCAGACCTGCCTACAAGTCGGTCATGAGGGAAAAGATATACATTCCTCTGGAGCAGAGATAATTTGATAAAAGCACTTGAAAATATGAGCCGAATGTGGTATAATAAGGTCGGGTATGCGTGCCCGACCTTATTTTGTGTTTTGCGGAAGGGAAGTGATAGCTTGAGAAGGCTCAGACTTGCGGCTTTGTGTACGGCGTGCGTTATGCTGACGGGCTGTTCGGCGCTGAATTTTTCGGTCGAAGGTCTTGTTGACGCGCCAAAGCTCACCAAGGAGCAGGAGGAGATACATCAGGCGCTTATCGAGAGCGTGGGAAGCAATATCACTTTGAAATACCCAAGAAACGGCGATTACCGAAGCGCATATGTTATTGCAAATATTGACGACGAGCCCGACAACGAGGCTATCGTTTTTTATGAATATAAGGACATCAAGGACAACGGTATGAGGATAAACGTGCTCGATACCGACGAGGACGGACAGTGGCAGTCGGTCAAGGAGCTGCACGGCGCGGGAACGGATATCGACAAGGTAATGATATCGCCGCTTGGGAAAAAAAGCGGCAAGCAGATAGTTGTAGGCTACCAGAACCCCGCTACAGACGACAAGACGCTAGAGATATACAGCTATGATTCGGGCAGCTTCCAGAAGATAGGCACGGATACCTATTCGGTGCTTGAAATGATGGATATAAATTCCGACGGCAGCAAGGAGCTTGTTACGGTGCAGAAAACCGTCAATCCCGAGACGGAGAAGATAACTGCAAGAGCGTCGATACTTTCGATGGAAAACGGCGAGTTAAAGCGCGAGCATACTATCGAGATGTGCGACAATGTCTCGGCATACGTCAAGGCTGCAAAGGGTATGCTTGACGGCGGGCGCAGTGCGGTGTTCATAGACAGCACTACTGCCGAGGGTCTTATGCAGACAGAGATAGTTTACTACAGATATTCAAATCTTCAAAACCCGATACAGCAGAGCAAGGAAAGGCTCCTGCCGAGGTGTACAAGACCCGTGGGGTACTACTGCACCGACGTTGACGGCGATACGGTGGTCGAGATACCGTCTGCAAAGCCGATGCTTGGCTATGAAAATGCAGTGCCTGACGAAATGCTGTATATGACAACGTGGAGCGTCTATAAGGACTTTTACACGCTTGAGGAAAAGTATACGGGATATTATTCGATATCCAACGGCTTCTTCCTTGCGTTCCCAAAGCGCTGGACAGATAAGGTGACGGTAAGGCGCGATAACGATACGGGCGATGTGGTGTGCTACAAGTATTCGGGCGACATAAATACGTCAACGACAGAGCTTGTGCGGTTCTGCTCGGCGACAAAGAACAATGCAGAGGAATTGCAGAAAAAAGGCTACGAGCTGGTGGATTCAAGAGGTCAGCTGCAGTTTTTCGTAAAGTTCCCCAAGGACACGCAGGACCAGCTTGTGCTTACTATTGACGAGGTAAAGAATAATTTCTATATAATAGACTAAATGACAGGAGGAGAACAAATGTTGAAAAAGGTACTTGTTTGCGAGGACGAGGATTCTATCAGAGAATTTGTGGTACTCAATCTTCAGAGAAGCGGTTACGAAGTCGTTGACGTAAACTGCGGTGAGGATGCTATCAAGGCATTCGACGAAGGCGGCGGTCAGTTCGACGTTGCACTGCTTGACATTATGATGCCCGGCATAGACGGTATGCAGGTGTGCAAGAGAATAAGAGAGAAAAGCAACAGCATCGGCATTATTATGCTTTCGGCAAAGTCGCAGGAAATGGACAAGATAAGCTGTCTTATGAGCGGCGCTGACGACTACATCACAAAGCCGTTCTCCATAAGCGAGCTTATCGCAAGAGTTGATGCGGTGTGCAGGCGTGTTTCAAGGTCAAGCTCAAAGCCCGAGGAGGCTTCGGTGATGACCTCGGGTCCGTTCACGCTAAACTTAAAGAGCAGAACGGTCTTCAAAAACGGTGAGCAGATAGACCTCACACAAGTTGAATATCAGATAATGGAGTATTTCTTCAGAAACCAGAACACCGCCCTTGACAGAACCAGCATACTAAAACATATCTGGGGCGAGAGCTACTACGGCGATGACAAGATAGTAGACGTTAATATCAGAAGAATAAGAATGAAAATAGAGGACGAGCCGTCAAATCCGAAGTATATCCTTACAATATGGGGATACGGCTACAAATGGTCGGGCGGCAACCCGTGATGAATGGAGAGCAGTGACAGTTGGCAAAGCATGAGATCAAGTACGGAAAGCACAGTATCACTATGCACTGGCTGCGCAACAGCTTCGGTGTGATCGTTGCGATACTGCTGCTTCTTGAGGTGCTTATGGTCTTTGTGGTGCGCAATTACTACTACAACACCGCAAAGGAGTACCTCAGCTCAAAAATGAATATCGTGTCCACCGCTGTACAGACAAACTCCGATGCAGGCAAGGCGAGTCTCAATTCGCGTATACGCACGTACGTTGAGGGCTATGAGGAAAAGGAACGCATCGAGCTTATGGCTATCAACAACGACGGAGAGGTGGAGGTCACTTCATCGGGCTTTTCACCCTCGTCAGAGGACGTGATGGGCGACTACGAGGAGGCAAAAAGCTCAAAGCAGGGCTTTGCCTCGCAGATATACGAGCTGCCCACGGGCGAAAAGGTAGTGGCGGTCACGGCGGTAATTAACGCAAAGGACAGCCAGTACAGCGCGCTGCGTATGCTTGCCTCGATGAAAAAGATCGACAACCAGATACTTATCATCAGCATAACGACGCTTGTCGTGTGCCTTGCGATAATGCTGCTTATCTTTTTCTCGGGAATGTACTTTGTGCGCTCTATCGTTTACCCGATACGCAGCATAGGCGATATGACAAAGCAGTTCGCAAAGGGCGATTTCTCCGAGCGTATAAAGAAAGAGTCCGACGACGAGCTGGGCGAGCTTTGCGACTCTATCAACTATATGGCTGACGAGCTTTCAAACACAGAGCAGATGAAAAACGAGTTCATCTCCTCTGTATCTCACGAGCTGCGAACGCCGCTTACCGCGATAAAGGGCTGGACGGAGACCGTTACCTCGATGTACGAGGACAAGGAAACGTTCAAAAAAGGTATGAGAGTTATCACCAGCGAGACAGAGCGCCTTTCGCAGATGGTGGAGGAACTGCTGGATTTCTCGCGTATACAGGATAACAGACTTACGCTGATAATGGACACTATTGACATCCTCGCTGAGCTTGGCGAAACTGTGCTTATCTATCAGGAAAGGGCGCGTGCGCTGGGCATAAAGCTCGATTACTACGAGCCTGAAATGCTGTCGTTCGTTTACGGCGACAAGAACAGGCTGCGTCAGGTGTTCATAAATATTGTAGACAACGCGATAAAATATTCCGACAAGGGCGACACCGTGTCGGTCGAGGCTTACGAGGAGCACGGCGAGATATGCATTTCCATTTCAGATACCGGTATGGGCATCTCGGCGGAGGACCTGCCAAAAGTCAAGACAAAGTTCTTTAAAGCAAACCACACAAGGCGAGGCTCGGGTATCGGTCTTGCGGTCGCAGACGAGATAATCCAGCGCCATGGCGGCACGCTGACTATCAACAGCGAGCAGGGCGTGGGTACGACGGTGCTTATTACGCTGCCGTGCATGGAAAAGAAGGGCAGCAGCGAGCAAAGCGCTCCGACTGCCGATGTGCAGCTGATTTCATCAGAGCCTGAATTAGAAAGGACAAATCCTGTAAATGAGCAAGAGTAAGGAAAACACCTCGGGGGAAAAATTCAAATCAAAGATAGGCGGACAAGCCGTTATCGAGGGCGTTATGATGCGTGGTATCGACAAGGCGGCTATGGCGTGCCGTCTGCCGAGCGGCGAGATAGACCTTGAGGAATGGGCAGTAAAGGGCGGCAAAAACGCACCTTTTTACCGCAAAATACCGTTCGTGCGCGGAGTGTTTGTGTTCATATCGTCAATGATTGAGGGCTACAAGTGCCTTTCGCGCTCGGCGGACAAGCAGATGAGTGCGGAAGATGACAGCGATGAAGAGCAGTCAAAGTTTGAAAAATGGGTGGACGAAAAGCTGGGCGACAAGCTTATGCCGATAATCACCACCGTTTCGATAATCCTCGGGCTTGCGCTGGCGGTGGCGCTGTTTATGTTGCTGCCAAGCGGTATATCAAAGCTGATAGACAAATTCGTCGTCAGCCTTTCTCCGATCGCAAAGAACATCATCGAGGGTATCATAAAGATAGCGATATTCATCGGCTACACCTCGCTGACCGCGCTGATGAAGGATATACGCAGGACGTACGAGTACCACGGCGCAGAGCATAAGACGATAACCTGCTACGAACACGGCGACGAGCTGACGGTGGAGAACGTCAAAAAGCACTGCCGTTTTCACCCGCGCTGCGGAACGAGCTTTATCTTTCTTGTGCTGTTCATAAGCATTTTTGTAAGCACGGTGTTTCAGGTATCGTGGGGGAACATCTTCCTGCGCGTGCTGATAAAGATAGCGCTGCTGCCCGTAGTTATGGGCATTTCGTACGAGCTTATAAGGCTCGCGGGAAAGTACGACAACATAGTTACAAAAATCATTTCTGCACCCGGACTGTGGATACAGCGCATAACCACGCGCGAACCCGACGGCGAGGAGATAGAGTGCGCGATAAAGGCGCTTACCGCCTGCATACCCGATGATCCGCAGGAGGACAGACTGTGAGTACCTATGCGCAGCTGCTTGAAAAAGCGGTGAAGGATTTTGAAAAAGCTCACGTTGAGGACGAAAGCCTCAACGCGCGTGAACTGCTGGGCAAGGCGCTTGGGTGTGACTGCCGCAGGTTTGATTTTGAAATGCGTTTGCAGGACTCTGCCGACGGCGTGGTGCAGGGCGAGTTTGAAAGCCTTTGCCAAAGGCGTTTGAGCGGCGAGCCTTTGCAGTATCTTGTCGGCGAGTGGGAGTTTTACGGACTGCCGTTCAAGGTCGGGCAGGGCGTGCTGATACCGCGGCAGGACACGGAGACGCTTATCGACACGGTGCGCAAAAAAGCGCCAAAGGACAAGCCTTTGACGGTAGTTGACCTTTGCGCAGGCAGCGGGTGCATTGGTATCGCGCTGGAGAAGTATCTTGACTGCGAACAGGTGACAGCCGTTGAGGTCTCGGACGAGGCAATAGAATATATGAAACAAAATATCGCGATTAACAAGAGCAAAATGAAAATCGTAAAGGGCGATATTACAGATAGGCAAACGGCGCTTGATCTGCCGACTGCTGATGTGCTGACGGCTAATCCGCCGTACCTTACCGCGCAGGATATGAAACTGCTGCAGCGGGAGGTAACGTTTGAGCCGCAGGGCGCGCTCTTCGGCGGCGACGACGGGCTTGATTTTTACAGGCACATTCTGATAAACTTTAAGCAAACGCTCAGAACGGGCGGGCTTATTGCCCTGGAAATAGGCATCGGCATGGAGGACGAGGTAATGACTATGCTGGTGCGCCACGGCTTTGAAAACGTAAGGGCGCACAAGGACGCGTGCGGAGCTTTCCGCTGTATTACGGGCTTTAGGAAATGAACAGTCCGAAAATTTGTACTTGAAAATAATTCGTCTAACAGTCCGGACAAACGGACAGTTAGTGTGCTATAATAAATATGCAGAAGGAATAAACACCCCAAAACAGTATCGGAGGTATCAATAGTTATGGCGATGGAAAAAAAGAAGAAAGCATCAACCACTCCCGTTGTTAACATCACTGACAAGGAGGAGAAGAAAAAGGCGCTGCAGACTGCAATTGCGTACATTGAGCAGCAGTTCGGCAAAGGCGCTATAATGAAGCTGGGCGAGGCAAAGGCTATGGACGTGGAGGCTATCTCCACAGGCTCGCTGACGCTGGACACGGCGCTGGGCATAGGCGGCGTTCCGCGCGGAAGAATTATCGAAATTTACGGACCCGAATCGTCTGGTAAGACCACCGTTGCGCTGCACGTTATCGCGCAGACACAGAAAATGGGCGGCGACGTTGCGTTTATCGACGTTGAGCACGCGCTTGACCCTGTTTATGCGGCGGCGCTGGGCGTTGATATCGACAATATGCTCGTTTCACAGCCTGATTCGGGCGAGCAGGCGCTTGAAATAGCAGAGGCGCTTGCAAGGTCGGGCGCTATCGACTGCATAGTTATCGACTCGGTTGCGGCTATGACCACAAAGGCGGAAATCGACGGAGATATGGGCGATTCCCACGTCGGACAGCTTGCAAGACTTATGTCGCAGGGCTTGAGAAAGCTCACGTCGGTCATAGGCAAATCAAACACCACAGCTATCTTTATCAACCAGATAAGAGAGAAGATAGGCGTTATGTACGGTAACCCCGAGACTACTCCGGGCGGTCGTGCGCTGAAATTCTATGCATCTGTCAGAATCGAGGTAAGACGCGGTGAGCAGATAAAGGACGGCGCTAACGTTATCGGAAACAGAACACGCTGCAAGGTCGTTAAAAACAAGGTCGCACCGCCGTTTAAAGAGGCAGAGTTCGACATTATGTACGGCAAGGGCATCTCAAAGGTCGGCGAGATACTCGATATCGGCGTTGAGTTCGGCATCGTCAAGAAGGGCGGCGCGTGGTTCAGCTACAACGATATGAAGCTGGGTCAGGGCAGAGACAACTCCAAGCAGTTCCTGCTGGATAACCCCGAGATAATGGACGAGATAGAGCAAAAGATAAGAGAAAAGTTCGCACAGAGCGAGGCAGAGGCTGCTGCGGCGGCTGCACCCAAGAAAAAGGCTGAAACCTCAAAGCTTGAAAAAATGGCTAACGAGAGTGCGGGCATCAAGCCTGTTGTTAAGGAAACCGAGGATACGCAGGAGGACTTTGAGGAGTTCGCACCTGTTGATATATCAAACCTTGGCGGCTAAAAGATGAAGATAACGGCAGTTGAAAAGTACAAAGGCTCGACATACCGCGTAGATTTTGACGAGGGCGAGAGCGCGTATCTGAATCTGGAGATAATCAGTAAATTCAACATCAAGGCAGGTCTTGACCTGCCTTTGTCTGCGTGGGAGCAAATAAAGGACGAGAGCGATTTTCGCAGGGCGCGCGAGCGTGCGCTTTATCTGCTCGACCGCAGGGACTATTCGTTTGTCGAGATGTTCAAAAAGCTGCGGCAGAACTACGACGAGGACCTTTGCTACCGCGTTATGCAGCGCCTTGTCGAGCTTGGCGCGATAAACGATATGCGCTATGCGCAGGGGCTTGCAAGGCATTACTGCGAGGTCAAGCTGTTCGGCAGACGCAGGGCTTTTCAGGAAATGCGCCTTAAAGGTCTGACAAAGGAAGTTATCGATATTGCGCTTTCGGAGTATGACGAGGGCGTGCAGGAAAGACTGCGCACGCTTGTAGAAAAAAAGTATCTGCGTATAATGACCGATGAAAAGGGCATTATACGTGCGAAAAATTCGCTTGTGCGATACGGCTATGACTATAGCGACATCAACAGCGTTTTCAAGCAGATAGAGTCTGAATATGACGGGGAAGATGAATAATTGTCGAAAAAATATGCCCCACAAGTAAAATATGTGTGTACGCGGTAAGATTGCGCTTGACAAAAGAATAAAAAAGTGAGATAATAGCTTTGTATAATTTTGTTGTGTAAATTACAGGAGATTTTCATATGGCAACGAGAGTTGGAATGGTCTCGCTCGGATGTCCCAAAAACCAGGTGGATGCCGAGCATATGCTTTATGACCTCAAACAGCAGGGCTTTGAGATAATCGCCGATGCGGCGCTTGCCGATGTGGTGATAGTCAACACCTGCGGCTTTATCGAGTCTGCAAAGCAGGAGGCTATCGACACTATACTTGAATTGAGCGAGCTTAAAAAAGAGGGCAGGATAAAGGCGATAATCGCTACGGGCTGCCTTGCGGAAAGATACCGCGATGAAATGGTAAAGGAAATGCCCGAACTTGACGCTGTTATAGGGCTTGGCTCAAACGCAAAGCTGTGCGATATAATCACACAGGTGCTTGCCGATAAGAAGCAGGTGTGCGCTTACGGCGAGAATACCGACCTTTGCCTTGAGGGCGGAAGAATAATCTCGACCGAGCCTTTCTGCGCATATATCAAGATAGCCGAGGGCTGCAGCAACTGCTGTACATACTGCGCTATCCCGTCGATAAGAGGTGCTTTCCGCAGCCGCAGGATAGAGGATATAGTTGAGGAGGCAAAATGGCTTGCGCAAAACGGCGTGACCGAGCTTGTCGTTGTCGCGCAGGATACTACCCGCTACGGCGAGGATATCTACGGAAAAAGCGAGCTGCCGAGGCTTTTGAGAGAGCTGTGCGCAATTGACGGCTTTAAGTGGATAAGAACGCTTTACTGCTACCCCGAAAGGATAACAGACGAGCTGCTCGATACGATAGCAAGTGAGGAAAAACTCGTTAAATATATTGATATGCCTTTGCAGCACTGCAACGGCGATATACTGCGCCGTATGAACCGCAGCGGCGACAGACAGTCGCTCACGCAGCTTGTGGAGCATATCAGAGAAAAGGTGCCGGGCATAGTTTTGAGAACAACGCTTATCGTGGGCTTCCCCGGTGAGAGCGATGAACAGTTTGAGGAGCTTTGCGAGTTTGTAAAGCAGATTAAGTTTGAACGGCTGGGCTGCTTTGCGTTTTCACCCGAGGAAAACACGCCTGCATTCGATATGCCCGATCAGGTACACCTGAAAACGCGTGAAAGACGCGCCGAGATAATAATGGAAGAGCAGATGCTCATATCGGACGAATTCAATGAAAAATGCTGCGGCAAAACGCTGCAGGTCGTTTGCGAGGGCTTTGACAGATATGCCGAGTGCTACTACGGCAGAAGTGCGTTTGATGCGCCCGAGATAGACGGCAAGGTGTTTTTCATGAGCGATAAAAAGGTCGCGGTCGGCGAGTATGTGAACGTGCTTGTTGACGACACGCTCGATTATGACCTTATCGGTTCGAGAGTTTAGCTGTGAAAGTGAGATAGTTTTTATATGAATCTGCCTAATAAACTGACTGTGCTGCGAGTGGTGCTGATACCGTTCTTCCTGGTATCTGTGCTGTGGTTCTTTGAGGGGCACATGATATTTGCGCTGGTGTTTTTCGCACTCGCGTCGATAACCGATTTTCTTGACGGTCGTATCGCAAGGAAAAACAACCTGGTGACGACATTCGGAAAGTTCCTTGACCCGCTGGCTGACAAGCTGCTGGTAATGACCGCGCTTATCGTGTTTGCCTTTGAAAGATGGATTGACCCCGTAGCCGTGGTGCTTATACTTTCAAGAGAGTTTATGGTGACGGGTCTGCGGCTTGTGGTCGCAAACGAGGGAGTCGTGGTCGCAGCAGGCATATGGGGAAAGCTCAAAACGGCTTTCACAATGATAGCGCTGCTGGCGATAATGCTTTTGCAGATAATCTACCCCGATGCAAAGGGAAGCCCCGATTTGAACTGGGGCGCACCTGTGTTCCTTGTGAACGAGGCACTTATATGGGTAGCCGTGGTTCTCACGCTTATTTCGGGCGGCGTTTACCTCAAGGGCTATTGGAAGTACATTGATTCAAGTAAATAAGAAATAATGAAAAACAGCGTGTCGGCATATTTTTGAAGATCATCGCCGAAGGCGATACCTTCTCTTGCTTCTTGCATCTGAAAAGCGAAGCGTTCTTGCTTCTTATGCATAAAAGCGATCTGATGTCGGAAATGTTGCAGGCACAGGCACTTATCAATATGAAATAATAGCATACAGTAAATGCGTATCAGCAAGAGTAGCTTACGGTTTCACGTTACAGAGAGGACGGCACGGTGAGAGCGTCCGCGCAGGGCGTAAGTGAAGTGCGGCTGACAGCAGGGGAGCAACAACGGCGCAAGGCTCAGTATTCTCCCTCGCATAGTCTGCGTTAAAGACGAAAGAGCCGTTTTTAACGGGAAAACGAAGTGGGACCGTAGGTCGATGATGACTTGCCTTCGCAGATGACAAAATGTTGTCTGTGGAGGTTTTATTTTTTACGAGGTGAAATGGTTTGGGCTGGATAAAAGAGGTCAAAAAGGATATACACTCGGTAATGGAGAGAGACCCTGCGGCGAGCAGTGCGCTGGAGGTTCTGCTGACCTATTCGGGCGTACACGCGGTGATAGTTCACAGGCTCGCGCACCGGTTCTACCTGCGCGGTCACAAGGTCATTGCAAGGATAATCTCCCAGACGATGAGAGGTATAACGGGTATAGAGATACACCCCGGCGCAAAGATAGGCAAGGGCTTGCTTATCGACCACGGCAGCGGTGTGGTTATCGGCGAAACGGCGGAGATAGGCGACTACTGCCTGCTTTATCAGGGCTGTACGCTCGGCGGTACGGGCAAGGACCACGGCAAGCGTCACCCGACACTCGGCAACAACGTTATGGTCGGCGCGGGCGCGAAGATACTCGGTCCGTTCAAGGTGGGGGACAATGCTAAAATTGCCGCAAATGCGGTGGTTCTCAAAGAAGTGCCGCCTAATTCTACAGCGGTGGGCGTGCCTGCAAGGATAGTGCGGCAAAACGGCAAGCGCACTCTCGACCTTGACCAGATACACATTCCCGACCCCGTTGCGCAGGAGATAGCACGCAACAGAAAGCGGCTCGCCGCGCTTGAAAAGCGCATAGCAGAGCTTGAAGCAATACAGTCGCAGAAAAACAAGGAGGAAAAGTAAAATGCAGTTATACAATACACTTTCACACAAAAAAGAGGAGTTTGTTCCCAACGTTGCGGGCAAGGTGGCAATGTACACCTGCGGTCCGACGGTGTACCACTATGCGCATATCGGAAATCTGCGCAGCTATATAATGGAGGACGTGCTTGAAAAGTATATGCGCTATGACGGACTTGACGTAAAGCGCGTTATGAACATCACGGACGTGGGTCACTTAACATCTGACGGCGACACGGGCGATGACAAGATGCTCAAGGGCGCAAAGAGAGAGCATAAGACAGTCATGGAGATAGCGCAGTTCTACACCAAGGCTTTCTTTGAGGACTGCGCCAAGCTGAACATCAAAACACCCGATGTGGTCGCACCAGCCACAAGCATGATAGACGAGTTCATCAGAGTTATCACCGTGCTTATCGACAAGGGCTACGCTTACGAGGCTGGCGGAAACATCTACTTTGATACCTCAAAGCTCGATCAGTACTACGTTTTCGGCGATTTCAGCGAGGACGACCTTGAGGTAGGCGTGCGCGAGGGTGTCGAGGAGGACACTAACAAGCGCAACAAGGCGGATTTCGTGCTTTGGTTCACTAAATCCAAGTTTGATGACCAGGAGCTTAAATGGGACTCCCCGTGGGGCGTGGGCTACCCTGGCTGGCATATCGAGTGCTCGTGCATTTCGATGAAGAACCTTGGCGAGTATCTTGATATCCACTGCGGAGGCATAGACAATGCGTTCCCTCACCACACCAACGAGATAGCGCAGTCAGAGGCGTATCTGGGTCACAAGTGGTGCAATTTCTGGTTCCACGTTCATCATCTCAACACAGCGGGCGGAAAGATGAGCAAGTCAAAGGGCGAGTTTCTCACCGTTTCGCTGCTTGAACAAAAGGGCTATGACCCGATCGTTTACAGATTTTTCTGCTTGCAGTCGCATTACAGAAAGAGCCTTGTGTTCTCCTATGAAAACCTTGACAACGCAAAACAGGCTTATGACAAGCTCATCGCAAGGATAGCACAGCTCAAAGCCGAGGGCGACACCACGGGCGTTGACGAGGCTAAATTCAACGAGCTGAAAAAGGGCTTTAAAGATGCTCTTGACAATGATATAAACACCGCGCTGGGTATAACCGCGCTGTATGATGTTCTTAAAGCAGATACAAATGCCGCAACAAAGCTTGCGCTGGCAGAGGACTTTGACAGGGTGCTTTCACTGGGACTTATCGCACACGCTGAAAAGCTTGCACAGCAGAGCGAACAGGAGGATATCCCCGATGATATCATGGCGCTTGTCGAGGAAAGGGCAGCAGCGCGAAAGGCAAAGGACTTTGCAAAGGCTGACGCTCTGCGTGACGAGATAGCGGCAAAGGGCTACATCATCGAGGAAACCAGACAGGGAACAAAGATAAGACGCAAATAAGCAAGGGGAAACGAAATGAGCAGCAATTACAACAAGGGCGAAAATAAAACAATGGTGCAGGTATCTATCCTTATCGTGTGCTTTGTGATGATAGCTTTGCTGACGGTGATGTTCAGCAGCTTTTTCAAAAAGAAAAGCGGCAAGGACTACCAGAACCCTACGCTTGTGCAAAGGCAGCTGCCTGCAGACGATGCGGCGGTAGCGGTGTTTGAAACGAATATGGGTACCTTCAAGGCGGTGCTGTACGAGGACAAGGCACCCGATGCCTGCAAGTATTTCAAGGAGCTTGCAAGAGACGGCTACTACGACGGCACATATGTTTTCAGCGTGCAAAAGGACGTGTATTTCTTGGGCGGCTCAAAGTCCAAGGACGGCACAGACACCGAAGACACCGACAAGAGAACTTATGAAAAGGAGATAAATGCTGACCTGTGGCCGTTCAAGGGCGCGCTTGTGTCATTCGGCGGACAAAGCAACAAGTTTATTAGCTCGCAGGTTTCGGGCAGCCGCATTATGTTTGTCGGCACGGTCGATTTCAACGACGAGTTCAAAAAGGAGTTTGAAAGCGCAGCTGACAACAAGGAGGTCACCGAAGCGTTTGAGCAGATGGGCGGCGTGCCTAACTTCACAAAGCAGTATACCGTATTTGCGCAGGTGTATGACGGTATGGACGTTTACGAAAAGATATGCGGCACCGAGCCGACAGACGAGAGCAACGCCGAGCCGTCCGTGGAGATTAAAATCGAAAAGGTGTACCTTTCCACATATGCGCAGCATAAAAACGATGCGTTTTTCCCCGATAAACCTGACAGTTCAAAATGACAAAAGAGGGACTTGCATCCCTCTTTTTTTGCGTATCTGCGCGGTTTTAAAAGGCACTTGACTTATAGGCGTTTTTGGTGTATAATGTATAGGTTAAATTATGCCTTGTAAGGAAATTGATTTGAAAGGATAAGGATAGATAATGAGAATTCTGAAAAGACTTGCGTGCGCCGCAGTAAGCGTGGCTATGGCAGCATCTATGCTCACCGGCTGCGATAACGGCAGATACATTATGAAATACGGCGATACGGACGTAAATTCGGGAATATACATCTACAATATCGTCAGCGAGATGCTCAACCAGCAGTATACGCTGTACTACAAAGGCTCTTCAAACGGCGTAATGGACGAAAAGGTCGACGGCAAGGAAATGGCTGTTTACCTTGAAGAGAACGCTATGAAAAAGACCAAGGAGTACTGTGCGGTCACCGAAAAGTTCAAGGAGCTTGGTCTTGAGCTTTCAGACGATGATGTAAAGTCGGCAGCTGCCTCTGCGACAAACGCTTACAACGCGCAGAAGGATATGTACGAGGAAATGGGCATCTCAAAGGAGTCTATCAAGCTGATGCTCAAAGAGACAAAGATGAAGGAAAAGCTTTTTGATTACTACTACGGCAGCGAGGGCAAGGAAAAGCCTTCTGACGAGGATATCGAAAAGTATGTCAACGACAACTATCTGCGCTTTAAGAGCATTACGATAAGCAAGAGTACCAAGACTGACGAGGACGAAAAGAAGAAGGAGAACGAGGAGAACAAGGCACTTGCCGAGGAATATCTCAAAAAGTCGGCTTCATCGAGCTTCTCAAGCTTTGACAGCATTATCGAGGAATACAACAAGTACGTTGAGGAAAAGAACAAGGCAGCATCGGGCAGCGACAGCAGCTCGGGCGCTGACAGCTCATCTTCATCAAGCTCGTCAACGGCTGACAGCTCGTCTTCCGCTGACAGTTCGTCAACAGCAGACAGTTCATCTTCTGCTGACAGCTCATCAAGCAAGGTCGGCGATACCGACAGCAGCTCACAGTCTGACAGCAGTTCACAGGCAGACAGCGAGCATGACCACGACCATGACAGCAGCGCGGCAGAGGGCGAAACTGCTCAGAACAAGTATCCTAACGAGTCTATGATAAACTATGCGCTGTATACCGAGGAAACTCTCAAGACCGAGTCGGGCAAGGCACTTGTCAAGATAAAGGAAATGTCCGAGGGCAAGGCGGAGCTTTTTGAAAACGACGATGCTTACTACATCGTCATCAAGGGCGATGTGAAGGAGAGAACAAAGGAGTACGCAAGCGACAACCACGATACCGTAGTCAAGGAAATGTTTGAAAAGACCTTTGACGAGACTATTGCAAAGTGGGCAGAGGAGCTTGACATAAAGGTCGACAACAACTCTTTGAAGAGATACTCCGCTAAAAAGCTGTACAACAAGTACGCAGATTTTACTACAAAAAACAAGTAGCACAAAAGCCGCAGGGAAGTGTAAAAACCTCCCGTGCGGCTGTTTTTTTTATTTGTTGGGGTCGATACCCTTTGCAAGTATGCAGTACTGCAAATCGTATCTGCTGGTTATCGGCGCAACCTTGCATATCCTGAAATCGCTCGGTGTGCGCTCGGTGTTGATGGGTATGGTCATTTTCATAGTCGTGCTTGTGCTGTTGCAGCACTTTGCCGTAAGTGTGCCGCCAAGCGATTCGCAGTATTTTGAAGCTATGGCTATGCCAAGCGATTCCTGCTCGCTGAAGCTGCGGAAGGACACAAACGGCTTTTTGCAGCTTTCAAGCTCCTGCGCGGATACCTTTCCGCCGTTGTCCTCAACGATTATCGTCAGCACATCGTCCTGCGTGTAAACCTCAAGCTTGCAGGTGCGCTCCTGCGCCTCGTTGTACATATACGCATTGATAAGCAGATTGCACACCGCTGCGCGCAGCCTGTCGGCGTTTGTGTAAAGGCAGACCCTCTCCTGTATCTTGCAGGTGAATTTGCACGCGTGCTTTTCAAACATCTCGGATACCTCCTGCGCAAGCCCGGTAAGCACCTCGGAAATGTTCACCACGCTGTTGGGGTAAAATCCGTTGTAGTATTTTGCAAGCTCGTTCATATTCACCGTTGCGGAAAACGAACGCAGAATGCGGTATCTCGCCTCGCGGTCGAAATTGAGATAGTCAAGGTCTCCGCTTTCAACATACTTCGGTCTGTTCGCGTCGAGCATAAATATCAGCTGCGAAAGCTCGCTGCGTATGTTGCCGATAAAGTTGGACTTGTAACGCAGATGCGCCGAGCGGTCTGAAAGCAGCTCAATATCGTCACAGTCGAAAAATTCAAGCACATAGCCGTCATCACCGTTTTCAAGCGGCAGTATCTCCACCGCGCGCGCAAGTCCGAAATCGCCTTCATACTGCACGGTGACAGGCGAGGGTATGGGCAGCTCAAACTCTGCGTCGTTCAAAAAGTGCAGATTCGCCGTGTCAAACAGTGCCTGTTCGCCCTGCTTGTTGCACCACAGCACGTTCATCTCGCTGTCAGCTATCATCACGGTCCTTTTGCAGAATTCCCATACCTTGATAAGATTATCGATATATTTCATCAAAGCACCTCATCTTCATAATACATCCCAAACAGCTTTTTGCTGTTTCAACTATTATACCCGTTTTTCCCCGCTGTGTCAACAGAAATGTATAAATTTGTCTAAAATCGCCTGTGCATACAAGGTAACAAAAAGTTATTATAAATTTCAGAAAAATGCTTGCAATGTGTGGTGAAATGTAGTATAATAATAACAGAATTTTTTTAGGAGGTATAACAATTATGGCAGTTAAAGTTGCAATCAATGGTTTTGGACGTATCGGACGTCTGGCATTCAGACAGATGTTCGGCGCAGAGGGCTATGATGTTGTTGCTATCAACGACCTTACCAAGCCTTCAATGCTCGCAAATCTTCTCAAGTATGACACCGCACAGGGTGGCTACTGCGGCAAGATAGGTGAGAACGCTCATACTGTTACAGCTGATGATGAGGCTAACACCATTACAGTTGACGGCAAGACACTTACAATTTACAAAGAGGCTGACGCTAACAATCTTCCTTGGGGCGAGATCGGCGTTGACGTAGTTCTGGAGTGCACAGGCTTCTACTGCTCAAAGGAGAAGTCTATGGCACACATCAACGCCGGCGCAAAGAAGGTAGTTATTTCTGCTCCTGCAGGCAAGGATCTTAAGACTATCGTATTCTCCGTAAACGAGAAGACACTTACAAGCGAGGATCAGATCATTTCTGCTGCATCGTGCACAACAAACTGTCTTGCACCTATGGCAGATACACTTAACAAGTATGCTCCTATCCAGAGCGGTATCATGAGCACTATCCACGCTTACACAGGCGACCAGATGATCCTTGACGGTCCTCACAGAAAGGGCGACCTGAGAAGAGCAAGAGCAGGTGCTGCAAACATCGTTCCTAACTCAACAGGTGCTGCAAAGGCTATCGGACTTGTTATCCCGGAGCTCAACGGCAAGCTTATCGGTTCTGCACAGAGAGTTCCTGTTCCAACAGGTTCTACAACTATCCTTACAGCTGTTGTTAAGGGCAAGGACGTTACAGTTGAGGGTATCAACGCTGCTATGAAGGCTGCTGCTTCAGAGAGCTTTGGCTACAACGAGGATCCGATCGTTTCTTCCGATGTTATCGGTATGAAGTACGGCTCACTCTTTGATGCTACACAGACAATGGTTTGCCAGATCTCTGACGAGTGCTACGAGGTTCAGGTTGTTTCCTGGTATGACAACGAGAACAGCTACACAAGCCAGATGGTTAGAACTATCAAGTATTTCGCAGAGAACTGCTAATAGTTTACCAACAAAAAAATCAAGCTCCCGTTCACAAACTGACGGGAGCTTTTTTTGTGGTATTAGTAAAGTTTTTCGCCGCAATGCGAGCAGGTCGTTGAATCTGGTGGGTTGAGCGTACCGCAGCTTGTACAGCGTATATCCAGTAGGTTCTCCTGTGCAGGCTGTTCGTACGGCTCATACGGCGGCTGATAGGGCTGACCGTACGGTTCATACGGCGGCTGATAGTGCGTTTCCGCTTTATTAACGGGCATTAAGGCGCAGATAAGCATTCCCAAAATGCTCAAGAGAAATCCTAAATAGAATCCCGTTGAGCCGTCGTACCCTTTGGTTTTCATTAAGGTTCTGCAGTATAAGCCAATGGGAAAAGAAATCAGACCATAAATCCCTAATATTGGTATAGCGATAAGTATATGGGATATAACGTCATAGCCGGAAGAATCACTACCGAATATTGTAAGAAACATAATAACATCTCCGCTTTGGTATCAGAACTGCTTTTCACCGCACTGCGAGCAGAACGCTGTACCCGGCTGATTTATCATACCGCACGACTGGCAGCGCACACCCTGCGGCTGCGTATTCATCATCGGCTGATAAGGGTACGGCGGCATAGGCTGATTGCCCATACCGTAAGGTTCATTCGGCGGGTACGGCGGCTGCATCGGCTGACCGTACTGATACGGCTGATTCGGATACGGCGGCTGCATCGGCTGCCCGTAGGGATTTGCATATGGGCTGCCGTAAGGGTTGCCGTTTTGGAAAGGCTGATTTTTGAGGTCGGGGCGGGTAACGGCGATTATCAAGCCGATTATCCCCAGAAAGAATCCGCAGCAGAACCACGCGCCGAGGTTCTGATAGCCCTTGGTTTTCATAAGATAGCGGATAACAAAGCCTCATATCGTCGCGCCAATGAGAACGCCGATAAATATGCCAGCAACAACAGCGGGGTCGTCAATTCTATAGCTGAAGTCCATAAAAAGCACCTCCGTTTTTTCAAGCTTATTTTACAATACTTTGTATAAAATGTCAAGCGTTCAGAGGTAAGAAATTAGATGTTATTTAGAGGCATAAAACGGAACTCGCTTTTGTCAAGCCTCTTGCATCTTGCTTGTGAAACTCTTGCTTCCAAAGACACAGTTTTTTATTTAACAAGCCGCCGCACGAGAGCATAGATTGTAGTATGCAAGTGCATATATACAGTACAAAAAAATGTACACTTGCAAAACTATCTGAAAGGGTGGCTTTGATGAACGGTTTACTGTACGCACTCGGCGGCACGGGCTTTACATTCGCAATGACGGTGCTGGGCGCGGGTGTGGTGTTTTTCTTTAAATCCGACAACCACAGTGACAGGGCGCAAAGTGCGTTTCTCGGGTTTGCGTCGGGAGTGATGATAGCTGCGTCGGTGTGGTCGCTGCTTATCCCAGCGATAGAGGAGGCGGAGCGCTTGGGCAAGGTCGGCTGGGTGCCTGCGGCGTTTGGTTTTATGCTGGGAGTGCTGTTTCTTATGGCGCTGGACAAAGTGCTGCCGTACTTTCACCCCGAGCCTGACAGGGAAGAGGGCGTTAAGCGCGGTCTGAAGCGCACATCAATGCTTATTTTTGCGATAACTCTGCACAACATACCCGAGGGTATGGCGGTAGGACTTGCGTTTGCTCTTGCGGCGAAGAACGAGAGCAGCGTGCTGCTTGCGTCTGCGGTCGCGCTCGCAGTCGGTATGGGGATACAGAATTTCCCCGAGGGTGCGGCTATTGCTCTGCCTATTCGCCAGTCGGGTCGCTCTCGCACGAGGGCTTTTGTGTGCGGCGCGGCATCGGGCGTGGTAGAGCCTATCTTTGGGCTTTTGACGGTGCTTATCGCGGGAACGGTGCAGGTGCTTTTGCCGTGGCTGCTTTCGTTCGCGGCAGGCGCTATGCTGTACGTCGTGGTCGAGGAGCTTATCCCCGAGGCGCACCTGGGGAACTCGCATATCGGTACTCTCGGCGTGATGATAGGATTTATCATAATGATGACGCTTGATGTTGCTCTCTGAAAGAGATGTCAAGAACGAGAGTCGGGAGATAGTCTGACAGCATTGATAACAAAAGCGCGCGGACACAGATTGACAAAACTATGCACAATGCACAAAAATCTTTGCAAATATAATGTGAATTATCTATTGATAAATTAGCGAAAATTTGTTATAATGTATAAGGTGGACAATGCGAATAATTTTTTGCCGCCGCGAAAGGATGTTAATATTATGTGGGCTTACGAAAGCGTGTTTTATCAGATCTATCCTCTTGGTTTCTGCGGTGCGCCGTTTGAAAATGACGGGGTGCAGCAGCACAGGATAACAAAGGTGTCGCAGTGGACAGAGCATTTTAAAAAGCTGGGTATAAATGCTATCTATTTTTCACCCGTGTTTGAGTCTGATACGCACGGCTACAATACAAGAGATTTCCGTAAAATCGACTGCCGCCTTGGCACCAATGAGGATTTTGCCAAGGTGTGCAGCGATTTGCACGAGGCAGGCATAAAGGTCGTTCTTGACGGCGTTTTCAACCACGTCGGCAGGGGTTTCTGGGCGTTTCAGGACGTGCTGAAAAACCGCGAATCCTCGCCGTATAAGGACTGGTTCTACATCAACTTCGGCGGAAACTCAAACTACAACGACGGTCTGTGGTACGAGGGCTGGGAGGGTCACTTTGACCTTGTAAAGCTAAACCTCAACAATCCGCAGGTGGTCGACCACATTCTTGAGTGCATTACGCAGTGGGTGAAGGAGTTTGACATTGACGGTCTGCGCCTTGATGTTGCGTACTGCCTTGATAGAAACTTTATGAAGCGTCTGCGTCAGCACTGCGACTGGGTAAAGCAGGATTTCTTCCTCGTGGGCGAGATAATCCACGGCGACTACAAGCAGATTGTCAACCCCGAAATGCTGCACTCCTGCACGAATTACGAGTGCTACAAGGGAATGTATTCGAGCTTCAACTCGATGAATATGTTTGAGATATGCCACTCGGTCAAGAATATGTTCGGTCCTGAGGACTGGTGCCGCTGCAAGGGTATGACGCTGCTCAATTTTGTCGATAACCACGACGTTTCAAGGGTCGCAAGCGTGCTGACCAATCCAAAGCACCTGCCGCTTATCTACGGGCTGCTGTTTGCGATAAAGGGCATACCCTGCATCTACTACGGCTCTGAATGGGGCGCAAAGGCTGATAAAAAGGACGGCGACCCCGCTTTGAGAGCCTGCTTTGAAAAGCCCGAATGGAACGAGCTTACCGACCTTATCGCTAAATTGAGCGAGATACGCCGCAGCAGCAAAGCGCTTGCCTACGGCGATATTTCCGTACCGGTGCTGACAAACAGGCAGTGCATAATCCAGAGAAAGTTTGAGGACGAGCGCGTGCTTATTGCGATAAATGCCGACGAGAACCCGTTCACTGCGCACTTTGACGCAGGCTGCGGTCAGGCGCTCGAGCTTATCACGGGAGAGATTCACGATTTCGGCGGCGGCAGCGAGCTAAAGCCGTACAGCGTAGAGTTCTGGAAAATGGAGAAATAACGAGGTGATAACACTTTGGAGAGTATCATTCTTGAGGAGGGCTTCACAGCAACAGCCCTTCCCGAAAACATAATCGAAAAGATAAGCGGCAAGTCCTACCGTGAAAATCACGATATAGGGCTTGACGAGCTTGCGTATCTGCAAATGCTGTTTGTTGACTACCACGGCAGCACCCAGCGCGGCGAGATGATAGTGCATTACTCGCTCGCAAAGGAGGTTTTGGAGATTTTCCGCGAGCTGTACAAGGCTGGCTATCAGATAGAGAAAATGCGCCTTGTGGACGAGTACGGCGCTGATGACGAGCAGTCAATGGCGGACAACAATTCGTCCGCGTTCAACTACCGTGTCGTTGCGGATACGGATATGATATCAATGCACGGCTACGGGCGCGCTATCGACATCAATCCGCTGCACAATCCCTACATAGTGGGCGGCAAGATAATGCCCGAAAATGCGGTGAAATTCGCCGACAGAAGCAAGAGTTTTCCGCACAAGATAGACCACAACGACCTTGCCTACAAGCTGTTCAAGCAGCGCGGCTGGACGTGGGGCGGCGACTGGAAAACACAGAAGGACTACCAGCATTTTTACAAGACCTGAGCTTGCCGTCAACCAGCCGTCAACCATCCGTCGACATAGGTAAGGTTAGGTAAGTATAGAGAGTGTACAGCACACTCACAGATGGAGCCATGCGCTGAAAGCTTAAAGACATCTTAATAAAACCTGTGATAATATAGGATATAGATAAACTGTCACAGGTTTTATCTGTACATATTATTGGACACAAGCAAGGAGGAACAAAATGGGGAATTATGTTTTCACGGTCGTGGTGCCTGCACATAACGAGGAAAAGTACGTTGTGCGGTGCATTAACTCTATCAAAAAGGCGGCAAAGGTCTTCGGCAAGCCTGTCGAGATAATCATTGTCTGCAACCGCTGCACCGATAATACGCAGCAGCTCGCCGAGCAAAACGGCGCAAGGGTAGTTCTCAACGAGGAGCGCTGTATCGCGGCGGTTCGCAATGCGGGCATAAAAGCTGCGCGCGGCAAGTACATAATGACTATCGACTGCGACAACCGTATGACAAAGGGTACGATTAAAGAGGCGTACTGCCTGCTCAAAAGCGGAAAGTTTATCGGCGGAGGCGCGCCGATACGCTTTGAAAGGTACTCCTTCCCGCTGTATATGAACGACTATATGTGCCGTGTCGGATTTGGCTTGACAGGGCTTTACTGCGGCATTTTCTGGGCATCAAAGCAGACGTTCGAGGCGATAGGCGGGTTTGCCGACAAGCGTGCTATGGAGGACGTGCAGACCGCCAAGAACCTCAAAGCGTACGGCAAAAAGCTGGGCAAAAAGTACGGCTGTCTGCAAAACAATTACCTTGTCAACTCCACGCGCAAGTGGGACGATATGGGCGACTGGCTGTACATCAGGCTGATGTTTGAAAACGCGGGAAGCCTCGCAAAAGCGGCACTTGGCGACAGCAAGGAATATGACAAGCTGGTGGACAAGCTGTTTTACGACTACAATGGGTGAAGTATGATTACTGATGAACAACTGTACGGTTTTTGGGACAGCAAAGAACAAGCCGGGATAATTACCTGCGGTGAGGTCTATCCCGAATCGGTCTTGCAGGGCTATCAAAGCGGCGAGGTGTACCGCTTCGGCGGGTGCAGGGTGGTATGGCACAGCTGTGGATTTGCGTTTATGTACGGCATACCGACTGCAAAGGACATCACGCAGATATCGTATCTGATGCACACTGCCAGGCTTGAAGACAGGCGCTTTGTGCTGTTTTGCGAGAACGAGCGCTTGGGCAGGTATTTTGAAATGAACAGCGGCGTAAAGGTGGAGAAAAGATACTTTTTCGAGCTTGCGCAGGACAAATCGGGTGACATCATCCTGCCAGAGAACTTCGTAATGAAGCCGATAGATGCCTCTATCCTGCCGCGCCTTGACGGGCGGATAAAGCCTTCGTTTTCGTGGGACAGCGATGAACAGTTTCTCAAAAACGGCGCGGGCTTTTGCGCTATGCAGGGCGAAACACCTGCGGCGTGGGCGTTCTCTGCGGCGGTGAGCGATACGCAGATCGACATCGGCGTAGAAACGCTTGAAAGCTACCGCGGCAAAGGTCTTGCGGCAGCTGTCGCAGGCAAAATGGCAGAGTATGTACTGTCAATCGGCAAAAAGCCTGTGTGGGCGTGCCACAGCGAGAACATCGCTTCAAGAAAAACAGCCGAAAAGATAGGCTTTGAAAAGGTCGGAGAATGCTCGATCATTCATCTTTGATGCAGACAAAACGGTGACTGATAATGAAAAAGATATTGCTTATAGCTGCGGTGTGTGCGGCGCTGACGCTGTGCTCTTGTGAGCAGAAAAACAGCAGCCTGACCGAAAGCCAGACAGAGACTACAACAAAGGCGACAAGTCTGACGATAGCGTCACAGTCGGCGACAAGCACTGCGACAACTACGGCGGCGACCACCGAAAAGACAGAGTTCACCTCCAGGGATGCGTACCACACCCAAGCGGAGGAATGGCAGGAGATAAAGGACTTCTGCGGGTTCGTGTGCAGAAAGTGGACGGCTATGTACAACGGCGGTCAGAGCTTTGACTTTACGCCCTACTGCAAATACGAGAACCTTGCAAAGTATCTTGAGCTTGAGACAAAAGCCTCGGTAAAGCCTACGCTGTTTTCCGATGCTCCGTCGGCTCACCTTATGGAGCTGTCATACTCAAACAACGACGGTATAATTTTTTACACAGCTGATTATGTCTACAGCACGGGTGTGAATGGCAGGTTTACTTTCATTGTGCAAAGCACAGGCGGGAAATTCAAGCTGTGCGATATGATTTACGATGCGCAGGAGTCTTATGACATTAAGTACAGGAATGAACAGTTAAAAAAGACAGACATCGACTACTGGGCTTTGTGCGATTATGATGCGCTGGTAAAGAGGATACAAGCGGAACAGACAAAACCATAAATGTACAAAAAAACGGACTGCATTTTTGCAGCCCGTTATCTTTTTATCAGAAAGTCACCGTTTTCGGCGGTGCGGTGAATGACGAGAATGTAGCAGTCGCGTTCTTGAAATACAGCACCTGCGTGTTGCCGTCATCAGCGGAGTACATAGCCTTCAGCTCGGGGTAGTTATCAAGCATATGTGCTTTTGCTTCAAGCCTGTCGTCGCTTACAAGCTCGCCGCAAACGCGCAGCCATGTGCCGTCCTTGAAAGCGCAAAGCTCGGCTTTCGGGTTTGCCGCAAGCTGCTTTGAAACGTCCTTTGACTTGCCAGTCTGAATGTACATCCTGTCCTCGAAAATGTCCACCGTACCGAACGGGCGCACTCTCGGCTGGTCGCCCTCAACGGTCGCAAGGTAGTATGTCCCCGCGCTCTTCAAAAAATCGAAAACTTCTTTCATTTTTATCCCTCCTGTGATTTTTTTCTGCTGATACTATTATGCCACAAGTGCGAACAAAAGTCAACCGTGCAGCTGCTTTGTTTTTTCGCAGGAGGGTGATTTATCAGCTCTCGGGCAGGGTAAGACTGTAAATGTCACTGACTGCGATCCTTTCGCCGTCTGTGAAAACCAGCGCGTTTTCGCAGCTGTCATATATGCGCACCTCGCCCGTTTTGTTGACGTACCGCCCGCCCGACTTTCTCTCGTCGGGGATAAAGTAGGTCACCGTCACGGTCGGCAGGTAATCTTCAAGCAGTCCGAGCAGACGGTTGAGGTTCGTGTTGAGCGCAGCTTGCTCGTCGTCGGTCAAATCAATTCTGCTGTCGGTAAGGCGTGCCGTTTCGTCAACTGCATCATCATAGCCCACCAGCGCTGCAAACGGCGAGAACTGCGCCGCCCTGTCGCTTGCGCTCATCTCGGGGAAATCCGCGTAGTGCGGTCTATGGTCGTACATTATTTCATTGTATTGTTCAAGCATTGTATCATCTCCGATTTTCTCACGCCTTGTGACCGCCGATCTGGCGGTTGCGCTCGCGTGCCGTAGCGCCCTGTATATAGTTCTTGCCTTTAAGCACCGCGTTCTTGCCGTAGCGGTGTTTTATTTTCAGCATTGCCTGCTGAAGTGCGCGCTCCTTTTCAAGCGCGGTATCGTTTTGCTGCGGCGGTGCAGTGTCAAACAGGCTCAGCTGCTCAAAACCCTCGCTTTCGGGGATATCCTGCTCGTTGATGACATTGCACGCCACCAGCGACAGCCGCCGAGCAAGCAGGCTCACATCGTAAATGCGGTCGAAAAGCTGCATTACCGCATCTGTTATCACGCGCGCTGACGAGGTGTGGCGCTCAAGGTTTACCGTGCCGTGCGCGTGCTTGGGGACAGCCCTGCCGTAGTGGTCAAGCGTTACCTCGCCCCTGTAATCGCCGCTTGCAAGGCTTTGCCTGTCGTAGCCTACGGTCAGCACTATCTGCTTTGTCACAAGTCCCTTATCGACGAGGTCAAGCGAGAGCATATCCGCCATTTCCCACACGATAAGCCGCGTGCGCTCGCAGCTGCACGGCTCTGAAAGCACCTGCCCCGAGGTTATGCTGCTGCTCTGCGGACGGTACGCCTTAACATCGGCGATTGTCGTCGGCTCGATACCCCACGCGTGATCGATAAGCAGCTCGGCGCTTTTGCCAAGCGATTTGTATATGCTCTTGATAAGGTAGTGGTCGAGCGAGTGCCGCGCGATGTCGCCCATAGTGCGTATGCCCAGCTTTTCAAGCCGCCTTGCCGTACCCGCGCCCACTCTCCAGAAATCCGTTATCGGCGTGTGCGCCCAGAGCCTCTGCCTGTAGCTTTGCTCGTCAAGCTCGGCTATGCGCACGCCGTCCTTGTCCGCGGGGATATGCTTTGCGACGATGTCCATAGCGATTTTTGCAAGGTACATATTCGTGCCGATACCTGCCGTGGCGGTTATGCCCGTTTGCGACAGAACGTCCTGTATCAGCATTCTCGCAAAGCCGTGCGCATCTGTGCGGTAGGTGACAAGGTAGCCCGTTGCGTCTATAAACACCTCGTCCACCGAGTACGCAAAGATGTCCTCGGGCGCGACGTATTTGAGATAGATACCGTATATCTGCGCGCTGACCGCCATGTATTTCGCCATCTGCGGCGGCGCGGTGATGTAGTCAAGCTCAAGCGACGCATCAGCGGTAAGCTCGGAAAAGCTGCTGCTTTTCCCTGAAAACTCCCTGTGCACAGCTTTCACCCTGCGCTGTGCGTTCACCTCGCCAACGCGCTCGATGACCTCGAACAGCCTCGCCCTGCCCGAAATGCCAAAGCTTTTGAGAGAGGGAGTTACCGCAAGACAGATAGTTTTTTCTGTGCGCGAGAGGTCGGCAACAACAAGGTTCGTGTCAAGCGGGTCAAGCCCGCGCGCAACACATTCAACGCTCGCATAGAACGATTTCAGGGTTCACGGACTGTCCCTCCTTTTTGCAAAAGCACAAATGTTCGTTTTTAACATTATACCACACGAACAAATGTTTGTCAAGGCAATTTTTTGGACAGTTGAATTTTCCTGCAAAAGTATGATGCGTAAAATTCATAACGACTCAACAACTTTAGCACGATGGCATTTTTTATTATTCAAAAAAGTGAATAATCCACAAATCTGCGCAAATCATATAAATACAAAAATCGACCAGAAAGGAATTTAATATATGAAAGCAACAGGAATTGTCCGCCGTATTGACGACTTGGGCAGGGTAGTGATACCAAAAGAGATAAGAAGAACAATGCGTATCCGCGAGGGCGAGCCGCTTGAGATATACACGAGCGCTGACGGCGAGGTGATATTCAAAAAATACTCGCCGATAAACGAGCTTTCCGAGGGTGCGGTGCAGGCTGCGGAGGTCATCTCAAAGCTTGGCAGTGCAACTGCGGTGGTGTTTGACAACGACCACGTTGTTGCGGTCTCGGGTGCGTCTAAAAGAGAGTACTCGCAGCGCAGACTTTCGCCCGCACTTGAGGAGATACTTGCGCAGCGAAAGAGCTACGAGTATACCAACTCCGCGCAGAGCGCAGTATATCCCGTGGAGGGCTTGAAAGCACACGCGCTTGCTGTAGCGCCGATAATCTCAAACGGTGATGTGTCGGGTGCGGTGGCGTTTGTCGCCGAGAACGACAGCGAGTGCGCAACGATGAAGCAGGCGCTCCTTGCAAAGACTGCGGCGCTCTTTTTGGGAAAGCAGATAGAAGAATAAACTATGTACACCCTTGCGGAAAACCCTTTCGCAAGGGCTTTTTGTTTGCCGCGTTAATAATTGTGCAAGAAATGCGACATATGCCGTTCGCGCCATTTTGCACAAACCAAAAGCGCAGTTTAGTCCAAAACGCAGAAAGTGTTTAAGACCCGTTGACATTGCCGAACATATGTGCTATCCTATATAAAACGAACGAATGTTCGCAAGCGTAAAATGCCGACACGCTTGAATACGCCCGCGCTTTTTGCCGACAAAGCAAGGGCAAAAAACAACGAGGAGGAAAATATGACAATAGTATTGGACGAGAATTATTTTGCCGTCGCCAGTGATGACCTGCTTGGCTACTGCGGCGAGACAAATTCCCGTGTTATCGAGTTTGCAGGGCTTGACAACGTGCAGGCGCAGATGTACAGCCTTGTTATCTCCTACGATGACGGCGAGTGCTTTGAAACGCGCATACAGGACGGCGTTGTCGCGCTGACAGCAGGTCTTATGCGCAAAGCGGGCGATGTTGATGTGCAGGTGTACGCGTGCGATATGCAGGGCGATGTCTATACCGTTGTAAAAAAGAGCAACATACTGCGTCTTGTTATCAAACCAAGCCTTGATGCAGATTCAAAGCCCGTTCCCGCGCTTGAGGACAGTCTTCGCATACTGGGCAAGATAGAGCAGTGTGCCGCAGCGCTTACAGACCTGGGAGAAACTCTTGTCGAGCAGCAGCAGTACCTTGACACCTCGCAAACGCAGATAACACAGGCACAGCAGCGTCTTATGTCGCAGTTCACCGCCTGTCTTTCGCAGATGAACGAGGCGGTGCAGACCGCGCAGGAGTGTGCGCTTTCAATACAGCAAAGTGCATCGCAAATTGCGGTCAACAAATCGTCAACAGGTCTTGAAAAGCGTAATCTTTTAAAAATCGGTACGGATGGCTTTGACAATGGTGAGGTCACAATGACCGTCGGGCAGGGCGGCGAGCTTACCCTTAACGGCACAACAGGCAGCACCTACACAAGCATACCCTTGACAAGCGCTTCATCGCAGGACTGCATAAAGCACATACCAAACGGCGAATACATAATATGTACTAACGGCTTTTCAAAGCTCGCCGTGTGCGTTATCGGCTACGACCTTGATGACGGTACGCTTGTTCAGCGCAGCCTTGCGTGGTGCGAGGGCAGCGATGTTTCGTTCACGGTCGACGACGAGTTCCCATACAACTATGTTGAACTGTGGCTTGATGTTGATACGACCTTTGACAACGACCTTATACTGCCGATGATAAGGTACAAAGGTGTGACCGACAGCAGCTGGGAGCCGTTCACTCCCGACCTGCAGACGCAGATAGACGACCTGCGCAAGCAGATTGAAAGTCTGCCCGTAATGCGCCCGCGAGTCCTTTCCTGCGCAAACATCGTAAGCAGAGTAACCACAAAAGCACAGGAGGTAACACAATGATAACAAAAAACGGCTCAATGATTTTTGCAAGAAGCATAATAGGCGGT
>OMXI01000035.1 GCA_900314975.1 uncultured Eubacteriales bacterium | reverse complement strand
TAAGGAGTGATGAATTATGGGCTAATTACAGTATAGCAGGTTAAAGCTTCGGGGTCGTTGCCCCGAAAGCAGTCACAGCGAACGGCAAAGCCGACCGCATTCTACGCACTTTCAGCCACTCACAAAAAAGGAGTCGTAAAACCAAGACTTTTGAAAATCAGGGGTCGTAAATTGAAAAATCAGGCTGTTTCGGCGTTACTGCGAGGGGTTGTGCAGGAGTCACGGGCTGTTTCTGAGAGAGCCAAAAATATGTGTTGTAACTCTTAACAACAAGTCAAAATCTAAATCGAAAGGACAGATAAAATTGAACAATGCAAAAAGAAATCGAAATACAATCTCAATAATAAGGAGGGCGATAACTATATGGCTGAAAACAAAACACAAACCGAAATCACTATGCTGACGATAAAACAAGCTGCCTCTTTGGTGCAGGGTCTGACCGAATACAGAGTCAGAGAGCTGTGCAAGACAGGAGAACTCCCCTGCTTCAAGGCCGGCAAAAAGTATTTGATAAACAAAGATATTCTGTACAAATTTCTCAGTGGCGAGTTAGATGATAAGTAGAAAAATATGTTGTAGAACTTAAATTGAAAGCCGTCGGCTGGATATACGAAACCGCTTGTGGTATTGTGTGTCCTGCCGAAGCGGCAAACTGAGAAAGGAGTGAGAATATGGCTACGATAACCAAACGAGGAAGGTCATATCGCATAATTGTTTCTATGGGATATGACGTGAACGGAAACCAGGTAACAAGGTCAAAGACCTGGCGGCCGCCTGACACTATGACTGAAGCTCAGGCGAAAAAAGAGGCGACCAAGCAAGCGATGTTGTTCGAGAACGAATGCTCACAGGGTATGCAGGACGCAAGTATCAAGTTTCAGAAATTTGCTGAACAATGGATAGAGGAATATGCTAAGCTCAATCACCGAAGCTCAACTCTGCAAAGGGATATGCAGATAGCATCGAGGGTGTTCCCTGCTCTCGGATATATGCATCTTGACAAGATTTCTTCACGGGACATTCAGAGGTTCATCAATTCGCTTGCACAAAACGGTGTGAACAAAAACACAGGCGGTGCGCTGTCAAGAAAGACTATCACACATCACCTGTCGTTCATATCATCAGTATTTGAATATGCTATCAAAATGGATATGCTGACCTCAAACCCGTGCAAGAGAGTTACCATTCCAAAGTACGATGCAAACGGCAACATCAGCAGCACAGCGGAGAAAAAGATTTACACCAAAGAGCAGACCAGACAGTTCATTGAAATGCTTGACAAGGCGGATATGAAATACAAAGTGTTCTTCACGCTGGCAATCTACACAGGCTGCCGCAGGGGTGAGCTGATGGGACTGGAGTGGAAAGACATTGACCTGAACACGGGAATGATCTCGATAAGCAGGACATCAAACTACACATCAGGCAAAGGGATATACACCGACACGACCAAGACGAGAAACTCGCTTCGGACGATATACATTCCGCAAAATATCATTGAGCTGCTCAGGCAATACCAAAAGGAGCAGAACGAATACAAGAACCAGCTCGGCAACTTGTGGAAAGAGCATGACAGGCTGTTCACAAAGTTCAATGGCGAGCCGATGTCGCTTAACGCACCTTACACATGGCTGAGGAAGCAGTGCAAAAAGATAGACTTCCCTTTCTATGGGGTGCACACCTTCAGGCATCTCAATGCAAGCCTTCAGATCAACGCAGGTGTTGACCCGACAACCGTTGCTGCATCGCTCGGGCACTCGACACCGCAGACCACGCTGTCTATATACAGCCACTTCTTCAACGAGGCAAAGATAAAGGCATCAAACGCAATCGCTGAGGCGCTGGGGGCGTAGGGAGCAAGCAAAACATCATACTAAAATGCCCTGTGGGAATAATCTCACAGGGCGTTGTTCATAGATTTTTAATCCTAATAAAAGCCAAAAAGACGCACCTATATCATAGGCGCAAACGGCGCAGATGCGCTGAATTCTTGACATTATCAATGCAGAGAGATGTGAAAATAAAGACCAAATAAAGACAAAGTGCCGTTTTTGGCATGAGAAAAAGCCCGCAAACGACGTGTTTACGGGCTTGGGTTTTAAGCAGATAACGGGAGTCGAACCCGCATCACCAGTTTGGGAAACTGGAGTAATGACCGCTATACTATATCTGCATTACAGATAACAGTATAGCACATTTGCGCCATGATTGCAAGTGTTTTTTGTCAAAAAAAGGGCTGCCGTATGCAAAACGCACAAGGCAGTCCTTATGGTTATTCCTTGAACTCCCAGTCGATAAACTCGTCAAACGGCAGCGGCTTTGCAAAGAAGTAGCCCTGCATACTATCGACGTTATAGTTCCTGATTATATCACGCATTTGCGCGGTTTCGATACCCTCCACGCAGACAGCTGCACTGAATATGTCTGCAAGGTTCATAAAGTTCTCGATAAGCTTTCTTGCAGTTTCGTCGCTTTCTATTTTGCGCACAAAGCTGCGGTCTATCTTTATAACGTCAAAGGTGATATTCTTTACTATACCCACTGACGAGAAACCTGTACCGAAGTCGTCAAGTGCGATTTTAACTCCCCTGCCGCGAAGGTTGACAACGATGTTTTTAAGCAGATCGATATCAAGCAGCTTGCACCGCTCGGTAATTTCAAGGCAGAGATTCTCGGGCGGATAGTCATACTTTTTGAGGGCATTGAGCACCATATCGACAAAATCGGGCTTTTCGAGCTGCGAATAGGAAACGTTGACGTTCATCACAAAGTCGGGATAAATTCCGCGTATTTTCTTTGCGGCTTTGAGTGACATTTTCAGTATCCACTCGCCGAGGCTGCAAAACAGCGGGTCTCTTTCAAGCACTGGGATAAAACTGTCCGGCGGGACTACGCCGTACTCGTCATTTTTCCAGCGCAGCAGCGCTTCGCCGCCGACAAGCCTGTGCGTATACGGATCCACAACGGGCTGGAACAGCAGATAAAAGCCTCTGAACGCACGCGTTATAGATTCGCGTATGGTGTGCAGCTGCTCAATATGGCGCTTGCTGTCCTTGCTGCGTCCGCCTGTGAACTCTACAATGTCGCCGTGAGCCTTTATCTTTGATTCGCCGTAGGCAAAGTTAAGGCAGGCGTAGATAGTCTGATAGTCGATACTGAAATAATCTACATTTATTGCGCCCGCGTTAAGCTCAAGCACCAGTTTTTTATCGTCAACAAATAATTTTTCACGACAGTAGCTGCGCAGGTCAGCATATTTTTCTTTCATTTCAACAAGGCTTTGCGAGTTGCTGATAACGGCAAACTTTGTACCGTCGAGGCGGTATGCGCTGCCGTCGTTGCCGACATGCTCAAACAAAAATCTGCCGAAGCGCTGCAATACATTATTGCCGAAGTGATAGCCGTGCAGCTCGTTTATTTCGGAGAATTTGCTTATACCGACCATTACCACGCGGATAGGCACGGTAGATTCAAGGGCGGTTTTCAGATCCTCAAAGAAGCCGTACTGATTGCGCAGACCTGTAAGCTCGTCGATATGACCGAGGATATCGTGGTTTCGTATAACGCCTCCGAAATAATCGGGCGAACCGCTTTCGTCGCGCAGAACTATGCCGCGGCAGGTACAGACATCATACTCGCCGCCCACACGCCTTGCACGGTACTGCATATCGTGACCTGCGGCAGTACCCGTGAAGATGTCGTTGATACCGCTGCGGTAGGTGTCACGGTCATCGGGGTGGATATGCTCCTCCCATATATCGCCTGCTCTGTACATACGCTCTGCCGGCAGACCGAACGCATCAACTGCGGTCTTTGACCAGATAGAATAGTCATATTTCATATCGCAAAGGTAGACATATGTACCCTCGGAGATTATGCTGAACGCTTTGAACAAGCCCTCCAGCTTTTCCTTGCGGTCGGCAGGGATAGCGGCATCTATCCTGTGCTTTTCAGACATACTTCCGCCCGAACGGCTAAGCTCTTTCAGCCTGGTTTTATCCTTATACATTTCGCTGTCGGCACGCTCAAAGACATCTGAGACCTTGCTGTCGATTTCCTTGTCAAAGATAGCCATACCTGCTGCAACTACCGCGCCCTCGCCGTTGACGAGGTTTTCCTGCACGGTGGCGCGCAGCTTTTCAAGCAGTGCCATTCTGTCAAAGAAATCGCCGCTGCCGAGGAACGCAACAAACTCGTCACCGCCGATACGGAACACCTGGCTGTGCGTAAACACGTTACAGATAAGTCTGCACGACGCGCGGATATACTCGTCGCCCGCCTTATGCCCCTGGGTATCGTTCACAAGCTTTAAGTTGTTTATATCAAACACCACAATTGCGAATGGGCGATAATCAAGCCCGCTGTCGATATTGCTCTGCACGGTCTGTTCAAGCTCGTGGAACGCTTTTTTGTTTCTTACGCCCGTAAGCTCGTCACGCCTTGCAAGCTCGTTAGCCTGGTTGAGTGCCTTGACCTGTTCCTTCTCCTTTTTCACCTCATCATTGATGTTCTCAACACCAATGATAAAATGTATCTTATCGCTTGACCACATTACCGTCAGTCTTGTGTACTGAGCTTTATTGTCAACAACAAGGCGGTAGTTGGTACTGAACTGCTTTCTGTCCTCAAGGGCTGTGATAAGAAAGTCCTTTTCAAGCACCTGACGGACTCTGTCGGCATCGTCGGGATGAACGATTTGCTCTATATTGCGAATTGCATCGGCGAAGAAATCAACGCCCTCCTCCTGTATCTCCAGATTGCCGTAGATACTGTTGGAGGTGAACTCGGCATAATTGCCGTTTGAGGAATCGATATAGTAGATAACGTCATAGTGAGACGCAAGGCTCTCGGCTATCTGCTCGTAGGTGACTGTCTTTTTCTGCGTTTCCTTGAGCTGCTGCTCGACCTTTATTTCCTTGTCGATATTCTCGACACCGATGATAACGTGCTTTTTATCGCTTGCCCATATCTGCGACAGGCGGTAGTACATAGGCGTACCGTTGATACTCAGTCGGTAGGTCATATTGACAGAGGTCTTGTTTTCAAGGTCTTTAAGCATATTTTCTTTGTAATAGTGCTTTATTACTCGGTCTCTGTCATCGGGGTGAACTACCCTTCTGATATTCTTTCGGCTCTCTTTGAAGAAATCATCGCCGCTGGTTGGTATCTGCAGGCTTTTATAGATATCGGACGAGGAGAACTCAAAATACTTGTTGGTGTCAATGTCGATATAGTACAGCGTATCGTAATGCTCTGCAAGGCTGCCTGCTATCTGGTTGAATATCTCGCGCTCCTGCTCGACCTTTTCGACCTCCTGCCTTGCCCTGACCTCTTTGTCGATATTCAGCACACCAAGGATAAAGTAGTCGTCCTCCTCGTTCAGACCTCTGATAAGGCGCAGCGAATGATAGACGGGCTTGCCGTCGATAAGAAGGCGGTACTCGATATTCTGCATGGTGCCTTTTTTCATCTGTGCGAGAAGATTCTCTTTCTGGATATCCTTCAAAAAGATATGCTTATCGGGCTCGTAGACGACCTTGTCGGCATCTCTGATAAGGTTTTTGAAGAAATCCTCTCCGCCCTTCTCGATATGCAGAGAGTGGAACTCCTCGTCGGCAGAATACCACTGATACTCGTTGGTTACGGCGTTGACATAGTAAACGCTGGTATAGTCAACAAGCAGTGCATTGGCTATTTTATTGAAGATCGGATCATTCGTCATATCTTCGGTCCTCCGAATAGTTTTTTAGTTATACTTATAGACAGTATAACATAAACAGCGCGATTTTGCAACCATTTATTGAGAATATGATGAAATAATATTACGCCGCCATTTATAAAAATGCACAAAACGTTTACAGACTGTCTACAACTATTTGCTATGATTTTTACACTACTTTTATAACGGAGGTGAGGTAATGGGGCAGACAGAGCCGAGCTTTGAACAGATATACGACAGCACCAAACAAAGCGTGCTGCGATACATAGCATCAAAATGCATAAATATATGTGATATACAGGACATTTATCAGGAGACATACGCACGGGTGTTTGAGGCGCTTTCACAGGGAAAGCAGATAAAGGACGCGCAGGCTTTTGCTATCGGTACGGCAAAGCACTGCCTTGCGCATTACTACACCGCTATGCAAAGGCTCAGGGCGCGCGTGAGCCTTTCATCAAGGGGCAGTGATGATGAGCTTGACGAGATATCAAGCGGCGAGGATATAGAGCTTGCGGTGATAAACAAAGACCTGCTGGACAGCATTTTCAGCGAGATATGCTCGCAAAGTGCAGATGTGCAGAAGATGTTTTATCTGCACTACTTTATGGACATACCGCTTGACGAGACAGCAAAGATACTGAAGATGAACGAGAACACAGTCAGGCAGCGGCTTTACCGCGCTGTAAGGCTGATAAGGAGAAAGTACACAAGGAGGAAGGAAGATGACTGAAAAGGAGCTTATAAGGCAGTCGATGGCGAGCAATCTCAAGCTGCCGACAGACCTGACGGCTGACGAGGCGATAGAGAAAAAGCCCGCTAAGGCATCGGTCAAGTTCTCGTATCTTGGCAGGGCGCTGGTGTTCGCGGCGCTCGCGCTGACGGTCGGTGCAGCAGGATTTTTATACATAAGCAGTTCGCACAAGCCCGAGGCTTTGTCATCACAGCAGCAGATATCACCTGTATCACAGCAGCAAAATGACAGCGCAAAGCAGCAAACGGTAATGCCCAAAGGGCTTGATAAAGAGGCGAGCGAGTTTATCTCGCAGCTTGTGAGCGATGACAAGAAATTCTACGCGATAAGCGAAAGCAGCGTAAAATACGATGAATCGGAATGTGCTGACGTTACGCAGGAAAGCAGGCACCCTGATGTACACTCTCGCACGGCGGCAGCGCTTGGCAAGTATCTTATGAACGTCAAAGAGATGAAAACGGACAGCGGCGTGATATTCACCCTGTATAACATACGCGTGCTTGCAATACACCGCAAGGACGGTAGCGGCAGCCTGGTATACACTGAAAATTCAAAACGCGGCGGGTCAATCAAAGTCCGGCTTGGCAATAATGTGTATTATTATTATTTTGACAATCCAAACGGCAAATACGGGGAATCGTTTTTCACGCAGTACGGCAAAAACCTGCCGATAGACTGGGAGACAAACACCTCCGTCTGCAAGGATTTTGTGACAAAGCAGGAGCTTGAAAACACAAACGGCAAGCTAATTCTTGCGCGCGAGATACGCGACAATATCTCTATATCCTATAAGATCAACACGCTGTACGATGCGGCGTTCATCGAAGATATTGATGTTAAGATACCGGGCGGTGTGCGCATCAAGGACGACACGATGACGATAAAGCTCACCCCGCACATCAAGGGAGCAAGTCAGCAGACTCTTGATGCGCTTTCAACGGAATCTGAACGTAATGGATATGGAAGAATAAAAACAACATCAGCAAGTGCCAGTGAAATAAACAACGACAGAATGCTGTTCAAGTCAAAAGATAGCTATAAGGACATAGGTGAATGTGTGGGCTACGATGTGCAGTTCACATTTGAGGTATACGATGACAGCAACCCGCTCGGTTTCGGGCGCGAATACACAAGCGTCACGACTATACATTCATACTACGGAATAAACAGCGAGGTCGGCTGAAAAACGGTGACAAAGCAAAAGTCTCACAGGTCATATCCCGTGAGACTTTTTTGTTATTATTCCTTGAAATCGTATGTCAGTTCGCGCTCTATCTCCTTATCGTTGACCATAAACGTGCGTCTGCCGTTGATAAGGCGTATCCTTTCGGGCGGAGCATATGTGTCCTTATCGATAAGGTTATGCACATCGCAGCGCGTATCGACATTGTTGAACACGATGTCGGTGTTCTCGTTTCGTCCGCCCAGCGCGAGTGCGTTCTTGCCCGATATGCCCATATGCATAGATGCAAATGCCGCATAGATGCGGCTTGAGCCTTCAAGCGCGCCGTAGCCTGTGGAATTATCCGCACGCATACTTATCTCTCCGCTAAGCTCGAGCATAGAGATACTTGCGCTTTCGCCCTTTATCGTTCCTATGCCGACTATGGTATTGCCGTTCACATCGAGCTTATAAGAGCTGCGCGTCAGGGATATATCCACGCTTCCGTCGTGCGAGCCAATTGCCACGCCCTCGCTGACGAACACCTCACAGAGGATATTGCAGCTGTTTATCTCCAGCTTGATGTCGTCCGTTACCGAGCCTATGCCCACACCCATATCGCCCGTGACGTGCAGTTTATACTGACCTCTGTTGATACGGATAGTTCCGCCCTTGCCTGCACCGATGCAGACACCGCTCATGCCGTGGGTATGCATTTCGACAATGCCGTCCTGCTCAAAGACTATCTCGCCGCACTTTTGGTCAGGCTCGTTGCCTATGCCGTAGTATTTCGGATTGTTGACATTGATGCTCAAATCGCCGTCACCCTCGATAACAAGGCGCGAGCTTTCGGGGACACATATACCTGCGTTATCAAGCGTATTTGCACCCTGAAGCACGATAGTTACGTCGCAGTTCTCTCCGATATCAATGCAGGGTCTGCCCTTGACATTGGAAAAATACACGTTTTCAAAGGTTATTCTGCCGATATAGCCCGTGGCAACGCGCAGATGTATATCCGTTTTAAGAGCAGGTGCGCCGATGATAGATATGTCCTTATAAGTCATTGTGCCCTGCCCTACGACGATATCGGTACATCTGTCCTTTACAAGTGCACCGAGCGAAACACGGTTGGTCTTGCCTGCGATATATGTTTTGTTGGCAGTACCGTCAAGGAACTCCTGGTAATAGGTCTTTATCTCTCCCCTGATGTCTGCGTTTATCTCACCCGCGAACATAGGTGACGGTCTGCCCGTGTAGAAACCTTGTATAAGGTCTGCACCGAGGTGAATGACGGTAGCAAGCTCGTCAGATGTTTCAACGCCTTCGGCAAGTGCGAGGATATCATTATCGTGGCAAAAACTGATAATCTCGCGCACAAAGTGCTGTTTGTGGCTGTCGCCCTGTATGCCCGACAAAAGCGCTCTGTCTATCTTTACATAGTTGGGCATATACCGCAAAAGATTTGATACGTTGGAATAGCCCGTGCCGTAGTCGTCAACAGCTATCTCTATACCGAGCTTTTTAAGGTAATTCTTGAGCCTTTCAAGCTCTGCGTCGCTAAGCTCCGCCTCTTCGGTAAGCTCTACGACTACCATTTCCGAATTAGCTTTGAGGTACCCTTCGATCACATTATTATCGGGATCGTGCAGGCGCACGCCGGGTATGCTGTTTATAAACACCTTTGCGCCGCCGAGCCTTTGCTTGTTCTTATCAATTATCGTAAGCACATTGATAAAGGTCGCGCGCTCAACGTCTTCAAGTCTGCCCTGCATTGTCGCAAATTTGATTATGCGCAAAGGCGAGATAGGTCTTTCGGTATTTGAGCGCATAAGCGCTTCATACGCATATATCGAGCCGTCCTTTGCGCTTACGATAGGCTGGAAGTGATATGTAAGCAGGTTATTGTCAAGTATCTGCCCGACGGTGTCGTGGTCGAGCTTTTCCTCGTCGCTCATCATTTCGTATGCGCTGTTCAGACCACCGAACTTGCTGACCTTGTAGTTCTTCATCTTCTCCTGCATATTTGCTATAAGCAGATTTCTGCGCAGTGCTTCAAGGCTTCGCATAACCGAGTTTATCCACCTGCGGTAGTCCTCGTCATAGCTGCGCGCCTCGTCGCCGTAGTTGAGGACTGCATAGCCAAAGCACTCTGTTTCAAAGAAAAGCGGAGTGAAGATAAAGGCTGTCGGCTTATCGCGCTTATCGTAGATATCGGGAAGCATCAGCTTTGTTTCAAAGGTTTCTTCGGTGGAGAGCTTATTGTTCTTACGGTCGCCGCTGTACTTTATGGCATACGTCATTTTATCGGGATAGCCCTCGTTGTGCAGACGAAGCCCCGCGTCCTGCTCGGTATATTTCCACCAGTCTGAAAGGCAGACATGAAAGCTCCTGACATCATTTATCTGATAGCAGTATGAATACAGCGTGCCGAGATAATCCTCAAGCGACTGCTGCATAATAAGGTTCTCCTCCATCTTATTGAAGATAGAGCTGTAACCCTCCTCGGAGACAGGTGTGCCCCAGCGGTCGCGGCGCAGCGAATACTGTGCGATGGTATGCACCTTGCAGCCGCAGCTTTCGCCCGAAACGAGAGTTGGTATTTTATCGTAAGGCTCGGGCTCGATACCCTGTGCCTTGGTTTTCAGAAAATACTCGGCATACTCGCCCATTTCGTCGGCGGGTATAAGGGTCGATGTGAGTGATTTCGGGCTTGTCTGACCTTCATAGGTGGTATCATAGCCTGCAACGGCAATATCCTCGGGTATCCTTATCCCATGTTCTGACAGCGCCTTGCAAAGACCTATCGCCATCTGGTCATTGGCGCAGACCACCGCCTGCGGCAGACTGTGCTGCTTGGAGATATACTGCTCTGCGCACATCTCACCGCTCTGATACCAGAAGTCTCCGTAGACTATCCTGTCCTCGTTGACCGTAAGACCCTGGTCGTGCATAGCGTCTTTATACGCCTGCATACGCTGGATAGAGTGTGCGTGCCACTTTTTGCCCGAAAGAAAGCCTATATCCTTGTATCCGTGCTCAACGATCATATGCGTTACAAGGTTGTACATAGCCTGATAGCCGTCCGTTATGACATAAGGAAAATACTCGCTCTCGTTTTCGATAACAAGAACGGGCTTGTCAAAGGTCTCCTTAATGCGCTTTTCTATCTTCAAAGCGGCATTCGCGGTCTGGATACTGTCTTTGAGTATCACGATGCCGTCAAAGACCGAAGGTTCCATAAGCGAGAAAATATTTGAATCTGCCTGCTCACGCACGGCGGTGTCCTGATATTTCAAGTACATTGAAAATATGCAGACATCAATATTATCGGCAAAAGCCTTGCGCAGAAAGCCCGATATGAAACGCTGCTGATAGCTTTCATCGGCTTGTCCGACTAATATGGCATAGCGCTTTCTCTGCTCACCCATCTGCGTTCCTCCATAGTGGAAAAATGAATTAGTTTTACCCACTTTAGAATAACACAAATTTGCAGCAAAGTCAATATAAATCGCGCATTTTCTTTGGTTTACATATTTATCATTAGCTGCACCACGGGATAAGACGATATTATCTGATAAGGCTGCGCGTTTCGTTGTGCGCTACTATGTAAATAAATTGTAAACAAAAGCTAATTTGCTTGAAATCGGCGCGCCGTTGTGATATAATGATTAAGCTGTCTGAGGAGAATGACTTGGACGGAATGAGCAGGAAGCTGTGATACCCTTAATATTGGGATATAGCCAAGAGGTAAGGCAGCGGACTTTGACTCCGTCATTTCGATGGTTCGAATCCATCTATCCCAGCCAGAAAATACGTATTGGGGTGTCGCCAAGTGGTAAGGCAACGGACTCTGACTCCGTCATTCCGAAGGTTCGAATCCTTCCACCCCAGCCATAAGAACCGCAAGTTGAACACTTGCGGTTCTTTTTTTGCCCAAAAGCAGAAAACAGCCACCGCTTACGATGACTGTTCTCTGAGGTGAGAATATGAAAAATAGGAGAAGTTGGTTAGTTCACTGACGCATTTTTCCGCCGCCCATCTGCATATTGCCTTTGGAATTTGATGTGCTTACAGATGTGGCTTGGATAGTCTGCGTGCTGTCGCCTGCTTTGAGTGTATATGTCTCGCCCTGCTTTATATCGGCTGACGAGAACACAACGCCTTGCCAGGTCTTCGGGTCTGTCGCCTTGAAAACGACCTTTCCGCTGCTGTCGGTTATGGTAAGCTCGGTATCTGCGGCTATCTGCGAATCAAATTCGCAAAGCACGCTGCACTGCGAGGACTTATCGCCGAAAGTCTCTTCCATACCTGTTGAACCGAGTGCGATTATGCTGCCGCCTGTGATGACAGCGTTGCCGTTTTTATCGAGTGCGCCGTTGCCGCTGTTGGTCGGACCGTAAACAACGGTCGTTCCGCCCTCGACGTACAGGTCTCCGTTTGAGTCAAGACCGTCGCCGTTTGCATTTACGGTGATATTACCGCCTGTTATCTTGAGGTATACGCCCTCCTGCGCTGCGAACATATCTCTGCCCATTCTGTTCTGCGAACCTGTGTCGCTGCCGCCTGCGCAGTTGATACCGTCGTCGCTTGCGGTGACATTTATAGTGCCGCCAGAAATCGTTGCGGTCATACCCTCGATACCCTCGTAGGACTTTGTGATAGTTATTTCGCCATTGGAAATAGTCAGATCCTTGTCGGCGTGTATGCCGTCATCGCCCGATGACATTTCAAACTTGCCGCCAGTGATGTTCACGTTCGCGTTGCTGTGAAGGCAATCGTCGGCGGAGTCTATCTTGAATGTGCCGCCTGTTATCTCGACGCTGCCATCGGATTTAAGTGCTTTTGCAGAGGTTGAGCCGCTGTCTGTGTCCGCAGTCTGCTCGGTATTTGCGGTCTGTTCAAGCTGCGTATCGCCGCCGTTCATATCGGGCGGGGTCTGTCCGTCAGGCATTTGCGGAGGTGTCTGTCCGTCCTGCATCTGCGGTGGAGTCTGACCGTCGGGCATTTCGCCGTTCATTCTTCCGCGGCGCATACCGCCCTCGCCCTTGCCCATATCCTTTTGCCAGTCGCCGTTTGGCATACCGTTTTGCTTGGTAGAGGAATTCTTGCTGCCGCCGCCTGTGGTGATATCAAAGTCACCGCCGTCTATCTTCAGAAGCGTATCGGTCTGTATGCCGTCGCCGTTTGAAACTATCTTTATGCTGCCGCCTGTTATTGCGACAAAGCCCTTATCAGAGTCCTCGGCATTGTCGGTGCGTATGCCGTTTGTGCCTGCGGAGATATCAAGCTCGCCGCCAGATATCTTCACGCTGTCCTTGCCCGTCAGCGCGGTGGACTTTGATGTGACCGTCAGCTTGCCGCCCGTGATAACAAGGTCGTCCTTTGTAACAACGCCGTGCTTATAATTGCCGTTTATCTCAAGCGTTCCGCTGCCGTTTATCGTTAAATCGTCCTGCGAATACAGGCACGCATCGACCTTTTCTTCGCCGTTTCCCGTCTTATACTCGCTGCCGTCGGTAAACTTGTTGGTCGTACCCTCTTCAAGAGTTATCGTGACCTTATCGGCTTGCAGCACTGCAAATGCCGCATTGTCAGAGCTTGTTATCTCTGCGCCGTTTAATATAATGTGGACCTCCTGCTTATTGCCTGCATTGACCACTACCCTGCCGCCAGTCAGCTTGCCGGAGAGGATATATGTGCCAGCCTCGGATATGGTCAGAACGCTGTCTTTAAAAGCTGCACCTTTGCCGTTTATATCTGCACTTGTTTCGCTGAAGGTCACCTTGCAGGCTTCGGATTCGTTATATCCTACCTCATAGTCAACAGGCTTTACGGAGAGGTCTATATCTGATGATACTATTGAGTTTTCGCTGTCCGATTTACTGCTGCTGTCAGATTTCTTGTTTGAGCAGGCTGTAAAGCTTGTTATCGCAAGTATCAGCGCGGCAGCTATTGCCATTATTTTCGCTTTCATATCGTATCCTTTCCCGAAACTGCTTATCAGAGCTGTTCCGAATCAGGTGACTTTGCCCGCGAGCAGATGACCTCAAGGTTGCCGTTGCGAACTCTTATTTCATCAAGCATTTGCTTTTCCTTGGTCTTGTCTTTAAGGGTAACTGTATATTTGAGCTTGTAGAGGCTGCCCATATTGACTGTTTTGACCTGTACCAGCTCGCTGTCAGATGTGTACTTTTCAAAGATGTCGTCAAAGACCTGTGCGTAGTCAAGGCTTTCGGGTATCACTACTGTAAGCTCTTTTTCACCGCTTGCCTTGCTTTCGGGAACAAGCGTATAAACTATTGCAAGTGCGCACACAACAGCTGTCATAAGTGCCGCAAGCAGCAGGTGGTTTGTGCCCGTTGCAAGTCCGACTGCCATTGCAAGAAATATCGAACAGATATCCTTTGCGCTGCCGGGTACCGAACGGAATCTTACAAGGCTGAACGCTCCCATTACTGCTACGCCCGTTCCGACGTTGCCGTTGACGAGCATTATAACAATCTGTACGATAAACGGCAAAGCCGATATCGTCATCAGAAAGCCCTTTGATTTTTTGCTCTTATACGCGAACACCAGCGCGATGACCACGCCAAGAACCAATGATACAAGTGATGATACAAGCAGCGTTGAGTTGGTAACGCTGGTAAAAGTTGCAGATGTAAAGTCAAGCACAATCGACACCCTCTTTCTTCATATTCCCGTTTGCAAGCTCTCTTTGATATGCCGCACCGTACTTTGAAAACGAGGTCGGATAAATCTTTAGCTCGTCAAGTATCTTCACCAGCCACATCGGCATTGAGCCTGCAATTTTGATTTCCATTATTCTTTCGCCCTTGTTCAGCAGCTGCTTTCCCCACGCGCCTCTTGAAAGGTCAAGGGTATGGTCGCGGTAAAAGATGTTTGAATCAAAGGTTATTCTCACGCTGTCGTCCTCGATCCCGTACATTGCTATTCTCTCGTAGCTTAAATACAGTGCGGGCTGCAGGTTGTTATACAGCTTGAAGCAGTATGCAAGTTCTTTTTCTATCTGCTCGTTTCTCTTTGGCAAAACGCCCTGCTTTGTAAAGCTGTCAGACTGTGCAAGGGTCATATCTACGCGTCTTTTGTACACCACGCCGCCCATTTTCTTTTTAAGCTCGACAAACACTGTGGAATCATCTGTCGGTGTGCCGTAGCTTCTTACTCTGACTTTTTCTTTGTAGAAGGGTTTTTCGTTTGAAAGTCTTACAAGTCTGTGGTCGGGGGTATCGTAGTAGATGTTGCAGATAGTTGTTTTGCCGTACCGGTCGACCTGCGCGTGACCGTCAAGTCTTCTGCGCAGCTTCATATATGTGTCAACGTCGAGCAGGTATTTCTGTTCGATACGTTCAAAGGTTTCCTGATAAGCTCCCATTACGCTCACTCCTTTTCGTTTGGTATGACTTAAGTATAACCGCCCTACCTTAAACTAACTTTAAGGCAATATGTGATTTGCGTGATAAAATTTAAAATGGCATAAAAAAGCGAAACAAGGCTTTTTTGCCCTGCTTCGCTTTTAATAAAAACTTATTTTTCCTTATCCTTTGCAGTTCTGAAGCGTGCGGTAAAGGTAACGGTATTGCCGTCTACCTTACACTCTATCCTGCCCTTGTGCGACTGCGTGACCGCAAGCGCGATAGACAGTCCTATGCCGTAGCCGCCCGTTTTTTCGTCGCCGCGCGCTCTTGCCTCGTCGCTGCGGTAGAACCTGTCAAACAGCTTATCGGTATCCTTCGGCGGTTCTGCGCAGATGTTGGAAACGCTCAAAAGCGCGTGCCTGCCGCTTTGCGACTTTGTCAGGCTGACCTTTATCTGCGAGCCTTTATCGGCGTACTTGACCGCATTGTCTGCAAGTATGGCGGTGAGCTGCTTTATTGCGTTCTCGTCGCCGTGCATAACCACATCGCTTTGCACGTCCAGCAGGAGTGTTTTTTCTCTCGTCTTTGCTACTGCCTCAAACGGCTGCGCCGCCTGCTCAACGGCTGAGGACATATCAAAATCCGAAAATACCAGCTTGACGTCGTCCTCCTCCATTTTAGACAGCTGCAAAAGCTGTTTTACAAGCCCGTCAAGGCGCGTTACCTGATTTTTGATGCTTGCCGTCCACTCGCTCTCCTCGCTCGTCATTTCGATGACCTCGGTGTTTGCGGAGATTATCGCAAGCGGAGTTTTAAGCTCGTGACCTGCATCGGTAATAAACCTGCGCTGCTTTTCGTAGCTTTCTATAACAGGCTTGACCGCGCGCTTTGAAAAGATTATTACCAGCACACAGGTTATCACATACCCTGCTGCTGCGACAAGCACGGAGATAAGCATAAACCTGTTCTTGTTGTGCAGACCCTGTCTTATATCAAGGAAAATGACCGTTTTGCCGTTTGATTGCTCACTGACGCTGTACATATAGTTGTCGGTGGTGCCTTTTGTCTTACCGCTGTCAAGCACATCTTTTGCGAGATTTACAGCCTGCTCGCTGTCGACCGCCGCGATATGTCCCGTATTAACTCCGCACACATCGCCGTTTTTGTTGAAATCAACGGTAAAGAATCTTGTCTGATATTTCGTCTCCTCGTTGAAGTTGTTTCTGAATTTCTTGGGGATATCCTCCGGTTCACTCGGCTGGCGGCGCATTTTATCGTCGTGCTTGAAAAAGTCGGGTATCTTTCCGTCGTTCTCGGCTATCATCTGCATAAGGTTATCGTTCTCGGAATTGACCGAGCGTATATTTATGATGTTGATAACGCCGATAATAAGCACCTCGACGATAAAAAGGCACACTGCAACGATAAGCACGAACTTTCTCTGAAGGCGTTTTATCACGTTATTCTCAACTCCTCTGGTTTCACGCTCACCTGTTTATTTCGACTTTTCTGCGAGGGTATAGCCTACTCCCCTCGCTGCCTTTATCTCGACATCTGCGCCCACGCTTGCGAGCTTTTTGCGAAGATATGATATGAACACCCACACGACGTTTATCTCTGCGTCGCTGTCATAGCCCCATATGCGCTCCATAAAGCGCTCGGTGGAGATAAGCGTATTTTTGTTTGACATCATCATTTCAAGCATCTGAAACTCTTTGCTGCCAAGTCTTTGTGTGCCGCTTGGTCCTTTGAGGTCAAACGTTTCTCTGCTCAAGGTGATGTTGCCTATGGACAAATCGTTTGGTGAAAACTCGGTCTTGCGGCGGGTCATGGCTCTTATGCGCGCAAGCAGTTCGCCCATAGCGAACGGCTTTGTGAGGTAATCGTCCGCGCCGCTGTCAAGCCCTGTTATCCTGTCGCTGACCTGCGACTTTGCCGTGAGCAGCAGAACCGGCGTATTTATGCCCTTTTCGCGCAGGCGCTTGAGCACCTCTATGCCGTCCATTTTCGGCATCATTATATCAAGGATTATCCCGTCATAGTTTTCGCTTATGCCGTAGTTGTAGGCATCAAGTCCGTCATACACCGCATCTACAGAATAGTTGCTGTGCTTTAATACCGCAACGAGTGCGTTTGACATCTCCTTTTCGTCCTCTGCAAGCAAAAGTCTCATATTCTCACTCCTTGTGTCATTTTACCGTAGTATATCAAATCTACTTTAAGATTACTTTAAAGTATAGCACAAACAAAGAGTTTTTGCAAGAAAAATGCTATCAGCTTTTTATTATAATCAGCTTAGCCTATCCGCACGCACTGTTTTCCAAGCTCGTTATAGCGTTGTTTCAGAGTATCCATATCATACGACGTATAGTCCTCGGTAGTATTCATCGGGTCTGCGGTGTGGACAATTTTCTTGTCAAGATCATATCCTGTCAGCACCACACAATGCTCGTTGCTAAGCCACTGCACCTTTTTCCCTTCGGGAGTCGTCCACACTGACGTCGGTCGTGAAGGCTGGAGATTTTTCGAGGTTATCCAGATAAGCACAGGTATATCCTTATCAATGTAGTCTGTCAGCAGACTTTCAAGTTCACTGCCCGAAATGTCATGCGCCGCAAGCTTTGTGTTCTGTGTTTTGAGGTAGTTATTTGCTGCTGTGACAATGCAGGGCGCATAACAGCCATAAGAATAAGGATCTTCGGGATCTCCCGCGAAAGTCGTTGTGAAATCCGCGCCGTAATACACATTGTTTTTAGTATAAAAGCTCATTTTAGGCAGAAAATCTCTTGACAGCGTGACTTTGTCGATATCAAATCCAAGATACGCGAGCAGCATTGTAAGAGACGTAATCTCGCAGCCCGTCGGAAGCTCGGGGAACTGCACGATTTTTTTCACGTCTATACGCTTTGCTCTTATCTTTATCTCTTCGGAACGAGGCGCCGATGTCGTGACCGCAGTGCTCTGGACAGTCACAGTCATTTCATTCGGTTGCTTTTCATCAAAAACCGTTGTCGTGCTCACCTTACTGCTTGGCTCATCGGCAGTACGGTCGCCAACAAAAATGAACAGCGAAAGTGCTATCCCCAGTGCAATAATAACCACAGTAAATCTTTTCAACTAAACCAACTCCAAACCTTTTTAGACAATAGTTGTTATTATAATACATCTATTGTTTCTATTTGTCAATATCTTTAGTTGATTTTATATAACTTAAAATTAGGTTATACTATAACTAAAGGAGTGGTTTAAAATGAACAGCAACAGTATTGACGTTGGCAAAAGAATATTCGACGCACGAAAAGAAAAAAATATGACGAGAGAAAAGCTTGCCGAGCTTTCCGACATTTCCGTTCAATTTCTTGCAGATATAGAAAAAGGGCGTAAATCTATGACGATAAACACCCTCAAAAAAATATGCGATTCACTCAACCTATCAGCTGACTATATTATCAATGGCGAGCCGCGCGGAAAATACGACAGCATTGTTTCACTCCTTGACAAGCTAACTGACGATGAGACAAAACAAGCAGAAAAACTGCTTGAGGTATTTGTAGAAGCACTTAATAACAAATAGGCACAAAAAAGAGGTAAGACTCAAGTTCTTACCTCTTATTTCTTATCTCTTACCTCTAATTACCACTTTTCCGTATAGCCTCTGATGTAATTGCCCGGTGTCTCTGAATAGAGCTTGACAAATCTCTTGTGAGAGATATTTCCGCCGTAGGACATATTATCGTCTACCTGCGGGTCAACAACATAAACATTGCCGTTGATGATGACCTCTACCCACATATGCTGACCGTAGCCGCCTGCTGCCATTGCTGTCTGTCCCCATACTGTGTTGGCTGTAAAGCCCATATAGCGAAGCATTGCGCACATTGTGTGAGAATACTCCGTGCAGGTGCCAAAGCCGTTTACAAGCACAGACTGGATAGGATTGTTCCAGCCGCCGTAAGCGTAGTAGGTATGTGTGATAAGATAATCGTAGCAGGTAAGTAAGTACCGCTCTCTCGTTGCCTGTTACGGTGATAGTCGGTTTAAGCTCTTCGGGCTTTACCGAGTTGAGTCTTTCCTTTACCGAGCCGCCTACGTCATATATCACGGGGTTGCCCTGAATTTTCGTAGTTGTGACAGGCTTTGCTGTTGTCGCCTTTGTTGTGGTGGCAGCCTTTGTGGTAGTTGTTGCTGCCTTTGTAGTAGTTGTCGCAGCCTTTGTGGTGGTAGTTGCTGCCTTGGTAGTTGTAGCAGCAGTTGTGGTCGCAACAGCCTTTATAGCCGGCTCTATCTTTGTGCCCCACTTTACCTGTGCGGACTGCTTATATGCGGACTGCTTATAGGTGCTTACTGCATATGTCTGAACAGTTGTCTGCTGAGTTACTGCAGTTGTTGTTACTTCGCTGCTTGAACCGTCTTTTTCGGTCTTAACTTGGTTTGAGCTTTCAGTCGAGCCTATAAAGCCGATGGTGCCGATCGCGACTGCTGCACAGGTTACGACAACAGCAAGTCTGCACTTAACACCCGTTCTTAAATAACCCATTGTAGTTTAACTCCTTAAAATACTATATTTCCCCACTTGCAAGTATAACATAAACTACATATAGGTGTCAATCTTTTTTGTAACCGCGTTGTAATAATTCTGTAATCACCCTAAAAATGCATAAGAAAACGTTTCGATTTTGTGCAAAACGCACAATAAAAAACGCCTGCTCGCAGCTTACGCCGCAAACAAGCGCTTTTTGTGTTTAAGTAAAATTTATTCCTGGTTTGGAGCTCCTACAGGGCAAGTACCGTTGCAAGCACCGCAGTCGATGCAAGCATCAGCGTCAATCTTTGCCTTATCTCCGTCCATAGAAATAGCACCAACAGGGCAGCCGTCTACGCAAGCGCCGCATCCGATGCAATCATCGCTAATCTTATAAGCCATAGTGATAACCTCCTTGATAGTCTTTGGCACGACCTCTACCATGCCTACTATATATAATAACACATTTGCGAAAAAAATCAAGTACTTTTTATACTTTCATATAAATTTCATAAATCAGCCAAGCTCGTTTTGTGACAAAAGCTTATAGCCGCTGTCATAAAGTGCAACGATAGCCTTATCGTTATCGTCAACGCGCAGAACGAGGCAGGCGGTATTGCTCTCGGTATTGATGAATGCGGCGTACATATACTCAACGCTGATGTTATCCTTATAAAGAGCGTTCATAGCCTGTGCAAGACTTCCCGGTCTGTCTGTGATACGCAGAACGAGCACGTTCGTTATAGTTACCGAGCAGCCCTCGTCTTTAAGCACCTTGAGCGCCTTTTCTGCGTTATCGACAATAAGGCGAAGGATACCGAAATCCTTGGTGTCTGCGATAGACATAGCGCGGATATTGATATTGGCGTCGCCCAGCAGCTTTGTTATTGCGCTGAGTCTTCCGGGTCTGTTTTCAACGAAAACGGACAGCTGTTTTACTGTCATAATAATGACCTCCCTTTTATGTATATTATAGTATAATTATTTAATCTACAAGCTTTCTGCGGTCGATTACTCTTACAGCCTTGCCCTCTGAACGAGGCAGCGACTTTGGCTCGACAAGGCGAATCTTTGCCTGTATACCAAGTGTTGAATGAACAGCCTCGGTGATCCTTGCCTCCATATCCTCGATGGTCTTGATCGTATCCGAAAGCATATGCTCTGCAAGCTCGACCTGTATCTCAAATGTATCGGTATTGTTCTTTCTGTCGACAACTATCTGATAGTACGGTGAGGTATCGCCAAGCGACAGCAGCACCGACTCTATCTGTGACGGGAACACGTTTACGCCGCGTATGATAAGCATATCGTCTGTTCTTCCGCGCGGCTTGCGCATTTTGATAAGAGTTCTGCCACACTTGCATTTTTCTCTTTCAAGCACGCAGATATCCTTTGTACGATAGCGCAGTATCGGGAACGCCTCTTTGTTTATGCAGGTGAACACAAGCTCGCCTTCCTGTCCGTAAGGAAGAACCTCAAGGGTGTCGGGGTCGATTATCTCTGGGATAAAGTTATCCTCGTTGATGTGCATACCGTCCTGGCACTCGCACTCAAACGCAACGCCCGGACCTGTGATCTCGGTAAGACCGTAGATATCCATAGCCTTGCAGCCGAGCTTATCCTCTATCTCCTTACGCATCTGCTCTGTCCAAGCCTCTGCGCCGAAGATGCCCGCTTTGAGCTTGATATCGCTCTTGCTGATGCCCATTTCCTTCATAGTTTCAGCAAGGTACAGCGCATATGACGGTGTACAGCAGATAAATGTCGAGCCGAAGTCTTTAAGAATGGTTATCTGTCTTTTGGTATTGCCCGATGATACAGGGATAGTGGTCATCCCGACCTTTGTTGCGCCGTCGTGCAGACCAAGTCCGCCTGTGAACAGACCGTAGCCGTAGGAAACGTGCATAAAATCGGACTTTGTTGCGCCTGCGGCTGTGAGCGCTCTTGCAACGCAGTCGCTCCACATATCAAGGTCTTTTCTGGTATAGCCGACAACTATCTGCTTGCCTGTTGTACCCGAAGATGCGTGCAGTCTTACCACATCGTCCATATTGCAAGCGAACAGTCCGTAGGGGTAGGTGTCTCTTAAATCCTGCTTGCAGGTGAACGGCAGCAGGTGCAGGTCGTCAACGCTTTTGATGTCCTCGGGCTTAACGCCTGCTTTATCCATCATATCTCTGTAATAAGGGACATTTGCATACACTCTTTTTACTGTCTTTTGCAGTCTGAAGCTTTGCAGGGCGCGCATCTCGTCAAGCGTTGCGCACTCCATTGATTCATTCCAATACTTTCCCATACACATTCCTCCGTTTTATGCCTGTCTGCCCATTGCGAATGCTTTTTTGTTCAGCTCAAGGAACTTTGCGGGTACGCACTCCTCAACTGCCTTGTTCCAGCAAGCCTCGTCAAAAGGCATCTTTGTTGATACAACGCCCATAAGCACTACGTTTGAAGCCTTTGCGTTGCCGCACTCCTCCGCCATTTTCAGCGCATCGACTGCGATAACGTCGATGCCCATAGCCTTGAGCTTCTCAACTATATTCTCGGGATATGTTGCAGCACCGTTTATTACGGGCATAGGGTCTATCTGCTGGGTGGAAAGCACGATATGACCGCCTTTTTTGAGGAAAGGCACATACCTTGCAGCTTCGAGGGTCTCAAAGCTGATGATGATATCAGCCTCGCCCTTTTCAACAACAGGCGAATACACCTTGTCGCCGTACTTTACATAAGTAACTACCGAGCCGCCGCGCTGGCTCATGCCGTGTACCTCGGAGACCTTTACGTCAAAGCCCTGCTGCAGCAGAACGTTTCCTATAAGTCTTGATGCGAGCAGCGAGCCTTGTCCGCCCACGCCCACTATCATAATTGATTTTGTTTCCATTTATGCACATTCCTTTCGGTATGAATTACTTTACGATAGCACCGGGCTTGCACATCTCGGTACAGATGCCGCAGCCTACGCACTGCGTATGGTCGATGACAGACTTTCCGCCGTGCATTGATATCGCGGGACAGCCTATCTTGAGGCACTGCTTGCAGCCTACGCACTTGTCATTGTCGACTTTGAGCGGCGGGTTGTGCTTAACGTATTTGAGCAGCGCACAAGGTCTGCGCGAGATTATTACGCTTGGTTCATCTTTAGCAAGCTCTTCCTTGATAACAGCCTCGGTCTCAGCCATATGGTAAGGGTCAACGACTCTCACGCTCTTTATTCCGATAGCGTGGCAAAGGTCAACAAGGTTTACCGCAGCAGCGGGGTCGCCCTTGAGGTTCTTGCCTGTTGTGGGGTTCTGCTGGTGACCTGTCATACCTGTGATAGAGTTATCAAGGATTATAACAGTTGAATTTGTAGCGTTGTAAGCGACGTTCACAAGGCTGGTCATACCGCTGTGCATAAAGGTCGAATCGCCGATGACTGCAACGGAATTCTTTTCAGCCTTTTCGCCCAGCGCCTTGTTAAAGCCGTGCAGCGCCGAGATTGACGCACCCATGCAGATAGTAGAATCCATAGCATTGAGCGGTGCTGTTGCGCCCAAGGTATAGCAGCCGATGTCGCCCGAAACTGTAACGCCCAGCTTTTTGAGGCAGTAGAACAGTCCTCTGTGCGGGCAGCCTGCGCACATTACAGGCGGTCTTACGGGAACGTTCTCTGCGAATGTATCAAACTCGGGCTTTGTGCCGAGTATCTTTTCCGAAACGATTGTCTGCGATATTTCGCCGATATAGCCGAACAGCTCCTTGCCGACTACGTCAACGCCGATATTTTTGCAGTGGCTCTCGATAATGCCGTCAAGTTCCTCGATAACGTACACCTTGTCGCACTTTGCGGCGAAGTCCTTTATCAGCTTGGTCGGCATCGGGTTTATCATACCGAGCTTAAGAAAGCTTGCCTTGTCGCCGAGCGCCTGCTTTGCGTACTCGTAGCAGATGCCTGCGGTGATAACGCCTATCTTGGTATCGCCCATTTCCACTCTGTTGAGGTCACTGGTCTCTGCAAACTCCGCAGCAGCCTTCAGCTTATCCTCAACAATCGGGTGACGCTTGATAGCCTTTGCAGGCATCATAACGTACTTGTCGATATTCTTTTCATAAGGGATAAGGTCCTTTTCAACTCTGTCGCAAAGCTCAACAGCAGACTGCGAGTGAGAAACTCTCGTTGAAAGCCTGAGTATTACAGGGCAATCGAACTTTTCCGAAAGGTCATAAGCCTGCTTTGCAAACTCCTTGCACTCCGCAGAGTCCGAAGGCTCGACCATAAGCACCTTTGATGCGATAGCGTGGTGTCTTGAATCCTGCTCGTTCTGCGAGGAATGCATTCCCGGGTCGTCTGCAACTGCGACTACCATACCGCCTGTAACGCCCGTATATCCTGCGGTGTACAGCGGGTCGGCAGCGACGTTGAGACCAACGTGCTTCATAGCGCAAAAGCTCCTTGCGCCCGCGATAGATGCGCCCAGTGCGGCCTCCATAGCGACCTTTTCGTTCGGCGCCCACTCTGCATAGACCTCGTCATACTTTGCCAGTGTCTCGGTTATCTCCGTCGACGGAGTTCCGGGGTACGCTGATGCGATACGGCAGCCTGCCTCGTAAAGACCTCTTGCCACCGCTTCGTTACCAAGCATAAGTTTTTTCATAGCGTGTATCTTTCCTTTCATTCGCCTTTACCCTACACGGCGATAAGTTTTCACATTTTTGCTGCAAAGCCTACAGCTATGATAATTATATCACATTCAAGTCAAAAATGCAACAGGAAATATCAGTGCCGCAGTGCAAATTTATAAAAAAAGCTTTTCTTTTCAAGGCAGATGTGGTATAATGTTTTGAGTATTATCCGAAATGGCAAAGCATAACAAGAACAAATGTTCCACGTGAAACATTTCAAATAACAGGTTCGAGCTTTCAAGGAGGCAAGCAATGAATAAATACACTCTTGAACAGGTCTATGCACAAAAGGACATCAATTCTAATAAAATACGCTTCAAAAAGGTCTGCGAGCTGTTTGAAAAGCAGTTTTGCGAAAAGCCGCAGCGGTTTTTCAGTGCCAGCGGCAGAACAGAGGTGTGCGGCAACCACACCGACCACAACTGCGGGCTTGTGCTTGCGGCAGGCGTGAGCCTTGACTGTATCGCAGCAGTCGTGCCGACTGATGACGGGATAATTACATTTCGCTCGCTCGGATTTGGTGAGGAAAGGATAGACACATCCGATCTTAAAGCAAAGCAGCAAGAGCTTGGCACGTCTGCGGCGCTGATAAGAGGCGTATGTGCTGGCTTTGCGCAAGCAGGCTTAAAAGTCGGCGGCTTCAAGGCGTACAGCACATCAAATGTACTCAAAGGCTCGGGGCTTTCCTCGTCGGCGGCGTTTGAAGTGCTTATCGGGGATATCCTCGCGGGGCTGTACAATGACAATCACCCTGACGACATTGAGATAGCAAAAATAAGCCAGTACGCTGAAAACGCGTACTTTGGCAAGCCTTCGGGGCTTATGGATCAGATGGCTTGCTCGGTGGGCGGATTTATCGCTATCGACTTTGGCGACGTGAAAGCGCCGACGGTCAAGCCGCTGAAATTCGACCCTGCGGCGCACGGTCACACTCTTTGCATAGTTGACACAAAGGGCGACCACGCCGACCTCACGCCCGATTACGCGGCGATACCTGCGGAGATGAAAGCGGTCGCGCAGGTTTTCGGCAAAAATGTACTGCGTGAGATAAGCCGTGAAGAGCTTGAACAAGGCAGCGTTGATGTACGCAGAAAATGCGGTGACAGGGCTTACCTGCGTGCGCTGCATTTCTTTGACGAGAACGAGCGCGTGCGCAAAATGACAAAGTCTATTGAAAATGACGATTTTGACGGCTTTTTGCGGCTTGTGAACGAGTCGGGCGATTCTTCGCTTTGCTGGCTGCAAAACATCTTCCCCTGCTCGCAGCCGCAAAATCAAGGGCTTGCTGTCGCGCTTTACGCGGCAAAGAAAGTGCTTGACGACAGGGGCGCGTGCAGAGTTCACGGCGGCGGTTTTGCGGGCACGGTACAGGCTTTTGTGCCGAATGACCTGCTTGACAGCTTTAAGCGCGAAATGATAAAGCTGTTCGGTGACGAATGCTGCTACGAACTTGACATACGTGCTGTCGGCGGCGCGGAAATCGACCTCGGAGGTGTTGTATGAAGCTTTTCAAGGCAAAGGAGCTGCCCGTAAAGCTCGCATTTGCGGCTTGCGGCAAGGTGCTTATAGACTCGCTGCGCTTTTCGTTCTCGGTGACGAGCGACGGAAAGGCATCTGTTAAGGGGCTTTGCGTGTCCTTTTCGGGAGAGGCTATCGACAGCGGCGAGGTCACGCTGACCGACTTTGAGTGGATAGAAAACCGCCGCGGCAAGAATGTCGTTCACAAGGTAGATATGCCGCTGACAGCGAAAAAAGACGGCAAGCGCATTTACCAGGCGAAATTCCCGCACATACACATTTCCGACGCTTCGCATAGGATCGGTGAGAATCAGACCATAGAAGATGCGCTTTCGAGCATAATCAGCAAGGACATTCGCTTTAAGGTCACGCCGCACTACACGGGCAGCGGCGAGCCTGAAATCATGCTCAACGTTTACCCTTACGAGAACGCCCTGACAGGCTCGTGTACGCAGTGGCTGAAGGTCACCGCAGACCATGACTGGTTTGAACACAATCTGTAAAGCAGGGTGATTTAATGTCGATTATCATATTTGCATCAATCGTTTTAACATTTACGCTGTATCATGCTGTAAGGTATTTCAAAGGCTCGAAAAAGCACCGCGTAAGGCTTGTGAACATTACGCTCGGCTCGGTTTTAGCTGTGTGCACAGTTCTTATAGCGATAAATTCGCAGGTCATAGAATCCGCGCGTTCAAAGTACGGTGTACACGGCTCTACCATACTTGGCGGTGTTTACTTTGAAAAGGAAGAGGACGGATACTATTTTTTCAGTTCGCACACGCTGTTTTCATCAGATGAATATGTTGTTTCTACTGATGACGCAAAGCTTGCGTGGATAAGCAAACTCGCAGGCGAGGTTTCGGTATGCACAAGCAACAACCGAAGCTACGGCTACAAACAGGTCGAAATAGGCGGCAACAAGTACACGCTGTGGGACAATGTTGAGAAGATAATCCCTGACTTTACATTTATGCTGATGTATTTTTGCATCATTGCTGCAGCGGCGGCTGTGATATTTGACGGTTCTATGCTTACAGTTTACATAGTCAGAAAATATAAAGGAGGTCATTCCCCCAATGAGAATGAGAAGAAAACGCAATCTTGACGCGCGGCTGCAAGGCTGCGGCGACAGGATAATCTATATGGACAGAGATGTGAAAAACTTTCAGGACAAAAGCGAGAAAAGCCTGCTTGACTACGCGGCGCTGTTTGGCAACGACAACCCCGTGGTGCTGGAGATAGGCTGCGGCAAGGGTCAGTTCGCTATTGAGTATGCAAAAACACACCCCGATGTGAACGTGCTTGCGGTGGAAAAGTCCAGCAATGTCATCGTGGACGCTGCGGAAAGCGCGATAGAACAGGGCGTACCGAACCTGTACTTTATGCGCGGCAACGCCGAGTACCTTGACTGCTTTATCCCCGAGAAGTCGATAGGGCTCATCTATCTGAATTTCAGCTGTCCGTTCCCGAAAAACACCTACGCTTCGCACCGCCTTACGCACAAGGGCTTTTTGGATATCTACAAAAAGCTGCTCAAACGCAGCGGCGAGATCCATCAAAAGACGGACAATATGCACTTTTTCGAGTTCTCTATCGAGCAGTTCACCGCAAACGGCTTTGGTCTCAAAAACGTCAGTCTTGACCTGCACAACAGCGGCTTTGAGGGCAACATTATGACCGAGTACGAGACGCGGTTCTCGCAAATGGGTATGCCGATATACAGACTTGAAGCGTATAAGATATGAGTTATCTCTACAAAAAGAAATACATTTCAGACTATCCAATTAACCGTTGGTGAGAGATAATGGCAAGGACTCGCCCAAACAAATCGTCGAGTTCGTAAAGTCGATGAAATACACGATAAGATAGAATTGACCAAGGGGCTGTTGCAGCCCTAGAGCAAAAAAGAGAGCTTCGCACTCCAAAAAGGTAGTGCAAAGCTCTTCTTTTTGTGGTATAATATAATTGCAAAAAAA
>OMXI01000014.1 GCA_900314975.1 uncultured Eubacteriales bacterium | reverse complement strand
GGTCGGTCAGCGCCGAAGGCGATACCTTAACTATAAACTTTTCACTATTCGTTATTCACTATTCACTGTTAGCGTCAAAGACGCTAAATTCTGATTTATAGCAGGAACAATTTTGTAAAATGGGAGTAAGAAAACAAGAATGAGAAGTACTGCCGGTATAAAGGTGGATAAATTCACGGCGGCGGTGGCAAAGATAATGCGCGGCTATGAGGAGGTCTCCATATCCGAGATAAAGCGCCGCATTGAAAGCGGAGAATATCTTTACGAGTGCGATTTCATCGACGAAAAGGGCGTGAGCAGGATACTGCAAATGCACGAACAGCTCACGGCGTTTGGTATCAGCTGCACGATGTATGACCACGGTAAGCCCTCGGATGAGCAGTTTCTGCGCAACTGGGTACAGTCGTGCAGGGGTGTGGCAATTGACACAGAGCTTGATATGGACAGGGAATCGGAAGATGACTGAAACAGGTTTATAAAGCTGACGGCACTGCCCGAAGCTATTTATAAAAATTATTATTTTAGGAGGAAAAGACAATGGGAATTGAAAGCATCAAGGACAAGGCAGAGGACCTGCTGGACAAGATCCCCGATGACGTAAAGGACAAGGCAAAGGAGCTTGCTACAAAGGAAAATCTCGAAAAGGCAAAGGACACTGTTACGGGATTTTTCAAGAAGGACAAGGACGATAAGAAAGACGACGAGGAAAAGAAGGACGACTGATTTTTCTTGAAAAGGGAAAGTGAAAATGAGTTATATTCACATTCGCGGGCTTGAATTTTCCTACATCAACGAGCTGGAGGAGCCGCCTGTTAAAAACACGGTACTCAAGGGCATTGACCTTGACATCGAAAAGGGCGAGTTCGTGGCTGTTCTGGGTCACAACGGCTCGGGAAAATCTACGCTTGCAAAATGTATCAATGCCATTAACCTGCCCGAAAAGGGTGAGGTGACGGTAGACGGTCTGGACACTATCAACGAGGAAAATCTCCTGCCCATACGAAAGCGTGTGGGCATGGTGTTCCAGAACCCTGACAATCAGATAGTTGCGACGATAGTTGAGGAGGACGTTGCGTTTGCGCTGGAGAACCTGGGTGTTGAGCCAAAGGAGATACGCAGGCGCGTTGACGAGGCGCTTGAAACGGTGGGTATGTACGAATACCGTATGCACGCGCCGCACAAGCTATCGGGCGGACAGAAGCAGAGAGTTGCTATCGCGGGCATAATAGCTATGCAGCCCGACTGCATTGTGCTTGACGAGCCTACGGCTATGCTTGACCCAAAGGGCAGAAACGAGGTCATGAGGACGATAAAGATGCTCAACAGGGAAAAGGGCGTTACTATCGTGCTGATAACGCACTACATGGAGGAAGCCGCGCAGGCGGACAGGGTAGTGGTCATTGACGGCGGCGAGAAGATAATGGACAGTGTGCCAAAGAAGGTCTTTTCGCAGGTGGACGTTATGCGAAATCTTGGTCTTGACGTGCCGCAGGTGACGGAGATAGCGGATTTTCTGCACAAGCAGGGATATGATATTTCAAATGAGATAATTACAGAGGACGAGTGCGTTGAGGCGCTTGCGAAGCTGTTAAAAGGGGAAATAGCAAAATGAAAGACGAACTGTTTGGAGAACTTGAATTTGACGGCTTTTCGTGGAACGGAAACATAAAAACATTAATTTTCGACGACGAATTTGCACTTATCATTCAGGCGGAGGACGAGTCGCAGACAGTTACCGACGCACAGAGAGCAGTTTATAGGGCTTTTGCCGATAACGCACAGCAGCTTTTGCCGCAGATGCTTGACGGAATGGTTGAGTTCTACAACGACGAGCTGAAATATTCCTACGGCGAAAATGATATGTGGGCAGATATAGACACCCCCGAGCAGCTGCTGGAGCATATCAAGCCCGATGCACTTATCGTGCCGTATGATAACATAGCAGAGGACTTTGGCAGTATCTATCTGACCTTTCTTTGTGATTGGGAAGAGGACGAAGCCGAGCAAAACGGCATAGCCGTAGAAATAGCAAACGGCGAGATTGAACAGATAAACACATCAGACATTGCATTTTGATACCTAATGGAGAGTAAATGAATTGGCAGTAATAAAAACCGAAAACCTCACATACGTTTACGGCGAGGGCACACCTTTTCGCAAGGTGGCTGTGGACGACGTAAATCTGGAGATAGACGAGGGTGAGATGGTCGGCGTTATCGGGCACACGGGCTCGGGTAAATCGACGCTGATACAGCATTTCAACGGGCTTTTAAAGGCTACCTCGGGAAATGTTTACATTGACGGCGAAAAGCTGTGGGACGACAAGGCGAAGCTTCGCCCTGTACGCTTCAAGGTGGGACTTGTGTTCCAATATCCCGAATACCAGCTTTTTGAGGAGACCTGCTACAAGGATATTGCGTTCGGTCCGAAAAATATGGGGCTGGATGAGCAGGAGACAGACAGGCGGATAAAGGAGACTGCAAAGATGGTCGGGTTGACTGCCGACCTGCTTGACAAGTCGCCGTTTGAGCTTTCGGGCGGTCAGAAGCGCCGTGTGGCTATTGCGGGCGTTATGGCTATGGAGCCGAAAGTTCTGATACTTGATGAGCCTGCCAGCGGGCTTGACCCAAAGGGAAGAGAGCAGATACTGGGGCTTATAAAAGAGTATCATCAGGAAAAGAAAAATACCGTTGTGCTTGTTTCGCACTCTATGGAGGACATTGCAAAGCACACGTCAAAGATACTTGTTATGAACAAGGCAAAGCTGTTTTGCTATGACGACACGGTGAAGGTATTTCACCGTGCCGCAGAGCTTGAGGAAATGGGACTTGCGGTGCCGCAGATAACGAGAGTTTTCAACAGGCTGAAGGCTATGGGGGTGGACATCAAGGACGATGTTTACACGACAAAGTACGCAAAGGACTTGCTGTTGAAGCTTCTGGCGCGCCCATAAGGAAAAGTGTAAGGACTGAAATGAATTGCTGAAGGATATAACTATAGGACAGTATTTCCCCGGAAAATCGGCTGTCCACAGACTTGATGCGAGGCTGAAGATACTGCTGACGATAGCGTACATAGTGATGCTGTTTATGGCTGATGACATAAAGGGCTTGGGCGTATGCGTATGCTTTACGTTTATTGTATTTCTTATATCGCGCATACCGCTGAAGATGATGTGGAAAAGCGTTAAGCCGATACTTGTTATAATCATCATAACGGCTTTGCTCAATCTGTTTTTTGTACATACGGGCACGCCGTACTTTGAGTGGAAATTTATAAAGATAACGGACAAGGGCGTGCAGACGGCTGTATTTATGGTGGTAAGGATACTGTGTCTTATCACGGGCACGAGCCTTCTTACCTACACGACCTCGCCTATTGATCTGACGGACGCTATCGAGAGGCTTTTATCGCCGCTTAAAAAGATAAAGGTGCCTGTACACGAGTTCGCGATGATGATGACTATTGCGCTGCGGTTTATTCCGACGCTTATCGAGGAGACTGACAAGATAATGTGTGCGCAGAAGGCGCGCGGTGCGGATATGGAGACGGGGTCGATATTCAAAAAGGCGAGGGCGCTGATACCNNNCTGGCGATGGAATGCAGATGCTACCACGGCGGCGAGGGCAGGACGAAGATGAAGCAGCTCAGGCTAAAGCTGCTTGACCTGTGGGGAACGCTGTTTCTTATTGCGTTCTTTGCGGGTGTGATAGTGATAAACAAAATAGGATAGGCTATGAGAAATTTCAAGGTAACGATATGGTACTGCGGGAGCGCTTACCACGGCTGGCAGAGGCAGAACAACTCTTTGGCTGTACAGGAGGTTTTTGAGAAGGCTTTGAGCGACCTGCTGGGCGAAAAGACAGAGGTAATAGGCTGCTCAAGGACTGACGCGGGCGTTCACGCAAGGGAATATGTACTCAATTTCTTTACGGGTTCGACTATAACCTGCCGCGGAATAGTTTTCGGTATGAACTCGCGCTTGCCCGATGACATCGGTGTCAAGAGCTGCGAGGAGGCTGACGAAAACTTTCACGCAAGATTTGACTGCGCGGGGAAAGAATATGAGTATGTGATACACAACAGCGAATACAAAAATCCGTTTCTGATGAACACGGCTTACCGCAGCTGGTACCCCATTGACGAGAAGAGGCTTGACGCGGCGGCGAAGGTTTTCGTGGGTGAGCATGATTTCAAGAGCATGTGCTGTGCGGACTGCGACAAGGAAAACACGGTGCGCACTATTTACTCTTTTGACGTTCGGCGCGAGGGCGAGCTTGTTATTTTCACGGTTTCGGGAAACGGGTTTTTATACAATATGGTGAGGATCATGGTGGGCACGCTTTTGTTCGTCAACGAGGGAAAGCTGCAGGAAAGTCAGCTGGAGGGCATACTGAAAAGCCGTGACAGGACAAAGGCAGGGCGCACTGTCCCGCCGCAGGGATTGTATCTGAACAGGGTGTTTTACGAATAGGGTCAGTAAAAGGAGGAACGCTTGCGTAGGCGAGCGGTGCGAAAGTGAAAAAGAAAAACAGAAAAGACGACAATAATATATTGCAGCAAAGCGATTTCGTCGGTGCAGAGCAGTTTAACGACTACAACGCGCCGCTGCCCGATTCTATGCGCAGAAAAAAGCGCAGGAAAGGTTCGCAGCGCGAGATGCCCGAAAACACGCGAATGCCTGAAATGGCAGAGGCTGAAAGGCGCTTACAGGTGCAGCGCCAGCATCAGCACGAGCTTGAATATGTACGTCAGCAGGAGCTTGCGCGCGAGCAGCAGGTGCGCGAACAAAAGCGTCTGGAGGCTTTGCGTGCCGAGCAGGAAAGGCAGATGCAGATCCAGCACACGCAGGTTCAGGCAGATGATGATGACGAGCGCAGGGCGGGCAGGATAACTGTTTCGGCTGTGCAGAGTGAAGCGCAGGAGGATAGTGAGCCGCTTGCTGAACAGGACGAGTATCTGTATCAGGAATACGATGACGAGCCGTCGTTTCAGTATTTAAGTCTGAAAGACGGAAAGATAAGCGAGGCTGACGAGGACGCGGGCGACATTCCCGACATTGACGAGGACGAGGGCATTGACAGCGCAAAGGCTATCAAGCAAAAGATAACTCCCGAAAGTGCGACGGTAACGGACATTCGCGAGGAGAGGAAAAAGCGCAGGAACTTAAAGCACATCAAGCGGCTTGTGATAATCGGCATTATTGCGGCGATAGGACTTGGCGTGTATATCAGCTCGAAATACTGGATACCAAAGCTGGAGGGCATACTTGACGAGCCGCACGAGACTATTGTAAATGACGGCAAGGCAGAGGGCGGTAATTTTCCGCTCAAAGTTGCGCAGTCAAATATCACGAGTATTACACAATGCAATGATATAATGGTCACGCTGGACGTGAACAGGGTGGTTTTCTACAAGTCAAACGGCGAACAGCTAAAGAGCATTGCGCACAATTACAGCGCGCCTGTTATTGATGTGAATGAAAAAAAGCTGGTCGCTTACGACAACGCGGGCAAGAGCTTTCAGGTGATGAACAAAAAGGGTTCGGTATACACCAAAAAGACCGACAGCCCGATACTGATGGCAAAGATAGGACCAAACGGCTACGTGGGCGTTGTGACGCAGACGGAGAAATACTCGGCGTATGTGACATTTTATGACGAGACGGGCAGTGAGATATACAACTGGGCAAGCGGAAGGCGCGTGACAGACCTGTGCTTTACAGATGACGGAAAGGGCTGCTGCATAAGCACGATAACCTCGTCGGGCGGCAAGATAGATTCGACGGTATACTCGGTGGATTTCAAGGACAAGGAACCGCTGATGACGGCTGATCTGAGCGACTGTCTTGCGCTGCGGGCGATGAAGATGAAAAACGGCGACTACTGGGTAGTGTGCGATGACAGGTTCGTCAAGCTTGATGAATCGGGCAAGGTCATAAGCACGGCGGCGCTCAAAAACCAGCTTGTCTCCTTCGCGATGACGGACAGATACGCGGCGGTATACACGTGCAGCGTTATCGGCACGCACGGTACGCTTACGGTATACGACTGTGAGAACGAGAAGGAAGGCGCGAACGCTGAAATTGACATTCAGGGTAAGCCAAAGAAGGTTCAGATAAGCGATTCGGACATTATTGCGTTCAGCTCGAAAACGGTGGATTGCTACGACTCGAAGGGAAACCTTTTGTCGACGGTGAACGTTTCGGATAACTATGTGGACTGTGTGTATGCGAACAAGGCGGTATATCTTCTCGGATACCGCGACATCAACAAGATGAAGTTCGATACATAAGGTCTGCGGTAAAAAAGAGGTCAAACAATGACAGTTTTACTTGATGCATCGGTGGTCATCATATTCGTTATAACCTGCATTACGGGTTATATTATGGGATTTTTCAAATATGCCGCACTGATGCTCAAGTCAGTCGCGGCGCTGATAGTCGCATTCTGCGCGGCGTATATGCTGGCGACTCACGCATACAACGCGGTTGCCAGAGACAAGGCTGTAAGCAGGATAGAAAGCAAGATAGAAAAGTTTGACGTGGTCAATGTTATGGAGACAGACCTGCGCAAAAAGGGCTTGCCGCTGAAGGTGAGCAATGACGATCTGCGCGAGGTGATACTCAAAGACGGCGACGTTGTGGTGAACATGCGCAGTATGCTGGGCAGCAAGGGTATTGACAGCGCTGTGGTGGACAAGGTGATAAAGGACTTTGAGGATTATCTTGATAACGAGCTTTTCGGAAAGATACTCAAGCTGACAAGCGACAGTCAGCAGGGCAGGGACAGCTTTATGAACATCGGACTTGAAAACGAGCGCACGGCGCTGGTGAAGTTCGTAAAGATGCTTGTGCCAAAGGATAAGCACGCGGCGGCTGTAAAAATCGAGGAAGAGTACGTCAGCCCGTTCGGGACGATGATAGCGGGAGCGATAATCTTTATTGTGACTGCGGTCGTGGTTTCGGCGGTGCTTGCGGTGGTCGTGAAGATAATGGGCTTTTTGAGCAGGATAAAGATAGTTTCTGCGGCAAACAGCTTTGGCGGTCTGGCGCTGGGTGTTGTAAAGGGTCTGGCGTATGTGGTGCTGGCGGCGTATGTGGTCAGCCTTATCGTAGAGTCGTCAAAAAATCAGCTCGGCAAGATCAACACGGATATTATTGACAACACTTATTTATTCAAGTACTTTTTCAGATGGTTCTATAGATAGACAAAAGCGAAAGGAGAAATGTTTTTATGATGATGTGTTCAAGGTGCCACACAAGACCTGCTGTGGTATTTATTTCACAGATAAATCCAAACAAACCCGAGGAGAAGAAAAACGAGGGGTTATGCCTTGTGTGCGCAAAGGAGCTTGGTTTGCCGCAGGTGGACGACTACATCAAGTCGATGGGTATTTCCGAAGAAGAGATACAGGCGATGAGCGAGCAGCTTGCAGAGGTGCCCGAGGGCGAGGATTTTGAGATGGGCGGAAGCGGCACTATGCCTGATTTTCTGTCCAGCCTTTTCGGTGAGATGGGAAAGGCAGGCGGCTTGCTGGGAAACCTTGCGGGCGAGCTTTCAAAGAGCGCAGAGCAGGCGGCAGAGGCGGCTAAAGACGGTGCGAAATCGGTCAAGGAGGACAAAAAGGACAAGAAGGACAAAAAGGCAAAGCTCAAATTCCTTGACAACTACTGCACGAATCTTACGGAGCGGGCGCGAAACGGCGAGCTTGACAGGATAATCGGCAGAGACAAAGAGATATCAAGAGTAATACACATTCTTTCGCGCAGGCAGAAAAACAACCCCTGCCTTATCGGTGAGCCCGGTGTGGGCAAGACCGCGGTGGCAGAGGGTATTGCGCAGAAGATAGTTGCGGGCGATGTACCGTTTCACTTGCAGGACAAGGAGGTTTATCTGCTTGACCTGACGGCGCTGGTTGCGGGCACGCAGTTCCGCGGACAGTTTGAGAGCAGGTGCAAGGGACTTGTGGAGGAGGTCAAGAAGCAGGGCAACATAATACTGTTTATTGACGAGGTACACACGCTTGTCGGCACGGGCGACTCGGAGGGTACGATGAACGCGGCGAACATTCTAAAGCCTTCGCTTTCGCGCGGTGAGATTCAGGTGATAGGTGCGACGACGTTCAAGGAGTACCGCAAGTATATTGAAAAGGACGCGGCGCTTGAAAGGCGTTTTCAGCCTGTGAGCGTGGGCGAGCCGACGGTGGAGGAGACGTTTGAGGTCCTCAAGGGTATAAGGGGGTACTACGAGAATTTCCACCGCGTAAAGATAAGTGATGCAAAGCTGCGCGAGTGCGCGGTGCTGTCGGAAAGATACATCAATGACAGGTTTTTGCCAGACAAGGCTATTGACCTGCTTGACGAGGCGTGCGCGTGTGCGAGCATAAACACTCCCGAGATTGCGGAGTTTGACAGGCTAAATGACGAGCTGAAAAAGCACACTGACCTTGTGGCGATGTACGAGGAAAAGACAGACCCGGACTATGAGATACTTGCCACGGAAAAGGCGGAGATATCGCGCATTGAGAACAGGCTCAAAGAGGTCGAGGAAAAGCTGAAAAACGTACAGGTCACTGACGGGGACATTTCAAAGGTCATTGAGCTGTGGACGGGGATACCAGCAAACAAGATCTCGCAGAGCGAATTTGAGAAGATAAAGAGTCTGAAAGACGAGCTGTCAAAGAGGGTAATCGGGCAGGACGCGGCGGTGGAAAAGGTCGCAAACGCGATAAGGCGCACGAGAGTTCAGCTGACAAAGAGGCGCAGACCTGCATCGTTCATATTCGTGGGTCCTACGGGTGTGGGCAAGACAGAGCTTGTCAAGGTTCTGGGCGAGACGCTGTTTGACGCGACAGAGCCGCTGATAAGAGTTGATATGTCGGAATACATGGAGAGGCACTCGGTATCAAAGCTGATAGGTTCGCCTCCTGGATATGTAGGCTTTGACGAGGCGGGTCAGCTGACTGAAAAGGTAAGGCGCAGGCCGTACAGCGTGGTGCTTTTCGACGAGATCGAAAAGGCGCACCCAGACGTTATGAACATTCTTTTGCAGATACTTGACGAGGGTACGATACACGATTCGCAGGGCAGAGATGTCAACTTTGAAAACACGGTGATCGTTATGACCTCAAATGCGGGTTCGACTGACAAGGACACGGGTGTTGGTTTTAACAAGACGGACAACGAGATAGCGCACGACAAGGCAATGAAGGCTTTGCGCGAGTTCCTGCGCCCTGAATTTATCGGCAGAGTTGACGAGGTGGTCGTATTCAACAGGCTTACCGAGGAGGACTATGCGAAGATAGCTGACCTTATGCTCGGCGAGATCGCTCAGCCGCTTGGCGAACGCGGTATCAAGCTGCGCTATGACGAGGGCGTGCTGAAGGCTATTGCGCACAAGTCGTACAACCAAAAGCTCGGTGCGAGAGACATTCGCCGCGTGATAAGAAGCGAGGTCGAGGACAGGATAAGCGAGTTTATTGTGGATAAGGGAGATACGGGCATAACGGCGTTTGGTATCACCGCCGCTGATAGTGAGATAAAGGTCGAGTGCCTTTAAGATGTAAGAGGTAAGAAATAAGAGGTAAGAGCGCACACTCTTACCTCTTTGGTTTATGTAAAGGAGAGCTTTCGCTCTCCTTTTTTTCGTTTCAGTTGCAGCCGCAGCCGCAGCCGTTGTTGTTATTGCCAAGTCCGCAGCCGTTGCAGCCGGAGCAAGAGATGATGAGGATAAGGATGATTATCCACCAGCAGCCGTTATTTCCACACATAATGAAAGTCTCCTTTGTTTGTATTTAAGGCGTTTTTGCTGCGCCTTATGTTACATTATATGACTGTGGGGGAAAAGGGTTACAAAAAAGAAACCCTGCGGTGTGCAGAGTTTCTGTTAAACTGTTTGGGTTGATTATTTCTTGCCGTAGAACTCGCAGAAGCGTGCAAAGTTTGCTTCCTGATAGGCGAGCTTTTTCTCTTTGGTGAGTACCTGAAGGTCGTACTGCGGTGCATTGGATATTTTGATGATGACGTGCTTTACGGCGCTGCTCAAGCCCATTCGCTTTATCTTTACCTCGACAAGCTGCTGGTAGGGTATAAAGGTGAACTCGTCATAGCGCGGTGTGAGGTCCTCGATAAGCACTCTCAATTTGTGCTGCGTTCTGTCAAGAGGCAGTATGCCAAAGCCGTTCTCGTTGACATTGACAAGATAGCCTGCCCACGCGCGTCCGTTCTGTGCTGCCTGCATACCGCCGACAAAGCCGCCGCTTACAGGCGCTGTTGTGGCATAGAAAATGCAGTTGTTCTGTCCGACAAAGCCTGCCTGCGAAAAGCAAGCCATTGCCCCTTCAAGTGTTTCAAATTCAAACATATTGGTCTCCCCTTTGTTTTATTTACAGCGGTATTTCCCGCTTAAATGCTTATCTATTAATTGCCGTAAAAATCGCAGAAGGTTTTGAAGCAGCCCTCGTGATAGGGCAGCTTTTTTTGCTTTACCTGCACGAGAAGGTCAAATTTCGGTGCGTTGGCTACCTCAATTATAAGGCGCTTTATTGATGAACCGATAGAGTATTTTTTGATCGTTACTGACATCAGCTGCTGATACGGTATATAAAAGAATTCGTCAAACCGCAGTGCGAGGTCTTCAAGCTTGACGCCGAAGGCTTTAGTGGATTCAAGCGGGATTATTCCAAAGCCCATTTCATTGACGTTGAGCAGATAGCCTGCCCAATTTCTGTTATTGGCGGCACTTCTTGCTCCGTAAACTGCTCCGCCGACTGCGCCGAACATCAGCGCCGAGGTGGGTACGGCATTGGTTGCGTAGAAAATGCAGTTGTTCTGTCCGACATAACCAAGCTGCCCGAAAAGGCTCAATGCGCCCTGATAGGTTTCAAATGCAAACATTCGGTATTTCCCCTTTTTAATTATTTTTCGATAGTCCCGTGTACTCACAGATTATAACACCTTTCGATGCAGGTGTCAAGCATGACAGGCATTTGAGCGATTTTTTTATGAAAGCTGATTTTGTCCTTTGCATACAATGGTTAACAGGTGTCAATACTTTTGAAAGCACATCATATTTCTTACTTTTTACATCTTATCTCTTATTTCTTATCTCTTACTTCTTATCTCTAAATGGAAGGTCGTGTTTTGAATGAATGCTGAATGGCTTGAAAACAACTCGTTCACAAAGGAGGCTGTTAAGCTGGTGCGGCTGGCGGTGAGCCTTGCGGGAGGGCTTGGACATACCTATGTCGGAACGGAGCATTTGCTGCTTGCATCGGCAAGTCTTGACAGAAGTGCGGCGAGTGCGGTACTGATGCGATACGGGATCGTGCCGAGCATGGTAGAGCGCGAGATTATAAAGTCTGTGGGCAAGGGCACGCCCTGCCGCACGGGGCTTTCGGACTTGACGGTGAACGCGCGCGGTGCGGTGGAAAGCTCGCAGAAAACGGCGCGTTTGTGCGGTGAGACAAAGACGGGGACGGAGTACATTCTCGGGGCGATGGCGGCGAACAGGTTTTGCAGCGCGTACAGGCTGATGGGGGCGTGCGGTGTGAAGCCCGAGCTTATCTGCCGCGAATGCACGGCGGCTGACATTGCGGCAAAGACGGCTGGCGGCGGAGTCAAGCTAAAGGCACTTGAAAAGTTCGGCAGGGAGCTGACAAAGCAGCGCACTGCTGCGGAGTTTGACCCTGTTATCTGCCGCGATAGCGAGATGAGGCGGATAATGGAGATACTGTGCCGCAGGACAAAGAACAATCCCTGTCTTGTGGGTGAGGCAGGTGTCGGCAAGACGGCGGTGGTCGAGGGACTGGCGGTAAGGATAATGAGTGGTGATGTGCCTGATATGCTATGCTCAAAGCGGATTTTCGCGCTTGACCTGACGCTGCTGCTGGCGGGTGCAAAGTACCGCGGAGACTTTGAGGAGAGGCTGAAGGACTGTCTTGCGGAGGCGGAAAAGGCAGGCAACGTGATACTTTTTATAGACGAGCTGCACAACATTATGGGTGCGGGCGCGGCGGAGGGTGCTATCGACGCGGCGAACATACTCAAGCCGCAGCTTGCGCGCAGGGGCTTGCAGCTTATCGGGGCGACGACGTTTGAGGAGTACAAAAAGACTATTGAGAAAGACAGTGCGATGGACAGGCGCTTTCAGAAAGTCATCATCAGTGAGCCGACGGCGGAGCAGACGTGCGAGATACTCGGCGGTCTGAAAAAGCGCTACGAGCAGCACCACGGGGTACAGATACCAGACGGGGTGATACAGCACGCGGTCGGGCTTGCAAAGCGGTATGTGACGGGGAGGTTCTTTCCTGACAAGGCGATAGATATTCTTGACGAGGCGTGCGCCTGCACGGTTCTGAGCGAAAAGGCGCGCAGTGCAAGGGGTGCGGACTGCACGGCGTTTGACGACTATGTGAGCGGCAGGATAAGCCGTGAGAGGTATCTTGCGCTTGTGACGGGGACTTTGCGGCAAAAGCCCGAGGTGACGCGCGAGCAGGTGGAGAGCGTGGTATCTGACCTTACGGGGATAGACTGCCGTGCGCTTGCAAAGAGCGACACAGCGCGGCTTGCAGAGCTGGAAAAGAACCTGCGTGAAAGGGTGATAGGGCAGGACGCGGCTATCACCTCGCTTTGCCGTGCGGTAAGGCGATGCAGGGCAGGGCTGAAAAGCAGCGAACGCCCTATCGGCAGCTTTGTATTTTTAGGACACACGGGCGTGGGCAAGAGCCTTTTGGCAAAGGAGCTTGCAAGGGAGTTCTTCTGCCGCGAGGACGCGGTGATAAGGCTTGATATGAGCGAATATATGGAGAGGCACAGCGTTTCGCGGCTGATAGGCTCGCCGCCGGGGTATGTGGGCTGCGAGCAGGGCGGTCAGCTGACGGAGCAGGTGAAAAACAAGCCGTACTGCGTGCTTTTGCTTGACGAGATAGAAAAGGCGCACCCTGATATTTTCAACATACTTTTGCAGATACTTGAAGAGGGCAGTCTGACGGACACGGCGGGCAGGACGGTCAGCTTTGCAAATGTTTTGGTGATTATGACCTCAAACGTCGGTGTGAAGGCTTTTTGCGAGAAAAAGACAGTGGGGTTTGCGCAGGACGGGCGGCGCGGCGAGGAGATGAAAAAGGTGGTGACGGGTGAGCTGAAAAAGTTTATGTCACCCGAGCTTTTAGGGCGCATTGACGAGGTGATAGTGTTCAGCCAGCTTGACGAAAAGAGCCTTGAAAGGATAGCCTGCATTGAGCTTGACGGTTTGGCGGGACGCATGGCGCAGCTGGGGTACGACTTTGGCTACTCAAAGGCTGCGGCGAGGGCTGCGGCGCGGCAGGTCTGCGCACAGAACGGTTCGGCGAGAGATGTGCGAAAGCTGGTGTGCGGCAGGATAGAGGACCTTATCAGCGACAAGATGCTTGAGGGGTGCGGCAAAAAGCTGTATCTTGAATGTGCGGGCAGCGGTTTTGCGGTGCGCACGGCGGTGTCGATAGCGTGAGTTAACAAAAAATTTACAATTGTTGCCGTTAAGTAATTTACAAACCCTTTGCACCTATGGTATAATAAATCAAATATACATTATTTTTGGGTGTGGGAGTGTGTATCAATGGCTGACAAAAGACCTTACAAGCTGTACTCGGATTCGACTGCCGATCTGTCGGATGAGCTGCTCGCGGGAATGGACGTTGAGATATTCAAGCTGACGTTTGAGATGAACGGCAAAAACTACTGTGACGGTGATTTGCCGATGGAGAGCTTTTACAAGAAGCTCAGAGAGGGTGCGGTTTCCAAAACGGCGCAGATAGCGCCCTCTACATACGAGGAGATATTTGAAAAGGAGATAGCTGCGGGCTATGATATTTTGTATCTGGGCTTTTCGTCGGGATTGAGCGGAAGCTACAACAGTTCGTGCATTGCGCGCGACAATCTGCTGGAAAAGTACCCTGATGCGAAGATAATCTGCATTGACTCGCTTTGTGCATCTACGGGCGAGGGCTTGCTGCTGTACAAGGCTGATGAGAAGAAGAAAAGCGGTATGGACATTGATGAGCTGGCAAAGTGGCTGGAGGCTACGAGGCTGCATCTTTGCCACGTTTTTACGGTGGATGACCTCAAATTCCTGCGCCGCGGTGGGCGTGTGAGCGCGACGGCTGCGTTTGCGGGCACTCTGCTGGGTATCAAGCCGCTTTTGCACGTTGACAACGACGGACATCTTATCCCGCTGGGCAAGGTAAGGGGCAGAAAGCAGTCGCTCAACAAGCTGGTGGACATGATGCAGGAAAGAGTCGGCGGCTGGGAAAACCCTGTGGTGATGATTTGCCACGGCGACACAAGAGAGGACGCAGAGTATGTCGAAAAGCTCGTGAAAGAGCGCTTTGGCAAGCAGACTGATGTGAAGATCTGCTACACGGGCACGGTCATAGGCTCGCACTCGGGACCCGGTACGCTGGCGCTGTTCTTTATGGGAGAAGAGAGATAAGCGTATTCGCTGAAGCGAATACTAAATGAATAGTGAATAGTGAATAAATAATAATGAATAATTAAGGTGCTGCCTATGGCAGCCTGTCAGAAAAGCTGTGCGCAACGAAAACGTACAGCTTTTTTTGTTTGACATTGGGGCGGTGATGTGGTATACTGTTTTATTATGGGCGGGTAGGCTATAATTTTGAGAGGAAAGTTTGAATGGACCAGAACAAGATACGTAATTTCTGCATAATTGCACATATAGACCACGGCAAGTCCACGCTTGCAGACAGGATACTTGAACTCACCGACTCGGTAGAGCTGCGCGAGATGGAGGACCAGCTGCTTGACAACATGGACATTGAGCGTGAGCGCGGCATTACCATAAAGGCGCGTGCGGTGCGTATGAAGTACCGCGCTGATGACGGTGAGGAGTACATTTTCAACCTTATCGACACCCCGGGTCACGTTGACTTCAACTATGAGGTGTCGCGTTCTCTGGCGGCGTGCGAGGGTGCGATACTTATAGTTGACGCGTCGCAGGGCATTGAGGCGCAGACGCTGGCTAACACATATCTTGCAATCGAGCATGATCTGGAGGTCGTGCCTGTTATAAACAAGATAGATCTGCCCAGTGCTGACCCCGAGAGGGCGTGCAACGAGGTGGAGAATATTATCGGCATACCTGCTATGGACGCGCCGCGCATCTCGGCGAAGATGGGCACGAACATCAAAGAGGTGCTGGAGCGCATTGTTACGGACATTCCTGCGCCAAAGGGCGATGATGATGCTCCATTGAAGGCGCTGATATTTGACAGCTACTATGACCAGTACAAAGGCGTTATAATCTACTGCCGCGTGAAAGACGGACACATCAAGGTCGGCGACACGATAAAGCTGATGGCGACGGGTGCGCAGTTCCAGACGGTAGAGATAGGGTACATGGGCGCAAAAGACCTTGTGCCTGTTGGTGAGCTGCACGCGGGCGATGTTGGCTACATTGCGGCTTCTATAAAGGACATTGGCGACACGCGCGTGGGTGACACGGTTACGAATGCGGCTGACCCCTGCAAAGAGGCTCTGCCGGGCTACAAGAAGGTCAATCCGATGGTGTACTGCGGTATTTACCCCGCTGATGGTGCGAAGTACGGCGATCTGCGTGATGCGCTGGAAAAGCTGCTGCTAAATGACGCTTCGCTTTCGTTTGAGCCTGAAACGTCGGTCGCGCTGGGATTTGGTTTCCGCTGCGGATTTTTGGGGCTTTTGCACATGGAGATAATACAGGAGAGGCTTGAAAGAGAGTACAATCTTGACCTTATCACGACTGCGCCGAGCGTTACCTACAAGGTCACGCTGACAAACGGCGAGACGGAGATGATATACAATCCGACGAACTACCCAGAGCCTGCGCTTATTGCGTCGGCGGCGGAGCCTGTGGTGAACGCGCACATTTACTCGCCAAGCGAGTTTGTGGGCAACATTATGGAGCTTTGCCAGGACAGGCGCGGCAGCTTCAAGGACATGAAGTACATTGACACGAACAGGGTCGATCTGCACTACATTCTGCCGCTCAACGAGATAGTTTACGATTTCTTTGATGCGCTCAAATCAAAGACAAAGGGCTATGCGTCGTTTGACTACGAGATGAAGGGCTACGAGCCGTCAAAGCTGGTCAAGCTGGACGTTTTGCTCAACGGCGAGGTGGTCGACGCGCTGTCGTTTATCGTTCACGAGGAGAAGGCTTACGCGCGCGGAAGAAGGCTTACGGAAAAGCTCAAGGAGAATATTCCGCGGCAGCTGTTTGAGGTGCCTGTACAGGCGGCTATCGGCGGAAAGATAATTGCCCGTGAGACGATAAAGGCTTTGCGCAAGGACGTGCTTGCAAAGTGCTACGGCGGTGACATCACGCGAAAGAAAAAGCTGCTGGAAAAGCAGAAAGAGGGCAAAAAGCGTATGCGCCAGCTGGGGTCGGTATCGGTGCCGCAGGAGGCGTTTATGTCGGTACTCAAGCTTGATGACTGACAAGGAGAAGGCATTGAAAATTGCGGTGATACAGGCAAGCTCGCAGGCGCACAAAAACAGCTTTATTTATGAGACTGTAAAGAGGTACGCGCGCGATGCCGAGGTGATAAATTTCGGTTGCGGGGTCGCAGACACGGAAAAGTTCAGCTATGTGGAGATTGCTCTGCTTATCGGGCTGCTGCTGGGCAGCGGTGCGGTGGACTTTGTTGTTACGGGCTGTTCATCGGGACAGGGCATGATGCTTGCGTGCAACAGCGTTCCGGGTGTGCTGTGCGGATATGCGCCGACTCCGAAGGATGCGTATTTGTTTTGTCAGATAAATAACGGCAACGCTGTTTCGCTGCCGCTTGGAGAGGATTACACCTGGGGCGGATACGACAATTTTGAAAAGACCGTAGAGGCGGTGTTTTGCGAGCCGTTCGGGCAGGGATACCCAAAGAGCGAGGCGGAAAGAAAGATAAAAGACACGCTGCTGCTGAAAGGTATCAGAAGCAAATCGCAGGTGGACATTACGGAGTTTCTGGACAGGCTTGACGGGGCGCTTGCGGAGAAGATACTGCGCAAGGGCGATGTCGTGCAGTTTGTTTTAAAACACGCAGACAGCGATGTTTCGCGGTGGATAGAAAATAAAATTTAAAAAGTACAAAAGAAACGGAAGGGAAATTATGGGAAAACAGAAAAGGGAAAAGCTGCGTGAGGGCGCTGTCAGCGAGCTTGGCAGGCGCAACACGGCAGACGTTTTATTAAGCTCGGTACTGGTGTGCTGTGCGGTGGTGTTTTTATTCTTTTACATCAAGGCACCTGCGGCACTGGCGGACATAAAGTCTTACTACGCGATGACGCTGGTTTTTCCGCTGTGTGACATTGCGATAGCGGCGGCGCTGTTTTTCAAGATAGGCTTTTTCAGATGGTTCACGCTGACTGCATGGAGCGCAAAGCTCAAAGGTGTTGAGCGAAGCAGGGTGTTCCCCACGCAGATGTACATAACGAGTCTGCGGATATTTGCATTGATGTTTGCGCTGGTGAATATCATATTTATGATACTGGTCATCAGAAAGGTGATCTGACGCGGCGGGAGACTTTCCAAAAGGGAGAACGGCTAATGGACAGCTTGAAAAGGTCAATGAAATATTCCCTTATTTTCGGCATTTGCGGGTGCTTTGTGATACCTGTTATCTTTGAGATGTACGCAAATGTTTCAAGGGACTTTGCGCTTTTGCTGTTTGCGGCGTATGTACTTGCGGCGGGCTTTAAATTTTCGCCATTGCCTGCAAAGGATGCGATGCTGGGGATAACCTGCACTATTGCGTACAGCGGTGTGCTGGCGATACCTGCGTTTTTGCTGGTTCACCCGAGAGTGAAGTCGCTGCTGGAAAAGCGGTCAAAGTACTTTACGCTGGCGTTTCGCGAGCAGGTAAAATTTATTGTTTATATTGCGCTGATATTTTTGCTGATGTATCTTGTATGGCTTGCAAGGGCGGGTTTTAAAAAGGCTTTTGAAAAGTTCCGTTCAAACAGCGAAAAGACAAAGGGGTACATTGACAACGCTTTTGACGACACGCAGGACAAAGAGCTATGACGGGACTTTACATACACATACCGTTTTGCGCGCGAAAATGCCCGTACTGCGACTTTTACTCGGTGGGGTACTCAAAGGGGCTTGCACAGAGTTATGTTGACGCGGTGTTGCGCAATCTGCGGCGGTTTGAGGGAAAGGGCATTGATATTGACACGGTTTATTTCGGCGGCGGGACACCGTCGCTTCTTTATGCGCGGCAGGTACGGCAGATACTTGATGTGGTGAACGAATGCTTTAATGTACATTCGCCCGAGGTGACGATGGAGGCAAATCCCTGCACAGTGGATCTGTACAAGCTGTGTCAGATGCGCGAGGCGGGTGTGAACAGGCTCTCGTTCGGGGTACAGTCGGCAAATGACGGCGAGCTTGAAAGACTCGGGCGGCTGCACGATTTCGCAAGGGCGAAAAGGGCGGTGTATGACGCGCGGACGGCGGAGTTTGAGAACATATCGTGCGATATAATGCTCGGAACGCCATCGCAGACGGTGGAAAGTCTGAAAAGGAGCGTTGACACGCTGACAAGTCTGCCGATAACGCATATTTCGGCGTATATGCTCAAGATTGAGCAGGGAACGAGGTTCGACTGCGAGCAGGTGCGCAAGGAAATGGCTGACGATGATACGATGAGCGATATGTACTTGCAGACGGTGGAGCAGCTTGAAAAAGCGGGCTTTGCGCAGTACGAGATATCAAATTTTGCAAAGCGCGGTTTTGAGTCGCGGCACAATCTGAAATACTGGACGGGCGAAAGCTACATAGGTATCGGTGCGTCGGCACACTCGTTTTTCGGCGGCAAGAGGTACTATTGTCCGCGTGATGTGGACGCTTTTGTGCAGGGCGACGTGCAGGCGGAAATTGTTGATGAGGAAAACCCCGACGGGCTTGAGGAGTACATAATGCTTGGCTTGCGGCTTTCGCGCGGGATAGAGACGGACAGTCTTGTGCGCTTGGGTGCGGACTGCGGCAAAATACTGCAAAAGGCGCAAATGCTCGAAAAGGGCGGACTTTGCGAGGTCGGCGGCGGGCGCATACGGCTGACACCGCGCGGCTTTTTGCTGTCAAACAGCATTATTGCGGAGTTTATCTCGGTGATATAACTGCTGCTTGTTCGCTTTAAGGACACAAATTTAAACAATTCTTGAAAAAAGCCTTGATTTTTTCGGCGATATCGTATAAAATAGAATTTAGGACTAAATTTATACATTTGAAAAGGGGTAGCAAAATGTCTGATTTTCTTTCAAATCCCTGGGTGAAAAGGACGGTCTCGGTTTTTAACCTTGCCTATTTTGCCGTTATTTCTATGCTTACGTTTGCAACGTTTTTGTACAGCATAGAGTTTACGCAGGGCAAAGAGGTCACGTTCTTTGTTATATACTTTATAGCAAGCATACTGTTTATGGGACTTATGATATACTCAAGGCGCGAATTCTGCACCAAGCTGGTAAGCGTTCTGCTTTTGCCTGTGACGTTTGCGCTGATAATGTTCAACTGGGGCAACTGGATACTTATAGTTCCGCCGTTTGTGGTGGCGCTGGTAATTTTCTTTGCTTCGGGCGTTCACGAGACGACAAAGGTCGTGCTGGGTACTATATATCTGCTTTTGTATGTGCTGGGTCTTGTGGGATTCCTCGTTCTGCGTATGCTGTTCGGCGGCTCGAGCGTTACTACGGTGCTTGACCAGAATCTTCCCGATAACGAGGAGGTATTCAACATTTACAACGACGAGACGCAGTGGAACAGGCTGGTCGATATGACTCGTGATGAGAATCTTATCTCGCCTGACGGAAAGTACAAGCTGGTACTTTACGATATTCAGGACAACGATAAGGGCAGGATAAAGATCTGCGTTGTGCCTTACGGTGAGGACATTGAGCTGAAATTCTTTACGCTAAAGCAAAAGGGTATTGAAAAGACTATCTCAAACAAGGGCACGAGAGGTACTATCCCAGAGTTTGGCTGGGAGCCTGACGGCAAGGGCGGTTACAGAGTTTACTATGTGCTGTCGCAGGGCGCGCAGAGAAAGTACGCGACGGTGAATGAGAACAATATGCCCAAGAAACAGTACTTTGAGTTCCTGGGTATTAAATAATGCGATAAAACGGAGGCTTTCACAGCTTCCGTTTTTTTGTGAATATTTTTGAAAATGCGTGCAATAATAGTTTTAGTCAATTTGATTTGGCAATAAAACTTGAAAGGAAAGCGTGTATGAAAAAGACTTTTACGCTCGTTTTGGCGGCTGCGGCGTGCTGCGCGGCTTTTACGGGCTGTGCAAGCAAGGACAACGTTGACTCCAACCCCGACAGCTCTATGGCTGCGACGGACAGCTCCTACTACTCTTCCGAAAGCAGTATGTATGACTCGTCAAAGACTATACCTGAACGTGTAGGCAGCACGGTCGATGATGTTATCGACGGCGGAAAGAGAGTCGTTGATGACACGGCAAGCACGGCTAAAGACGTTGTGGACAACGTTACAAGATGATACGGCGAAAAGGACGGCGCAGAGCCGTTCTTTTTTTGTACGGAGAATGTGTATGCGATGTAAACAAGAGGTAAAATATATCTTAACAGTAGGGCGGGACACTTTAAAATCGTGCGGAAAAATGTTATACTTATTAAGGATGCGGGCGAACGCATATGTGCAGCTTTGACAGCGTAAAAACGTCATATTATGGAAGAAAGGGCGAGTGCGTATGGGCATGAAAGAAAAGTCGCCGCTGCGCGAGCTGGTACGCAGTTTGCTCGTTCCTATGGCGGTGATGACGGCTGTCTGCTGGGCGGTAACGCTGATATGGGGGTTTGACATTCCCACGCTTGCGGGGTTTGCGGTGGGCTACGGCTATGTGGCGGCTTGCTACTTTTACCTTGCGCGGTGCTGCGAGAGGGCTGTGGAGCTTGACGCGGCAAAGGGCAAGCGGGTGATGCTTGTATGCTACGGTGTACGCTATGCGGGGCTTTTCGCTTTGAGTGCGTTTGCGATGCTGACGCATTTGCTGAATGTAATCGGTATTCTGATGCCACAGTTCTTTCCGCGGATAGTGCTGACGGCAAAGGAATTGTTCATAAAAAAGAAAGGTAGTGACTGAATGGACGGTATCGGTCAGGGTCCGAAGGTCGTATTTGAGATAGGACCTATCCGTATCACCGAGACGGTGGTGACGGGCTGGATCATTATAGTTGCGGTGCTTTTGGTGTGTCTGTGGCTGACGCGCGGACTGAAAAAGATACCCGACAAGAAAAGACAGATCGTTGCGGAGATGTTTGTAAAGTTCGTAAACGGTCTTGTCAAGGAAAATATGGGACCAAAGATGATGTTCTACGCGCCTTACATTGCGACGCTGCTGGTGTTTGCGCTGCTGGGTGCGCTGGTGAGCATGATTGGCTTGCGCTCGATGACGGCGGACATCAATGTGACGGGCACGTGGGCGCTGATGACTTTCGCGCTGATAACGTTCCACAAGATAAAGGCGAACGGCTTTGGCGGATACCTAAAGAGCTTCGGACAGCCTGTGGCGTTTATTCTGCCGCTGAACCTTGTGGGCGAAATAGCTACGCCTGCGTCGATGGCGTTCCGTCTGTTCGGAAACGTTGCGGGCGGTATGGTCATAACAAGTCTTTTGTACGGCGCGCTTGCGGCGCTTTCAAATGCGGTGGGACTGAGCTTTACGGCAGGATCGTGGGGTTTCAGCGTATTTCAGGTGGGTATACCTGCGGTGCTGTCGGTGTACTTTGACTTGTTCTCGGGCTGTATTCAGGCGTACATATTCTCGATGCTGACGATGGTTAACGTCGGCGCGGCGGCTGAAGAAGGCTAAAACAGTTATTTTTCCGCGGATGCGGTTTGAAAATAGTAAACAATAAAACTTTTATACCGGAGGGAATCATTATGTTGGAAAAGGCAATAGTTTTAGGATGTTCGGCAATAGGTGCAGGACTTGCGATGATAGCAGGTATCGGTCCCGGTATCGGTGAGGGCTACGCTGTGGGCAAGACTATCGAGGCTATCGCAAGACAGCCCGAGGCAAAGGGCGACTGCACGAGAACAATGTTCATAGGTGTTGCTATGGCGGAGTCAACAGGTATTTACGCTTTCGTTGTAGCGCTTATCCTTATGTTCGCAAATCCGTTTATCGGCAAGCTCTAATAAGGAAAACAGCTCTGCTTTGACGGCAGAGGAACGGAGGTAAAGTAAATGATTCTTGCATCAGGCGATATAACGGAGTTTATGTCCATAGACCTGACAACCATAATCGCTACTTTGCTCAACACGCTGATACTGTTTTTGGTTCTGAAGCATTTTCTCTTTGACAAGGTCAACAAGGTCGTAGGCGAAAGACAGAAGGAAATTCAGGATTCCTACGACAGAGCCGAGGAAGCGGAGAAAAATGCGCAGAAGCTGGAGGCTGACTATAATGAAAAAATCGGTCAGGCGAAGGAAGAGTCTGCCGAGATCATCAGAGATGCTACCAAAAAGGCGCAGGCGCGCGCTGATGAGATAATCGACGAGGCGAGAGTTGAGGCAAAGGGCATACGCGTGAATGCGGAAAACGAGATAGAGCGCGAAAAGAAGATAGCGGTAAACGCTATCAAGGACGAGATCTCGCAGATCGCGTTCTCGGCGGCAGCGGCTGTTGTTGAAAAGGATTTGACCAGCGAGGACAATGAAAAGCTGATTGAGAAATTCATTGACAATGTGGGTGAAGTGTAATGGCAAACAGCGTTGAAAATGTTTACGGTACGGCGCTTTTTGAGCTGTGTGAGGAGCAGGGTACGCTTGAGAGTACATATGAAGAGCTTGGGCAGGTCTGCGATATTGTTTTCGACGGCTCAAACGGTGAGTTCGTAGAGCTGCTGTATTCGCCGCTTATCCCGTTTGACGACAAGCAAAAGGCTTTGCAGGGCGTTTTTGCGGGAAAGGTCAGCGATACGGTGCTGGATTTTCTGTGCGTTGTGACGCAAAAGGGAAGGATAAAATCCCTGCCTGCGATAATGCAGCTGTTCAAGCAGATGTACTACGATAAAAAGAACATTCTGGAGGTCACGGCGACAACTACTGTGCCGCTTTCGCAGGCACTTAAGAAAAAGCTGACTGACAAGCTGGAAAAGGTATCGGGCAAGAGCGTGATACTTCACGAAAAGCTGGACAAGTCCATTCTCGGCGGTATCGTGCTGCGCTATGGCAACACGCAGATAGACTCGAGCGTGAAAACCAAGCTTGACAAGATAAAGGCTCAGATAGACAGCGCTATCTTATGATGCGCCGTGAGCTATGCAATTTAATTGAAAGGTTAGGTCTATGTTATGAAATTACGTCCTGACGAAATTACAGGTTTGATAAAACAGCAGATAAAGGACTACCGTTCAAAGCTGGTCCTTGATGACGTCGGCGCGGTTTGCACGGTCGGCGACGGTATTTCAAGGGTACACGGCATTGAAAAATGTATGTCGGGCGAGCTGCTTGAATTCTGCAACGGTACATACGGTATGGCGATGAACTTGGAACAGGATTTTGTCGGCTGCGTGCTTCTTGGCTCGGAGGACGGCATTACGGAAGGGTCAAGCGTCAAGAGAACGGGCAAGATCGTTTCTGTGCCTGTGGGCGATGCTATGCTGGGCAGAGTCGTTAACGCGCTGGGTGTGCCTATCGACGGCAAAGGCAGTATTCTCACTGACGAGTACAGACCTGTGGAAAGCCCTGCGTTTGGTATTATCACAAGGCAGTCGGTAAACAGACCTTTGCAGACGGGTATAAAGGCTATCGACTCGATGATACCTATCGGCAGAGGACAGCGTGAGCTTATCATCGGCGACAGACAGACGGGTAAGACGACTATCGCGCTGGACACTATAATTAACCAGAAGGGCAAAGATGTTATTTGTATATATGTCGCTATCGGGCAGAAGCGCTCGACGGTGGCTAACGTGGTGGACACGCTGACCAAGGCGGGCGCGATGGACTACTGCGTTGTGGTATCGGCTACGGCTTCGGAGATGGCGCCTTTGCAGTATATTGCGCCGTATGCGGGCGTTGCGATGGCTGAATACTTTATGCTGCAGGGAAAAGACGTACTGTGCGTTTATGATGACCTCTCAAAGCACGCGGTGGCTTACAGAACGATGTCGCTGCTGCTGAAAAGACCTACGGGCAGAGAGGCATACCCGGGCGATGTTTTCTATCTGCATTCAAGACTGCTTGAAAGAGCGTGCTGCCTTAACAAAGAAAACGGCGGCGGCTCGATAACTGCGCTGCCTATCATAGAGACGCAGGCGGGTGACGTTTCGGCGTACATACCGACTAACGTTATATCTATCACGGACGGTCAGATATTCCTGGAGACAGAGCTGTTCTTCTCGGGTGTAAGACCTGCGGTAAACCCGGGCATCTCGGTATCGCGTGTCGGCGGAAGTGCGCAGATAAAGGCTATGAAGAAGGTCTCGGGTCCGCTGAAGCTGCTGTATTCGCAGTACAGAGAGCTGCAGAGCTTCTCGCAGTTCGGCTCTGACCTTGACCAAGACACCAAGGACAGACTTGCACAGGGCGAGAGGATCGTGGAGGTCCTCAAGCAGAGCAAGAACTCGCCGATGGACGTTGAAAAACAGGTGATAATGATATATGCGGTGGTAAACAACTACCTCAAGGATATACCTGTGGCGGACATAAGAGAGTTTGAGACAGACCTGCTCAAAGAGATAGAGGAGAGCCACCCCGATATTTATTCCTCGATAACGCAGACAAAGGAGCTTACCAAGGAGAACGAGCAGGCTATCAAGGAAGTTCTGAAAAGTTATGTGGAGAAATTCCTTAAATCAAAGTAAGGAGCGCTGACATATGGCTACTGCCAATATGAAGGATGTAAAAAGGCGCATCAAGAGCGTTGAAAGCACCAAGCAGATAACAAAGGCTATGCAGCTTGTGGCTTCGTCGAAGATGCGGCGCGCAAAGGAAAGAGCCATTGCGGTGCAGCCGTTCTTTGAGACGCTTTTTAACGCGATGTGCGATATTTCAAAGGACAGCAGTTTTACATCTGTTTTTACCACGAAGGTTGAAAAGAAAAAGACGCTGATGATAGTCATTGCGGGCGACAGAGGTCTTGCGGGCGGCTTTAACGTGAATGTTCTGAAAAAGGCGGCGGCAAAGGCTGATGACCTGCGGCAAAAGGGCAGGGAAGTCAGCATTATGGCTATCGGCAAAAAGGCTGTGGAGTATTTCTCAAAGCGTGATTACAATGTGACGGACTCGTTCAGCGAGATCGCCGAGGGCATGAGCATGTACGGCGCTATGGACATTGCAGAGGACGTTGCGGCACGCTTTAAAAAGGGCGAATTTGACAGCGTTGACCTTATATACACGACGTTTGTTTCGGCGCTGACGCAGGAACCGTGCGAGATGGCGATACTGCCTGTTGAGAACCTTACATCGTGGGCGGACACACGCCACGCGACACCGATATACGATCCGTCGCCCGAGGAGGTTTTTGAGGGAATGATACCCTCGTATCTGTGCGGGCTTTTGTACTCGGCTATCGTGGACTCGTTCGCATCGGAGCAGGCGGCAAGGCGCGCGGCTATGGAGTCGGCTTCGGACAACGCGGACGAGATGATAGGCAATCTCTCGCTGATGTACAACCGCGCAAGACAGGCGCAGATAACGCAGGAGCTGACAGAGATAAGCTCGGCTACGCTCAACGACAGCGTTTGACGGCTGACAGGGGGGTACGGATATGAAAGAATTCGGCAAGAAGATAGGGCTTTGGCTGCTGGGCATTGCGGTGTTTGTTGCAAGCGTTGATGTGATAGTGTGGCTGTTTGAAAAGTTCATTCTTGACAAGGGCTACAGCTTTTCGTTCAAATGGAGCATACTTATCCCGATAGTTTTTTATTTCATACTCACCTTTGTTTATTGGTGTTGGAAAAAACGCAGGAAAAAGAAATGAAGATTGCAAATAACATAAACTACTTATTGTAAGCTTGATAAATAGTTGTGGAGGCTCTCTTGGGAGAGTTGTTTCTCAACCTTTTTTTCTGAACTCTCTACTACTTTTTCGTTATTTGGGTCAAAGACCCAAATGGCGAAAAAGCATTAAAAGGTTTAGGAAAGGGGTTTGGGGGATAACCCTTCTCCAAAAGGGTTTCCCCCAATTCTTTATCAAACGTATTGAAAGGCGGTAAATAAATGGAAGGCAAAAATGTAGGAACGGTCGTTCAGATAGTCGGTGCCGTTGTGGATATCCGATTTGAAAAGGACTGTTTACCTAATCTTCTTAACGCGATAGAGATAGACAACGGCGGCACAAAGCTGACTGTTGAGGTCGCTCAGCACATTGGCGACGACGTTGTAAGATGTATCGCTATGAGCAGTACCGACGGTCTTGTGAGAGGCACACAGGCTGTTGACACGGGCAAGGCGATAAGCGTTCCCGTAGGTCCGCAGACTCTTTCGAGAATGTTTAACCTGCTGGGCGAGCCTGTTGACAATATGCCTGCGCCCGAAACCAAGGAGAGATGGGAGATACACCGCGATCCTCCGTCATACGAGGAGCAGACGGCTTCAAACGAGATACTTGAAACGGGCATAAAGGTAATCGACCTTATTGCGCCGTACCTTAAAGGCGGTAAGATAGGTCTTTTCGGCGGTGCGGGAGTAGGCAAGACGGTGCTTATTCAGGAGCTTATCAACAACGTTGCCAACCAGCACGGCGGTATTTCCGTATTTACGGGTGTTGGTGAGAGAACAAGAGAGGGCAACGATCTGTACTATGAAATGAAGCAGTCGGGAGTTCTTGACAAGACGGTGCTGGTTTACGGTCAGATGAACGAACCGCCCGGAGCAAGAATGAGAGTTGGTCTTTCGGGACTGACTATGGCGGAGTATTTCCGTGATGTTGAGGGACAGGACGTACTTTTGTTTATAGACAACATTTTCAGATTTACGCAGGCAGGCTCGGAGGTTTCCGCACTGCTGGGACGTATGCCGTCTGCGGTCGGTTATCAGCCGACGCTGGCTACGGAAATGGGACAGCTCCAGGAGAGAATTACTTCTACGAACAAGGGCTCTATCACTTCTGTACAGGCGGTTTATGTGCCTGCTGACGACCTGACTGACCCTGCGCCTGCGACGACGTTCGCGCACCTTGATGCGACGACGGTTCTTTCAAGAAGCATCGCTTCGCTGGGTATTTTCCCTGCGGTAGACCCGCTGGAGTCTACATCGAGGATACTTACGCCCGAAATCGTCGGAAACGAGCATTATCAGGTCGCAAGAAAGGTACAGTCTATACTGCAAAGATATGTTGAGCTTCAGGATATTATCGCTATTATGGGTATGGATGAGCTTTCGGACGAGGATAAGCTGACGGTTTCGCGTGCAAGAAAGATTCAGAGATTCCTCTCACAGCCGTTCTTTGTTGCAGAGCAGTTTACGGGCTATCAGGGCAAGTATGTTCCGCTCAAGGAGACTATCAGAGGCTTTAAGGAGATAATCGAGGGCAAGCACGATGACCTGCCGGAGTCTGCGTTCCTGTTCGTAGGTACGATAGACGAGGCTGTTGAAAAGGCAAAGAAGAACACAGAGGGCGAATAACGCGCGGCTCTTTTGATGAATGGATACATACACGGAAGGTGCTTTTAAATGACTGCGTACAACATTAAGATAATCACTCCCGAAAAGACTTTCTTTGAGGGGACGACTACGCAAATAATAGCAAAGACCACATCGGGCAACGTGGGTATCCTCCACGGTCATGTGCCGTATGTGGCTAATCTGGTTTCTGCGCCGTTCAAGATAGAGATCGGCGGCACTTTGAAAGAGGCTGCGATTACGGGCGGGCTTATCAAGGTATCACCCGAGGACGTTATTGTGGTAACCAACGCTATTGAGTGGGCTGACGAGATAGACGTTGCAAGGGCGCAGCGCTCAAAGCAGAACGCGGAGGAAAGAATGAAGCGCCACGAAAGTCAGAAGGAGTTCGATAGGGCGGAGAAAAAGCTCAAGCGCGCACTCAACAGGCTTACGGTGGCAGGAAAAAGGTAGAGAAAAAAGTCAAAGTCTCAAATATTATTTGGGGCTTTGGCTTGTTTTTTGCAAATTGGGAGATAGGTAATGAAAAGATTTGGTGCTGTTATGGTAATGCTTGCGGCGGTCTGTCTTGCATCGTGCGGTGACAGTTCATCAGGCAAGCCTGAGTTTACGATCCCCACGGGCACGCAGACGCAGTACACAACGACCACGCAGAGTGAGGACGAACAGAAGATGCTGACGTTCAAGCGTGTGCCGAGTGACAAGCAGATGACTGATGAGCAGCGAAAGCAGGCGGCAGATGAGTTCACGGTGTACTACTCGGGGCGCGCGGTCAACGAAAAGACGGGCGAGGAGCAGAAAATATCGGGAAGTGAATTGCAGACGCTGAAAAAGTACGCGCAGGATATTCTCGATAAGAAGATAGAAACAAAATTCGAGGGCGGCGATGAGAATTATAATATTACCGTCGGCGCTTTCGATAAGACGGTAAATTCCAATTCGCTTTCGGCTATGGACAAGTGCCGGATAGACGGATTCGACGAGAATTTTGCGATAGTTTCGGGAAAATTCGCGCAAAAGTAAGGGCTTAAGGAAGTAAAAGGGGAAATAGTTTTGAGTGTATTTAACATCTTGGTTGCGGTAGGCGGACTTGCGTTCTTTATGTTCGGTATGAACACGCTGAGCAGCGGTCTTGAAAAGGCATCGGGCGGGCTGCTTGAAAAGGTGCTTGCAAAGATGTCGGGCAATATTTTTACGTCGATATTCTTTGGCGCGGTGGTGACGGCGGCGGTACAGTCGTCAACGGCTACGACGGTCATTGTTATAGGTCTGGTAAACGCGGGCATTTTAAAGCTGCGCGGTGCGGTCGGCATTATAATGGGTGCGAACATCGGCACGACTATGACGGCGCAGATACTGCGTTTGGCAAAGCTGGAAGGCTCTAAAAACGGCAATTTCTTTATTGACCTTGTTAAGCCGACGAACTTTTCGGCGATGCTGGCTATTGCGGGCATCATACTTATCATGTTCTCAAAGAGGAGCCGCAAGAAGAACATCGGGTTTATCCTTATGGGCGTGGCGATACTGTTTACGGGTATGAACACGATGCGTACTGCGGTCGAGCCTTTGGCGGAGCTTGATGTTTTCAAGAAGATATTCGAGGTTTTGCAAAATCCTTTGCTTGGTGTACTTGCGGGTGCGGTCATTACGGTCTGCACGCAGTCAAGTGCGGCGGCTGTCGGCATTTTGCAGGCGATTTCGGGTTCGGGCGCTATTGTGTTCGCGTCGGCTTTCCCGATAATAATGGGTACGAACATTGGTACGTGCGTTACGCCTTTGCTTTCGAGCCTTAACTCGTCCAAAAACGCAAAAAGGGCGGGCTTGCTGCATTTTTATTTCAATCTGATAGGAACTATCATTTTCCTTATTGCTATTTACTCTTATCAGGCGGCGGTGGGCTGGTCGTTCTGGGACAAGGAGTTCACGACGGGCAACATTGCTAACTTCCACACGATATTCAACGTTGTGGTCACCTGCATATTTATACCGTTTGCGGGTGCGCTTGAAAAGCTTGCCTGCCTTACTGTAAGGGACAAGCCCGGTGAGGACGAGGACGAGCTGGAAGAGGACACGCTGGACGAGAGGTTCCTTGTTACGCCCAATGTGGCTATTGCGCAGACGAGCGAGGCTGTGGTTTCAATGGGCATTCAGGCGCAGAAAAACTTCAAGGCGGTTGTGGAGTTATATGACAATCTTGACGATTTTGACCCCAAGCTTGCGGAGAACATCAGAGAGCGCGAGGACACTATTGACAGGCTTGAGGACAGGGTCGGGCAGTATCTTATCAAGCTGAACGACTGCAATCTGAACGAGGACGAATCGCGCAGGGTGACGGCATATTTCCACCTTATTTCAGAGTTTGAGCGAATCGGCGACTACACGATAAATATTCTGGAGACGGCAGAGGCTTTGTACGACGCGGAGGCTTCGTTCTCAAAGGACGCTATGCGCGAGCTGAAGATAACCTTTGCGGCGATAGAGGAGATAATCTCGCTGGCGATAAAGGCTACGCAGAGTATGGAGATCGAGGATATGATCCAGGTCGAGCCGCTTGAGGAGGTCGTGGACAGGATAGTCGAGGATCTGAAGTCTATCCACATAAACCGCGCTAAATCGGGCGTTTGCAAGGTAGATGTGGGTGTACACTTTATTGACATACTCACAAACGTGGAGAGGATATCCGATCACTGCTCGAACATTGCGGTATATCTGCTGGCGAGCAGGGAGGAATACTCGACCCTCAAAAAGCACGAGTACCTTGAGAAGCTCCACAAGAACGGCACGAAGACCTACGAGGAGAGGCTGGAGGAGTACAGCAGGAAATATGCTATAAGCTAAAATAAAAGAGGTAAGAGAATTCGCTCTTACCTCTTGTTTGTTTTTACAACTTGATAAACGTATTTGTATGCAGGGCATCCTTTTTTGAATTTACCTTTATTGAAAGTAAGCTCTGATTATCGTAGAGCTTTCTTCCGAGGTTGGCAGGAGGAGTTTTGATTAAATCACGCAACGCAAACTGTTTCCCGCTAGGCATAGCTGCAATTTTTTCTGTGATCTCTTTCCACATCTCAGCATAAGTTCGCACCTTTAGGGATATATCCCTGCAATATGATGGCACATCAGGATAACCTGCGGCGGCTGCCAGCTGTTGTAATTCTGCATACTCCGTGTTCGTTACAGTAAATTGAACTCTCATAATTATTTATCAATCCTCTCTAATGCTTTCAGGGGCTTGTTCAAATCCCTAAAAGTATTGTAACGCAAGAAAGGGATTTGTTCAATTACCTTTTTGTTAATTTTTATGCTTTGCTTTGTTAACAAACAAGAGGTAAGACGCAAATCTTACCTCTTATTTTCTGAAAAAATGCCCTAAAATGATTAAATACTCACTCCCGAAAGAAGTAAGTATTTAATCATTGGAATTATGAAAGGGAAATTTAAATATATCTCGAATTATCTTCGGACTGTTATTGGGGTTGCCCGAAAGAAACTATACTTTGTTAGGTCTTGGGGAGTTCTCTCTCCCTTTGACATCTATATAATAACAGCCCTGTGTGAATTGAATATGAATTTTCGGGGGTTTTTCAAAATTTTTTGAGAAATCTTTTGGACAGTTGAAAGCGCGCAGGCAAGGGCTTTGCGGCACTTAAAGAGGCATTTTCATAAAAACATCTGCAAAAAAATTTTTGTTAAATCTCTCGGTTTTATGAAATCCGAGTTTTTCGTAGAGCTTTACTGCGGCGGTCGATGTGGACATACAGTCGAGGTATATTTCGGTGAAGCCTTGCCGGCGGGCAAAGTCTATGGCGGTTTGTGCGAGAGTGCTGCCGAGCCCTTTGCCGTGGTATTTTTCATCGAGGTAGAGCGCTTTAAGCTCGCACTTTGTTTCGGTAAGGCTTTTGAGCGCTGATGTGCCTATCATAGTATCGCCGTCAAACGCGCACCAGAACTGTACAAAATTATGGACTATATCGTTATAAAAGGAATGTCGCCCGTTCGGCTCAAAGAGTTTTCCGCACTGTCTGAAGCATTTGTCGGTAAGCTCGAAAAGCTGCGGCTTCATTTGCTCGGTGTAGGGGAGTATGCGTATCATTTTACCCTTGTGCCTCCGAATGCGTGGATAGAGCGCGTACCTGCTTTGACTCTGCCGCCCTGGAGCGCGCCCTTTGGTATGAACAGCTCGTCCCCTGCGTGCAGGACGGTTTCCTCGCCGTTGATGGTGACAGTGTACTCTCCCTGCACGACCACCATATACTCGTCATAGTCGTGGGTATGCTCCTTGGACACGCGGTCTGCTTTATACTCCCAGAATGCCATCTGGCTGCCGTCGGCTGCTGTGTAGTAATAGCCTTCAATGTCTGGGGTGTTTTGCTGGTCTTTCGGTATAAGGTTTGATGCGCATTTCATAAACTGCGGGAAATCGTTCATAGCTATCCTCCTAAAAAAATGTCCGCTGGCGAGAAAAGTCTGCGGACAAAATTAAAACCCATTCGTGAGAATAGGCTTTAATTCTTTATGGAATTATGAAAGGGATTTTTTTGACATTCAGTAAAACCTAAAACCTTGCTATTGCGACTTGGGGAATCGCAGAAAAGATATAACAGACTTTAGATTTTACTCAGTGCCAAAAGTCTTTTGAGAGGCTTCTCTCTTGTTGTTGTATACATAATACCAGTCCTAAATGAACCGAATATGAATTATCGGCATTTAACAAAAAACTTTTTGTTCGCAAAACCGCCAAAGTTCTTAAACGTTTTCGGTGCTTTGGTTGTGTAGTTTGCACAAGATTGGGGTGAAAACAGCATTTGAGAGGAAAATTTAATCACAAGTTCATAATTTTGCTGTAAAATGAATTCTAACTTGGGGAAGTTGATATTTACAACATTTACGCAGCGGAAAGGATGTGGGGGAATGTTTCAGATTCTTGTTGTTGAGGACGATGCCAGCCTGCGCAAACTGATGAGCGCGGCGCTCAAGCAGCACGGATACTCGTGCCACACGGCAAATGACGGTGTTGAGGCTCTTGACGTAATGGAAAAGACGAATATTGACCTTATCATTTCAGACGTTATGATGCCCAATATGGACGGCTACGAGCTGACGAGGCAGCTGCGGCGTGCAAACTATGACCTGCCGATACTTATGGTCACTGCGAAGGAGACGTTTGAGGACAAGCAGGAGGGCTTTATTGCGGGCACTGACGATTACATGGTCAAGCCTATTGACATTAACGAGATGGTACTGCGCGTAGGTGCGCTGCTGCGGCGTTCAAAAATGGCTTCGGAGCATTCGCTTGTCATTGGAAACAGCATTCTTGATTATGATGCGCAGACGGTCAATATCGGCAAGGGCGCGGAGACGATACCCTCAAAAGAGTTTATGCTGCTGTTCAAGCTGCTTTCGTACCCTAACAAGATTTTCACGCGCCGTCAGCTGCTTGACGAGCTGTGGGGCATGGAAAAGGAAGTTGACGAAAGAACGGTAGATGTGCATATCAAGCGTTTGCGTGAGAGATACGGCGAATGCAAGGATTTCAGCATTGTGACCGTGAGGGGTCTGGGCTACAAGGCGGTCAAGGTGTAAGGCTGCTGATATGGGAGGAAAGGGCTGAATATGAAAACCACCCTGCAATTTAAGCTTTCATTTATGTTTTTTATGGTCATGCTTATCTCTGCGACTGTTTCTATCTCGCTTTTGCTTATTATTTTTGCGCCGATAATGCGTTCAAATGCAAGCGAGCAGCTCGCGGAAATGGCTGTATCGATAAACAGCCTGAACGAGACGTTCAAGGATAACAAGGACTACACGCCCGAAAGGATTGTTTCACTGGTAACCAACTCAAGCTTTACCGCGACACACGTTAAAAGCACTAACAAGAGGGTTTCGGAGGGCTTTGAGGATATTCAGAGGAAAGGATACTACATAACCTCGTCGGGTATTATCCCAAAGGCTACGATGGTCATAAAGGTGCAGGATCAATACTACATTGTTGAGAGCTTTTCAAATGACAGTCTGTACTGGATAGTGAACTTTGTCATTATTCTGTCGTTCATAGGCTGTATTGTGATAGGTACGATAATTACGGCTTTTGTCGGCAGGACTATTCTGAAGCCTTTGCACGAGATAAGCCGCGCGACATCAGAGGTCGCGAGAGGAAACTTTAAGGTGCGTGTACGCGTACCTGATGACATTGAGTACGGTATGCTTGCCAACAACTTTAACAAGATGGCGGTGCAGCTTTCGGAGATAGAGACCTTGCGCGGAGACTTTATTTCAAGCGTTTCGCACGAGTTCAAGACACCGCTGGCGTCGATACAGGGCTTTGCAAAGCTTTTGCAGGACGAGAACATTTCCGAGGAGGACAGAAAAGAGTACACGCAGGTCATCATTGACGAGACCTCGCGGCTTACAAAGCTGTCGACAAACATTCTCAAGCTTACAAAGCTGGAAAATCAGAAAACTATCGGAAAGAAATCAAAGTTCCTGCTGGACGAGCAGATAAGAAAGATAATCGTTATGCTTGAGCCTGAATGGTCAAGGAAAAACATTGAGCTTGACGTTGACCTTGAGGAGATAACCTACATCGGCAATGAGGAGCTGATGGCGCAGATATGGCAGAATATCATCAACAACGCTATCAAGTTCACGGGTGAGGGCGGAAACATAGGCGTTAAGCTATACAGAAGCGAGCAGTGCATTGTTGTCAAGATATCCGATGACGGACCGTGCATACCCGATGAAAAGCGCACGAAGATCTTTGAAAAGTTCTATCAGGGCGACCATTCCAGGTCCACTGACGGAAACGGCTTGGGACTTGCGCTGGTACAGAGGGTTGTTGAACTGTGCAACGGTAGTGTATGGGTGGAAAATACCGCACCTACAGGCGTTTGCTTTACTGTGCAGCTGCCGTACATAATTGAAGACATGTAAAATGAAAAGCCGTGCAGATTGGTTCTGTGCGGCTTTAGTGATATTATACTTTGTGGTGTTAGACCTGTTAAACAACTGTGGATATTCTCTTGGGAAAAGTTTTCTCAAACTCTTTTTTTCTGAACTCTTACTACTTTTTCGCCATTTGGGCCTTTGACCCAAATGGCGAAAAAGCATTAAAAGGTTTAGGAATAGGGGTATAGCCGCCTGCGGCGGCTCGCGAGGATACCCAAAGGGTATCCTCGGGGGGACAACAGAGTAACCGTTACCACGGTTACTCCCGAAAATGCGTAGCATTTTCTGCTTCAATCCAAAAGGGTTTCCCCCAGTTGTTCATCCGATGATGTCAAAGGTGCGGCTGTTTTGGACGGGGACGGCTTGGCAGACAAAGTTCTCGATACGCACAAAGCGTCCTTTCTCGATAGCGAGCAGCATATTTTCGATATTCTCCGCTTCGCCCTCGGCTTCCATTTCGACGCTGCCGTCGTAGTTGTTCTTTACCCAGCCTGTGACGTTGTTTTCGCGTGCGGCATAGTAGGCGCGGTAGCGAAAGCCCACGCCCTGCACGCTGCCGTAAAAGGTATACTTTTTTCTGATGATTTTCATTTTCTCGCCTCGCTGAAAACGGGGTACTTGTTTTTGTCCGCGTCGGTTATTTCCCGCAGCACTCGGCAGGGGTTACCCACGGCGACCACGCCGCTTGGGATATCCTTTGTGACGACGCTGCCAGCGCCTATGACGGTATCAGAGCCGATAGTTACGCCGGGCAGGACAGTGACGTTTGCGCCGAACCAGACGTTATCGCCGACGGTTATGGGCAGGGCTATTTCAAGCCCCTGATTACGCTGCTGTGTATCGATAGGGTGGGCAGCGGTGGTGAAGACGCAGTTTGGCGCGATGAACACGTTATCGCCGAAGGTGATTTTTGCGCCGTCGAGAAGTATAAGGTTATAGTTGGAGTAAAAGTTTTCGCCGAGGGTGATATTTATGCCGTAGTCGCAGTAAAAGGGTGCGGTGACTATGGCGCTGCCCTTGACCTTGCCGATTATCCTGCGCAGGAGGGCGGCTTTGGCGGCGGCATCGCTTGGCTTGAGGTGGTTGTACTCAAAGCAGAGGTCGTTGCATTTATCGCGCTTTTCAAGCAGGTGCTTATCGTAATTGGCATCGTAAAGATAGCCTGCCTGCGCTTTTTCCCATTCGGTCATAAGGTGCTTCCTTTCGGTTCAGTCAAGTGCGGTAACTTCGTAGCCTGCGTCGGTAACGGCTTTTTTCAGCGCATCTGCAGAGATACTGTCATCTGCTTTGATGAGAGCCTGACCTTTATCCAGGTCGACATCAGCCTGTGCGCCCAAGCCCTCGAGCGCTTTTTTAACGTGTGCTACGCAGTGCTGGCACATCATACCCTTGATAGTCATGGTGTAGTTTTTCATAGTTTTTTCCTCCGTAGTTTGTGGTATTGTATTTTCAGCCGCTGACGGCTCGGTAACTGCTTTGACTGCCCTGAAGCGTTTAAGACGCAGCGCGTTGGTAACAACAAAGATACTGCTAAGGCTCATAGCTGCTGCGCCTATCATGGGACTTAATTTCAAGCCGAACGCGCGGTAGAAAACGCCTGCGGCAAGCGGTATGGCGCAGGTGTTATAGAAAAGCGCCCAGAAAAGATTCTGCTTGATGTTGCGGATAACGGCGCGGCTCAGATCTATGGCGGTGACGACGTCGGTGAGCGAGGAGTTCATAAGCACTGCGTCGGCGCTGTCTATTGCGATATCGGTGCCTGCGCCGATAGCTATGCCCACGTCGGCTCTTGCGAGCGCGGGTGCGTCGTTTATGCCGTCGCCGACCATTGCGACGAGCTTGCCCTGCGACTGAAGGTCGGCAACTGCGCTGTCCTTTTCGTTCGGCATTACCTGTGCGATGACCTTATCTGCGCCTATCTGCGCGCCGACTTTTTCGGCTGCGGTCTTATTATCTCCTGTGAGCAGCACCACCTGTATGCCGCGCTTTTTAAGCTCTGCTACGGCTGCGGTGCTATCGGGTTTGAGGGTATCCTCGACGGCTATTGCGCCGAGTATACGTGATTTATCTGCGAACCACAGGGGTGAGGGGTAGCTTTGCACAATGCGCGAAAGCTCGGCAGTTTCGTGCCAGGCGTTTTGCGAGCGCAGAAATCTTTCGCTGCCTGCAAAGCAGGCTTTGCCGTCTATAACGGCGCTGACGCCGAGTCCCGCGAAGGTTTTGTAATCGCTCACGGCGGGCGGGGTGATGTTTTTGCAGTAGTCGCACACGGCTTTGGCAAGCACGTGCTCGCTGCCCGATTCGAGTGCGAGGGCTATGCGCAAAAGCTCGTCCTTGCTTGCAGATACAGGGCAGACGTCGGTAACAAAGGGCTTTCCCGTGGTGACGGTGCCAGTTTTGTCAAGCACGACGGTATCTGCGCGGTGCAGCGTTTCGAGTGCCTCGCCCGATTTTATAAGGATACCGTTTTCGGCGCCTTTGCCCGTACCGACCATAATTGCGACGGGGGTTGCGAGTCCGAGTGCGCAGGGGCAGGAAATTACCAGCACGCAGATCGCGCAGGACAGCGCAAACTCCGCATCTGCGCCCGCAAGCAGCCACACGCCGGCTGTGAGCAGCGCGATAAGCATAACTATCGGCACGAAAACGCCTGCTATTTTATCGGCGGTTTTGGCGATAGGCGCTTTGGAGCTTGACGCCTCGTCAACGAGGGCGATTATTTTTGAAAGGGTGGTATCGCTGCCGACCTGTGTGGCGCGCAGCTTGATAAGACCGCTTTTGCTTATTGTGGCGCTGATGACCTTATCGCCGACGGTTTTTTCGACGGGGACGGGTTCGCCTGTTATTGCGGACTGGTCTATTGACGCGCTGCCGTGGGTTATCACGCCGTCGCAGGCTATGCTTTCACCCGCTTTGACAACGACGATGTCGCCTTTTTCAAGCTCTTCGGCGGGGATAGTTACGATTTGCCCGTCACGCTCGACGGCTGCGGTTTTGGGGGACAGATCCATAAGACCCGTGATAGCCTCGCTGGTTTTGCTTTTGGACTTTGCTTCAAGGTACTTGCCGAGGTTGACAAGGGCAAGTATCATTACGGCTGACTCGAAATACAGGTCGTGCAGGTAGGTATGCACGAGGTCAAAGTCGCCGTTTGCGACTCCCGATGCCATACGGAAGATGCCGAAGATGCCGTAGACGAGTGATGCGGTCGAGCCGACTGCGATGAGAGAATCCATGTTCGGTGAGCGCCTGATGAGGTTTTTCCAGCCGCGCGAGTAGTAGCCGAAGTTGATGTAGGCTACGGGCAGGCAGAGCAGAAACTGCGCAAATGCGTAGCTTACGGCGTTCTTTTCGCCGTGCAGGAACATAGGCAGCGGCAGACCTACCATATGCCCCATTGAGATATACATCAGAGGCACGAGGAAGATGAACGACCATATGAGCCTTGATTTCATTTCCTTGCGCGATTTCTCGGCTGCGGCGGTGGCGCTGCTTTTTTCGGTCTTTTGCCTTGTCTCGCCCTTGACGGCTGCGCCGTAGCCTGCGTTTGTGACGGCAGAAATGATCTGCTCGCTCGTGAGCAGCTTTTCGTCATACTCGGCGTTCATACTGTTTGTCAGCAGGTTGACCTGCACGCTTTGTATGCCTTCGAGCGCTTTTACGCTCTTTTCGACCCTTGCGCTGCACGCCGAACAGGTCATGCCTGTGATATCAAATCTTTGTTTCATAAAAATATTATGACCTTTCTAAATGCGGATAGCCGCATAACTATGCTACTTTATCAGCTTTGACAGCAGGGCGATGATCTCCTCGATTTTTTCGTCATTCTGCTTGGGTGTGCTTGCACCTGCCACGCAGCTTTTACAATGCGCGGTAAGCACCTCAAGGTTGGCTTTTTTCAGAACTGCCTGCGTTGCCATTATCTGATTGGAGATGTCGACGCAGTACCTGTCCTCCTCTATCATTCGCAAAATGCCGTCTATCTGCCCTTTGGCAGTTTTGAGCAGCTTGCTTACTTTTGCTTTATCGGCTTTCATTTTGCACCTCCTATACCCCCACTCCCCGTGGGTGTTATCAGCTGCTTTTATTGTAGCACACTGCAATTGTTTTGTCAAGTGCGGAAAATGCCGCAAAGTGCTTGCAAATCGGTATGAAATGTAGTATAATCAATTTCAGGTATGTGCGCTTTTGCGCGGTAAATATAAAGTTAGGACAGATAATGATGAATGAAAAGACCAAAAAGCTATGCATAGAGGCGGCATTTATAGTTGCGGTGCCGATATGCGTGATGATAATAATGTGTGCGATGTTCGCGTCTATGGGGCTTTACCCGTTTGGCAGCGGCACTATTGCGTGGTGCGATATGACGCAGCAGGTGGTGCCGATGACGGCAAATCTTGAGGACATCATAAGCGGAAAGACCGGGCTTTTCCTGAACATGCAAAACGCCGGCGGCATGAGCATGATTGGCGTTATATTCTTCTTTGTGGCGAGCCCTTTGAACCTGCTGGCATTTTGTGTGCCAAAGCAGGACCTTGTGCTGTTTATGAACGTGCTGACGATGATAAAGCTGATGGCGGCGGGACTTACGGCGATGCTGTTTTTCAGGCGGTGCATGAAAAAGCTGCCTGCGCTGTTTGCGGCTGCACTTAGCGTTTCGTACGCATTTTGCGGGTATGCGGCGGTGTACTACCAAAACAGCATATGGCTTGATGTGATGTATATTTTCCCGCTTTTGATGATAGGCATTTACCGCATTATATCGAAAAACTCGATGTGGGCATACGTGGCGGCACTGAGCGCTATGGCGGTGGTCAACTACTACATTTGCTACATGGTGGCGCTTTTCTGCATACTGTTTTTCGCGCTTATCTGCGTGCGCACGAAGATGGGCGAGTACAAGCAGGCGGGTTTTTTGTTCATTTCGGGAAGCCTTTTATCGCTGCTTATCACGGCGGTGGTATGGCTGCCCTGCCTTTTGCAGTATTTTATGAGCGGGCGCACGACGTCGGTAACACAAAACCTGCGCACGACGAGCTTTATCGGTGAGTTTCAGTCGGTGATCCCGCTGCTGCTGTACAGCGCGGTGGCGATAGTTATTTGTATTGGGTGCGTTATAGACAAGCGCGAGAGGTCGCGCAAAAACGGCACGATGCTGATAATGCTGGTGCTGCTGCTGATACCGATGGCGGTGGAGCCTGTGAATCTTATGTGGCACACGGGCAGCTATATGTCGTTCCCGTGCAGGTTCGCGTTTATGACGGTGTTTGTGATGCTTATATGCAGCGCGCAGTTCCTGGAGGACGGAAGCGGTCACACCGATGAGCGTGCGGTGAAAAGATCGGCATTTACAAAATACGGCGTGCCTGTGATATGCTCGCTGGTATTTGTTTGCGCGGCGCTGCTGCTCAATGTTGTGATGAGGCGTAACGAGGACACTATTGGCAAATACTCGCGCGCGCTGTGGAGTGACGACAAGTATCTGGGCGTGGAGATAAAGGTGTTTTTCATTTTTGCGGTGAGCTTCGGGTTCGTGTTTATGATGTTCAAAAAGGGCTTGCTGGCAAAGAGAGTCTTCGGCGTGCTTTTGTGCTGCTTTGTGGCGGCGCAGTCGGTATCGGCTTTGAGGATGTACGTTGCAGGCTCGGGTGAATACGATAATGAAAGGTCGGTACTCACGCGGAATTCTTTCGCGCTTGAGGGCAAGATCGACGATGACAGCTTTTACAGGGTCAAGACGACAAACAAGATATTTGATGTGAACAATCTCGGTGCGATGGGCTACCGCTCGCTTGCGCACTACACGTCGCTGACTGACAGAGGTTATATGTACGCGATGAAAAAGCTGGGATACTCGTCATACTGGATGGAGGTAGGCTCGCACGGCGGCACGGAGTTTACGGATGCGCTGTTCAGTGTTAAGTACAAGATAACCGGCACGCCGCTGGAGAGCGAAAGTGCGCTGGCGGCGACTAACAAATTCTCGGTATACAGGCGCGAGAACTGCATCGGGCTTGGGCTTATCACTGACAGGGATATTACGGATATGGACTCGTTTGAGGGCCTTGACCGCTTTGATGTACAGCAGGGACTTTACAGGGCGCTGTTTGCAGACGGTGACGGTGATGAGCTTTTTACAAGATACGAGCCTGACAGCACGGGCGAGGTCATTATAAACAAGTATGATGATGAAATACTGCTAACGCCGTTTGGCAAGAGCAACGAGATCGTTTACGAAATATTTGTAATGGGCAGGCAGACGCTGTATTTTGACTGCTTTGACAAGCTGTCGTCAAACCTTTACGAGACGATAAACGGCAGCTTTACGGTTACGGTGAACAATATGGTGATACAGCAGGATTATCCGTCGCAGGCATCAAACGGCTTGCTGAAGCTGGGTGAGTACGAAAACTGCAAGGTGAGGATCGCTGTGAACGTGCTGAAAAATGTGCAGTGTACGTCTTTCGGCGTATACGGGCTTGATATGGAAAAGCTCGAAAAGACGGTGGAGTCTGCGCGCAGTACACAGCTTGACGAAAAGGCGGGCGTTATCACGGGCAAGTGTGAGGCGCAGCAGGGCGACAAGTGCGTACTGTTTGTGCCGTACTCAAAGACGTTCAACGTACAGATAAACGGCGAGAGGGTCGACTACAAAAAGGCGTTTGACGACTTTATCGTGTTTGACCTAAAGCAAGGCAGCAACGACATACGCATTACCGCAGAGCCTATGGGCTTGACGGCGGGGCTGGTGCTTTCGGGCATTGGCGCTGTGCTTGCGGCGGGTCTGCTGATAATTCGCAGAAAGGTCAAGTTCGACGATGCGATTTACAGCGTTTGCAGAGTGGTGACGATAATCGCGGGGGCGCTGGTCATTGCGGTCATTTACGTTTACCCGATAGTTTTGAACTGCATTGGAAAAAAGAAATAGGCAAAGCAGGGGAGTTATAATGTACAAAATTTACTTGGTTGAGGATGATGCGGCGCTTGCGCAGGCGCTGAAAAGCGCTATCTCGAAATGGGATTTTGAGGTTCACTGCGCGGGAAACTTTAACGACATTGTGGGGGAGTTTCAGGAGGTCGAGCCGCACATTGTGGTAATGGATATGATGCTGCCGTTTTTTAACGGGTGCTACTGGTGCGGACAGATACGCAGGATATCCAAAGTGCCGATAGTGTTTTTATCCTCGGCGGCGGACAACATGAATCAGGTGATGGCGATGAGCATGGGCGCGGACGATTTTATTGCAAAGCCTGTGGACACGGCGGTGCTTATTGCCAAGCTGCAGGCGGTGGCGCGGCGGTGCTATGAGATGGCAGAGCCTGCGGCGATACTCTCGCACGCGGGTGTGGTGCTTGACCTCGGCGGCTCGGCGGTGAACTACGAGGGAAAGACTGCGGAGCTGACAAAGAACGAGTTTCGCATTTTGCAGACGCTGCTTGAAAACAAGGGGAAGATCGTAAGCCGTGACACGCTGATGCTGAAGCTGTGGCAGGTGGACAGCTACGTTGAGGAGAACACGCTGACGGTCAACGTGACAAGGCTGCGCAAAAAGCTTTCGGAGCTGGGTGTGAACGATTTTATAAAGACGCGCGTGGGCAGCGGGTACATTATTGAGCTGTGAGGAAAATATGAAACTGTTTGGTATATTCATAAGGAGATACATTCCGGCGGCGGTGCTGTTTTTAGTCTTCGCCGCTGTTTTTGCGGCTGTGTTCAGCTTATACGACCTGCACGCAGAGGCTGTGCTTTATGCATCGCTGCTTTGCGCATCTGTCGGTGCGGTCTTTATAGTTGCGAAGTTTATAGGGTTTCGCAGGCGCTATATTATACGCCGGAGGCTTATTGACGAGGTGGGAATGATAGTGCTCGATCTGCCCGAGCCGAAAACTCCCGAAGAGGAGCAGTACTGCGAGGTCATCGCTATGCTGCGCGAGCGGTGCGGCGAGCTTCAAGGAAAATATGAAACTGACCGCACGAAGATGCTGGATTATTTTACGACGTGGGTACATCAGATAAAGATTCCTATCTCGGTGATGCAGATAACGCTTGAACAGGAGTCAAGCGAGGAAAGTGCGCAGCTGGGTGCGGAGCTTATGCGGATAAGTCAGTATGTGGAGATGGTGCTGTACTATTTCAGGCTTGAAGATGAAGGTTCTGACCTTGTGGCGCGCAGGGTGAACGTGGACGATGTTATCAGACAGAATGTGCGCAAGTACGCGCCTGTATTTATTCGCAGGAGACTGCGGCTGCAATATGACGGCACGCAGCTTTCTGCGGTGACGGACGAAAAGTGGCTGGGGTTCATTATTGAGCAGCTGCTTTCAAACGCTTTGAAATACACCGACAAGGGCAGCATTTATGTGAGCGTTGAGGGTATGTGCATAAGCGTGCAGGACACGGGCATAGGTATTGCGGCGCAGGATCTGCCGAGAATTTTTGAGCGCGGCTACACGGGTCTTAACGGCAGGGTGAATGACAAGTCCACGGGGCTTGGGCTGTACCTTGTGAAAAAGGCGTGCAGGCGCATTGGTGCGGCGATAGATGTGCAAAGCGAGGTCGGCAAGGGTACGCGGGTGAGCGTGACGCTGCCGGAGAAAATTGAGGTTGAGTAGTGGTGAGGTGACCTTACAAAAATGTCACATTGACAGGTCAAAATGTCACACGAATAGATGTTGCGGGCTCAAAAAACGTGGTATGATAGGCTTACAGACAAAAGAGAGCGGTGCGCGGTAAGAAAACAGATGCAAAAATGCACGGCGCACTGCGGAGACAATTTTACAGGGAGGAAAGAAAATGGCTATACTTACGGTTTCGGGTGTAAGCAAAATCTACACATCACGCTTTGGCACAAACAAGGTACAGGCTCTTGACAACGTCAGCTTTGAGGTGGAAAAGGGCGAGTACGTTGCGGTAATGGGCGAATCGGGCTCGGGCAAGACGACGCTGCTGAACATTCTTGCGGCGCTGGACAGGGCGACAAGCGGCGAGGTGACAGTCGACGGAAAGAACCTTTCAAAGATAAAGGAGGCAGAGATCTCGGCGTTTCGGCGCGATAATCTTGGGTTTGTTTTTCAGGACTTCAATCTGCTTGACAACTTTTCGGTAAAGGACAACATCCTGCTGCCGCTGGTGCTTCTGGGTATGGACGTTTCAGAGATGAAAAAACGCCTTGAACCTATTGCGCAGAGCCTTGGCATTGCAGACCTGCTTGAAAAGTACCCCTACGAGATATCGGGCGGTCAGAAGCAGAGGACTGCTGTTGCGAGGGCGATAATAACCCAGCCCAAGCTGATACTTGCCGACGAGCCGACAGGTGCGCTGGATTCGCGCTCGACAGACGGATTGCTTGACATTTTTGCGCAGCTTAACGCGCAGGGGCAGACTATTCTTATGGTGACACATTCGACAAAGGCGGCGAGCAGGGCGGGCAGGGTACTGTTTATAAAAGACGGCTCGCTGTTTCATCAGATATATCGCGGTGCAAGCAGCAACGAGGAAATGTATCAGAAGATCTCCGATGCGCTGACGCTGCTGATGGCGGGCGGTGAGAAGAATGGGTAACAGATACTACGCGCGTCTTGCGGCAGACAACATCAAAAAGAACGCAAAGGTATATGTGCCGTACATTATAACCTGCGTGCTTATGGCGGCGATGATATACATTATAAGCTCGCTGGCGCACAACCCCGATATACGAAATATGAAGCGCGGCGCGACGACCACGCCTGTTATTATGACATTCGGAACGTATGTGACGATGGTGTTCGCGTTTATTTTTATGTTCTACTCAAACAGCTTTATCGTAAAGCGCAGGCGCAGAGAGTTCGGACTGCTGAACATTCTTGGTATGGAAAAGCGCCACATTGCAAAGCTGCTGCTGATAGAGAACGCGTATGTGATACTGATCACGGTCGCTGCGGGACTTGGCTGCGGCGTGCTGCTTGACAAGCTTATGTCGCTGTCGCTGACAAAGCTGATAGGCGAGACGGTCACGCTGGGATTTCACGTTTCGTACTCGTCGCTGGCGCTGACGGGGATATTCCTTGCGGGAACGTTCTTTGTTATATACGTTTACACGCTGGGGCAGATACATCTTGCAAAGCCCGTTGAGCTGCTTGCGGGTTCGAGCGTGGGCGAAAAGGAGCCGAAAACAAAGCTGATAATGGCGCTTCTCGGAGTGGTGCTGCTGGCGGTGGGGTATGTTATATCTATCGTGACAGAAGAACCGACAAAGGTGTTGCCGCTGTTTTTGCTGGCGGTGCTGTGCGTTATTTTCGGAACGTATCTGCTGTTTATGGCAGGCTCGATCGCGCTGCTCAAGGCGCTTAAAAAGCGGGAGAAGTTCTACTACAAGACAAATCATTTTGCCGCTGTTTCGGGACTTATTTACCGTATGAAGCGCAACGCTGTGGGACTTGCGAGCGTATGTATTCTTTCGACTATGGTGCTGGTAATGGTGTCGGTGACATCGTCTATGATGCTCGGACTTGACGGCGCGGTAAGACGTGAACACCCCACAGATGTTGTGGTGAATGTGCATTCCGTGCAGGCAGGCGACGAGATAGAAAGGCTGTTCTCGGAGAAAATGAACATCACAAATATTCACAGAACGAGCCAGCTTTCGCTGCGTGTCTACGGCGATTTTGACAAGCCAAAGGCGTTTACAAAAGATGATTATATTATGCAGACCGACGAATACGGATACGAGTACGAGAATGTAAAGCCTGAGCTTTCCGATAAGGAGTTCAACATCAATATCTCTGAAAAAGAGGAAGTCATTAAGGGCTTTGATGAGGGTGCTGATGTCGACCTGAAGGATTATGAGGTGGCAAAGGGCGAGATAGTTGTTGTTTCGGGTATGCCCGATCTGCACCTTGACAGTGTCACTATCGCGGGGAAGAGCTACAAGGTCGCAAAGGTAATTTACAACGAAGGTGCGGCGAGAAACGGCTACGGAATGAACTATGATATAGTTATGAGCAGCCGTGAGGAGATAGTGGAGCTTTCAGAGGCGTTCGACAAGACCGCATACAAGCAGGCTATGGGCACCGAGCGGGTCGCATTCGATTTTGTTTCGAGCGATAAAGACAGCGAGTGTGAAAAAATTGATGATATTCTTGCCGAGAATTTCGACTTTGACAGTTCAGGCGGAGTTTATTATACAACGCAGTCAGATGAGAAAGCCCGTGCAATGGAGATATTCGGTTCGCTGTTTTTCCTGGGGCTTTTCCTCGGTACTCTGTTTATGATAGAAACGATACTGATAATCTACTACAAGCAGGTAAGCGAGGGCTATGAGGACCAGAAACGTTTTGAGATAATGCAGAACGTTGGTATGAGCAGGCGTGAGGTCAAGCACTCGATACGCTCGCAGATACTTATGGTGTTCTTCCTGCCGCTTATCGTGGCGGGTATGCATATCGTGTTTGCTTTCCCGCTGGTGAGAAGAATGCTCAAGCTGATGGGGCTGACTGACACGGGGCTGTATATGCTGTGCGCGGCAGGCGGATTTGTGGGGTTTGCGCTTATTTACTCGGCGATATACACGCTGACGGCAAAGACCTACTACAAGATAGTAAAGAAATGAAAAATGTGCGTCAAGGTCTGGTGCTTTGGCGCATTTTTTGGGCTATTATTGACTTTCGGTGAGGTGCGTGGTATAATTATACAAGATTGGGTTTGCTGCGGAATTTTGGGAATGAAAAGAGGAAGAATGTATGGATATCTTGGGTATGAATATTACGGACGCATCTGCACAGAAAGAGCCATATAAAAGGTTCGTAGAGCAGCTTTCGGGCTGGTACGGCGGCGGTGAGCTGCCCGAGCTTGCAAGTCAGGACCTGCGCTTTGCTCTGGAGCTGCAGCGGCAGAAGATCAACTCACTGGGGCTTGATATGCAGTGTACGATGAAAAGGTCGGGTGCGGACAAGAACAACGCGGTGGGCATTTCTTACAGCGACAGGGTGTTCAACAACTGCATAGTCAGCGGAAATCTGAACATGACAAGAAGCATAGGCAGCAAGCAGTATCAGGCGTACAAGGACACCAATGAGATAGGTCTTACTGCGGTGATACAGGACTTAAAGGGCGGCACGCAGCCCGACAAGAGTATGCCGCTGTGCTGTCCGCACTGCGGTGCGGCGTCGACGCTGGGCGAGCTTGAAGACGGCTGTGAATACTGCGGAACAAAGTTCGTTATGAGCGAGCTTTACCCCAAGGTCAGCAACTTTTTCATCACAAGGCATGAGGATAGGACAGAGAGATATAATAAGAATAAGCGTGAGGCTGCGATATTCATGGCGGCGTGCATTATCCCGCTGATAATAATGTCTTTTATCCTCGGCGACGACTTAGCGATGAGAATTGCAGGCGCTTTCGTTGCGGGCGGTATTGTCGGTTTTATTCTGTTTTGTATGAAAAAGCTGTTTGAGACTTTCGCTCTTATAGGCAAGACTGCAAGGGGCGGCAGCGGAACGGTAACGACGCTTTACCGCCTTAACAAGATAAAAAAGCACGACCCCGAATTTTCGGGCGAGTATTTCCGCGACAAAGCGATAGCGCTGTTTCGTATGGCTGTTTACAGCAGCGACCCGACACAGCTTGCCTGCTGCAAGTGTGAGTGTCCCGAAAAAGCGGCTGATATAATCGAGGCGGATATATACAACCTCAATGTCAACAGCTGCGAGATAAACGGCGATGTGTGCGAGGTTCAGACCACGCTGTTTCTTGACTGTCTGCATTTCAACAAAAAGGGCAAGATAGTACTCAAGTGCGACAAGTTCCGTATGAGTATGAGAAAGCGGCTGAAAAAGCCCACCGAGCTTGGCTTTTCGATGCAGGCGGTGAGCTGTCACTCCTGCGGTGCGAGCTTTGATGCGCACAATGTGAAGGAGTGTCCCTACTGCCGCACGCCGTACGAGCTGGAGGACGACGACTGGGTAATGACGGCACTTTATTGATATGGCTAACAAAATGTGCGCTGTTTTGGCGGAAGCGGCGCGCATTACTTTTTACAATATCGCTATTGAAAAATGCGTACGGGTGTGATATAATATTTAAGTAAGATTTTTATATTTGGAGGTATAATACAATGGGAATGTTCGATAAGCTTATCGCAAACCTTAAGGCAAGCAAGAAAACTATCGTTTTTACGGAGGGTACTGACGAGCGTATACTCTGGGCTGCTGACAAGCTGCTCAAGGAGGAGCTTATGGGCGTTGTGCTTTGCGGAAACGTGGACGAGGTAAATGCTGCGGCTGCAAAGGGCGGTTTTGACGTTTCAAAGGCAGAGATTCTTGACCCTGCTACTTATCCAGAAATGGAGGCGCTTGTTGCGCAGATGGTTGAGCTTCGCAAGGGCAAGATGACAGAGGAGGAGTGCAGAGCTGCACTTGCTAAATCAAACTACTTCGGCACTATGCTGGTAAAGGCGGGCAAGGCTGATGCGCTGCTGGGCGGTGCTACATACTCCACTGCTGACACGGTAAGACCTGCGCTGCAGATTATCAAGACAAAGAAAGGCTCAAACCTTGTAAGCTCGTCGTTCATTCTTTTCAGAGAGAAGGACGGAGTTGAGGAGAAAATTTCAATGGGCGACTGCGCTATAAACCTTGGCTACACCGACAGGCTGGACAAGGACGGCAACGTTGTGCTTTCTGCTGCAAGGCAGCTGGCAGAGGTTGCGGTTGAGACTGCAAGGACGGCTGCATTCTTCGGCATTGACCCGAAGGTCGCTGTACTTAGCTTCTCGACATACGGCTCGGGCAAGGGCGGCACGGTACAGCTTTCGCACGATGCAGTAATCGAGGCAAGAAGCATTGACCCGCAGCTTGTTATCGACGGTGAGTTCCAGTTCGACGCTGCGGTTTCGGCAGAGGTCGCTAAAACAAAGTGTCCTGACTCAAAGGTTGCAGGTCAGGCTAACACATTTATCTTCCCGCTTATCGAGGCAGGCAACATCGGCTACAAGATTGCGCAGAGACTTGGCGGCTTTGAGGCTTACGGTCCTATTCTTCAGGGTCTTAACGCGCCTATCAACGACCTTTCAAGAGGCTGCACGGCTGACGAGGTCTACAAGATGGCTATCATCACAGCCGGAATGGCGTAATAGAGGTTAGAGATAAGAAGTAAGGGGCTGCAACAGCCCCTTTTTTAGTTGTGAGAAGTGAGATTTATATGTAAGAGGAGGGTTCTTCTTACCTCTTATTTCTTACATCTTACATCTAAAAGGGAAAGCCCGATACGGTTAGACTCGCCGTACCGGGCTTTTATAGTGGGGTTAGATGAATGCGTTATTTGGGTAAGCTGTGCTTACCTTTCGGGCAGAATGACTGCTGCGATGATATACGCGAGCAAGCCTGTGCCTGTGCAGGTCAGCAGTACTGCGGCTATTCTTACGGCGTTGGCATCAACATTGAGATATTCGCCTATGCCGCCGCACACTCCGAAGAAAACTCGGTTGGTTTTTGACCTGAAAAGTCTTTTTCTCTCTGTCATAATAGTCTCCTTTTGTCTTTTGGTTGTTGTTGTTTTTATATATTATGTTTGTACGGTCATTGCTGTTTCAGTCGTCGTCGCGCGCGATATATGCGCCGAGTATCAACAGAAGAGGTATTGCTGAAATAATCATTTTGTGTCTCCTATATTGTCTTTCTTTTGTTCTTTGATTTATCTGTCTGTATTCAGTCTATGAATTCGATATCGACATCGCCCATGCCGTTGTCGACATGAATCTTGTATTCTGCGCTCCTTGAGCCTGTTTTGCCCTTGACGCTTACGTCGTCGTCATCGCCTGTTATTCTGTAATCTCCGCCGTCGCCGTATATCTTGAGGTCAATGTCGCCCATACCGTTGTCGATATCCATATCACCATTCAGCTCGGTTGTTATCGTGACATCGCCCATGCCGTTGTCGATATCTGTGCCTTTGAGCGAGCAGCTGTCCATTTTTATCTTGCCCATACCGTTTTTGATTTTGGACTTGCCAAGAACGCAGTTGAACACTTCGATCTTGCCCATACCGTTGTCGATAGTTGTCTTTTCGGCAGATGCGTCAATGAGCTTGAGAGTACCCATACCGTTGTCGATATCGAGCGTTTCGCAGGTGAGGGTGTTGAAGGTCACGTCGCTGATGGAGCTGTCTATCTCGACCTTGTCAAGAATAATGCTTGGGAGTCTTACGGTGATTTTTGCTTCGGGGTAGACATCTTTAAGGAACGGTATACTTGTGATGCCGGACCATCTGAAGATGCTGAAAATCTCTTTTTTGTGGATGTAGAAGGTGTTGTCCTTTATGCCGTAGGTGTACATACCCTTGGGTGCGTTTTCGATAGTAACGTGTATCTGTCTGTCATCTGACGGTGCGATATCTACTTTGGAGCGGTCAAACTCAAAGTCGAGGTTCTTGACATCGTCTATGTTCTGGTCGGTGTAGAGGTTCTCGGTTTTCGCGTACTTTTTGAGGTCGGTGTTAAGGCACCAGATGAGTCCTACAACACCTACCACAACTCCTAAAAGCATTATCCAGACTGCGACGGGGATACGTCTTTGAACCTTGTCGCCTGCTGCATCGTATTTAGCCATTCTCGTTCACCGCCTTATTATTCTGTACATTGTAAAAGAGCTTTCTCAATCCGCCGATAAGCCATGTGAAGAACTTTTTGAAAAGTCCTACTGCGAACTTGCAGAAAGGAATAAAGAGCAGTACGCCGAGTCCGATAAGGAAAAGCCCTACGCCCATTGTAAGTATGCCCACGGGCGGTGCCTGGAATGTTGTTACAGCGCCTACGACCAGAGCGCCGACGCCTGCGCAGCCGATAGAGAAGATGCCTGCTGCAAGACCTATTGCAAGTGCGACTGCACCTGCGAGCAGACCGATAAGGGTCGGAAACCACACGATAGCTGATACGATCACGATTATCAGCAGGGCTGTGTTTCTGTTATCGGGTGCGATGTCGTAATCTGGCTGCGGCTGCTGTGACTGCTGTGCGCCGCGGTTGTCGACTGCGTCTTCCATTTTGTACTCGGGCTTTACAAAGCCTACTGCGCCGTTCTCTGCAAGTATCTGCTGTGCGAGCTTTTCGGGGTCGCCAAGGTTCTGTGCGGTCTTTTCCTCGTTTTCGTAACCGCCGTCGAGGAAAAGCTCCTCGTAAAATTCGAGTGCGTCGTTTATTTCGTCATTTCCCAGACCGCCGTCAACAAGCTTTTGTCTGAGTATCGTCATATATTCTAATCTTTTCATAGTCCCCACTATGCTTCCTGCGGAAGCAATTCCTCCTCTTCTTTATTCTTTGTCAAAGTATTATCTGCTGTGTCATTTAACAGTATACTGTCTACCTTTTGTTTGTGGTCAAGCCACTCGCTGCGGTAGTCACTCAGCTGTGCGGCTCCTTTGGTCGTTACGTGGTAGTACCGTCTGTTGCGCCCCATATATTCTTTGTCGTAGGTCTCCAGCATCTGACTTTTTTGCAGGCGCTTGAGTACGGGGTAGAGCGTTGATTCGGAAACGTCCAACGCTTTGCGCATGGTTTGTGTTATTTCGTAGCCGTAGGTGTCCTCGCGGCTTACTACTGCAAGCACCATTGAGTCGAGCAGACCTGCACTTATCGGGAAGCTCATTGTGACAACTCCTTTCATTTAGATGTAAGAGGTAAGATGTAAAAGATAAGAGTTTGACAGGCTCTTACTTGTTGCCTCTTGTTTTTCTTGTGTTTGTTTGTCTCTTTTCTTTTGGTCTACAATATTTTTTGTTCTGTGATATTTTTTTTCGTCTTATATTCTATCACTGTAGATATTATACGTCATATAATATTATTTGTCAATAGGATATTGCAAAAAAATCTAAATATGTAGGGTTGCACAATGAACAGGCGGGATTAGGCGGGGCGGTTTGAGGGCTTTGCATAAATTTGGGCAAAAAAAGCACCGCGTTAAAGCGGTGCAAAGTGTTTGTACTATTATAAAGGGAATAATCTATCAGAACTAAGTGCCTGTGCTGTTGGCTGTTAGCTGAGGGAGTTTCTCTTGAAAAGAATCCTCTTGAATTTCTCTTGGGACTCTTACATATTTTCGGCGCACAGAGCAGCAAGCTCTTTGCGCCGAAAATCTATAAAAGGTTTCTGAAGGGAGTTTGAGGGGGACTCTTCTCCAAAAGAGTCCCCCTCAATTAGTAGTCAATATTACAAACCTTTAGCTTCGGTGAGGGTGATGCCGTTGGCGCCGAGTTTAACGGCGTGGTCAAGTCCGACGAACTTGCCGTTCTGCTGCCAGAGCACTTCCTTGACGAAGTTATACTTCTCGGTATCCCACGTTCTGAAATCGTCCTTGACGAGTCCGCCTGTATCGCCCGAGTTGGCGTTGAAGCACCAGAAGGTATGGTTGAGGTGGTTGTCCTTAATCAGCTTGCGCATATAGGTCATCCACTTGAGGTTGGGATCTTTCATAAAGCCGCCCCATTCGCCGATAAGCAGGGGTGCTTTATTCTCCTTATGGATATAGAACCAGTTGTCCTGCCAGCAGTCTTTCATAAGGCTGTCAAAGGTATAATCGGATTTGAACCACGGCTGCTCGTAGACGGTCGGACCGTAGTCGTGCGGTGAGTATACCAGCTTGTTCTGATACTTGCCCAGGTCGATAGGGAAGTCTCTTACTGCGCGCAGGTTGCCGCCCCACCAGTTGAAGTAGTAATCGTCCTTATCCTTTGACGAATAGTCGCCCTTGGAGTTCTTGGGATAGATCTCTGTACCCTCGATCATAATAAGGACGTTGGGGTTCTTTGCAAGAACCTTTGCGGCTGCGGTCTCTGCGACGTATTTCCAGTTGTTTGCGTCCTTGGATGCGTTCCATATTGCCGCGTTCTTGCCCTCGTCGGGCTTGCCGTGAGGCTCGTTTTTAAGGTCGTACGCGATAATGGTATCGTTGCCCTTGTATCTTTCAGCCATCCACTCAAGCGCTTCCATATACTTATCGACGCTTATCTTATCGGTATACCAAAGGTTCACGTTGTGACCGCTGGCGTTGGTCTCTGCGGAATGGATATCGGGCATAACCTTCATGCCGTTTTCCTCGGCGAGCTTTAAGAAGTAGTCGAAGATCTGGAGGCTGTTCATATCGTTGAGTGCGGGGTTATAGGCATTGTTGTAGTTTGCCTTGGGGTACTCGCCCTTTTTCCACTGCAGCAGAAGCTCTGCGGAGATAGGCACTCTGATAAGGTTGAAGCCGTGGTCGGCGATTGATTTTACTGTGGGTGCAAGCTGGCTGTTCCAAAGACCGTCAAAGGTATTTGTGCCTGTGTTATAGCCGAACCAGTTGACGCCTGTGAGCCAGACCTGTTTGCCGTCCTTATCAAGTATCTTATTGCCGTCGGTATGCAGCCAGTCGTCGCCCTGCTTTGCGGTTTTGGTTCTTGTGAGAAGTGCGGAGACATCGGTTTTCTTTTCGCCCTGCTGGGTGGTGGTATTGTTGTTATTGTTTCCGCCGCCGATATCTATTTTGCCTGCTTTTACAGTCATAGCTTTTCCGTTGAGCTTGGCGGATCTGATATTGAGCTTTCCGCCTGTGCCGATATTGCAGCCGACATCGGTTATGCTCGCGCCTTTCTTTATCTCGCCGTTATGCGGTGCGTTGGTTATGGTAAGGGTATTGCCGCTTACTGTGAAATTGCCGCACCAGCCGCTGCAGGATTTGAGGTTTTCCACATCAAGCACCAAAGTCCAGTTCTTGATGTCCTCGTCGGTATTGTTGATTATTGAAAGCGAAAGACCGCACATTTTCTTATCGCCGTCTTCCCAGGTATTGCCCTCGGTATAAGCAAGGTAAAGTCCCTTGCCGAGCTTATCGGCAGAAGTCTCGGCTTTTGAGCTGCTGTCGTCCTTTGCGGAATAATCATTGGCAACGCCGCTTACGTCGGTTATGCTGTCGCTGGACACCTCGCCTGCGGTTGATGAGTCGGTCTGTGACGACTCGCTTGAATCGGTATCGCTGCTGCTTGAATCATCTTTCTTTTTGCCCGAAAGCAGTACAACGATAAGCACTATCAGCAGTATGATTATCACAACGCCCATTGCGATAAAGCCGATAACTACTTTCTTGCCCGAATCGGCTTTCGGCTTTGGCTGCGTCTGAATCTGCGCGGTGTCTACGGTCTGCTCTTGCTCGTTTGTTTGCTGCGTGGTCTGTTCGGTGTTCTCTGTTTTCTTTTCATCGTCCATTTTTACAACCCACTCTCCAAGATGTTTTAACGGGACAGACAATCCCTATGTTAAGGCATCCTTGACTTACGCCAGTAAGCCTGCGTCATTTTTAGTCACTCTGACGGAAAATCTGACTGCGTTTCTAACGCACAATGGTCGTGCGGTATTGCCTTAATTTCACACCATATCATTATAACACAGCATTTTTTAAATTACAACATTAAACAAAGAATTGTTACAACTTTTATACATTTGTTTTTCATTTAAAAAAGCACTGATTTTGTATGATACAAAAACAGTGTTTTTGTTTTATTCTCTTATTTCTTACATCTTACATCTTACCTCTGAAAGTGAGCGTACCTATAAGCCGAGTTTTGTCGTGTGCGGTAATCTATCTACTCCGTACGTCGCCGCACGGCTCTAGCCACCTATGAGTGCAAGCCTGACGAGCAGCCATTGACTTACACATCACCATTGGTGTTGCATCGGATAAGGTTTACATGGCAGCGGCATCTCTGCCGCTCCGGTGGGCTCTTACCCCGCCTTTCCACCCTTACCGCATAAAGCGGCGGTATATCTCTGTTGCACTTGCTCGGAGGTCGCCCTCGGCTGACGTTATCAGCTATCCTGCTCTGTGATGCTCGGACTTTCCTCATGAACTAAAAGCGTTCACGCTACCGCATAGTATGCTCACTTTCAGAGGTAAGAGATAAAGGTTTTAATCCTCTATATCGCTCTGGTCTTCGATTACATAATCGGTATTTTCAGAGACTGCGTCAAAGTTTCCTGTGACGGTATCTCTGACGTTTTTATGTATTGCGTCGGTCTGTGCGGCGTGCTGCTCAAAGCACAAATCGTCATTTTTAAGCATAAACCTTACGGCTTTTCTATGGTTGGTTATAGTTACTTTTCTATGAGTGCCGCCTGCCTCGCCGTCGGTCGTCCAGGGGATATCACTTTGGCTGGTGAAGGTGACCTTGGAGGTCTTGAAGGTCACAAAGTTTTTATCCTTGAGCTTATTGGTCGCGGCATTGGCGATAAGGCTGGAAAGCTCTATTGCGTTTTCGGGAGTTCTGGCAAGCACGACCTCAAACAGTCCGTCATCAAAGCAGACATCTTTAGAGATAAGCTTTTTCATTCCGCCGATAGAGCGCGAATTGGAGATGAGTCCGACGATAAAGCTGTCGGTAAAGCTTTCGCCGTCGTGCTCAACGGTGACGGTCTGTCCCGATATTTTCGGCAGCGATTTGAGAGCCTCGACGATATACGCGGCGTGACCGATTTTATTCTTTATACTTTGCGGTGTCATATACGATACGTCGGTAAACGCGCCGAAGCCTGCGACGTAGACGAAATACTTATCGTTAAACTGACCGATATCACAATCATAATACTCGCCGTTCATGATATCCTTTGCGGCGCTGACCATTTTCTTTGAGATGCCAAGCGAGTTGGCAAAGTCGTTGGTAGAGCCTGCGGGAATATAGCCAAGCGGTATTTTCAGCTGCGGCTCGTTTTCGCGCAGCTTCATAAGGGCGCTGACCGCCTCGGAGAGCGTACCGTCGCCTCCCGATACTACGATAAGGTTGTAGTCTTTTCCGCTTTGGACTATTTTATTATGACCGTCGCCCTGTGCCTGTGTTGCGTAGGCAAGCACTTCATAGCCGCCTGCTGTGAAGATGTCGATTATCTCGCAAAGGCTGTCCTTTATATGCCCTTTGCCTGCGTGCGGGTTAAAAACGAACAATAGCTTTTTCATATTCTGCATACCCCTTGTCTCCCTTACACGTTTTTATATCTTCTTATCTTCTTCATTCTTCCCAAACAAAAACTGACCAACAGTCATAATACATACACATATATTATAACATATTTTGCGGTGGATTGTCAATATACGTGCTGTTTACAATTTATGCTTTACAAGTCGGGATTATTATGCTATAATAACCAAAGTATGCGTTTGAATATATATTTAATATATTCTCAAAAAAGGAGTTTTTGCAGTGCTGAAAAAGTACATTATAACATTCTTTATATCTATGGTGCCGCTGGTCGAGCTGCGATGCGGTGTACCTTTCGGTACGGGTATGGATCTGCCGTGGCACTGGTGTCTTATTGTGTGCATGATAGGCAACATGATTCCCGTTCCGTTTATTTTCTTCTTTGCGCGCAAGCTGCTTATCTGGGGAAGCGACAAGAAGATAATCGGCAAGTTCTGCTCGTTCTGTCTGCAAAAGGGCGAAAAGGGCGGAAAGAAATTGCAGGAAAAGGCGGGCAGAGGCATTTACGTTGCGCTTTTGCTGTTTGTGGGTATACCGCTGCCGGGCACGGGTGCGTGGACGGGCACGCTTGCGGCGAGCATACTTGACCTTGACTTTAAAAAGAGCACACTTGCGGTGGTGCTGGGCGTGCTGCTTGCGGGCTTGATAATGACTGTTTTAAGCCAGGTTGTCAAGGGCGGATTTGCGCTGTTTTAATAAGATGCTTCAGTTGAACTTGCAGTCGCTTGGTTACTGCAAGTTCGTTTAATGTTACAGCGGTATTGAAAGGGGAGTGCGCGCGTGGGTGCGGGTCTGGTCATCGGTAAGCAGATATTGATAATGTTCATAATACTTGCGCTGGGCGTGGTTTGCAATCTCAAGGGGGTCATCACCAGGGACGGCACGAAGAGCCTTTCGATAGTTGAACTGAACATTGTAAATCCTGTGCTTATTTTTATGTCGTACCAGACCGATTACGAGCCTGCTTTGCTCAAGGGCTTGATGTGGGCGTTTGTGCTGGCGGCTATCTCGTTTGCGGCGGCGATACCTCTGGCGACGGTTATGGTGCCGAAAAAGAGCAGATACAGCGTTATCCAGCGGTTTTCGATAATCTACTCAAACTGCGGATTTATGGGCATCCCCCTTATTATGAACATCTACGGCAAGAGCGGTGTGCTGTACCTGACGGCGTACATCACGCTTTTCAATCTGCTTGTATGGACGCACGGGTACATTATGATGAAAGGGCAGAGGGACTTTTCGACGCTGGTAAAGGCTTTGCTGTCGCCAAGCGTTATAGCGACGGTGCTGGGGTTTGTGTTTTACATAACGAACATTCGCCTGCCGCAGATTCCGTACAAGGCTATGGACTACATCAGCTCGATGAACACGCCGCTGGCTATGCTTATTGCGGGCGCGACGGTGGCGCAGACGAACGTTTTAAAGGCGTTCAAGGGTATTGAGATATACCGCGTTTGCGTGGGAAAGCTGATTATTGTGCCTGCGGTGACTTTTGCGCTTGTGTGGCTGACACCTGCGCCCGATGTGGTGAAGATGGTGGTAACTATCGCGGCGGGCTGCCCTGTGGCGACTACGGGTACGATGTTTGCGATAACTATGGACAGGCATCCGCAGAAATGCTCGGAGTTCTTTGCGGTGACTACGGTTTTAAGCGGTCTGACCCTGCCGCTGGTCACTATGGTGTGCGATAAGCTGCTGTAACGCAATACCCCCCTCAGAAACCTTTTATTGCTTTTTCGCCATTTGGGGACACGTCCCCAAATAACGAAAAAGTAGTGAGGGTTTATAAGAGAGTGCGAAGAAAAGTCTTTTCAGAAGAACTAACCCAACTATGCACCAAATATGCTCCAATAAATGCGGATTTACCGCGATTTGCATATCGTGTAGCTGTGGGTATTCTCTTGGGAGCGTTTTCTCTCAAACTCTTTTTCTGAACTCTCTAACACTTTTCAGTGACGGGAGCTTTGCCTCCCGTTGCTGAAAAGTCATTAAAAGGTTTAGGAATAGGGGTAAAGCGACCTGCGGTCGCTTGCGAGAATATCCAACGGATATTCTCGGGGGGATAACGGAGTAACCGTTACCACGGTTACTCCCAAGAGAACGGCAAAGCCGTTCTCGACCTTCGTCCAAAAGGGTTTCCCCCAATTACGCGGTGTACACACCGCGACAAACTCGGATTTGTGAAGATAGAAACAAAAAGCCCACGGCAATTGATACCGTGGGAAGTGAGATCATATTCAGCTCTCTGCTGCGATGCGGCAGGGAGCTTTTTAATTCACACAAAACTTTTTGCTCTCTCTTTTGCTACTCTCTTTTAACAGTCAGCCGATGATGCTTTACTTTCTCGGCAGATAAAACATCTTCGGACAATGACAGTATAACACCGAGCATACTTAATGTCAATGATTATGCGCGCTTTTCATTTCAAAATTGTAAACTTGTTCAAAAACGCGCTTTCAAATTTAGTCAAACTTGTGGAATATCGTACATATTATTGGTCGGAACCGGCAGGCTCGGGTTCAGCGGTTTGTTTCCCTTTTTTGTTATCCTTGGGCTTTTGTCTGTTTTCGAGTCTGTCGTTGACAATTTCGCTGAATGCGCTGTAGACTATTGCGCAGATAGGTACGGCGAGGAACATTCCAAGCACGCCGAACGTTCTGCCGCCGACGGTCACGGCGAACAGCACCCACACGGGCGGGAGTCCGACTGAATTGCCGACGATACGCGGGTAGATGAAGTTGGCATCTATCTGCATAAGGATAAGCAGGAACACTACAAAGCCGACTGCCATTGAAAAGCTATGCACGCAGATAAGCAGGAAGCCTATGAGCATACCTATTGTTGCGCCGATAAGCGGAACGAGTGCGGAGACTGCCACGACTACGCCGATAAGCACGGGGTCGGGGAAGCCGAACGCGAGACAGCCCAGCGTACACAATGCACCGAAGAGTGCGGCATCGGTGCTTTGCCCGACGAGAAATCTGCCAAAGGTATCGACAGAGCGTTTCTCGATAGAGGAGAGGCGATTGCTTGCTCTTTCGGGGAGAAACGCGGAGCAGACTTTTTTGAGCTGTCTTTTGAGCGTTTCCTTTTGTGCGAGGATATAGATAGAGAAGAAAATTCCCAGCACGAAATCGATAATAGAGGAAAAGACTGCCGAGGCAAATGACACGGTGGAGTCCATATTCTTGATAGCGGACAGACCGCCTTTGAGCCAGTCGGACATACCTGTTGAAAGCGAGTCGGGCGAAACGCCGAGGCTTTTGAACAGCGAACTTAACGCTTTATTGCCGTTTATTTCATCGGATATATGCTTAACGATCGAGGGTACATTTTCCGTAAGTGATGAAATGGTTTCCGCCAGTGACGGAATGACCAGCACGAGCAAAAGCACGATTATGCCCACGGCGATAAGAATGGTAAGGATTATTGAGCAGGGGCGTTTTATTGCCTCGACCAGCTTTTGCCGTTTGGGGTTTTTGGGTGTTTTGAACAGGTGCTTTTCTATCGCCGACATAGGCACGTTGAGTATAAACGCGATTATTGCGCCGAGAATGACGGGGTAGAGTATTCTTTTTGTGTACCCAAGGATATCCAGCGCGAGCGTATAGTTGGTAAGTGCAAAGAACAGTATCACGCCGAATGCTATGAGCATAACGTTTTCTTTAAAACGCTTTGAAAACCGCATTATTTACATCTCCCGTTTATCATCCCAGGTCTATATCCATTATAGGCTCTGAAACGTCTGCGCCTGCGGGTACCATTGGCAGAACGTTGATGTCCTTATTTATTACTGCGTCAATAAGGCAGGGCTTGCCGCAGGTGAGCGCTTTTTTGAGTGCGGCTTTTATCTCGCTCTTTTTGGTTATGCGTATGCCCTCGATGCCGAATGCGTCGGCGAGCTTCATAAAGTCGGTATGGCGCTGGATATCGGTCTGTGAAAATCTTTTGCCGTAGAACAGTCTTTGCCACTGTCTTACCATACCCAGCACGTCGTTTTCAAAGACAAGCTCGATAACGGGGATATTGTGCTTTGCAAGGCTTGAAAGCTCGTTGCAGTTCATAAAGAAGCTGCCGTCGCCTGCGATATTGACAACCGTTCTGTCGGGGTTGCCGATCTTGCTGCCTATTGCTGCGCCCAAGCCGTAGCCCATAGTTCCGAGTCCGCCGCTTGATGCAAAGCTTCTTTCGCACTTGAAGTTATAGAACTGTGCAGCCCACATCTGATGCTGACCGACCTCGGTGGTGATTATCGCTTTGCCCTTGGTGAGCCTGTCAAGCTCCTCGATAACGTCCTGCGGGAGCACCTCGTCATCGCTTTCGATAGGCGCCATTTTAAGCGCATACTCTTTCTTCCACTTCTTGACCTGCTGCATCCACTTGGTATGTGTCTGCGGTTCGAGCATTGAGGTCATTTTGCCGATTATGTATTCAAGGTCGCCTGTAACGTGGTGGTAGACGTCGATATTCTTGCCTATTTCGGCGGGGTCTATCTCGATGTGGATTATCTTTTTACCGTTTGCAAAGGTATTTGGATTACAAAGCACACGGTCGGAAAATCTTGAGCCGAGAACTATCATAAGGTCGCACTCGCTCAAGGTGAGCGCGGCGGTCTTTGTGCCGTGCATACCGAGCATTCCGATATACTCCTCCTTGGAGTTATCAAAGGCGCACTGACCCATAAGCGACAGGGAAACGGGTGCGTTGACTTTCTTTACAAACTGCGCCATTTCGTCTGCGGCGTTACAGGAAACGACACCGCCGCCTGCGTAGATGAAAGGCTTTTTGCTTGCTTTGATAAGCTCGACTGCCTTTGCTATCTCGTCGCCCACGGTATCGGGGTTATGGTTGACTATCTTTTTGGGCTTTTGCTTTTTATACTCGATCATTGCCGCGGAAATATCCTTTGGCACATCGATAAGCACGGGTCCTTTACGTCCCTCGTTGGCGATATAGAATGCCTCTCGGATTATTTCGGGCAGCTTATCGGGGTCTTTAACGATATAGTTATGCTTGGTAACGGGCATGGTTATGCCGCAGATATCTACCTCCTGGAAGGAGTCAAGACCGAGCAGGTTTCTTGGTACGTTGCCTGTTATTGCGATAAGCGGGATAGAGTCCATATATGCGGTGGCGATACCTGTTACAAGGTTGGTTGCACCGGGACCCGATGTGGCAAACACTACGCCTGTTCTGCCTGTTGTTCTTGAATAGCCGTCTGCGGCGTGGCAGGCTGCCTGTTCGTGCGCGGTGATGATATGCTTTATCTTTGATGAGTATTTGTACAGCGCGTCGTAGATGTTGAGCACTGCGCCGCCGGGGTAGCCAAACACTGTATCTACGCCCTGTTCAAGCAGACATTCCATTATTACGTCCGAACCGTTGAGTTTCATATAAAACACTCCTTGTGATATTAGTCTGTGAAATAATGTATACTAAATCATTATACAACACCCTGCGCTGATTGTCAAGCACGCGGCGTATTTTTGGGACTTGACAATATGCAATTATTGTTGTACAATAATGGTGTATGTGAATGCGACAAATCAAAGAAAAGAGATACAAAATGAGTATGATAAAACGCAGTTTGATATTGCTTGCCGCTGTGGTTTGTTTACTGTCGGCAGGCTGTGCAAAGAATAAAAGCTCGTCAGGCTCTGAAAGTGCGGCTGACACAAGCTCTTCGCAGGCGCAGGACAGCTCTTCGGGTGAGGACTCTTCGTCCGATCCGCAGGCGGAGCAGACGCAGCAGGGCGACAAGATAAAGGCGGCGGCGAAGTTCTTTGAGAACGACAGGTACGAATATGTATGCAGGGTATCGGGAACTCACGCGGGGGCGACTGTTTCTCTGATAAAGAACAACGGAGCTTGTATGCAGACGACCGATTACGGCTTTTGCAAGTCGGTGATCTACTGCAACGGCCCTGACACGATAAGGTATGACGATCTTACCAAGGCTTTTGTGAACGAGGTGGGCAACATAACTACCGACCCTACGGGCAACAACATTACAGAGACTGTAAAAAAGAATCTGCCGCCGACAAAGACGCACATTGACGAAAAAGATGCACAAAAATACGATGCAGAGGAATATACCTACACTGCGGGAACATATATTACAGTACTTGACTACTATTTTGACAAGCAAAGCGGTGCGCTTGCAAAGTACACTGTGACGTACAGCGTTGAGGGCAAGGATGACGAGAAGGAAACAAGGGAAATTGTCAAGATGTCGTCAAGTGAAGTGAGTGCTATTGTTTTCAGCGAAAATCAGCTGAGAGAAAACTACACCGATTTCAACGCGCTTTCAGAGGCAGAGCGGGAGAAATTCTGCAAGGAGCTTCTGGAGAAAAACGGTGTGAAGGAAGAGGACCTTTTCCAAGAGGGTCTTACGATGTTTGACCTGAAAAAAATCTCTTATTCGGATTTTTCGAGCTTTCTTATCGGTTTTGCCGCAAGAAAGAACGAAAAGAAATAATTTATCAACAAGGGGTCAGCGGTATGAATATTATACAGCTTTTGCATCCCAAGGCTCTGATAGACTACATTTACGATGACACGACCTGCCGTCAGGCGCTGGAGATTATGGGCAACCACGGGTTCTCCGCAGTGCCTGTTATCGACCACGAGGGCAGATATGTCAGGACGCTCTCGGAGGGCGATATGCTGTGGTTTATGATAAACAACGCTATCGGCTCGCGCAGAGAGCTTGAGGCTTTCAGCATTAAGGACGTTCACGTTAAGAGAAATATCGAGGTAAAGCCTGTTTCGGTGACCTCGACTATTGATGATGTTATACTTATGCTGGTCAATCAGAACTTTGTGCCTGTTATTGACGACAGGAAGATGTTTATCGGGATAATAACGAGAAGTGATGTGCTTAAATACTGCCACAGCCGTCTGAAAGGCGAGGGCAGCGAGGAGATGGAAGCTGCGGAGAGCTTTTAAGGCAAGCCGCGGAAATATGAAAGGAATGAAAAGATGAAAAGCAATACTAAAGGAAATGCCGCGCTCGTGGCGCTGCTGGTAGTGATAATACTTGTCGGTGTGGGCGCGATCGTTATGATACTTGCGGGAAGAAACACCATTGACGAGACGGAGAAGTTTCAGACATCAAGCAAGGGCGGCGGCACTCAGGCGGCAACTACGCAGGTGACGCAGGTCACCGAGCCTGAAAAGCCAAAGGAGGTAGACCTTTACTGCAAAAAGGACGCCAATTTCAAGACAACGAGCATTAAGGGCTTTACGGCGGCGGCTTCTATTATCGCAGACCTTGACAATGATACTATCATTGCGGGCAGCAGCCTTGATTCGCGGCTTTATCCCGCATCGCTGACGAAGATAATGACGATACTTGTTGCGTGCGAGAATATCAAGTCGTACGACGATACATACACCTTCAAGGAGCAGGATTTTGTCAAGCTGGTAGAGGAGGACGCTTCGATGGCGGGCTTCAAGGCGGGCGAAACGGTTCCTGCAAAGGATCTGCTTTACGGCGCGATACTGCCAAGCGGTGCTGATGCGGCTATCGGTCTTGCAAACCTTGCGGCAGGCTCGGAGGCGGCTTTTGTAAAGCTGATGAACGAGCGCGCAAAGGAGCTTGGTCTTAAAAATACCAATTTTACCAACGCTTCGGGAATACACGACCCTAACCACTACTCGACGGTGAATGACATTCTTGTTATTATGAAGGTCGCTTATCACAATGTTACCTGCAAAAACGTTCTGAATACGTTTGACTATACTACGTCAAAGACTGCGCAGAACCCTGACGGAATACACCTGACCTGTCTGCTCGGCGGAAGACTGCAGGGCTTTTACGTTGACAAGAACGGCAACGGGCAGAACGACGACACTGCAAAGATACAGGGCGGCAAGACGGGCTTTACAAACGAGGCAAAGTCTTGCATTGCGACCTACTGCTACGACAGCGAGACTGACCACACATACGTTTGTGTGCTTGCAAAGTGCGCTACTACCGAGCAGTCGGTGAGCGAGACGATGTCGATGTATGAAAAGTACCTGCCGGGCAGCAAGGCGAACATACCCGATGTTACGACTGCGGCGACCACGACGGCAACTACTGCGAAAGCGGCGTGAACATGAAATGACAAAAGCAGTACGGAGGCGAACTCTGTACTGCTTTTTTGTGCTTATTCGGCTGTGATTATAACATCGGCTGTGAAATCTGTGCCGTTGTAGTCGACTTTGAGGATGGACTCGGGCGGAATATCCTCGGCAATTATCTTTCGTGCGATAAGGGTTTCTATTTTACGCTGGATAAAGCGTTTGAGAGGTCTTGCGCCGAAATTCTGGTCGTAGCCCTGCTCGATCACCGCATTCTTTGCCGCGTCGGTGACCTCGACGGACAGGTGCTTGCTTTCAAGGCGCTTTTGCAGCTGTGCGAGCATAAGGTCGACAATCTTTCCTATCTGCGAGCGCATAAGCGGCTTGTAGTAGATTATCTCGTCAAGGCGGTTGAGAAACTCGGGTCGGAACTGCTGGTGAAGAAGCTCCTCGACCTGCTTTTTGGCGCTCTCGCTTATTTCGCCGTCCTCGCCGATACCGTCAAGGATATAGGGCGAACCGAGGTTTGAGGTGAGAATGATTATGGTGTTTTTGAAATCGACCGTTCTGCCCTGCGAATCGGTGATACGTCCGTCGTCAAGCACTTGCAGCAGGATATTGAAAACGTCGGGGTGCGCTTTTTCTATCTCGTCAAGCAAAACGACAGAGTAGGGCTTTCTGCGGACGGCTTCGGTGAGCTGACCGCCCTCTTCGTAGCCGACATATCCCGGAGGCGCTCCGATAAGGCGCGATACGCTGAACTTTTCCATATACTCGGACATATCTATGCGCACGATGTTGTTTTCGTCATCAAAAAGCGCTTGTGCAAGGGCTTTTGCAAGCTCTGTCTTGCCCACGCCCGTAGGTCCGAGGAACATAAACGAGCCTATCGGCTGTGTGGGGTTGGCTATGCCAGCGCGTGAACGCAGTATTGCCTGCGAGACAAGCTCGACCGCTTCGTCCTGACCGACAACTCTTTCGTGCAGGATATCGGGCAGGCGCAGCAGCTTATCCCTTTCGCTTTCGACTAGCTTTGACACGGGTATGCCCGTCCAGCGACCGATTATCTTTGCTATCTCTTCCTCGGTGACTTTATCACGCAAAAGGGTGTTTTTGGTCGCAGACTGCTCAGCTTTGGCTTCTTCCTCGGAGAGCTGCGCCTGAAGCTGTGCCATTTTGCCGTATTTCAGCTCGGCGAGCTTGTTGAGGTCATACTCGCGCTCGGCTTTTTCTATCTCCTTTGAGCAGGCTTCGATATCCTCACGCAGCTTTTGTACTTTTGATATTGCGGATTTTTCGTTCTCCCACTTGGCTTTCATCTCGCTGAACTGCTCGCGCATTTCGGCAAGCTCTTTCTGGACATCGTGGAGATGCTCGGCGGCGAGCTTGTCGTTTTCCTTTTTAAGCACGGTTTCTTCGATCTCGTGCTGCAAAATCTTACGTCTTATCTCGTCAAGCTCGGTAGGCATTGAGTCCATTTCGGTACGGATAAGCGCGCAGGCTTCGTCAACGAGGTCGATCGCCTTATCGGGCAGAAATCTGTCGGAGATATATCTGTTTGACAGCACGGCGGCGGAGATGAGCGCCTGATCCTGTATCTTTACACCGTGAAAGACCTCGTAGCGCTCTTTGAGCCCTCGCAGGATGGAGATGGTGTCCTCGACGGTAGGCTCGCCGACCATGACGGGCTGGAAACGTCTTTCGAGGGCGGCGTCCTTTTCGATGTACTGGCGGTACTCGTTGAGGGTGGTCGCGCCGATGCAGTGAAGCTCGCCGCGCGCGAGCATAGGTTTGAGCAGGTTGCCTGCGTCCATCGCGCCGTCTGACTTGCCTGCGCCGACGATATTATGCAGCTCGTCGATGAACAGGATTATCCTGCCCTCAGACTTCTTTATCTCCTGCACGACGGCTTTGAATCTCTCCTCGAACTCGCCGCGGTACTTGGCACCTGCGATGAGCGAGCCCATATCAAGACTGAAAAGCTGCCTGTCTTTGAGGTTATCGGGGACATCGCCCGATACGATACGCTGCGCAAGACCCTCGGCGATAGCCGTTTTACCTACGCCGGGTTCGCCGATAAGGCAGGGGTTGTTTTTGGTTTTGCGCGAGAGTATGCGGATAACGTTTCGTATCTCGCTGTCGCGCCCGATCACAGGGTCAAGCTTGCCTGCACGCGCCAGCTCAACGAGGTCCTGACCGTACTTTTTGAGCACGTCATAGGTCTCCTCGGGGTTCTGGCTGGTGACCTTTGCGTTGCCGCGCACGCTTTGAAGCACCTGCAAAAACTCGTCCTTGGTGATGTTGAAGGTGCGAAACAGCTTTTTCATTTCGCTGCCCGGCTGGTTTATCATTCCAAGAAACAGGTGCTCGACAGACACATACTCGTCCTTCATACGCTCGGCGCAGGATTCGGCATCGGCAAGCGACCTGTCCAAATCGTTGGACACATAGACCGAATCTGCGGCACGCCCGCCCGACATCGTTACTTTTGGGATCGCGTTTATCGACTGTGTTACTGCGGTCTTGAAGTTGTCGGGGTCGACCTCCATTTTGGTGAGCAGCTGCGGGATAAGCCCGCCCTGCTGTGTCAAAAGCGCGTAGACAAGGTGCTGCTGGTCTACCGCCTGATTGCCGTAGGTTGCGGCGACAGACTGCGCATTCTGTATGGCTTCGATCGATTTTTGTGTGAGCTTTTGTGCATTCATTTTACTTTCCTCCCTTTCGTAGTAAGTGCTGTTTTATTCATTATTGATTGTTTATCATTTGTAATGCTCAATACGTCTTGTGGTCAGACGCAAGACCGCTTCGCTCTTCAGAGGCAAGAGGCAAGACAAGGTGTCCGCCGTTGGCAGACGGTCATTTATATTGTCAAAGCTGCATCTGAAGTCCGCAAACCTGTTATTATAGTATCAACACGCCTTGTGAAAGGTAGTTTTTATATGTTTGTTCGGTTAGTTGTGCGGCGCGGTCGGGGTCGGCGAGGTTCTCAAAATACTGCTGTATGCAAGAGTCGATAAGGTCGATATAGCGCCCTATCGCCCTGCCGATATCGTCGTCGGACAGGCTTTCCTGCTTGGGCGAGTAAAAGTCTCTTGTAAAGCCCCCTTGCGAGACTGTGCTGGGGAACGGTCCCTCAAAAAGATGTGCAAGGTTTGCTTTTTCAAGGCTTTGCCACAAGGTGAAAAAGCTGTCGATTATCTCGATAAGGCTGTTTGAGGTGGTGCGGAACTGCACCTTCAGGCGACCGACCCTGCCGCCGAGATCCCTTGCAAGCTCGACGCTGTAGCGTATTGTCGGGCGGTATTTGTAGCGCAGCAGGCTTTTGACAGACATTATCGACTCGCTCGGCTGCTCGACAAGCTGGAAACGGCTGTCCATAAGACTTTGCATTGCGGCAAATATCTCTTTCATACGCATTTCGGGCGTATCGAGTTCAAGCCTTTGCGCGAGTATGGAATTTATCAGGCTGCTGCGGCTGGTGTTCATTGTGACGGCGAGCTTATCGACTGCGTGGACTACTTCGTCGTCAAGCACCAGACTGTAAACGCTTTTTCCCATTTGTGCACCTCCTTTGTGTTTATCTTTAGTATAGCACAATTATATAATTTGTCAATAGGCTTATATAATTTTGCTTACGAATTATATAACTGCACAATTTTAGTTTTGCCTTTTTGGTGGTTTTTATGCACTTGTGATTTTGGGTAAAAAAAGAGAACGGTGTGAAACCGTTCTCTGAATGATACATTATTGCTGTTATGGGTTTGCGTAGACGCTGGTGATGCCGAGATACTCCTCGAGGCTGAGACCGCTTGCCTCGATAGACTTGCAAAGCGAAACATCACCGAGGTATCTGATATGCCACGATTCCGCCATATAGCCTGTTGAGCTTTCCTTGCCCGCTTTGTATCTGATGATAAAGCCGTAATCGCTGCAATGTGCGGCGAGCCACTTTGCTTCGGGAGTATTGTCAAAGTAGCTGCTTGCGTAGTTGATATCCATTGCAAGCCCCGTCTGATGCTCGCTGTAGCCCGGTCTTGCGGAATATCTGTCGGCGGCTGCTTTGCCGTCCTGATAAACATAGCTGTTATAGAGCTGGCTCTGGTAGCTGTAGCTTCTGAAGCCCGAACATATCCAGAGGTTGATGCCCTGCATTGCAGCTGCCTGCTGCATTTTATTGAACGCTGCCTGTGCGTTGGGGTCAAGTCCTGGGTTATAGCTTGCGGGCACGGGGTAGGTTTTATTTGCGATAAGTATGCCGTTGACGTAGGTTATGCCGTTTTTGACCTCGATCTTCGGGTCGCCCGTGGGACGCGGTGCAGGCTTTACGGTCTGCTTGGAGGTAGCGGTAGGTTTGGGATTGTGCGTTGTCAGCTTGGTGGTAGTGGTTTCCTGCTGCGTTGTTGTGGTAGTGTCCTCGGTGGTTGTTTCTTCGGTAGTAGTTGTTTCTTCTGTAGTGGTCGTTTGCGAGGTGGTAGTTTCAGCACTTGTTGCAGTTGATGAGGATGTGGTGGTAGTTTCGCTCGTTGTTTCGCTTTGGCTGCTTGTTGAGTCGCTTACAGAGGCGTTTGCCTTGACTGCGCTGCTTGCGTCGTCGATATCAGAGCCGCATTTGGACAGCACGAGTGCTGCAGAGGTTATCAAACCTGCAAGCACGATAATGCCGCAGACCTGTCTTATTCTGTATTTATTGCGCTGCATAAATGTTTTATGCTGCTTTGCCGCCTTGTCAGCTGCTGCGCTTTGCACAGGCGGTATGACCTGCTTGTCTGTCTCGGCAGCGGTGTCTGTTTCTATCTCGCTGTCTTTGATTTCAAATTCATTCATTTTGCTGTACCCCGTCTTTCAGACTGAAAATCAGTGATATCAATTATCAATAATTAATCACATTATAGCACACGTTGATAAATAAATCAAGCCCTATAAAAGCGCATATTCTAAAAAAGTTGATACGAAGTGTTAAAATTCAGAAAAACTATTGCTTTTTTTGAGGGATTTGTGTATAATATTGTTTGATTGAATAAAGACAAGGAAGGTCGATTTATGGAGCTTATCAAAAAGAATGACAAGGAAATGCTCAAGGAGTTTGAACAGTTCGCAAGCACGAGCAAGTACGGCAACTTTATGCAGTCTTTGCTGTGGCCCAAGGTCAAGGACAACTGGGGCTGGGACGCGGTCATTTCAAGGGACAGCGAGGGCAAGATAAAGGGTACCTGCCTTGTTATCATCAAAAAGATACCGATTTTCAAATGCACGTTTCTTTATGCGCCGCACGGTCCTGTATGCGACTGGCGCGACAAGGAGACTATGGCAGACTTGTTTGAGGGAATAAAGGTGCTTGCAAAGAAATACAAGTGCTATCAGTTTATGTGGGACCCCTGCTTTGAGGAAAAGGACAGGGATATCTCGGAAATGATAATAGGCATGGGCTTTAAGCACACCTACAACGCGCCCGAGCTTACGACGATACAGGCGCGCAACAACTATATGCTGCGCAATATCGAGGGAAAGACTGCTGACGAGGTGATGATGACCTTCCAGCCCGACTGGAGAAACAGGATAAGAAAGGCAGGCAGAAAGGGCGTTGTATGCAAGGCTTGCGGCGTAGAGGCACTTGACGATTTCTATCCGTTGATGCAGGCGACGGGCATACGCGACGGCTTTTCGATACGCTCAAAGGAGTACTTTGTCAAGATGATAAACGGTCTGGGTGAGAAGCACTGCCGTTTGTTTATGTGTTATGTTGAGGAGGACGGCAAGCAGATACCGCTCTCGGGTGCGGTGACTACGCAGTACGCGGGCAAGACCTGCTATGTTTACGGCGCGTCGGCTAACCACCACAGAAACCTTTACCCGAACTATCTTATGCAGTGGACTATGATAAACTGGGCGATTGAGGGTAAGAATTTCATTTACGATTTCCAGGGCATACCGTTCTACAAAGACCCCGAACACCCTAACTACGGTGTTTACAAGTTCAAGAAGGGCTTCAACGGTGAGGTGGTTACCTACGCGGGCGAGTTTTTCTATGTATTCAAGCCGTTTATGAAGAAGGTCGTTGATCTGTGCGAAAAGCTGGTTATGTGGAAGCACGACCGCAAGACAAAGAAGCTGCTGAAAAACAGAAACAAGGATATGCAGTAAAGAAATAAGAGATAAGAGGTAAGAGGTAAGACGCTCTTGCCTCTTTTTGTGTTTCTTGCCTCTTACATCTTATTTCTTACTTCTAAAGGCTTTTTTCTAAAAATTTACGATTGTTTTTCACTAAATTTGTGCAATTTTATTTGATATAATGTTTGCTTTTTTCGCATATATGTAGTATAATTAAATTACTGATGTCCCGCGCCTCTGACGAGGCGCGGTACATACGGTCTTTCGGCAGAAAATAGCTTTTCTGCCGAAATCCCGGGGAGCTGACGCTCCCGCAGTTTTAATTGCCTCGTCGCAGCCGATGCCGAGCAAGCTCGCATCGGGCTTTGCTCCGAGATAAATTAAATTACTGATGTCCTTCACCGCTGCGGCGGCGAAGTCCACACGGTCTTTCGGCAGAAAATAGCTTTGGCGGGCTTAATGTATGCCAGTCTTATGAATTTGATATCAAAAGCGAAAAGGTGAGAACAGATGCTCTATAATATACTTGATGACCTGGGAAAAAGGCTGAACATTGGCGGTCTGTCAACGGCGGTGATGTTTTTAACGAGCTTTGCGCTGGTGATGATTTGTCTGAAGGTGTTCAGGCGGGTGCTTCCCAAAGACCAAGGACGTGAGTTCGCGGTGAACGGCTCTTTGTCGGAGGGAAAGGCAAGAGGTGCGGGAATTATTTTCATTACCTGCTTTGTTTTTCTTACGGCGCTGTTTATACCGCTTAATCTGGAGATAGTGCTGTATCTTGTTTTTATTTACATAGCGATGCTCAGCGGATACTTTGACGACGCGGCAGACGAGCCGTGGGGAAATCTCAAAAAGGGTCTTATTGACCTTGTGGTTTCGGGCGGCATAGCGGGCGTATACTACTACTACAATTCAAGCAAGATATTTATTGCGGTGATTGAAAAGTCGTTCAACGTTCCGCCTGTTGTTTTTATCGTACTGGCGACGATACTTGTATGGGCATCTATCAACGTTACCAACTGCGCTGACGGCGTAGACGGTTTGTGCGCGATACTTTGCATGGTGTCGATATTCTTTATCAACAGGCTGCTGGTGGACACGCATATGATGAGCATGGGCATGATAATGCTTGCGGTGCTGGGCGCTTATCTGTGGTACAACTGCTCGCCGAGCAGCATACTGATGGGCGATGCGGGTTCAAGGGCGCTGGGAGTTCTGCTGGCGCTGATGTGCCTTAAAACAGGCTCGCCGATAATCTTTATACCGTTTGCGTTTATGCTGATTGTTGACGGCGGTATGGGGCTTATCAAGGTTTCGTTCATTCGCTTTTTGAAGATAAAGGGCTTTATGAAAAACATCCGCACGCCGATACACGACCATGTGAGAAAGAACAAGGGCTGGTCGGACACGCAGGTGGTCACGAGATTTACGATAGTGCAGATAGCTATATGCGTTTGCTACTATATGATTTGCAGTTAGGACAATAGCTTGGACAACTTTTTATGGAGTGATTGATATAAACAAAAAGGTCAAATATACCATAAACGTGCTGTTTATTGCCGCTGTGGGATATCTAACTTTCAGGATACTGTTCAAAAACCGTGAGATATCGGACATACTCAAGGAGCTTCACCGTGCAAACAAGGGCTGGCTGATATTCGGTGTGGCTGCGGTATTCTGTTTTATAGCGGGCGAGTCGGTCATTATCAAGTACATGCTGTGGCTGTTCAAGGAGAAGGTGCCGTTTCTGCGGTGCTTGAAATACTCGTTTATAGGTTTTTTCTACTCGTACATAACGCCGTCGTCGTCGGGCGGACAGCCTGCGCAGATGATATATATGAAAAAAGACGGCATTTACTACGGTTACTCGTCGCTGATAATGCTCGTTATCGCGGTGGTGTACAAGGCTGTGCTGGTGCTGATGGGTATTTTCTTCTACATCTTCTACCATGGGTTTGTGGTAAGGCACGTAGGGGACTACATCTGGCTGGTGTACCTGGGCTTTGTGCTCAACATTGCGTACATCGCGCTTTTGCTGGTGGTTTGCTTAAAGCCGCTGTGGTCAAGAAAAATGGGTATCAAGGCGATAAATCTGCTGGTGCGGCTGCACGTTTTCAGTCCCAACAAATCCGAAAGGATGATCGCAAGGCTGACGAGGATTTTCGACAACTACGTTAAGGCTTCAAAGTACATAAGGGACAACCTCAGATCGCTGTTTACGATAACGGTTTTCACGGTGCTGCAAAGGCTGTCGCTGTTTATGCTGACGTGGATAGTTTACAAGGCGTACGGGCTGCACGGGTCAAGCTTTATGCAAATCATTGCTTTGCAGGTGATGATAGGCGTGGCTGTGGAGATGCTGCCGCTGCCGGGCGCTGCGGGCATTACAGAAGCGTGCTTTATAAAGTTCTTTGAGGGCGTGTTCGCTTTTGAGCTGATAAGCCCGTCGATACTGCTCAACAGAGGCTTGAGCTTTTACGCAGTCATAATCATTGGCGGTCTTGTAACGCTTTGCACACATCTGCTCAACATCAGAAAGTACGGTAAGGATACCGACAAGGATAAACAGGCGCAGGAGCTTGCAGAGGCTGCTGTGGCGGAAATTCCCAAGTCGGACAAGGATAAATAAAACAAGGGAATAAGGTGAGGAAATGATAGGATTTTACAACTACACCGTAATACTTACTTACCTGAGCTTATGCTCGGCGGTGGTCGGCATTACGCAGGTGTTTGAGGGGCGCGATTATATCGCGATACTGTGTCTGCTTATATCGGGCATATGTGACCTGTTTGACGGCAAGGTCGCAAGGCACAAAAAAGACAGGACTGATCAGGAAAAGGTGTTCGGCATACAGATAGACTCGCTTGCGGATATCGTCTGCTTCGGTGTGCTGCCTGCCTGCATAGGCTACAACTACGGCTTCAATTACGGTCTGGGTCTTGTATCGGCTGTACTTATCGTTCTTTGCGGTCTTATCCGCCTTGGATATTTCAACGTTATGGAGCAGGAGCGCCAGCAGACCACCAGCGAAAACCGCAAGGAATATCAGGGTCTGCCTATCACGACCTCGTCGATAATACTGCCGCTTTTGTTCCTGGGCAAGCACAATATTCCCGATGAGGCTTATCCGTATGTGTTCCAGGCATTTATGGTTCTGCTTGCGGTGCTTTTCGTACTCAACATAAAGGTCAAAAAGCTGTCGGCAAAGAGCATTTTCCTTATGTTTACGCTTGTGGCACTGCTGATACTCGGACTTTGGAAGTTCGCACCGTTCAAAAAGTAATAACAGGGGAGGAACGACCTTATGAAATACCGCAACAGACAGGGAGAGGAATTTGAACAGACTACCTCGCAGGACAAGCTGCTGCGCAGGATGTACGACAGCTACTTTTGCAGGGCGTTTCTGCGGGTGCTGGGTATACCTGTTTTCTCAAAGATAGCGGGAGAGCTTATGGATTCAAAGCTCTCGGCAAGCTTTATTTCGGACTTTGCCGAGAAAAACGATATAGACCTTTCGGACTATGAGCCAAAGGCTTACGGCTCGTTCAACGACTTTTTTACAAGAAAGGTGAAGCAGGGCAGCAGACCTCTGCCTGATGACAAGAACGTGCTTATCTCGCCCTCTGACGGAAAGGTGAGCGCTTACGAAATTGACAAGGTCAACGGTTTTGTTATCAAAAACTCGGTGTACACCGTTCACAGCCTTTTGCGCGACAAAAAGCTTGCAAAACGCTATGAGGGCGGCTACGCGGTGATCATAAGGCTTTCGCCCGACGACTATCACAGATACTGCTACGCGGCTACGGGCATAAAGAGCCATGACAGGTCGATAAAGGGCGTATTGAGTACGGTGAACCCCGTGGTGAACGAGTATGTGCCTGTTTACAAGGAAAATTCGAGAAAGTACTGCCTTATCAGGTCGGCGGAGTTTGGCGACATCATTCAGATGGAGGTCGGCGCGCTGCTTGTGGGCAGGATAACGAATGCTCACCCCTACGGCAGAAGAACGGTTCTGCGCGGTGAGGAAAAGGGTTTTTTCGAGTTCGGCGGCTCGACTATCGTGCTGCTGCTTGAAAGGGACAAGGTCAAGCTTTGCAGCGACCTTTTGCAAAACACCCGCGAGGGCTTTGAGACAAAGCTCAAGCAGGGCGAGGCAATAGGCTTTAAGAGGTAAGAAATAAGAGGTAAGAAGTAAGATATTTGTTAACGGAGTTGGCTTCTTACTTTCTTAGATCATGCGCCCGAAAAGCCCACAAAAAGAAATTAGAAATAAAGAGGTAAGGGGTGAGAGAGGTTCTTGCTTCTTGCCTCTAATCATCTTGCATCTGTAGGGAGGTGAGGTCATTGTACAAATTGAATTATGCGTGGATAGACCAGCAGTACTATTACGACGGCGATGACCTCGGCGCTGTGATAAAAAAAGACAGCACGGTCTTTAAGGCGTGGGCGCCCATGGCGAGCTGCGTTTATCTCAACCTGTACCTTGACGGGCAGGGAGACAACCGCATTGAGACGCTGCCTATGGAGAAGCTGGATAAGGGAGTTTGGTACGTCGAGCTTTTCAGAAACTGCGACGGCGAGTTTTACACGTTTACGTTTGAATACAATCACAAGAGGCTGCACGAGACTATCGACATTTACGCCAAGTCGTGCGGTGTGAACGGCGACAGAGGCGCGGTGGTGGACTTTTCGACAACCGACCCGAAGGGCTGGGAGAACGACAGAAGACCCGTTTGCACAAATGCCTGCGACGCGGTGATATATGAATGTCACGTGAGAGATTTTTCTATCGACAAGACCTCGGGCGTTGCGCCGCAGCACAGGGGAAAGTTCCTTGCGATGTGCAGACCCAATACAAAGTGCGACGGTATCGGCACATGCCTTGAACACCTGAAAGAACTGGGTGTGACGCACGTTCAGCTTTTGCCTGTTGAGGACTATGCGACGGTGGACGAGGCGCACCCCGAAAAAGCACAGTACAACTGGGGCTATGACCCGAAGAATTACAACTGCCTGGAGGGTTCGTATTCGACTGACCCGAGCGACCCCAAGTGCCGCATAAGAGAGTTCAAGCAGCTTGTTATGGCGCTGCACAAAAACGGTATCGGCGTTATTATGGACGTGGTGTACAACCACACATATTATACGGAAGAATCGGCGTTTGAGCGCTCGTTCCCGTACTACTATCACAGGCACCGCAACGGCAAGTTCACAAACGGCTCGGGCTGCGGAAACGAGACGGCTTCGGAGAGGGCGATGATGCGCAAATACATTATCGACTCGCTGAAATTCTGGGTGAGGGAATATCACATTGACGGATTTCGTTTTGACCTTATGGCGCTGCACGACATTGAGACGGTCAACCTTATACGTGACGAGCTTGACAAGATAGACCCGCAGCTGCTGATGTACGGCGAGGGCTGGACGGGCGGAGAATCGCCTATGCACGCGGACAAGCTGGCGTACAAGTGGAACTCGTACCAATTCGGCAGGGTAGGGCTGTTTAACGACAACATACGTGACTCGGTCAAGGGCGGTACGTTCAACCCGTACGACAAGGGCTTTGTAAGCGGCAACAGGAATGCGGTGGCGACGCTCAAGCGCGGTATAGCAGGCTCGGTGCCGCACCACGAGCTGCATGATGCACCTGAGGCTTGCTGGGCGTTTGAGCCGACGCAGACGATAAACTACTGCGAGGCGCACGACAACAACACGCTGTGGGACAAGCTGTGCATATCGGCGAAAAATGACAGCGAGCAGACGAGGATAAAAATGGACAAGCTGTCGGCGGCGATAGTCATTCTGTCGCAGGGTGTGCCGTTTTTGCAGCTGGGACAGGATTTTCTGCGCACTAAGCCGAGGATACTCAAAGATGACGAAGAGCCAAATGATGTGAACATCTTTGAGGAGAACAGCTACAACTCGCCCGACTACACCAATGCGGTACGCTGGGACAGGAAGGCAAAGTATTTTGAGGTTTTCCGCTACTACAAGGCGCTTATTGCGCTGCGCAAATCCAGCACGCTTTTTCGGATGTCGATGAAGTGGGAGGTCGAGCAGAAGCTGTCTTTCTGGCGAAAAAACGATGAAAACTTTATCATTTTCAGCCTGTTTGACCAGTCCGAGAGCTTTGTTGTGGCGTTTAACCCGTATGACGAGGACAGGCATTTCAATCTGCCGCAGGGCAGCTGGCAGCTTTGCTGCGACGAGGACGGGTATGCTCACGACGGAGAGGTCGGCGGCAGCGTGTGCTGTCCGGCTATCTCGTGCGTGGTGTATAAAAGAAAACATTAGTACAAAAAAACGGACAGATTGCTCTGCCCGTTTTTTGATTGGTATAATTCTGTTTATTCTATGCTTACTACCGTGAGGGTGGTCTGCTCGACACGGAACTTTACCTCAAAGCCTGCAAACTCAAAGCCGTAGGTGCGGGTCTCGTCATTCTGGTACGCGGGGCGCGGGTCGAGAGACAGCACCTCGGTGAGTGCGGCGCGCTTATTTTCGGGGACGCGTTCAAGCAGCGCGCTGGGTATTTCGACGGTCAGTCTGTCGGTGCTGTGCTGCTGTGCAAAGCCGCCCGATGCATTTTCCACGCAGTCTGCGTAGGGGATATACGGCTTGATGTCGAAAACGGGTGTGCCGTCTTTCATATCGCCGCCCGATACTTCAAGCGTTATGCCTTCATCGGTGCGTATGACCTTTTCGAGCTTGACGCAGGATAGACCGAGAGGGTTGGGTCTGAACGGGGAGCGCGTTGCGAACACTCCGCGTCTTTCGTTGCCGCCGAGCTTTGGCGGTCTGACTGTGGGCTGAAAGGCTTGGGTGATGTTTTCGGAAAAGCCCCATATAACCCACAGGTGCGAGAACTGCTCTATACCGCGAAAGGCGTTTTCGTCGCAATAGGGCGGATTGAAAACTATCTGCGACAAAAGGTTCTTACAAAGTCCGCTTTGGCGCGGGATTCCGAATTTGGTGGGGAAATCGCTTTTTACACGGGCTATGGCTGTGATGCTGATGTTTGAAAGGTAATCCATAATGCTCTCCTTTAAAGGTACAAAAAGCACTCGATACGCTCGGGTGCTTTTTTGTATATTGTGTTTTTATCAATCCGCAAAAAGTGCGGTTGAGAGGTATCTGTCGCCTGTGTCGGGCAGGAGTGCGACTATCGTTTTGCCTGCGTTTTCCTCGCGCTTTGCAAGCTCTATAGCGGCGAAAACTGCTGCGCCCGAGGAGATGCCGACCAGTACGCCCTCTTTTTTGCCGACAAGCTTGCCGTACTCAAACGCGTCGTCGTTCTCAACGGCTATAACCTCGTCATAGACGCTTGTATCAAGCACGTCGGGGACAAAGCCTGCGCCTATGCCCTGTATTTTGTGAGCGCCTGCGGTACCCTTTGAAAGCACGGGCGATGATGCAGGCTCGACTGCTACGACCTTAACATCAGCATTCCTGCTCTTGAGGTACTTGCCCACGCCTGTAACTGTGCCGCCTGTGCCTACGCCCGCGACGAAGATATCGACCTTTCCGTCGGTATCGTTATAGATCTCGGGACCTGTGGTTTCAAGGTGCGTCTGTGGGTTGGCAGGGTTTGAGAACTGACCGAGGATAATGCCGCCCTCGGTTTCCTTTTCAAGCCTTTCAGCCTCGGCGATAGCGCCTTTCATACCCTTTGTGCCGTCGGTGAGGACAAGCTCTGCGCCGTAGGCTTTCATCAGCTGTCTCCTTTCAACGGACATCGTTTCGGGCATTACGATGATTATTCTATAGCCTCTTGCTGCGGCTACGGATGCAAGACCGATACCTGTATTGCCGGAGGTCGGCTCGATGATGACAGAGCCTGCTTTAAGTTTACCGCTTTTCTCTGCGTCCTCTATCATTGCTTTTGCGATTCTGTCCTTGACAGAGCCTGCGGGGTTGAAATACTCGAGTTTTGCGAGTATCTTTGCTTTAAGTCCAAGCTCTTTTTCGATATGCGTAAGCTCCAGAAGGGGAGTGCCGCCGATAAGTTTGTCTGCTGATGTGTATATGTTTGCCATAATAATTCCTCCAAAAATCAATGTTGTTTAAATGTGTGTTCAAATGTCGGTCAAGTCAGCTGCGGGTGCAACATCGACACATTCGCCCGAAGCGGAAATCTGCCCTTAATACAGTCTTTAATATGCTTTGCATAATGGTCACTCCTTTTCAACCTACTTACCAAGTAGATTAGTAGCTTAATGGCATTATAGCACACCCCGACCTGTTTGTCAATACCTTTTTTGAAATATTTTCAGCGGGCAGCAAAAAGAGCACCCTTTTGGGATGCTCTTTGTGAGGAGGGATATCAATCTATACTTTCTATGCCTTTGATGTACAGCTTGCAGGTGATGTGGTATGACACCGCATAGGCTGCTGCGCCAACGCCCACAAACGCGGGGACGAACCAAGCCTTGCCAGCGCTGCTTATAAGGCTTTTGGTCAGCTTTGCAAGCAGGGTGCTTGTTTCGGGCTTGATGATGATAAGCACGACATATAAAATTATCAGCACCATAAGTGAGATCAGCTTTATCATTGAGCCTTTCTTTTCGCCAAAGCGCACGGTGAGTGGTATATCTATCGCACGCAGGATAAGCTGCAGGGCGAAAAGCGCAAAGCCCAGTTTGCAGATAACGCCAAAGCTGTTTGCGCCTGCTCTGCCTGTCAAGCCTGCGTAGTAGGTGCAGGCAGCGACCGAGCCGATAAGGTTGAACACGCCGCAGGCAAGTACGAACGAGAACTTTGTGAGCATATAGCCCTTGTGACCCGCAGGTGTTGAGCAGACGAAATAGCCCCACAGCTTTTTGTTGCCGTCACGCATTATTATATTCTGAAATATCGCAGCCACAACAAGAGCGATAAGCATACTGAATATCTGCACGGTGCTTGCGGTCTGTTCGCTGAAAATGCCCGTCATTTCAAGAAAATATTGAGAGAACGGCACGATAAGGGCTGAATATGCAAGCGGCATAAAGACCAATACGCCGTGCTGTTTGACCTCTTTAATGGAGAAGCCTTTTCTCATTACGCCTCTCTCCTTTCAAGAGACTTTGAAACGACGATAAAGTACACCACGAAAGCCACGGCTGCCGCGGCGAGCGAAATTCCGAGAAACGCATAAGAGGTAACGAAGTCGTAGAGCTTGCGTGCAGTCTTGGGGTCTTTTATCTTATCAAGCAGACCGTCGTCGAGCAGCTCGCCGTTTTCGCCTCTGCCGATAAGCTTTGAGACAAGCGCTGCCACGCCTGCAACAGCTGCAAATGCAATGAAGGCAACTGTTTTGAAAGCCTTTTGGTCTGTTGTGCGCATAACGACTGCGCTATACACCGCATCAAGCAGCACGGTCAGTGCCATAGCCGCAAGGAAAACCGAGAGCGTAGGTATAAGGGTGTTAAAGCCTGTTATTGACTGCATTACTATGCTCAAAACCACTGTGAGCAAGCCTATGAAAAGCGAGAAGCCCAGCCTTAAAAGAATGCAGGCAAATGCTCTTTGCTTTGCAGTAGCGGGCAGGACTCTTGCGTAGCTTGCCCAGCCCGAATGGACATCTTTTTTGTAGTTGTTTGCGTCCCTTGCACACAGAAAACCTGCGAGTGCGGGAACAATGGAAGTTACAAGTATCCCTGCGAGCTTTTCGGAAACTGTCTCGGCGCTTTCTTCGTCTTCAAGACCCAAGCCTATTCCAAGCAGCACCAAAGCCTCAAGCAGCACGAACAGCAGGGTGATAAGGATATAATACTTGCGCGAGAGTCTGAACTCACGGTAAACGAGTGACCTGTAAAGTTTCATCAAGACCACTCCTTCCTGCCTTTGTTGACGTAGAAAAGCATTATGTCTTCAAGGTTTGCGGGGTCGATAATCATTTTTTTGTATCTGTATGCGGCAGCTTGGCGGTTGTGTATCATCACCTGCGCGCCGAAGCTGTTTGTGCGCACGCTGACGATATCAGACGGGTCTATCAGCCTTACATCGTCCTGACTGCACTTGATTATGCCGTGGTTTTCAAGCACCTCGTCCTTATAGCCCGAAATAAGCACGCTGCCTTTGTCGATAAAGGTAACGCAGTCGGCTATCTTTTCAAGGTCTGATGTGATGTGCGAGGACATTAGTATCGAGCGCTCGCCTGTGTGCATATACTCCATAAAGATGTGCAGTATCTCGTCACGCACGATAGGGTCAAGACCCGATGTTGCCTCGTCCATAATAAGCAGCTCGGCGTTGTGCGAGAGCGCGCAGGCTATTTGCAGTTTCATCTTCATACCCTTTGAGAATTTGCCCACTTTCTTTTTATAGGGCAGCTCAAAGCGGTCAAGGTAGTCTGAAAAGGTCTTGTCTTCCCACTGCGGATACAGACCGCCGAATATTTTTGCCATATCCTTTGGGGTGAACATATCGTCAAACGGCATTGCATCAAACACGACGGATATGTTTTTCTTTATCTCTCTTTCGTCTTTCACATGGTCCTGCCCGAGCAGTCTTATCCTACCCGAGTCGATTTTTGTAATGTTCAGCAGGCTGCGCATTGTGGTAGTTTTGCCTGCGCCGTTTTGTCCGATAAAGCCCATTATACTTCCTTTGGGAACGGTAAAGCTCACGCTGTCGAGCGTAAAGCCGTCATATCTTTTGGTAACGCTGTCAAGTTCAATGGCGTTTTCATAGTCTTTCATAAGTATACTCCTCTCTTAAAAAGAGCCGCCCTGCCTCCTGTCATTCAGACTTTTCCTGATTTTTTCAAGCTGCTTGCGGCGCTCGCTGATAACCCCCCAGACCACCAGCGCTGCCACTGCAAGAGCGCACAAAAGCACAAGGATACCGCCTGCGGTCTTGCCCTCGCTTATGAGCTGCAAGCCGATTATTTCTACTGCGGCGATAATAACGCCGTAGATGAGTGCGAGAAACACGAGAAAAATAATCCGTATCGGTTTTGGAACACGCCTGTCGGTCGCGCCCATAAACGCGCCCTCAAACAGCAGATTTAGAATGAATTCTATCAGTATGTCCATTATTCGCAATCTTCCCCGTCGGTTACAAAATCAAGTATCTCGTGAAGTTCACTCACGGTGATGCCGCATTTTTTTGCCTTTTCGCCAGCCTGTGCAAGCAGTGATTCTATCTGCTTTATCTGCTCCTCGCGGTAAAGCTCTTTGTTGGTCGCCTTTACAAAAGAACCCTTGCCCGTATATGACTCGATAAAGCCGTCACGCTCAAGCTCTTCGTAGGCACGTTTGGTGGTCATAAAGCTGATACGCAGTTCAAGCGCGAGATTTCGCATTGACGGGAGAGGCTCTCCCTCTTTAAGCTCGCCCTCAAGTATCAGCTTTTTTATCTGCTCGACTATCTGAACATAGATAGGCTCGCCGGATGTGTTGCTGATGTTGATGTTCATAATTAGTGTACACTCCTTGATAGATTTACAGGCTTTGCATACCTTCCGGATAGTATACAAAGTCTAAATTGTATAATCTCTATATATACAATTATAGCAGCGGCTATACAATTTGTCAAGCCCTTTTTGAAAAATTTTTCCCCAAAAGAAAAAAGCCCGCATTATCGGGCTTTCTTTTGTGTGTTTTATTCGTGGCGGGGGACTACTGCGTAGAACACAAGGTCGGTGTCTGAATCGTTTATAAGGCTATGCTCGTGTCCCATTGGGCAGTAGTGGCACTGACCAGCGCTGACGGTTTCGCAGCCGCCGTCGTAGTAGACCTTGCCTTTGCCGCTGATGATGAATATAGTTTCGCTGTTGCCCTCGTGGGTATGCACGCCGATCGACGCGCCGCTTTCAAGTCTGCCGAGCATTATCTTATTCTTGTCGTCCTCAAAGCCTTTCTTGCGGTAGCTTTTTTCGCCGCCCTTGAAATTGGGCAGCTCCTGCTCGGGCATTTTTTCAAAATCAATTATCATTGTGATCCTCCGCGTTCTTTTTAAGGTATTTCTGGTTTATGCGAATGATGTGTATTACGGTGTACAGGGCTATCATAACGAGTATGATGATCAAGGTTATGAAAAACACCTTTGAGCTGAAATAGCTCTTTGCGACCTCAAGCTTTGCGGCAAAATCGGAGCGCTGTACCTTTGTGGTGGAGACAAGCTCAAGCGTTGCGATGACCTCGCCGCCGTAGGTGAGTTTCATTTCGCCAAGCACGTCGCCGACCTCGACGGGTGCGACAATGTTATCCTTTACGGTTATCTCGCGCTGAACGTCGTCGACTTTAACATAGGTGGGCCACATTCTGCTGTAGCCTGTTTTTGCGCGCAAATTGGCGTAGTCCTTATCGCCGTACATTACCTTGACGTCGCGTATCTCGCTTTCGGGGACGAGGAAATCGGACTGCACAAGAAAGCGCTTGCACCAATTGTAGATGTTGATGTGGTCGATAAGGCTGTAGTAGATATAGTCCTGCGAGTAGACGGAATCGGGGTCGCCTTCGCCCTTTGCCGCGTCCTCAGCGAGCTTTTCAAGCGGTGCGCCCAAAGTAACGACGATATAGCCCGTGCCCTCGATATTTGCGTATGATGCGCAGCAGCGCCCAGCCTCGTTGGTGGTGGCGGTCTTCAAGCCTTTGACGTTGGGGTAATAATACAGTGACGCGCTGTTGACGAGCACGTTGTTATTGTAGATCATTGTACCGTCTGGGTGACTGTCGGTCTTGTCCATTTTGTGTTCGCTCAAAGCGCAGATGTCCTTGATGATGTTTGAATGCTCGATGATGTATCTGCTCAATATTGCGAGGTCGCCGCAGCTTGAATAGTTGCCGCTGGTGAAAAATCCGTGCGCGCTTGAAAACTTTGTATGCGTCATTCCGAGTTCTTTTGCGCGCTCGTTCATCATTTTGGTAAAGCCCGCAAGACTGCCGCCGAGGTTTATGGCTGTGATATTTGCAGCCTCGCAGGACGATTGCAGTATCATTGCGCAAAGCAGGTCGTAGTAGGTGACCTTTTCATTTGGCTGGATATCGGCTGTAGGTGCGCCTTTATCGTAAAGCTCGTCATAGGCTTCGGTACCTGCGCTTGCAGACGCGGCTTTGAGTGACTGGACGTCCTGATACTTTTCGACTATCAGCAGACACGTCATCAGCATATTCATAGTTGCTATGGGCAGTTCCTTATCGGCGTTGAGGCTGTAGATGGGGTCGCCCGTTTCGATATCCAGGATTATACACGCTTTTGAACGCAGCTTAAGCTCAACGGGCTTGCCGTCATTATCAAGTGAGGATACGGGCTTGAAGTTGACCGCAGATGCGCTCAATGTCGGTATGAGCATAACGAGCGCGAGCATAAAGCACAGCACTCTGCGGCATTTTGCTTTGAGTTTCATTTTACCATTCCTTTATATAAACACGCTTTGGTGTAAAAAGTCGTACACATATATTATATAGAATAATCTGTCGTTTGTAAAGGGCAGCGGAGAAATTTTTATTTATCGGGTGCGGTAAGCTCGATATGATTTCCCTCGCTGTCGATTATTTCGGCGACCCAGTTAGTTTTTATCTTTGTAAGCTCAAAGCACAGCTGCTTGTCCGAAAGCTTTTCTTTGAGCGTTTCAAGGCAGTCAAAGCTGATGCTGGGCAGGCAGTTTGAGCCGAACTCGTGAGGTTCGCCTTTCTTTTCATATGCAAACAGCCCGAAGCGGAATGAGCCGACCTCGAAAACGCTGTATATCTCGTCTTTTTCGGTGACGTGCATATCAAAAAGCTGTTCGTAGAATCTAACCGCCCTGTCCATATCTCTGACGCAGATGTACAGTGATGCTATCTTGCAGTTCATTTTTCTACCACCTTGTAAATAAAGCTGTTTCCCTTTTTGCCGACACGTTCGACAAGACCAAGGTAATTGAGGATATTCAGCCCGTTTGACGCAATCTGTTTGTTTATTCTGCACGCTTTTGCGTAGTGCGCCGAGGTGAACTCCTCGGGCAGACCATCGGGCAGGAACCTGCGGTAATCCTCCACGCAGTCAAAACGGACCTCCTCGATGATATCCTTTGGTATGCGGTCGCAGCGTGATGAGCCGCGCTTTTTGTTTTCCGACCAGCCGTTGAGGTAGCGTATCTCGTCCATTTCAAGAAAGCACAGGACGAGGTGGAAGCGCGGATTGTCAAGGGCGTACTTTATTCTTATTATCTCCTTGAAAGCGTCGTAGATACGGCACTTTTTCGGTGACTTATGCTTTTCGCCAATTTCGCCTGTGTCTATATCGAGCCAAGCCACGTATTTCAGCGCGGGCAGGGGATAGACGACTGTGACATCGCAGAACTCAAGAAAGTTGTCAAGCTTTTCGAGCAGGCTGCCGAAGCTGCGCGTTTGTATCTCGATAACGCCCTGTTCGCCGACGATATCCGCAACGAAGCGCCCGACCTTTATCTCGTGATTTTCCTCGTGTGGCTCGTAGTAGTTTTTCAGCACGGCGTGCAGGGTCTTTTCGCCGAGCGTGCCGATACCCTTTTTAGAACGGTCTTTCCCGATGATTTTTTCACAAGCATTGTAAAACAATTCTTTGTTCATTTTAACACCTTTAGATGTCAGAGGTAAGAGGTAAGATGTAAGAGAATAGCTGCCAATCTTTCCGCTAAAATCTCTTGCTTCTTGCCTCTAATTATCTTGCTTCTAGCTGCACACAAAAGAGGCAAGAGGCTTTGTTACCTCTTACCTCTTATTTCTTATTTCTACTTGGTCAGTCCCCAGATGTCCTTTGCGTACTCCTCAACAGACCTGTCTGCCGAGAAGATGCCTGCACCTGCGATGTTTGCAAGGCTCATCTTATTCCATTTCATCTTATCTGCATAGCACTCTGATGCGTATCTTTGTGCCTGCTGATAGCTGTCGAAATCCTTAAGAGCCATGTACGGATCCTTGGTTTTGAGGTTCTCGGCGATCTCGTTGAAGGTATTGCCGTTGATGCCGCCCTGAAGTCTGTCGATAGCTGCTTTTACTGTGCTGTTTGAGTTATAGATGTCGATAGGTCGGTAGCTGTTCTTGCAAGCGTTTACCTCGTCAACGTTCATACCGAAGATGATGATGTTATCATCGCCTACCTGCTCGTGTATCTCGACATTTGCGCCGTCCATAGTACCAAGGGTGATGGCGCCGTTTATCATAAGCTTCATATTGCCTGTACCGCTTGCCTCTGTACCTGCAAGGGAGATCTGCTCGCTGATATCTGCTGCGGGCATAAGGATCTCGGAGAGGGATACGTTATAGTCCTCAAGGAAGATAACGGAAAGCTTCTCGTTCAGCTTCTTATCCTTTGCAAGCTCCTGGGAGATGTTCCAGATGAGCTTGATTATCTGCTTTGCCATATAGTAGCCGGGTGCTGCCTTTGCGGCGAAGATATAGGTCTTTGGCACGAAATCTGCATTCGGGTTTGCTTTGAGGTAGTTGTACTGTGCGATGATATTCAGCGCATTGAGCTGCTGACGCTTATACTCGTGCAGTCTCTTTACCTGCACGTCGAAGATAGACTCGGTATTGAGCACAACGCCGTACTGGTTCTTGACATACTTTGCAAATGCCGCCTTGTTATCCAGCTTTATCTTGCCAAGGCGCTCAAGGACTGCTTTATCCTTGCTGAATACCGCAAGCTTTGAAAGCTCTGCGGCGTTGCGCAAGAAGCCGTCGCCGATTTTCTCTTTGAGCAGGTCTGTAAGTCCCTGGTTGGACTGGTAGAGCCATCTTCTGTACGCGATACCGTTGGTAACGTTCTTGAACTTTGTCGGGGTATCAAGGTACTCGTCCTTGAAGGTCTCCTTCTTGATTATCTCGGAATGCATCTTTGCAACGCCGTTTACGCTATGGCAGGCATGAACGCACAGTGTTGCCATTTTGACCTTATTGTTCTCGACGATGGACATATGCGATACCTTGGCCTCGTCCTGATATCTTTCCCAGAGGGATTTGCAGTATCTCTCGTTGATCTCGATGATGATAGAGAAAATTCTCGGGCAGACGCTCTTGAGCAGGTTGCAGTCCCACTTTTCAAGAGCCTCGGGCATAACGGTATGGTTGGTATATGCAAAGGTATTTGTTACGATATGCCAAGCCTTTTCCCACGAATATCCGCAGTCATCGAGCAGCGTACGCATAAGCTCGGGGATAGCAAGTGTGGGGTGGGTATCGTTGATATGGATAGCTACCTTTTCGTGCAGGTTATCAAGCGTGCCGTAGACTGCCATATGCTGATTTACGATATCGCCGATAGATGCTGCGCAAAGGAAATACTGCTGACGCAGACGCAGCGACTTGCCCTCTGCGTGATTATCGTTTGGATACAGCACCTTTGTGATAGCCTGTGAGATGATGTTTCTGCCAAGAGCCTTTGAGTAGTCGCCCTTATTGAACATGGACATATCAAAGGTGGAAAGCTCTGACTTCCAAAGACGCAGCTTTGAAACAGCCTCGCTCTTATAGCCCGAAACGTACAGGTCGTAGGGAACTGCCATTACAGATGTATAGTTTTCGTGTGTTACGCAGTGGTACTGGTTATCCCAATACTCGCGCAGCTCGCCGTCAAAGCGAACCTCGACTGACTGTGTCGGTACGGGAACGAGCCATGCGCTGCCGCCGGGGAGCCAGTTATCAGGAAGCTCTGTCTGCCAGCCCTCCTCGAGCTTCTGCTTGAAGATACCGTACTCGTAGCAGATGGAGTAGCCTGTTGCGTGGTAGCCGTCTGCTGCAAGGGCATCGAGGTAGCAGGCTGCAAGTCTGCCAAGTCCTCCGTTGCCAAGACCTGCATCAGGCTCCTGCTCGTACACGCCGTTGATGGAGATGCCAAAGTCCTTGAGCATTGCGATGGTCTGGTCCTGCATACCGAGGTTATAGATGGATGTTTTCAGCGAGCGTCCCATAAGGAACTCAATAGAAAGATAGTAGACCTTCTTTTTGCCCTCTGAATTGTGCTTTACTGTGAACAGCCTTCTCTTGGTCTTGAGTATGTTGACAACTATTTTGGTCAGTGCTTCGTAAACCTGCTGGTCTGATGCTTCGTCAGGTGTGGTCTGAAAATCGTTGTGAAGTATCTCAACAAATTTCTTTTTCAGCTCCGCCTTTGTAATGGTATTGTCCGAAGTGTTCTTTGCCATATCGTTTCTTCCTCCCGAATAGAGAATACCGCGCTGATATTCTCTGAATAATTAACAGAATTTGTAATGCGGGCAAATATACCCACTTTGATATTATACCACAATGCGACAGATTTTGCAAGTCAAGAGTGGGTACAAATCATTTTTTTACGGAAATTATCTGTAAACTATAAGAAAAATCGTTACATCAAGTAACTATACACAAATATTATATGTCACTTTTGCATAAATGTCAAGCGCTTTAGTTGTGTAAAGTGACGATTTGTGACTTTCAACATAAATGCAAGTGGCGAAAATAATATTTTAGCATATTCATATACTTACGCATTTTGTTTGTAGGAGTATACAGTTCGGCGGGCAGAAAACTGTGCAGGAAAATGATAAATATTTTGATTTGGACATATTTCAGTATTTGTTGCACGTTTCAATGCAACAAAACTGCCGTTTGGGCGTATAGGTGAGAGGGGTTTTCAAGCAAAACGCTGCGGGGAAACTCAAATAGACAATAAAACAACTCCCTTTTTACAAAAGTGTTCTTAATATAAATCAGAATTTATCGGCGCTTTGCGCCGATAAGCAAAGAATAAAGAAAAAAGAATAAAGACTCACATGATTATTAAGGAGTATCCGAAGGATACTCTCGTGAGCGACCGTAAGGTCGGTCAGTGCCGTAAGGCGATACCGCTATTATTATTTCTTATTTATTCGTTATTCTTTATTATTTTAGAGCCGCCACAGGCGGCTCGCTAATAACAAGGAGGCAGCAGATGAAAGGATCAACAAGAAAGGCGTTTGCGCAGTTGTTTGTGCGCTTGCGCAGCGGCAGTGAGACGGCTGTAAAGCTGGGGATACCGCCGAAAGACGCGAACCTGGAGAGTGCGCGCTTGCTGGCGGACGAGCAGGTGAAAAGGGAGATAGCGCGTCTTGACGAGTGTGACACGCAGACGCTTGCATACGTTAAAAGCGGGCTTTCGCGCCTTGCATTCGGGCAGGTGAACGATGCGGCGGCTTTGGTTTTCGCAGAGCAGCCCGACGCGCAGCAGATAGCAAATGCAGACCTTTTCAATGTCAGCGAGCTTAAACGCGTCAAGGGCGGCGGTGTGGAGGTCAAGTTCTTTGACAGGCAAAAGGCGCTTGAAAAGCTGTACGAGCTTGACGGTGAGCTGCGAGGGCAGGCAAAGGCAGAGGATTTTATGAAGGCTATCTGCCAGGGCGCACAGGGTGACATATCGCACCTGCTTGACGGGGAGGGTGAGCAGTGAGCATGCCTGTATTTTCAAACAAGCAGTTATTTGTGATGCACTGGTGGTGCAATCCTCGGTACAGTCATATGGACGGGATAATATGCGACGGCTCTGTGCGCTCGGGCAAGACGATGTGCATGTCGCTGTCGTTTGCTGTGTGGGCGATGTGCCGCTTTGACGGCAGGAGCTTTGCGATGTGCGGAAAGACGGTAGTGTCGCTGCGCAGAAACGTTGTGACCGAGCTTATACTGCGTTTGCAAAGTATGGGTATGACGGTCAGGGAAAAGGTCAGTGCGAACTATATGGACGTGACCTACGGCGGCAGGCGCAACAGGTTCTACTTTTTCGGCGGCAAGGACGAGGGCTCGGCGAGTTTGATACAGGGAATTACGCTTGCGGGGCTTTTGCTTGACGAGGTGGTGCTGATGCCGCGCAGCTTTGTGGAGCAGGCGGTGGCGAGGTGCTCGGTGGCAGGCTCAAAGCTGTGGTTCAACTGCAATCCCGACAGCCCTTACCACTGGTTCAAAAAAGAGTGGATAGACAAGCACGATGCAAAAAAACTGATATACACGCATTTTACGATGAATGACAACCCGACACTTTCAAGGGCTGTGAAAATGCGCTACAACAGGCTTTACACGGGGGCATTCCGCAGGAGGTTCGTACTTGGCGAATGGACTGCGACAGAGGGTCTTGTTTACCCGATGTTTGACCCTGTGAAGCATATATTCAAAGGAAATATCGATTGCGACAGATACGTTGTAAGCTGTGACTACGGAACGGTAAACCCGTCGAGCTTCGGACTGTGGGGTCAGTCGGCAGGCACATGGTACAGAGTTGACGAGTATTACTACGATTCGCGCGTGCACGGTAAACGCAGGACGGACGAGGAGCATTACGAGGGCTTATGCCGGCTTATCGGCGACAAAAAAGTTGAGATGATAGTATGTGACCCCTCGGCGCAGTCGTTTATACAGTGCATACAGCGTCACGGCAGGTACAGCGTGGTGCCTGCAAAGAACGATGTCGTCTGGGGCATAAGGCTGGTTTCGGACTGCATAAGGCTGGGAAGGATAAAAATCAGCGAAAAATGCACCGATGCTATCAGGGAGTTCTCGCTTTACCGCTGGGACGAAAAGGCAGGAAAGGACTGTCCCGTTAAGGAGAACGACCACGCAATGGACGACATCAGATATTTCGTTACGGCTTTTGTATCTCAAAGTGAGCGCGATTTCTTTGTGATGTCGCTTGACAGAGATACGGAAAATTTATGAAAGGAGTGATTGCTTGGGCATTTTTCAGACAAAGCGCAGAAAAAAAGACGATGACCTTTCTGTACTCCCTGCGGTGAACGCTGACAGGTGCGAGGAGAGGTTCTCCTACCGCCTTGCGCACAATGCGGGTTATCTGGAAAACGAGATATTCGACAGGCTGCGCGAGAACGTTCCTGTTATAGATGCGTGCATTGAGAAGATAGTGCGCCTGGTGGGCGACTTTAAGGCTGTGGCTGACGACGAGCGCTGGCAGAGCGAGCTTGACAGGTTCTGTGAAAGCGTGCCTGTGGGCATTTCGGGAAGGTCGATAAACACCTTTGCGGATATGTACCTTGACTGTCTGCTGACCTACGGCAAGGCAGTCGGCAGGGTATTTACCGACAGGCAGAGGCTTTGTGTAAGGGGCTTGTATGTGGGCGACCCTACGCTTTATCGCATATCCTGCGGTAAGACGCCGCTTGATATGAAGGTCTACGGCTCGCACAGCGGAAAGCTGATACCGATAAGCGCGCCGCACAAGCTGCTGTACACTACGCTCAACCCAAGCCCGAAAAACCCCGAGGGCGTATCGCTTTTGCGCGGTCTGCCTGCGATAAGCGAGATACTTATGCGCATTTACGAGTGCATAGGGCAGAACTTTGAGCGCGCGGGCAACGTGCGGTACGCGGTGACGTACAAGCCGTCATCTGATGCGGGGGACAAGCTGTACGCTAAAGAGAGGGCTATGGCTATCGCAAAGGAGTGGTCTGACGGAATGAATGCCTCGCGCAACGGTGTGGTTAAGGATTTCATCAGCGTGGGCGATGTGGATATAAAGGTTATCGGCGCGGATAACCAGATAATCGACACGCAGATGCCTGTGCGTCAGCTGCTGGAGCAGATAGTTGCAAAGCTGTCGATACCGCCGTTTCTGCTGGGACTTAACTGGTCGACTACGGAGAAGATGTCCTCGCAGCAGGCGGATATACTGACAAGCGAGCTGGAATACTACCGCAGGCTGCTCACGCCCGTACTTAAAAGGGTGTGCGATACTTTTCTGCGGCTGTGCGGGGCGCAAAGCGGGTGCAGCATCAGCTGGGCAAATATCAATCTTCAGGACGAGCTGGCACTTGCAAGGGCACGGCTTTACAACGCGCAGGCGGCGCAGATCGAGGGAAAGGAGGAAGGCTGATTGGAAAAGGCATTTGAGATAACAAGCGAGGTAATGGAGAAGATAAACCGCTTTGCTGTTGAGCAGCTTTCGCCAAAGGACGTTTTCTGCTTTTCGGTAACGCTGTGCGACAACGACATTGACCGCGACGGCGAGAGGTTCTCGCGCGCATCACTGCAAAAGCTGGCAGAGCTGTTTGTCGGCAAGACGGGCATTTTTGACCACGACCCCAAGGGCGAAAAGCAGACGGCGAGGATATTCGACACCTGCGTCAAGGAGCAAGGCGGCAGGCTGACGAGTGACGGACAGCCGTACTGTGCGCTTTGTGCGAGTGCATATATGGTGCGCACGGGCGCGAATGCTGACCTTATCAAAGAGATAAGCGGAGGCATAAAGAAGGAGGTCTCGGTAAGCTGTGCGGTGGCAAGGCAGGTTTGCTCGGTGTGCGGTGCGGACAGGACAAAGACTGCGTGTGCGCACATCAAGGGCAGGCAGTACGGCGAAAAGCTGTGCTATGTGACGCTTGAGCAGCCCACAGACGCTTACGAGTGGTCGTTTGTGGCGGTGCCTGCGCAGGTGAATGCGGGTGTGACAAAGCACTATGACGTAAGGCGTGAGGAATCGCGCACGGTGAGCAAGCTCAAGGGCGAGCTTTCAGAGGCTTCAAAGAGGCTTGCGGCGGCATACGAGTGCGTAAGAGGCGATGTTATGCGGCTGTCGTATTTCTGCGAGCCTTTTTACACCGCGCAGCAGGTCGCGAAGATGACAGAGAATATGGATATGATGCAGCTGATAGAGCTTCGGGGAACGCTTGAAAAGCAGCTGCAAAGTGCAGATGATGACGACGGGGAGAGCTTTATAACGCGCTTGCCCGAGGAAGATGACAACACAGATTATACAGTTTAAAAGGAGAGATGATAATGTACACAGATATCAAACTTGAAAAGGGACTTTATTCTATCACGGGAAAGACTTTCACACAGGCGCTCGCAGAGCTTGACCCTGACAGCGCATACGAGAACACCGAGCTTAAAGGGCTTGACGCTTTTGAAAGACAGCTCAAGCGTTTTGACATCAAGGTGAAGGGCGCAAACTCGGACAGGGTGGAGAAATTCTTCCTGTCGACACAGTCGGCTGTGCTTTTTCCCGAGTACGTAAGACGCGCTATCAAGGCAGGTCTTAACAGTGCGTCGATACTTGGGCAGGTGGCTGCGACTACCACATACACCGATTCTATGGACTTCAGAGGTCTCACCGTTACAAGCGACGGCGAGAGCGACGTGGTCGAGCAGGCTGGTGAGCTGCCTGTTACTACGGTCAAGCTGGCGGCGGCTTCAAGCGCGCTGACAAAGTTTGCAAGAAAGCTTTCGTGCTCTTACGAGTCGATAAGAAAGCAGCGCCTTGAGGCGTTCGGCGTGATACTGCGCAATCTCGGTGCGGCTATCGCAAGAGACGTAAACGGGCTTTGCATGGCGCAGATCACCGACGGCATTACTCCGTCCTCTATTGCGGGCAGCGACATTACTTACGCTGACCTTGCGGCTTTCTGGAGCAGCATGAGCGAGTTCAACATGACAACTATGGTGTGCAAGCCCGAGACTATGGCGAAAATTCTCGGTCTTGAGCAGATGAAATACTGCGTGGGCGACTACATGGCAAGCGGCATGGTCAAGACTCCGTACGGCGTAACGCTGGTTAAGTGTGCGCAGCTGGAAAGTGATGTTGCGGTCGGCATTGACAAGAGCTGTGCGGTCGAGGCTGTTTTCGGCACTGATGTTGTGGTCGATTTTGACAAGCTTATCTCTACGCAGTGTTCAGAGATAGCTTGCTCGGTAACTGTGGGCTTTTCAAAGCTCACCGACGGTGCGGTAAAGGTGCTTGACACTGACCCGTCATAAGCGATTGGCAGGTGGCTCGGCGGGTGCGTGAATGTGCCCGCCTGAGCTTTACAGGTTGTGCAAAGGAGAGAGATAATGGTTAGGATTAGCTTTGAGAACGTTGTTTCGCAGTTTACGCAGCTTTCGGGGTGTGGTGTGGACGAGGTCAACGGCAATATCAGTATCATCGAAAACGCGTGGCGCAGGATAGGTGCGCTGCTTGACGAGAACAAGTCTTGTGCAAACAGCATTGCAAGCGCGGAATATGCGGCTGCGGCATACGCTTTTTACGACTACGTCTGCGCGCAGCACGCAAAGGAAAAGGTCATATGCACGCTTGGGGGCAAAGCCTCGGCAGATGTGGACTACAAGAGCAGAGAGGAGTCTGCGCGGCTTTTGCGCGACTCGGCTCTTGAGGTGATAAAGCCGTTTATGCTGGGGTGCGACTTTTTATTCAGGGGTGTGAACGGCTGATGAGAAACAGTTTACAGCAGCTTTACAGCAAGCTATGGGTGATACTTGACAGCAGCGGTTTTCTGCCGCTGACGGAGTTTTCGGCGGTGGACAGCCTGGTACATAAAGACGAAATGCTGGGTGTGATGAGCTTTGACGGTTCGCAGGTCGTAGCGCAGGCGCTGACGTACAACAGCGGTACATTCTGCATTGAGACAGACCACAGGGTTTGTCTGCACTTATACGGCAAGAGCGGTGATTTTGTCGATTACGACGAGCTGACGGACGCGTGCTATAACGTGTTTTACGACGTGGCAAAGGACAGCGGTCTGCTGATTGTGAAAATGGAGATGTCAAAGGCGGTGCAGAGCATGCCGCTGAAAAGGCTTGAGCGGCGCATAGAGTTTACTGTGCGCACAAGCGAGGGCGCGGAGGTGGAGCAGGATGTATAAACGGTATTTCAGGCACACGGTGAGCTGCGGGCAGTCAGGGCTTGATTTTGACAAGATGTCGGTGCGGTATGATTATGCTGTTTCGCAGCAGGCGCTTTTGTCGGGAGGCTTTGAGACGGCGGTAATGGGGCTTAAGTGGTGCGAGATAACCATTGAGGGCAGCGTTTCGATCGATGACAAGGAAATGTACGAGCGTTTTCTTGCGGCGGTAAAGGGTGCGCCGAGGTCGCTGCTGTTTGACGGTACGACCTATGCAAACTGCGTGCTTATCGAAAGCGGGATAACGACTTTGCCCGACAGCAGAATAGAGCAGTTTGTAATGAAGTTCAGGAGTGTGGAAAATGGTCATTAAGATAGTTGTGAGCGATGCAGGCGGCGTGGAGAGAGAGTTTTCCAAGGGGATAAAGGTGAATATGGTGCGCGATATGTACTTGCCGTATGTGAGTCTGACGGGTGAGTTTGTATGCAACAGCGCGATAACTGCGGCGCAGGTGTGTGCGGTAAAGCTGAAGGTCGGCAATGATGTGGTTTTCAGCGGTATTCCCGACAAGGTGCAGGTACAGGTGCAGCGCGGTATCAGGCGTATCAGCTTTTCAAGCCGCAGCTACACCTCTCTAACGGCGCAGAACGAGCCTGAACCCGGGATAATCAGCGATGTTAATCTTTCGTCGCTGGTGAGCAGCTGTCTTGTTCACCCGATGATCAGTGTTGAGCAGGGGACACCTGTTGAGAGCTACATTTACGTTAAGCCGTCGTCGAGCTTATGGCAGGCGATCGTTGCTTACAACATCAAAAAGCAGAACAGGCTGCCGTACATTTTCGGGACAAACACGATAATGTCGACAAAGGCAAACAGTACTGCACGCAGCTATTCAGCGGACAGGCTGACGAACGAGGGTTTTAGTGTGAACACGCTGAATATGCTTTCGGAATTGTACATGCGTATCGGCAATGACCAGTACCAGTACCACTACACCAATCCGTCGGCTGTGGACTACAAGATAATGCGCACGCGCTACTACGAGCTTGACTATCAATGGCTGCACGACATTGACCAGGGGCTTGTTTACAAGGCGGCGAACTCAAACAGGATGCGCAATGTGATGTTCTTTGAGTATTCATCATTCAAGAACGAGCAGCTTTATGACGTTGTGGGCGGCACGGGGACTGCCTGCGACGGAATGTACATAAACAGGGTAGTGCTTAATGCAGATGCGAGTGGTTTACGCACCCGCGTAAGCTGCTTTGATGATGATTTCGGGCAGAGATAACACAAAAAAGAGCCGAAGATAAAACTTCGACTCTTTTGTGTTTTTGTTGAAAAGGGGATTAGCCCTTAACAGAACCAAGAGCAATACCACGAATGATAAACTTGGACAGAAGCAGGTAGATTATGATTACAGGGAGAATAGCAAGTACCATGTAAAGATAGAAGATACCTACGTCTCTCTCGACAGGACCTGCGTGGTTCATAGCGCTCAAGATGAGCGGTACGGTAGCCTTTTCTCTGTCTGTGAGGATAAGTCTTGGCATAAAGAAGTTATTCCAGTTACCTACGAATGTGAAGATCATCTGAACTGCGAATGCAGGCTTGAGGATAGGAGCAACGATCGTATTGAACGTTCTGAACTCTCCGCAGCCGTCGATACGCGCAGCTTCGACGATTTCCAGAGGCAGCGACGATTGCATATACTGCTTCATGAAGTAGTAGATAGAAGGTGCTGCGATTGCAGGAATGATAAGAGGAATAAACGAGTTTGTCAGTTTCCAGCTGATCATCATCTTGTAGAAACCGATCGCAGATGCCTGTGTAGGAACCATCATGATCAACAGGATGAAACCGTCAGCTATTTTTCTGAGCTTGAAATGGTAAACATAGGTTGCATAAGCGGTCAAAGCCGAGAAATAAACAGAAAGCACGGACGCACATGTCGAAACGATGAGCGAGTTAAGAAGTGCCTTATAAACGTTACCGAATGCAACTCTTGTACTACCTGCAAAGAGTTTACGCCAGTTTCCTGCGAAAGCACTGTCGGGGTACCATCTGATACCTGACTGTGACTTATCACGGGTTGCGTTGATAAACAACAGGTAGAATGGAAGCAAAGAAATGAATACCAGGAAGATAAGCACTACATATGCTATGATTCTTCTAATAAGAAGGGAAGTTTTTCCGGTTGACTGTCCAACAACTTCAGTAGATCCGGTCATGCTGCTTTCCTCCTTTTCTTCTTTTTCTTTTCCCTGGTGTCATCAAGTCCAACCATGGTGATAACGCCAAGTATAGCAGAGATTATAAAGATTATGATGCAGACGGCGCAAGCCTTACCTACGTCGGAATCTTTACGTTGCTGAATTTCCATGATAAGTGTCATTACCTTACCGCTCGGGTTACCGTTATCCTTGGTGAGAAGTGCAGGTACGTCGTACATCTGCAAACCACCTATCATAGACGTTACGAGAACGAATGACAGGATAGGTCTGATAAGCGGCATAGTGATCTTCCAGAATGTCTGGCTCGGTGATGCACCGTCGATCTGTGCTGCCTCGTAAAGACCCGGGTCGATACCCATGATAGCAGCCATAAGAAGAATGGTTGTATTACCGTACCACAACAGGAAGTTGATAAATCCAACTGTACCTCGTGCTCCCCAAACTTTATCGAGCAAGCTCAGGTCCTTACCTGCGAGAGGTTCAAAGAAGCCATACAAAGCTCCGTTTTTACTCAGCAAGCAGGTGAACAGGAATGCAACTGCAGATGCCATGATAACGTTTGGAAGATAAATAACAGTCTTGAAGAAGCCCTGTGCCTTGATCTTAAGGCGAAGGTCAGTGAACCATGTAGCAAGGATCAGAGAAACTGCGATCTGCGGGATGAAGCCGATTATCCACATGATAACGGTATTCCAGAAGCTCTGTACGAGTGTCTCGTTTGAGCTCAGGGCATCCTTATAGTTCTGCAGACCGATAAACTTTATGGTCTGCTCGACAGTGCCCTTGTTGCCCCAGCCGCCGCCGACTGTGCTTCGGTCAATGACATAATCCATAAAACTGTTATAGAAAGTAGAGATCAAAGGATACAGTGAGAAGATGCAATAAACAATGAAAAACGGAGCGAGGAATATGTAGCCCCATTTTGCATAGCTTACACTTTTTCTTTTCATACACGATTACCTTTGGTAATTGAAAAAGCGTTCAATTACGATTTCCTTTCCGAGAGAGTTAAGAAAAGAAATAGGGGAGGGATAGTACCCACCCCTATTCAATTCAAATTAGATTGTCTTTATAATTCTAATTAGCCAACGTCAACATCTGCGAATGCAGCCTTAACGTCCTTCTTCCACTTCTTGAGGCAGTCATCGTAAGATGCTGTGCCCTTGAAGTACTCAGCCATGTCGCCCTGGAGCTTCTCAACGCAAGTCTGGTCGTAAGCAGAGATCTTGCCCTTGAGGGAGATCTTGTCTGCAGAGTCAGCCATGAGAGCGATGTGGTTCTGACCGCCGAGGAACTCGTTCTTGTAAGAATCCTTAGCCTGTGCAACAGCTTCCTTGTTGTTAACCATCTCACCAACGCTGTCGATGAGGAACTTAGCAACGTCTGTGTTACATGTCATTGTCTTCATGATATCAGCAACGATATCCTGGTTGTCGGAGTCAACTGCGCCGCAGATCCAAGAACCGCCCCAGAACCAGCCTGCTGGTCCAACGGTAGCCTTCCACTTGCCCTTAGCGTCGTCGCCGCCCTGCTTGTACAGGCAGTTATCAACACCCCAAGAAGGCATGAAGAAGCAGAATACCTTTGAGCCCTTCTTCATATCGCTGTTCCAAGCATCAGTCCACTGGTCAGTCTTGTTGTTCCAGCCGTTGTCTGTGAATTCCTTAGTCTGCTTGATCCAAGCTTCCATCTGAGGATCAAGGTTGAGCTTCTTGTCAGTTACCCAAGGAGCTGTCATGTTAGCACCGAATACACGGAAAGTATCAGCGAAGGATGAAAGCATCATGTAGCCCTTGTCCTTCATCTTCTTAGCAGTATCCTTGAATGCATCCCAGTCCTTAACGAACTCCTGAACCTTGTCAGGCTCGTCTGTTCCGAGAACTTCCTTAGCCATTGCTACATCATAGTAGAGAAGGCCCGGAGTTGCCTGCCAAGAAAGAGCCTTAACGTCGCCGCTGATCGGGTCTCTAACTGCATCCTTGGTGTACTCGAACATGTTCTTAGTATCGTCATCTGTGATACCGATATCCTGTGGTGAAAGTGCAACCAGACCAGAGTAATCAGTATCCTTGGAATCTGTGTACTTCAGAGCGTAGTCAGCCTCGATAAGGAACATATCTACCTTATTGTCGCTGTCCTTCTGACCCTTGAGAGCCTCGTCGAGAGCCTTCTGATAAGCTCCGCCTTCGTTCTCAACCTGTACCCACTCGATGTCCTTGCCGTCGATCTTCTTGATCTCGGTGAGCTCCTTGCCTTTCTCATCCTTGTAGGAAGCAGTTTCTACCTGGTACTTGCCGCCCTTAGCGTAAGCTGCGTCGAATCTGAGCTTGAACTCTGTGTTCCAGCAGTAGATTCTCAGTGTGTTCTTAGACTTGTCGGAAGAATCCTTGCCGTGAAGTTCAGCTGTGTTCATTCTCTCAGCCTTTGGAGCCTCAGAAGAAGAATCACCTGTTGAAGAATCGCCTGTTGAAGAAGCGTCTGTCTTTGAAGATGAGTCCTTCGTAGAAGACTTAGCGTCATCTGAAGAGCTGTCGCCACAAGCTGTGAGCATTGATCCTACCATGCAGAGGCTAAGTGCGCCTGCAAGTACTCTCTTAAGTTTTGCCATAATAATTTCCTCCTTAAATATCGCATTATATAATATTGTCTTACAGCGGTATTGCTGTAAAATATTAATGCCGTTAATTGATTTTTGCAACGGAGTCGCCCTCGATAAGCGAACCGTCGACCGTGATGACCTCGGTAAACGTGGTCTGCGGGTTCTCGATAAGCTCTATTAGCTGTACCGCAGCGATCTCGCCGATTTTAGCGGTATCCTGCGAATATGTCGTGAGCTTTGGTGAGATGAGCTGTGAATAAGCTATTCCGTCGTAGCCGACCACCGATATATCCTCGGGTATTGACATTCCCAAGTCTTTTATAGCATTGTAGCCGCCTATTGCCGAATAGTCGTCCGGCATAAACAGGCAGGTGGGTCTGTCTTGCTGTGACAGGAGCTTTTTGGTAAGCTCGTACGTTTTGTCGGGATTGTGGTAGTCACCCGCGACTATCCAATCGTTATTGACGTTTATCCCGTGACGTATGCAGGCTTTACAGAAACCTGCGAGGCGTTTATCCGCAACAGAAGATTTGTTGCCTTGTATGTATCCGATTTGCGTATGCCCCATTGATGCGGCGTACTCGACCAGCTTTTGCATGCCCTTTTCGTTGTTGGACATTACTGCGGTTCTGCAGTCAAATATATGGTCTATCGTTACTATCGGTATATCTCCGTTGACGACCTCGTAAACGTCCTGTGAGGTAAAGTCTGTGCAGGCTATGATCACGCCGTCTACATTTCTGTATTTGCAGTGTTCGTAGGTGGACATTCTGTTCTTGCCCATGCTCCTGCTTATAAAGGTTATATCGTAACCCAGTGACTCGGCTTTCGTTTTGAAACTGTTGAGCAGTTTTGCGAAAAACTCGTGAGTCAGACCGCTTCCGGCTTCGTCGAGAAACATAACGCCAAGGTTGTGCGTTCTGTTGGTCTTGAGCGCTCTCGCCTGCGAGTTGGGGAAGTAGCCCATCTCCTTTGCGGCTTTGAGCAGCTTTTCTCTCGTGGCTGCCGATACGTCCTTATGTCCGTTCAGCGCTTTGCTGACCGTAGCGACCGAAACACCGCAGCGAACGGAAATGTCTTTTAATGAAACCAATGATATTTCCGCCTTTCACTTGATTTCAATCGATTTCGCCGATTTTATCAAGATGCATAACATTTCAGCGTTTCCGCTAATATAGAATATACAATATTCCGATTTCGATTTCAAGTGTTTCCCCTAATTTTTTGGCGGCTTGTAATAAAATATGTTACTTTGCACAAAAATCTTCCACGTAGTTTATGCAAACTCACCACATAATTATCACGTTTGTTACCTTTTTGTAATTTTTAAGTTGTAAAAACCTGCCAACTGTGTCTCGGACATAGGATAATTTTGTGAAAAAATATATATGATGTACAATTATACGGTTGTTTAATGTGCAATATGAACATAAAAACGTTAAAGTTTTAAATTTTACAGCTGTGCGGATGCAAAAAGTAAAAAATCGTCGATTACAAAAACACTTAAACGTTTTCGGAGAAAAGGTTACAAAATGAGTACAGTTGTATATGACTATTTTAAAATGTAGGTACAGGTCTGCAAAAATATATTACTGAATTGTTAACGAAAACTGTAATTCCTGAAAACGCGGTTGTTTCGCGATTATCGGGCGACAGGGTATTCTGCCTGACATTGTGCAAGTTGTACAAATTGCAGTAATTCGCCTGCCTTGTTTATTTGCCCGCCTGATGATTTGAAACAGTCTTTGTAAGCACTCTCACGAATTGTTACAGTGTGGAAAAAGCGCTGTTTTGGGGTATTTGTACTTTTTTTTGTACATTAAAACCGTGCGTTTTGAAAGGGAAACGACAGGGAAAAACTGCCCTGCCGTTTAAATCTCCGCCTTTATATATATTATAATAGTATAGGTCAGATTCTTTCGCAGATAAGGTCGCCCATTTTTTCGCAGCCGACCTGCGTAAGTCCCTCGGACATTATATCAACGGTGCGGTAGCCCTCTTCGAGAACAGCTTTTACCGCATTTTCGACGGCATCCGCTTCGACGTCCATATCAAACGAATAGCGCAGCATCATAGCGGCAGAGAGTATGGTTGCTATCGGGTTCGCCTTATCTGTGCCTGCGATATCGGGTGCGGAGCCGTGGCTTGGCTCGTAAAGACCGAACTTTGTGTCGTTCAGAGAAGCCGAGGACAGCATACCTATTGAGCCTGTGACCATTGCAGCCTCGTCGGAGAGAATGTCGCCGAACATATTCTCGGTGAGGATAACGTCGAACTGTGCTGGGTTTTTGACGAGCTGCATTGCGCAGTTGTCAACGAGCATATGCTCAAGCTCGACCTCGGGGTAGTCCTGTGCGACTCTGTTTACGACCTTGCGCCAAAGCCTTGAGGAGTCAAGGACGTTTGCCTTGTCCACGGATGTGACTTTTTTGCGGCGCTTCATAGCGATGTCAAAGCCGCGCTTTGCGATACGCTCTATTTCTTTTTCGTTGTAGGTGAGGGTGTCGACAGCTGTCTCTACGCCGTCAACGAGCTTTGTTTCGCGCTCTCCGAAATACAGACCGCCTGTAAGCTCGCGCATTATCATCATATCAAAGCCGTCGCCGATTATCTCGTCATTGAGAGGGCAGGCGCTGCGCAGCTGGTCGAAAAGCACTGCGGGGCGCAGGTTTGCGAACAATCCAAGCTCTTTTCTGATTTTGAGAAGTCCAGCCTCGGGGCGAAGATTCGGTGCGAGCTTGTACCACGGTGATGTAGAGGTATTGCCGCCGATCGCGCCCAGAAGCACTGCATCTGCGGCTTTTGCGGTCGCAACAGCCTCGTCTGTGAGAGGCACGCCGCAAGCGTCGATAGAGCAGCCGCCCATAAGAATGTCGGTGTACTCGAATTTATGACCGAACTTTTCAGCGACTTTATCGAGGACCTTCTGCGCCTGTGTGACTATCTCGGGACCTATGCCGTCGCCTTTAATAACTGTGATATTTTTTTGCATTTTTATAACACCCTTTCAGTTGATTGGTTTACACTATTTGTGGTCAGAAGCAAGAACGCTTCGCTTTCAGAGGCAAGAAGCAAGATAATGTGTCGCCTGCGGCGACGTTTTAAAAACAGAAAAAATGCTATGGTCATCCGACAATAGCATTTTATCGCGGGCGGCTTATTTCAGCGAATTGAGCAGCCCGTTGGAATTGATAATATTTATCAGAAACTCGGGGAATGACTGTCCCTGGTAGGTTTCTCCCTTGGTGTGATCGGTGATAACGCCTGTTTCAAAATCTATCTCGACATCATCGCCTGCTTCTATCTTCTCGGCAGCCTCCTCACACTCGATGATAGGCAGACCGATATTGATAGCATTTCTGTAGAAAATTCTTGCAAATGTTTTTGCGATAACGCAGGAGATACCGCTTGCTTTGATGGCAGCCGGCGCATGCTCTCTTGACGAGCCGCAGCCGAAATTAGCCTCGCCAACCATTATATCGCCCTGTTTAACGTTCTTTGCAAAGTCGATGTCGATATCCTCCATACAGTGCTTTGCAAGCTCCTGCATATCCGCTGTATTGAGGTATCTTGCAGGGATTATTACGTCGGTATCGACATTATCTCCGTATTTATGTACTTTGCCGCGAGCTTTCATTTAATAATAGCCCCTTTCGATTTATTTGATATATTCGGGTGAATTGAAAACATTTTCGCCCTGTGCCTGACGGCGCAGCTCGTCGTATATCTGCTCCATATAGGCAGCGTCGAGCTTTTCTTTATTACGGGTGATGAAATAGCGCACCTTCGCCTTATGGAACATACCTTCCTTGACCAGTGCTATCACAGACGTACCGTTTATGTTGGCGGTGTAGTGGGTATTGAAGCCCTTCTGGTCAATGAGTTTTTGCGCCATTTCAACGGTATATGAATTTGAATCGTGAAGTATGCGGATAAGCTCGTCTGCCTTATCCTGACGCTGCTGGTCGGTCATAGAACTGCCGTACTTTTTGGTTATAAGGCTCAAAACGAGGTCACCGAATATTACTTTAAGAAAATTATCCATCGTTACCTCCTAACACGGCGCTGAAGGCAATTTCCCAGCTCTTACATAATGTCCGAGGGCTGTGCTATTTTGCCGGCGACCGCACTTGCTGCTGCAACATACGGGGAAGCGAGGTAGACCTCTGACTCGGGGTGTCCCATTCTTCCTACAAAATTTCTGTTTGTGGTGGCAACGGCTCTTTCGCCCTTTGCCAGTATGCCCATGTGTCCGCCGAGGCACGGTCCGCAGGTCGGTGTGGAAACCGCGCAGCCTGCATTTATGAATGTCTCAAGCAGACCTTCCTTCATAGCCTGCATATAGACCTTCTGCGTTGCAGGTATGACGATACATCTTACGTTCTTTGCGATGTGCTTATCCTTGAGAATCTCGGCTGCACATCGCAGGTCTTCAATTCGTCCGTTGGTACACGAGCCGATAACTACCTGGTCGATAACAACGTCGTCTATCTGGTCAAATGTTTTTGTATTTTCGGGCAGGTGGGGGAATGCAACGGTAGGCTTTACGGTACTCAAATCAATTGTGTACTCTGCCTCGTACTGCGCATCTGCGTCTGCCTCGAAAATCTTATAATCTCTGTTCACCTTATCCTTGATGTAGTCAAGCGTTACGCTGTCTACTGCGAAAATTCCGTTCTTTGCGCCAGCCTCGATAGCCATATTTGCCATACACAGTCTGTCTTCCATAGAAAGATTTACAAGTCCCTCGCCCGAAAACTCCATAGACTTGTAAAGTGCGCCGTCGACGCCTATCATACCGATTATATGCAGTATAACGTCCTTTGCAGCGCTGTACTTTGGCAGCTTGCCGACGATATTGAACTTTATTGCGCTTGGTACTTTAAACCATGTTTTTCCCTTTGCCATACCCGCGCACATATCGGTCGAGCCGATACCTGTGGAGAATGCGCCGAGTGCGCCGTAGGTACAGGTGTGCGAGTCTGCGCCGATAACGCAGTCACCCGGTGCTACGAGACCTTTTTCCGGAAGCAGTGCGTGCTCGATACCCATATCTCCTACGTCAAAAAAGTTGGTGATATCGTACTTTCCGCAGAAATCCCTGCACTGCTTGCACTGGGCTGCGGCTTTGATATCCTTATTGGGTGCGAAATGGTCCATGACCATTGTTACCTTATTTTTGTCGAAGATATCCGTAAAGCCTGCCTTGTTGAACTCGTTTATCGCAACAGGCGAGGTAACGTCGTTGCCAAGCACGAGGTCGAGGTCAGCCATTATCAGCTGCCCTGCTTTTACGCTGTCAAGACCTGCGTGTGCGGCGAGTATCTTCTGTGTCATTGTCATTCCCATAAGAATAAACCCCTTTATGATTTATATGCAAAAAAACACTGTAATGTTTTTTTCATTTACTAATTAATTATACCACGCATTGAACCATAATGTAAAACGCGTTTGCGAACAAATTATGAACAATGTTTGTATAAAACGATTAAACAACAAATTAATTATTTTTCTTGCCTTTTGCGGAAGAAAAACTGCCTTTGATATCCTTGCATACTGCGGGTGCGTATGCGGATAATAATAGTGCGGAGGGAAGAGAAGATGAAAGTTAAGACGATAATCACGGGCATTTCCGTTTGTGCGGCGGCAGGTACAGTAGCTTACGCGCTGACTGCGGCGAGCAGTGCGGAAAAGAGAATGCTCAAAAAGCGCACCAGCAGGGCAATGAACGCTATCGGAGAGGTAGCGCAGGGCATTGCGCAGATAATGGGTTAAGGTGCGCAAAATGCAAAAGGCGGCAGGGTGCCGCCTTACATATTACAAGGGTACAAAATATTGTACAGTTAGCCCCAGAGCTTTACGGGGTAAACGCCTTTGTCCGTCAGCTCCTTGAAACGAGTCTTGACTATGGGGGTATCCTGCGCATAGGTCACGCCGAACCAATGGTCGCTGCTTGAAACAACTTCGCAGGTTATCTCGCCCGATTCAATCATTTCCTCGATAGCACCCGGCAGCAGGAACTCCGCCTTTATGTCGGTGCAGTTCTTTTCAAGGAACGCTGTGAAGTGCTTATCAAGCTTATCGATAAAGCCTGCGGGGCAAGCCCAGATATTCATTGAAACGTAGCTGTTCTCGTCTATCAGCTTGTCAGGCTGACCGTCTTTTCCGCTGTGGACAAGTCCGTCTTGCTCACGGCGAATCTCGTAGGTCTCCTCAATGCTTGTCAGCTTATCGCCGCTTACCTTGCACACGCCGCGGTTTACGCTGCCGAATTCGCTCAGGGTATTTTTTAGCTTAAAGCCTGCCATGACGATGTTCATAGGCTCGGTCTGCTGCATAGTTTCAAGCTTTTTGTAAAGCTCGGTGAAAGCCTGTTTGCCGTAGTAGTCATCTGCGTTGATGACAACGAAAGGCTCGTTTACAACGCCCTTGCAGCAATACACTGCGTGACCGTGACCCCACGGCTTAACTCTGTCGCTGGGACAGGTAAAGCCTTCGGGCAGACAGTCAAGCTCCTGATAGACGTAGTCAACGGCGATATGCTGCTTGATGCGCTCGCCGATCATTTTATCAAAAGCCTCGCGGATATCCTTGCGGATTATAAAAACGACTTTGTCAAAGCCTGCCTGCTTTGCATCGTAAATAGAGTAGTCCATAATTATCTCGCCGCTTGGTCCGAGCGGTTCGAGCTGCTTGATTCCGCCTTTGAAACGGCTGCCGAGTCCTGCTGCGAGGACGACGAGTGTTGCGTGCATTTATATTCCTCCGTTAAGTGACACATTGAAAATATTTTTGTGTATCTTTGCTGTTTGCAGTTGACATTTTTAAAAAGTAGACTTATCATAGTAATATGAAAAAATCGTCTGGATACATTATCGCATATAACAGGTGGTTTGTCAATAGAATCGTAAAAACTTGGATAAACAACTGAAAGAATTGTATATTTTGAATTGAGGAGGAGGGCATTATGGCAAAGACGGCGCTTATCACGGGCGCAAGCTCGGGAATCGGACGTGAGATAGCGAAAAACCTTTATGCAAGGGGTTTCCGCTGCATACTGTGTGCGCGCAGGGAGGACAGGCTTAACGAGCTTGCGGCGGAGCTTGGCGACAACACGAGGGTCGTTGTGTGCGACCTGTCAAAGCGCGAGCAGTGCTTTTCGCTTTACGAGCAGGTGAAGGACGAAAAGATTGGTGTACTGATAAACGGTGCAGGTTTCGGGCTTTTCGGGAAATTCGAGGAGACAGACTTACAGCGCGAGCTTGATATGATAGACACCAACGTCACGGCGGTGCATATTCTGATGAAGCTGTTTCTGAAGGATTTCACGGCGCGCGGCAGCGGTTACATTATGAACATTGCGTCGAGTGCGGGGCTGATGAGCGGTGGTCCGTATATGAGTACCTACTATGCGACAAAGGCATATGTTGCTGACCTGACGAGTGCGGTTGCAAGGGAACTTGAAGAGCAGGGCAGCAGGGTCAGGGTGTGCGCGCTCTGCCCGGGACCTGTGGACACCGAGTTCAACGAGGTCGCAGGCTGCTCTTTCGGCGTTAAGGCGATAAGCGCAAAGCAGTGCAGTGATGAGGCGGTAAAGGGTATGTTCGGCGGAAAGACTATTATTGTGCCGTCGGCGACGCTCAAGCTGGCGGCTGTGGGTTCAAGGCTGATACCGCGCAAAATGCTCGTTGCGGTGACTGGCAGGGTACAGAGCAAAAAGGGAGAGGTCTGACACAGGAAAAGGCAATGCTTTTGTAATTTTATAAGAAAAAATCAAGAAAAATTCAAAAAGGTATAGACAAATTGAAATAATTATTGTATAATTAGTTGGGAAATTGTATCTTATTACCCACCGGGAGACTGTTTATGAGAGTAATTACTGGAAAATGCAGAGGTAAAAAGCTGACAACGCTTGAGGGACTTGACACGCGTCCGACGACGGATATGGTCAAGGAGGCTGTGTTTTCGGTGATACAGTTCGACTTGCAGGGCGCATCGGTGCTTGATTTGTTCGCTGGAAGCGGTCAGATGGGCATTGAGGCTGTCAGCAGGGGAGCGAGCCACTGCGTTTTTGTGGACTCAAATCCCGAGGCTGTGAAGGTGATAAAGAAAAACGTTTCGGACTGCAAGCTGACGGGAGAATCGAGAGTTCTGGGAATGGACAGTATCGAATATCTCAAGGTCTCAAAGGGCGGATTTGATATAGTTTTTATTGACCCGCCGTACAGGCAGGGGACTGTGCAGCAGGTGCTCGGTATGCTGGGCGGCTTGCTCAATGACGGTGCTCTGGTCGTGTGCGAGCATGAAAAGGAGCTGGAACTTGACGGTGGATACGAGGGCTTGACTCTGCGCAAGAGGTACAAGTACGGCAAGACCGCGGTGACAGTTTTTTATGCGGGTGAAAAGGAAGATGAATGATGAAGCGGATTGCGGTATGTCCGGGAAGCTTTGACCCGATAACGAGAGGACACATCGACATTATAAACAGGGCATCAACGCTTTTTGACAAGGTTATCGTTCTGGTTTCGTTCAATGCGGCAAAGCAGGCTGCTTTCACGGTGAGCGAGAGGGTCGAGATGATATACAGCGTGGTAAAGCACCTTGACAATGTGGTGGTCGACTGCCACGACGGGCTGCTTGCGGATTACCTTAAAAGAACGGGCGCGACGGCTATTGTAAAGGGTTTGCGCGCGGTCTCGGACTTTGAATACGAATTTCAGATGGCGCTTGCCAACAAAAAGCTTTACGACGGTGCGGAGACTGTTTTTCTGACCACAACGGGTGAGAATATGTTCCTTTCGTCGAGCGTGGTAAAGCAGATCGCCTTTTTCGGCGGAGACATTTCGGGGTTTGTTCCTCCCGAGATACACGATTTTATAAAGCACAGGCTTTTCAGACCTGATGACATAATAAGATAGCCTTTATAGGTGCAAGAAAGGATGTTATACAATGACACTTGAAGAAGGATTGAATGGTATTAAGGCTGCGCTGCTCAATGCGCCGAATGCTCCGCTTTCAAATAAGAAGAAGGTAGATGCAGAGCCGCTTATTGATATGATAGATGACCTTATCATGTCTGTTCCCGCAGAGATCCAGAAGGCAAAGGAGATCGAAAAGGACAGACAGAATATTCTTGACGATGCGCGCAGGCAGGCTAACCAGATAATCAAGGATGCCAACGCACAGGCTCAGGTGCTTATCAGCGAGGAGGAGATAGTCAAGCAGGCGCACGACTATGCCAATGCCGAGGCACAGAGGGCTAACGAGGAGGCGGAGAAGATCATCGCCAACGCCAAGGCTCAGGACCTTGCTATCAGAAAGGCTATGGTTGAAAAGCTGAACATTTCTCTGGGCGAGGCTCACAATGTGCTTTCAAAGTGTGTTGCAGATGTTACTGCTACTCACGAGGCACTTGAGAAGATCGCAGGTCCGTCTGATGACGCTCCGAGAAAGCCAAAAATCATTGTGCCTGAAAACTGATATGATGTTTTATCCCCGTACATAGTGTGCGGGGATTTTTTGTGCTATTGCAGGGATTGAGAGTGAAAGGTTATGTAAAAGCAAAGAGCCGCCGCGAGTGCAGCAGCTCTTTTTTGCTTTAAGGCAAGTGTTACTTGTTGTTGCCTGCCTTGTAGGAATCGATCATCTTCTTGCTGATGTTACCTGAACGCCGAGCATACCTTGCTCCCTTTCTGACGTAGGTGACAGGCTCGTTATCGCCAGTTAGCAGCTTTATTTGCAATTTCATGGTGTTTTTGTTCATTGGCACGACATCTATCCTGTCGATGACCGCCTTTGCCATTTCGTCAACATCTTCCTTGGTCATTACGCCTGTGGGGTCGTACATATTGCGGAAGTAGTCGCCGATGCGGCGGATATTCTTTGCGTACTGCTCGCTGTCCTGGGACTTTTCTTTGCGGTAGCGCATCTCGTTTTCGATGTCCTGGATGACCTTGGTGTGCTTGGTGTTGCGCTCGGTGAACTCCGCCTTGGAGATAGTTTCCTCCATGTAAAGCTCCAGCAGCTTGTCACGCTTGCGGTTCTCCTTGTCAAGCTGCACCTGCAGTCTGTTCAGCTCCTTTTGAAGCTCGCCTGTGTTGTCGGCTTGCTTGTATATTTCAAGGAATGTTTCGATGTAGTCGTCAAGGTCGCCTGCTATCTCGGTGAAAAATCCCGACAGCATTTTGTAAAGTTCGCTTTCAAGTATGGCAAATGATGCGCAGGTCTTTGTGCCGAAGCGTTTTTTCTCGGAGCATATCCATTCGTAGACGGGCTTGCCCTTTGATGCGCTGTTTGAAAAGCTCGTCCGCCAGTATGGCTTATCGTGAGCCTGACACCATATCTTACCCGTGAACACGCTTTTGTCCTTGAAGGAATGTTCTCTTGCTTTTATCACGCTGCTGCGGTAGGCAAATATCTGATTGCACCTGTCCCATATCTCCTCGGAGACTATTGCGGGGACTGTATCGCCTGTTTCGTCCTTATAAATCACCCATTCTTCCTGCGGCAGGAACTTCTGCTCTTTGGTGCGGTAGTCAACGGTGGTGACTTTGTTTCCGCAGTAGTAGCCTTTGTACTTGGGGTTCTGAATTATTCCCGAGATGGTGTTGTGGTGTATGCGTGTGCCGTTTCGTCCCCGATAGCCTTTGTCGTAGAGTATCCGTTCTATCTTCCGCACGCTGGTATCGCCTGTGGAGTACAGCTCGAATATGAGCCTGACCATTTCGGCTTCCTCTTCGTTGATGACCAGCTTGCAGTCTTTTTTATCGTAGCCGAAGATGCGGTTGTTGCCAAGGACGTTGCCGTTTTTAATGGCACGCTTGTGTCCGAAACGCACACGCTCGGACAGCTTTCTTACCTCGTCTGCGGCTATGCTCGACATTATCGTGAGGCGAAGCTCGGAGTCGGGGTCTATGGTGCAGATATTATCGTTCTGAAAGAACACTCCCACGCCTGAGCTGAGCAGCTCTCTTGTGTAGGTCAGGCTGTCGATGGTGTTTCTTGCAAATCTGCTGACCTCTTTAGTCAGCACGAGGTCGAACTTGCCGGACTTGCCGTCGTCTATCATCTGCATAAACGACTCACGATTCTCGGCGCTCTCGCCTCTGACTCTGTCCACATAGCCCTCGACGTAGTTCCAATGTGCATTTGACTTTATCATCTCGGTGAAGTAGCTTATCTGATTCTCGATAGAGTTTTCCTGCTCGTCCGAGAGGGTGGACACTCGTGCGTAAAAAGTCACGTTGATGTCCAGGTCAAAAATAGTTTTCCGCTCGCTCGTCATCAGCTGACGAGCCTTGTAAATATCCATAAGATATCCTCCTTTATCTTAATTATAACTTGTTATTTTTCAAAATCAATACGGTGGAAACATTTACATATCCACTCTATGTAGCCCGCCTTTGCAGCGGGCTTTTTCAGGCTGTGAGCTTGTCGATAAGCACAAGCATTCGGTTGTACTTTTTCACATCTATCTCACCACGCCCGAGAAGTATTCTCGTCCAGGCGGTGAGGGTCTGCTTTTTAAGCTCAAGAGCCTTGCATTTTTCTGTAATCTTCAAACGCATCACTCCTATCTTTATTCTTATCATCGTCAGGTGGATTATACAATTTATTGCAGTAGTTTTTACCACAAGAGTACCACACTCTGCGGCGGTTATCTATCACCAACTGCAACGAATTTTGTCTGTCTTTTTTGTGCACCAAGCAGCACATCATTTTTGAATTATAGTTTGTCATTTTTGATCTTCCTTTCGATTTAGATTTTAGATTTCGTTTTTCGCCGTTAAGAGTTTCAACACATATTTGTAGTTCGGCTGAAAACTGCCCATGACGTCATCGGATAACCTCGCACCAGCGGAGTTACAGGCACACTTTTTGAATTTTGACGTCGGTACTTTTGCAGATTTACGATTTTGACTCCAATTTTGATTTTGCAGATTCTCTCGCAAACACGCCGAGCTTTGCTCGTCGAAGTGAGGCGTGCGGCGGCAAATGACGCCGTGCTTTTTCCTGCAAAGCTATTAATGCCCTCAAATCGAACCTTGTTTGGCTGTACTCAAAACTATCGGGTTATCAGTTCAGACATATTCTTTTTCTGCCAATGAGACAGGGGGTCACGGGGTCCGCCCCGAGCCGGCTGACTCGGCAGATCGCCGACCCGCTTTAGCGGGACAGGTGGACAGCCAGAGGCGATGCTGGCGTGCCCGGAATCAGTGCAGCTTTCGGACTGCTGTTTGATACTGATACTTGGAACAGTTTTGTTCAGCACTCGTTCTCTGCGAAGCGTTCAATCTCGGGTTTTTCTCTTTTCTGCTATTTCAGAGTTACTATACAGATAGTAAACTCCTGCGGCGAGAGTTCCTTGCCCTGTCATTCGCTCACACTTGCGCCACGTTGCCATGTGCGGCGTTCTGTGCCTGCGGTTCGGGTAAACTCTCCACTGGGGAAGAGGGTGGGCACAAATCGGCTCACAGTGCGGGGTCGAATTCGGGAACAAGAACACCTCGTTCCTTGAAAATCTTTTCTCGCAGTCTTGCTGCACTTTGGTTGAGCAACTCGTTAAGTGTGTAGCGCTTCAACTCAACTTTCTTTCCGCCTACGATGACATACTCAGGGTCAGCTCCGCTGCGAAAAGGGACAGCGAACAGCCCGACAGGGTCAGCTAACTTTTCACAAGTGTTGCTTTCTCCTGTTGCCGAAGAGTCAATAGTATCAACGGTTTGCGAGCTTTCGGTTTCTCCAATAGTGACAGCAGGGTCAGCATTTTGTGAGGGCTCGGGCATCAGATTTCTGCCGTCACCGGTGTCACTGTCACGGTCATATTCCAGTGTGATGAGCCGCTGCCCGTTGCTGCGCTTGTGAGAGAAATTCACGCCGTAGCTTTGCAACTCGTAGCCGTGAAAGGTCAGCTCTTTCTTGATCATATTCGGGAAAAACTCTTGCTTGTACTTTTCCGTCAGCAGACCGCACAGCTCTGTTGCCGAGCCTTTGAACGAAAGCTGCTCAAGCATCAGGTCGTGAATGGCAAAAGAGAAAAGATCGGGCGGCTTATCCTCGCTCTCGTCAGTGACCGTCCACCTTGCGCCTTGCCGTGTGAGCAGCAGCTCGGTGTCCTCAATGTCACGACCTGTGCAGTGAAGTGTCGCTTGGTTCGCACTCCGTTTTGCTTTCATCAGAACAAGAAGTCCGTCTACACAGCCGTTCAGACCTGTGCTGCCCGAGACCATGTTGAACGGATCTTTGTCGGCAGCCTTGCGAAGATGATGTACAAGCACGATGCAGATACCGAGCTGCTGTGCAAGAGCTTTCAGCGGCAGAAGCTCTGCGTAGTCGCTGCCGTAGGTGGATTCAGTCTCGCTCCTTACCATTTGAAGAGTGTCGATGATAACCAGCCGCAAGTCATCGTGCGCAGACTTGAACTTGGTGATCTGCTCTTCCAATCCGCAGCCGATAGTGTCGGCAAGAATAGAAAAATACAGCTTTTCAGACGGTTCGTCGGTCAGCTCGTACAGCCGCTTTTGGATACGCTCGTACCCGTCCTCGAGACAAAAGTACAGAGCCGTTCCGTTTGCAGTTTCACGCTCGAGCAGCTTTTCGCCCTTTGCAACTGCAAGGCAAAGCTGCAAAGCAAGCCACGATTTTCCCGCCTTCGGGGAGCCTGCAAGAATGTACAAGCCTTGTGCAAGCAAGCCGTCAACGGCGAACTCGATAGGCTTGTACACCGTGGTCATTATTTCCTCGCAGGACTTAGTGATCAATTTGTTCATTTGATCTCTCCTTTCTTTTTTTAATTCAGAAGGCTATCGTTGCCCTCTATATACTTACCGATGAGAAACGACAAAAAGCGACATTTTTCCGCCGTTCACAGATTTTTTACAATCATCAAGGCAAAAAAAGACTGCACAGATCTCTCTCTGTGCAGTCGATTCTACGCTGCTTTTTTTCGTTTCTTCGTGGGTTTTGGTTTTTCAAGATACCTGCAAAGCCGTTTGATATTGTACGGTATCTTTCCCGTGTACTCATCGTGGCAACCCATTGCAAGTCTTGCATACTCTGTCCGCAGTTTTTCAAGGGCTCTATTTCTGAGCTTCCTCACATTGCCGGGAGTCGTTCCGACTTCCTGGGCGATCTCGTCGGTGTTCTTGTCTTTCAGAAATAGGGTTATGACTTGATACTGTTTTGACGTGAGAGTTTTCACACTTTCGCACAGCAGCTTGTCCTCGAATAGATCTTCGATGCATTTGGTGCTCTTTCTTTCGACTCGCTTTTGGAACTGGTGCACACCGTAGTATTTGCTCTTTGAAGATGCTGTTGCACACTCGGACAGGGACTTTTGCTTTCTGCCCTCGTAGTATCTTCGGTCTGAATTGAGGTGTGCTTTTTCGACCTCCTGCCATTGCTCTGATCTGTAGAATGACACCAGCTGCTCGTACTCTTGTTTCGTATGCGTTTGCCTGAACAGTTCAAGCGGCGTAGGCAACCCTGTGACGACACTCGAATTGTCTTTCTTATGGTAGTATTGGATCCTCATGAATACCCCCTTCGGTTTCAGGTCAAAGGTTTATGTATCATGAGTGCCGTCAGGTCACGGCTTTATTCTATCATTCGGGATAAAAAGTGTCAATAGTTAACTGTACAATTGGTTGGACAGGAACGGATTTGCGGTCAGAACGAGAGATTGTAAGAGTAAAAGCTAGAAAATTTTGCGTTTACTTTTACATTTAACGGATTAAAAATAATGATAACTATCCAAAAAATTTCCCCACAAAATAATAATTGTATGATATAATATGTATGATATAAAAGAATTAGATAAGAGGAGAACGGACTGTTTATATAATGCCACTACTGAAAGTGAATTTTATGCAGTATTTTATTGAAGCTTTGGCTCTTTGTCAAGGCTTTTACAGAAATCGCCAGCAATATGTGTGCGATATTGACATTTATATACTTTTGTGATATAATTAACAAAGATTTTGGCAATAAAATTATTTATTTTTAACAAGAAATGAGTTGACAAGAACTATGAGAAGCGGTATAATTCGACAGACAGACAGACAGACAGACAGACAGACAGACAGACAGACAGACAGACAGACAGGATAACTGCGTCTTTTTTTCAATATGGAAAAAAGCACGCTCTTTGGGCAGCCATGCCTAAAGAGCGTGCTTTTCGTTTTTGCCGATAAATTTCTCGGGGGTAAGGATAAATGAACAATGATAATTACAGCGGCGGATTGACCCGTGAGCAGTTTCTTTTTGAGGAAACAAGGATAACTGCAAGGCTCATGGATCAGGGCTTGGAAGATAAAAAAATAGTGGACATGATACAGGCAGACAACCTGTTTCAGTACCCGACAGAGAAGATGCTCCGGTCCAAGGCTCTATCGTGTCTGAGGAGGCTGAAGGCGCTTGACAATAAACATCTTGTTTATCATCTTGCGCACGGTTCGGGCAGCCTTGCAAGGCAGATAAATCTATATGCTGTTATGAGGGAAAATGCGATCGTATGGGATTTTTTTGTTTATACGATCGGTGATAAATACAAAGCACAGGATCTTAACTTTACTCAAAGGGATATCAACGCATTTATAAGCGAGCTTATGGAACGCGTCCCGAAGTGTTCGCAGTGGAGCGAATCTACAGAGAAAAAGATCAAGCAGGTACTTAAGAAAATGCTCGTTGAGTGCGGGTTCCTCAGAGATATAAAATCTGAAAGATTGGAACAGATCTACCTTTACCCCGAGCTTGAGGACGGGATTGTTGCAAACGGTGACAGCATTGTGCTTGCGGCATTTAACAGTATCAGATGAGAGGTAATGATATGAGCGATATAAAAGACAGACTCGCAAAGGTCGAGGAGCTTATTTCAGATGAAAAATTCCTCACCAATAAAGGCGTTGCAAATGAAGTTGGGATTCATATTTTTCAGTATGATCCCAAGGATGAGATAACAGTAAGGAGCTTTTTTGAAGAGCTGAAACAGGTGCAGGGCAAGCCGTTCAGATTTGTTGAGTGTGATCTGTTTGAGATCTTTCTGCAGATATGCGATGAAAAGCATCTTACAAAGAATATCGAGAAAACAGAAGAAAAACGAGGCAAAGATTATCTGCTGACTAATATCCACAAGGCTGTTCCGGTCGAGCTGTATGTTAAGAAAATGCAGTATGAGCCGCACGAGCAGGGCGATATACTCCTTATAACCGGCGTGGGTAAGGTGTATCCGTTCATGAGATCGCATACTGTGCTCAACAACATTCAGCACATGTTCTCGGATATTCCGGTAATAATGCTTTATCCGGGCAGCTATGACGGACAGAGCCTGAAGCTGTTTTCAAAATTCACCGATGACAACTATTACAGGGCGTTCAACCTGATCTGAAACGGAGGCAATGAAAATGCAATTGCAGAATATATACAAGGCGGACATAAACAGAAATATCAACGGAGTTATCAAGGTTGCACAGGATGACGAGGCATCAATAAAGCAGGAGCTTAGCGAGTATGTTATTACCAGAGAGCTGAGAAGTCATTTTGCGACTTTTTTTGAGAACTATGAGAACTCGATCTACGAGCCGACGGATAAGATAGGCGTTTGGATCTCGGGCTTTTTTGGAAGCGGTAAATCTCATTTCCTGAAGATGCTTTCTTATCTGCTGTCAAACCCTGTTGTTGCAGGTAAAAGAGCTGTGGATTACTTTTCGGATAAGTTTGATGATCCGATGATGTTTGCACAGATAGAAAGCTGCGCAAAGGTACCTACGAAGACTATTCTTTTCAATATAGACAACAAAGCACCGATAAACAAGGACAAGACGGTTATCGTAAGGACTTTTGCAAAGGTGTTCTATGAGCATCTCGGATATTACGGCGATGATCTGAAGGTCGCTAAGTTTGAGCAGTTCCTTGCGAAGTCAGGAAAATCAGATGCTTTCAAGAACAGCTTTGAACAGATCAATGGTGACAGCTGGGAAGAAGCAAGAACAGCATTCGGGCTTATAGAGGACGATATCGTTGAAGCTCTGACAGGCGGTATCGGAATGAGCGAAACAGCTGCACACAACTGGTTCAACGGAACAGAGGATGCCGAGATAAGCATCGAGAGCCTCGTAAGAGATATCAAGGATTATATTGATTCCCAAGGCAAGGATTTCAGGCTTATGTTCATGGTCGATGAGATCGGTCAGTACATAGGCTCGGACAGTAATCTTATGCTCAATCTCCAGACCATCGTTGAAGAGATCGGAACACGCTGCGCAGGCAGAGTGTGGGTAATGGTGACCAGCCAGGAGGCTATTGACAGCATTACAAAGATAAGCGGAAATGATTTTTCAAAGATCCAGGGCAGATTCAATACCAGGCTTAGTCTTTCTTCGTCTTCTGTTGATGAGGTCATCAAAAGAAGAATACTTGCAAAGAACGAGCAAGGCGAGGATATGCTCAAAATGAGCTATGCTAAAAACGAAATGGTCCTTAGGAATCTCTATACGTTCGATAAAAATGCTGCGGTGCTCGATATGAAGGGCTATGCAGGTGAGGGAGAGTTTGTAGAGACATACCCATTTGTGCCATATCAGTTCAAGCTCATGCAGAATGTTCTTGTTCAGATAAGACAGCACGGCAATTCGGGCAAGCATCTTTCAGGCGGAGAGCGTTCGATGCTTTCAGGCTTCCAGGAGGCTGCTCAGGCGATCGGTGACAAGGACGAGAATGCACTTGTGCCTTTCTGGAGATTTTACGATACTGTTCACACGTTCCTTGAGGGTACGATCCGCCGTGTTATCGACAGATGTCAGACAGCTGCGGATGGTAATAACGGCGTAGAGCAGTATGATGTCAGTGTTCTCAAGCTTTTGTACCTAATAAGATATGTAAATGATGTAAGGGCCAATGTCGATAATATCACCACGCTAATGATAGATGACATAAGAGCTGACAAGATCGAAATGAGGAAACAGATACAGAATTCTCTTGACAGGCTTGTATGGCAGAACTATGTTTCAAGAAGCGGTGACACTTACACTTTCCTGACAATTGATGAGCAGGATATAGAAAGAGATATCAAAAAGACGATGATCGGAGTAATGGATCTGACCAAGGGAATGAGCGATATTCTTTTCCAGGAGCTGTTCGATGAGAGAAAGCTTCGTTACGGCAAGAACGATTTCCCGTTTGACAGAGTAGTTGATGATGTTCCTGTCGGTCAGCCCAACGGCGCAATTCAGCTGTATTTTGTAACCTCTGCCAATTGCAGCTTTAACGAAGATGATGATCCTGCGTACAGATTGTACTCAGGCTCACACAATGCGGCACTTATTGCTTTGCCTGATGATAACAGGTATCACAATGAGCTTGAAGAGGCACTGAAGATCGAGAAATACTTAAAAGAAAAGAATGTTTCGCAGATGCCTGAGGCTATTCAGGCGATCATCAGATCAAAGCGTGATCAGGCGCATATGTATAAGCAGCACGCAAAAGAGCTTACCAAGAAAGCTATTGCAGATGCAGATGTTTATGTTGCGGGTGAAAAGCTGAATATAAAGACAAGCGATATAAATGAAAAGATCAGGAGAAGCCTTGAGGCGCTTGTTGAGAGTGTTTATACAAAGCTGAGCTATGTCAGAAAAAACTATGATGATGACTCGGATATACTAAAGATTCTTGCAGGTGCTGACGGGCAGACCAGCTTTGATGGCATCGGTTCACCTAACAGTGAGGCGTGCGACGAGGTCTTGCAGTATGTTGACCTTCAGAATCACAAGAGTATCCCAGCTAATATGATGGATATACACAGGAGATTTTCAGGCATACCGTATGGCTGGAGAGAGATAGATATAGCAGGCGTTGTTGCTGAACTGGTCGCACAGAGAAAGCTTACCGTAAGCTACAGCGGTGAAGCGGTACTTGCGGCTGACAGAAAAATGCCCGATTACCTGCGCAAGAAAAATGCAATTGATAAAACAGTTATCAGTATGCGTGTGAGCATATCACCTAAGCTCATCAAGGACGCAAGAGATGTTCTCAAGGAGTATTATAATGTCAATACCATGACGATACCTGAGGACGAGGACAAACTGATAGAATACATTGTTGACAGTTTCACAAAAGATAAGCAGCGCCTTACGGATATGCTTTCCAATGAGTATGGACAGCACAGATATCCGGGAAAGGATACGGTGCAAAAAGGTATTGATCTGTATAACAAGCTGCTTGCACAGAGAAAGGATAACGTAGCTCTTTTAAATGCTATAGTTGATTCGCAGGACGAGATGTTTGACCAGGCGGACGATATGGCAGATGTTGATTCATTCTTCAAAATACAAAAGGAGGTTTTCAAAAAGGCAGCAGATCAGGCAGCTCGGCTTGAGAGTGAAAGAGACTATCTTGAAGCAGACAGCGAGGCAGTAAAAACACTTGGCAGGATCAGAGAGATACTTGAAAGCCCACGTCCATACAGCCGCATAAGCGAATTGCCGGAGCTTTGCAAAACGCTTGAGGATAAATATAATGCGATCTTAGCTCTGAAAAAAGATGAGCTTAGCAGTGATATTATTTCGGCACGGGGTGATGTTCACAAGGCAGCTGACGAGATAAAGCAGCAGGATATTATCAAGCGTGCTGATGATGAGTTCGATCTGAAGCTCAGCGATGTCAGAAATGCTGATTCAATTACAAGACTTGATGCGATGAAGACACGTATCAATGCGATAAGACAGAAGTATATCCAGCAGATAATGACACCGCCTGATGGAAAAGTTGATATAGTTACAACGAGCAGAAGTGCTGTTTGTCACAGTGCAAAGCTGAGATCAGAGGCGGATATTGACGAGTATCTGTCAGAGGTAAAGCAGAGGCTTATGGAAAAGCTCGGTGAACACGAAATACTTCAGATAATGTAACAGGAGCAAACTATGAACAAAACAGCGATAAAGAACTTTGCGGTGGGAGCGAGAGTAAGTCTTATCTCGGCGGTTACGCAGAGAGCTTACGAGTACGAGATCACAAAGGACGGCGAGAACACTGCTGCGCTTGATCAGGTCAGCGGCAGACCGCTTACACCGACCGAGAAAAGCCAGCGTTCACAGCTCATCGCAAGGATAAACGAAAAGGGCTTTGACAATGTGATGGAGGAGGCTGCGTACACCTGGTTCAACAGGTTCACAGCTTTGCGATACATGGAGGTCAATGGCTACCTGCCAACGAGGATAAAGGTTTTCTCGAACGAAAACGATGAGTTCAAACCGGAAATACTTTCGCAGGCTCTCGATGTTGAGATCGAAGGGCTTGATAAGTCGTACATAGTTGATCTGATCGATGCACAGGATAACGAAACGCTTTACAAGTATCTGCTGATAGCGCAGTGCAATGCTCTGAATAAGGGGCTGCCCGAGCTTTTTGAGCAGATCGGCGGCTGGACGGAGCTTTTGTTCCCTCGCAATCTGCTGCGTGAGGACAGCGTAATTGCACGAATGGTAAAGGATATTCCGCAGCAGGATTGGCAGGATCAGGTGCAGATCATCGGGTGGCTGTATCAGTATTACAACACCGAGCCAAAGGACAAGGTTTTTGCAAATCTGAAAAAGAATATCAAGATCAGCAAGGACGACATACCAGCGGCAACACAGCTTTTCACTCCCGACTGGATAGTTCGGTATATGGTGGAAAACTCCCTCGGTCGGCTGTGGGCAGAGGGCCACGGCAAGATTGATTCTGCCGACTGGAAATACTATCTTGAAGAGGCACAGCAGGAGGAATCTGTAAAGGCAGAGCTTGAAAAGCTGCGGGCAGAGTATGCACAGATAAAGCCCGAGCAGATCAAGTTCCTTGACCCGTGTATGGGGTCGGGGCATATCCTCGTGTATGCATTTGACGTGCTGATGGACATTTACACGCAGCAGGGCTGGAGCGAGCGTGACGCAGCGGTGAGCATAATCACAAAGAACCTGTACGGGCTGGACATTGACCGACGTGCGTACCAGCTGGCGTATTTCTCGCTGATGATGAAAGCAAGGCAGAACAACCGCAGACTGCTGAAACTGTCGGAGGAGGGCGCATGCACGCCGAATCTTGCGAATTTTCAGGACATCGGCAAGTTCAGCACGGATATGCTGACGGGGGAGATAGCGCAGCTTGCAGGGCAGTTTGAGAACTGCGACACCTACGGCTCGCTGATAGACGTGCAGGAGATACAGGGACTTGACGAGGCGATCGACGAGTTCCACGGGGTGATCGGGTTCAACGCACAGCAGCTTGAGCGAATGATGCAGCTTTACAAGATACTTTCGCAGCAGTACGATGTGGTGTGCACCAATCCGCCGTATATGGGCGGCTCGGGAATGAACAGCACGCTGTCGGGGTATGTGAAGAAGTATTTTCCGGACAGCAAGAGCGATCTGTTTGCGTGCTTTATTGAAAGGTGCGGACGGCTTGCAAAGCCTCATGGTTTTTATGCGATGATAACACAGCCGTCATTTTTGTTCTTGTCATCGTTTGAAAAACTGAGGTCAAAAATTGTTGTAAATAACACAATTTCGAGTTTGGTACATATGGGCAGAGGTATATTTGGAATTGATTTTGGTTCGACTGCTTTTGTTATCAATAAAAATAAAATTTCAGATTACTATGGTTGTTATTTCAGACTGCATGAAAGGACTTTTCAGTATATCGACCCTGATGATATAGCTAAATTGTACTTGATGTCAAAGGGCGATAAAACTGTAAAATACGATTTCTCAACCTATGACACTAAGAATGAATCTTTAGAGCAAGAAGAATTATCCGGCAAGTCTTTGCAACTGTATTATGAAGCCAAGCAGGAAAACTTCTCAAAGATACCCGGAATGCCTGTGGCGTATTGGACGTCTAACACTTTGATAGAATCATTTGTCAATAATAAAAGTCTAAAAGTGTTTGCTCCAGTTAAAGTAGGAATACAAACAGGTGATAACAACCGTTTCTTAAGATTGTGGTTCGAGTTGAATGTTAATAATACTTTTTTGAATAACGGACGCAAATGGATACCTATGAACAAGGGTGGGGAGTTTAGGCGATGGTATGGAAATCAAGATTATCTAGTAAATTGGGAGAATGATGGATTCGAAATCAAGAATTTCAAGGATGACAATGGTAAGTTGCGTTCTAGACCTCAAAACTTGGATTATATGTTCAAAGAGAGTTTAAGTTGGTCTATGGTAACAAGCGGTATGTTTTCGGCAAGGTATTATCCTGATATGTTTTGTGCAAATGTTGCTGGTATTTCATGTTTCCCTGAAAAAGACAATATCGCTTATTTGCTTGCTCTGTTGAATTCTTCTTTAGTTGAGTTTATTACAAAGATAATTAATCCAACTTTGAACTCTAATGCTGGTGATATTGAGAAGATTCCGGTTATTATTGATTATGACAAAAAAGAAATCGTTGATAGTCTTGTAAACGATTCCGTATTCCATAGTAAAATTGATTGGAACTCGTTTGAGACATCATGGGGCTTTAAAAAACATCCGTTAGTGTGAGGCGATAGAATATGGCAGATAGTAATGGATTTGAACTGACCGAAAAGAACCCACGTTGGGTAAAAAAGAAAGTCCCAGCTTCTTATGCCGATGATGATTTAAAACGATTAGTTCTGTTTTATGTCATCAATACACCATGTGATGATTTGAGTTCAAGTTCAATTCCAATAAGGCAGTATGGGTGGAATAGCGATGTTTGGCAAAAAGGCAAATTAAAAAGTAAGCTTTTTGAAGTTGCAAGCTTAGTTTCAAATAACACCTTTGTGTCCGTTAAAACTATTGATAAGATGAAAGAAGCTTGTCGAAATGTAAGATTGACCGAGCGATTTTATAAAAACAGGCAAGAAGAACGTATCGCAATATATAAGCCAAGTCGATATAATGAATTTATGGCAATTTGTTATCATATAAGAAATGCTTTTGCACATGGTAGATTAGCTATGTATTCTATAAAAAATAGCTCAGATGTAATGTTTGTATTAGAAGATGGATTGAATTATAATGGTGGGTTTCAAGTCCGTTCTCGTATGGTGTTGAAGAAATCTACTTTATTGAAATGGATAGATATTATTGAAAAAGGTAAGCTGGAGGACTCTTAAATATGGGCAAACTAATAAGTGATAAATATAAAGAATGGGAGCAGGAATGCGAAGCCCGTTTCCAGAAGCTAAAGGCAAACGAGGAAGAACTCAACCGCATTTTCATCGACATTTACGGCTTGGGCGGCGAGCTGACACCCGAGGTCGAGGACAGGGACGTGACCGTGCGCCGTGCCGACCTCACCCGTGACATCAAAAGCCTTGTCAGCTACGCTGTGGGCTGTATGTTCGGGCGTTACAGCATTCAGCGTGACGGGCTGGTGTTCGCAGGCGGCGACTGGAACGAGGTGTTCCGTGAAAGCGAGGAGTCGAAAAATCAGCAGGAGGAGGCGCTCTCCGAGGCTGGCAGGGCGCTGAATGTCAAGAAAAAAGTCTACGATGAGATATTCATTGACGGTGCCTGGGAAAAGTGCATTTTCCCGCCCGACAGCGACAATGTTATCCCGATCTGCGATGACGAGTATTTCCGTGACGATGCAACCACCCGCTTTGTCGAGTTCGTTAAGGTCGTTTACGGCGAGGACACCCTTGAGGAAAACCTCAATTTTGTCGCTGACGCTCTTGGCACAAAGGGTGACGGCGCAAGGGAAAAGATACGCAGTTATTTTCTGAACGATTTTTACGCAGACCACTGCAAGATCTATCAGAAACGTCCGATCTACTGGCTTTTCAGCTCGGGCAAAAAACATGGCTTCAAGGCGCTGATGTATATTCACCGCTACCGCCCCGACACCGTTGCAACTGTCAGAACGAACTATGTTCACGAGCTTCAGGAGCGTTACCACACGCAGATAGAAATGCTGGAGTCTCAGCTCGTATCGGCATCGGGTGCACAGCAGTCACGCCTCAAAAAGCAGCTGGAAAAACTGCGTACACAATCCGATGAGATCGCCGCTTACGAGCCAAAGGTCAAGCACCTTGCGGATTCGATGATACCGCTTGACCTTGATGACGGCGTAAAGAATAACTACGAAAAGCTTTCAGACATTCTGGAGAAAATCAAGTAAAAAGGGCTGGTTCAAATGACCATTGAAAATATAAAGCAAAATCTTACCGAGCGTTTCAGCGCACTGCTGCAGGAGTTCTACAAGCGCCGCATTGTGTTCTGGTTTGATCCCGAAAAAGAGTTCGAGGACGTTATTGATGAGCTTGTACCTGACGGTGTTAAGCTGCTAAAGCTCACGGGCAGCAATAATTTCACTGCAAAAAAGCTGCTCGAACACGATGATGCTCAGTGCGATTACCTCGTCTATGATCCCACCGAACACGGCAGAGCCCAGGACAACTGGCTGCACGATATCGAGCTTTACAGCGAATCGTTCAGTGCCGACAGGATATCTATGTTTATGCAGGATCTTGGCATCCCCGACGAGCATAATTACCGTAAGGCTTTAAAGGACTATTCAAAGTTTCTGGCAAGCCAGGACAGAGTGGGTAAGCTGAAGGCTTTCGGCACGAAGTATACATCTGTCGGTCAGCTGAACTGTGATATTATTGCCGTACTTCTCGGCGTTAAAGATAACAGCAGCCGAGGAATCATCAAGTCGCTGATGATTGCTTCACTGCGGTGTGATGACAGCGATATGCTTGAAAACATAACTAAGTTCGGTAATGATGATGCTTTCCGCCAGATGCTGATAAACTCTGTTGGCTTTGCAAGTGAAGCAATCGATCTGAATGAGCTTGCGGCGCATGTTATCATTTCAGCGGCAGCATCAGAGCTTGGCGACGATATGGTGGGCAGCTTGGAAAAGTATATTTCCGAGCAGAGCTCAAAATGTGATAATTGCTATTCTCTTATCAGCGATTGGCAGCACTCGGGTGACAGTGATGTATTGTACGAAATAATTGCACAAGTCAATGAGCGTTTGCAGCTTAATGAAAAGTTCAGAACACTGGAATACGAAACTCTGCAGCGTGCCAGCTGTCTGCCTTGCTTTGATGAGCTTTTACTTGAAAAGATGTTCTCAGGTCTGATAAATGACAGCATCCGCACAGATGAGCTTATCAGCGTATGTGAGAGCCGAAAGCTCTGCGGCTGGATAGATAAGTATCGTGATGTATATGATGGTATCAGCTGCGCTGCACAGATGATAGAGTGTCTGCGTGAAAGCATGGCACAGCTGCACGTATCGCAGTATAGCGAATTGTGGTCGCTGTATACAGAAAAGCTCTGTTATATAGATACATATTACAGAAAGTTCTGCCTTGCATTTGAACGCTCGGTAAAGCACCCAATCGACTATCTTGACGATGTTTTCAAGACAGCTGCCGAAAGGGTAGAGAATATATACAAGAATGAATATCTTTGCAAGCTCGGTTCAAAATGGTCTGCACTTATCGCTGATGATGTGAGAGAAGATATGTGTCTTGTGGGTATCGAGCAGCAATGTGAATTCTATAAGCGCAAGGTCCAGTCGATAGTTTCGGGAGGATCAAGAGTCTATGTTATAATATCCGATGCATTCAGATACGAAGCAGCAAAGGAGCTTGAAAAAAGACTAACTGCTGAAACTAACGGTAATGCTAAGCTTTCTTCCATGCAGTCTGTTTTCCCTTCTGCGACCAAATATGGAATGGCTGCACTGCTTCCGCATAGCGATCTTGAGTTAACAGACAATATGAAGGTCAACTGTGACGGATCAAGCACCTCAGGCACTTCAAATCGTGATAAGATCCTCAAAAAAAGTAACGCTAGAAACGCTGCTGTGAAGTACACAGACCTTATGGCTATGAAAAAAGAGGACAGACGTGCTCTTGTCAATGGTGCTGATGTAGTTTATATCTACCACAACAGCATAGATGCAATGGGTGAAGAGGCTGCAACTGAAAATCAGGTGTTTGAGGCTTGTGAGACAGCAATGGAGGAGATCAAGTCAGCAGTCAAAATGATCTGCGGAACACTCAGCGGTTCAAATATAATCATCACCGCAGATCACGGATTTTTGTACTCAAGAAGTCCGCTTGAGGAGAGCGAAAAACTTGATAAGCATCATATTACGGGTGAGATAAAAGAACTCGACAGACGATATGCTGTAACTTCGGCTGATTCAAATGCAGAGTATATGCTTGATGTTTCTTTAAACAGATATGGCACTGATTACAAGGGCTTTGCACCTCAGGAGTCAATAAGGATAAAAATGCAGGGCGGTGGTGTGAACTATGTGCACGGCGGAATGAGTCTGCAGGAAATAGTTGTTCCTGTTATTGAGTTCAAGAACTACCGCGCGGATTCAAAGAATTTTGTGGACATAAAGAAAGTCCAGCTCCAGCTGCTTGCGGAAAGCAGAAGGATAACCACATCGTCTGTATTTATCAGATTCTATCAGGTAGAGCCTGTTGAGGGCAAGACGATCGCTGCATCATTTGAGGTGTACTTCACCGATAAAAACGGAAATATCATTAGTGATGTGCATACTATTACAGCTGATAAGGTTTCACAGAATGCTCAGGACAGAGTTTTCAAAGTGAACTTTGCTATGAAAGGTGAGCAGTTCAGCGACAGCGAGGTATATTATCTTAACATAGCCGATAAGGACAGCAAGGAAGTGCTTGCTAAGGAAGACTACAAGATCAACATAGCTTTTGCTGATGACTTTGATTTTTAATTTTTTGGAGGAATAACCATGGATGCTCTTGACAGAAAGGTCATAGATACTTTTCCGGGGAAGATAGTAAGAAAGGATCTCACTGCGCTGATGAAGCGTGGTGCGAATGTGCCAACGTATGTGCTTGAATATCTACTTGGAATGTACTGCTCGACCGATGATGAGGAGATCATAAACAACGGCATCGAAAAGATAAAGAAAATTCTTTCCGAGAACTATGTCAAGCCCGATCAGAGTGAGTATGTGAAATACAAGATCAAGGAAAAAGGCCGCTACACGATCATCGACAAGATAACTGTGCGTTTTGATGAGGATGAATGCAAGTACATTGCTGAGTTTACAAACCTTGATATATCACCGTTTGAGGTGAAGTCTGACCTTGTTTCACATAACGAAAAGCTGCTTATCGGCGGTATCTGGTGCATAGTAAAGATCGAGTATAAGGATCCTGATATTCAGCAGGAAGAAGAAACCTTCGATATCTTTGACGGCGACAAGCAAAAACAGAAAAGGGGCAGAAAAAAGAAGTCAAAGTACGGATCACCATTTAGCATTGAGTCGCTAAGACCGATACAGATGGCAAATCTTGATCTTGATGAGATAATAAATGCAAGAAGCGAGTTTACAAAGGATGAATGGATATCTCTTATGCTGCGCTCAGCAGGATACGAGCCTGACGAGCTTGATGAAAAGCAGAAGCTGCATTATATGCTCAGATTCGTGCCATTCATTCAGAAGAATTATAACCTCGTTGAACTTGGACCGAGGGGTACAGGCAAAAGCCATGTTTACAGCGAGCTTTCGCCGTTCTCGATCCTGATGAGCAGCGGACAGACGACTGTTTCAAATATGTTTTACAATCTGTCTGCACGCAGAGTCGGTCTGGTAGGTAACTGGGACTGCGTTGCTTTTGACGAGGTCGGCGGAATGAAAAAAGCTCCTGTGGATTTTGTTCAGACGATGAAAAACTACATGGCTAATGGTTCGTTTGCAAGAGGTTCTGAATCGATAGGCAGCGATGCATCTATCGCATTTGAGGGCAACACTTTCAGAACAGTCGGCGAAATGCTGCGCACAACGAATCTGTTTGAACCGTTCCCGGATTCGTTCAATAATGACTCGGCATTCTTTGACAGGATACACGCATATCTTCCGGGCTGGGAGACACCGAAGCTGCGTTCAAGCCTGTTCACTCAGCACTTCGGGCTTATTTCAGACTGCTTTTCAGAGTATTGTCATGCTATGAGAAGGTATGATTTCACCAACAGCTTCGGCGAGTATTTTGAGCTTAACCGTAACTTCAATACCCGTGATGAAACGGCTGTCAGAAGGACATTCTCAGGGCTTGCAAAGCTATTGTACCCTGATGAAGTTATGACCAAGGACGAGATGAAAGAACTGCTTGAGTATTCGATCGAATGCCGACGCAGAGTGAAAGAGCAGCTTCGTAAAATGGAGCCTACCGAGTTCAGTGATGTAGGACTGGGATACATTGACCTGGAAACTAATGAAGAACATATAGTTTATCTTCCCGAAGAAGCAGACGGCACGCTTATTCCGGAAGGCTTTGAAAAGCCCGGTTATGTATATGCTGTCGGAAAGTCTGTCGAGGATAAGGTCGGCATATACAGGCTTGAAAACAAGCTGCTTGACAGCGGAAGCGGAAAGCTCAGCTTCAAGAATGTTGAGGGCTTGGGAAAATCTCCGAAAGCAGTCAGGGAAAGCATTATTGCTGCATTCAATTATTGCGGTGAAACTTATGCTAATCTGGTCAGAAACAGATTTGCTGATTACGATTACAGCCTGTTCTTCAATGACCTTCAGGGAAAGGGTTCAAGTGATGAGCTGTCAGTTGCAGAGGTCGTTGGGCTGTTTTCGGCACTCGCTAACCGTCCTGTTATGCCTTCAACTATAATCTGCGGCAAGGTGGTAATGTCGGGCAGCATGATGCCGCTTACAAGTGATATCAGCGAGATATTTGTTGCCTGTGCAAATGCAGGTGCAAAGAGGATCTTTATGCCTGACGATTTCAGGGATAAGTATGACACTCTGCCAGAAAGAATAAAAAACGAGATAAAGGTCGTCTTTTATACGTCGCCGCTGGATGCGGCTAAAAAAGCACTCGGAGTTGATTATTGATGGACGTTTACAAGTGTATAGCCTGCGGTGAAGAAAAGCAGAGCGATACGCCCTGCAGCTGCAGTATCTGCGGATTTACAATGTATAAGACTCCGTATGACAGAAAAGATCTCATCATTTCGGAGATAAGAAGATATATTTATTCGTACTCTACCGATCCGATTAAAATGAATGAGCTGGAATTCCGTGGTCTCAAAGAGGCATTGACACGTTTCCCGAGCTACAGCGAAATAAGCAGGTTTGTTCACGATGCAGAAAAGACAGAGGTATTCATTGACCGTCTTAACAGGTCATGTGACCAGCTGAACGAGTATGTACACAAAAGCTATGAAAACAGTTTTGTTGCCGTTCTTGACAAAGCAGAGGATCATATGATCGAAAACAAGCTTACTCTTGATGACTTTTTTGATGTGCTTGGAAAGAGATACGAAGTAAAGGATATTGAGCTGCCGAAGGTTGTTATGCACTATGTAGTGACGCCTTTTGACGAACGTGTAAGAAAAGCCGATGAGCTTTTTGAGCTGCAAAAACAGGTGATAGCAAAGCTGTGGAGGTTCATCAAGCAGAATAATCTGTTCGGTGAGAAGTCGTTTGCCTCAAAGAAGATAATGAAACTCGGCAAGGATCCGCAGTGGGACGAGCTTTATTCCAAATGCAGGCAGGAACTTGAACGAGTACTTGAAAAAAGGTATATGGTGGATATATTTGATGATGGCACTGCAGAGATCGGTGAAATGCTCGGTGCGGTAATGAGTGCTGTCAATGTTATCATCAGCTCGGATATACTGCGGTCAAGTAAGAAGTATATTTTCAACGGTGAAAAATGGCTTGGGCAGGATGAGTGTGAGCAGCGTATCAGCGAGTGCTTGAACAGCATATTTGCCGATGCAAGAGAGGTTGCAGACAGTGAGGATTTCTTAAAAGAAGAATCTGAGGATAAGCTCTTTGATATCTACAACGAGATGCTTGAAATGGATCCTAAAATGTATATGAAGCTTTACAAGGGCAAGCTGTTTGTAGGCAGGGCAGAGCGAAAGCTCAACGAGCTTATCGGACTTGATGTAATAAAGAACAACATTCAGAAGATAAAGGCATATGCGCTCGCAAATAAAAATGATGAGAATTTCAACCTGCACATGTGCTTTTACGGAAATCCGGGAACTGGCAAGACGGAGGTCGCCCGCATTATTGCTGGAATACTGCACGAAAATGGTTTGCTGCCGACAGACAAGGTGATAGAAACTGACCGCAGCGGACTTGTTGGCAGATATATGGGCGAAACGCCGCAGAAAACTCTTGAGGTCGTCGCCGCTGCAATGGGCGGTGTGCTGTTTATTGACGAGGCGTATTCGCTTGTGCCTGATGATAATGGACAGGATTACGGTCACGAGGCTGTTGCCACGCTTATAAAGGCGATGGAGGATTTCAGAGGCAAATTCTGCGTTATCCTTGCAGGCTATAAGAACAAGCTCAACGAGATGATAAAAACCAATCCGGGTTTTCGTTCCCGCATTCAGTTCGAGCTTGATTTCCCCAACTACTCCCGTGAGGAGCTTGGCAGGATAGCAAAGCTGATGTTCAGAAACAGAAAATATTCCATCAGTGATCCTGCTATGGACAAGGTGCTTGATATAACTGATGTCAGGCGAAAGGATCCCAACTTTGCAAACGCAAGAGAGATCAGAAATATAATCGACCAGGTCGTTATGAACAACAGCCTGCGCTGTATTGGTTCTGAAGAACGTCATGTCGAGATCGTTGATGTTAACAAGTACATAAAGGATTCTGGCATTAATTTGCCGCTGACGAACGATAAGGTCAACAGGCGTATTCTCACAGCTGATGAGGAACTTGATGCTCTTGTCGGGCTTGACGCTGTCAAGCGTATGGTGAAAAAGATAAAGGCTTATGGAAAGCGTAACAAGGACAGCGCAGATTTCAATATGCACATGTGCTTTTACGGAAACCCCGGAACGGGCAAGACAGAAGTTGCCAGGATACTTTCACGGCTTTTGTACGATGCAGGTGTTCTGCCCGAAGCAAAACTGACAGAGACCGATGCACACGGACTTATCGGCAAGTATGTAGGCTCGACAGCGCCTAAGACACTTGAGAAGATAAATGAAGCAATGGGCGGCGTGCTGTTTATTGATGAGGCGTATGCTCTGACAAATGACAGCAAGAGTGCAGAGTACGGCGACGAGGCAATATCTGTTCTGCTGAAAGAGATGGAAGACAAGCGGGGAAAGTTCTGCGTTATCATGGCAGGCTACAAAGACGAAATGGCGGAGATGATAAGTACCAATCCGGGACTTGCATCACGCATTCAGTTCACGCTGGATTTTGAGGACTATACCCGTGAAGAGCTTGGCGAGATAGCCGTGAGAATGCTTGAAAACAAGGGTTATGTCATCAGGGACGATGCACTGAAGCTGGTGATTGACCTTACAGATCATTTCAGAAAGCAGGACAACTTTGCGAACGCACGAACAGTCAGAAATATACTCGATCAGGTGATAATGAACCAGAACCTGCGCACCGAGGACGAGGGAGGAAATGACATTATCCTCAGCGATGTGCAGGACTATATCACCGACGAAAAGATAGATCTTTCAAAGAACCAAACCAAGAAGATTGGGTTTTAAGGAGGCAGGAAAATGATTACCGTATGTAAATACAGCCTTTCAAAGAATAGATTTGAAGAATACTATGCATCGTGCGTAGAGCACTATGAAAAGACTATCAAGAGGAAAAAGAGCCAGGAAGCTAGAGACAAAGGCTACAAAGAGCTTGAAAATGATTATTATAACGCTATTGCCCATTTTGAGGAACTTAAATCCTTCTTGAAAAGAATGATCGATAAATATGGACAGACATATTATACGGGCAATGGAAGTAAAGGAATTACAATAACCGATGATGAGATTTCTTTGATCCTCAGGACACCGGGCTTGTCAGATAGTTTCCTTGATTATCCTCGTTTACCGGACAATGATGATTTTGAAAAAGATGATTATATCGAGAACCTAGAAGAGGTGTTTTATTGTGAAGCAAGACTGGATGGCAGTTACCCGGCTAATTTTTCTGTTGCTCTTGCAATAACAATAGGCGACAAGCTAAATGAAGATCCTGTTGCTTTGATGATTCTTGATATTGATAAGACACTTGACGATATTGATGTATCTTTAAGTGATAAGGAATTGTCAACGCTTGGAGAATTAATGAGTGATGAATACTTGACTGAAAATACACGGAAAGTAGAATTCCAAAGCTCCAATACTATTTTGAAGTATGATAAGCCTCAATCGCAGATGATTGAGAATCATAAACAAGAGACGGAAATCAAAGCGGAGAAAAAGCGTGGGCAGAAAAGCGAAAAGGCTAAAACTACGGAAACTCAGACCGAAAAAGCAGAACCCAAGTCCACATCTCCGGCACCTGTCAAGTCAGTTGCACCAGCTCCGGTGAACGCCGAAGCATCTGCACCGCAGGTTGCTGCTGCCGAGTACATACCGCCTGTTTTCCCGCCGAGAATCAACGATCTGGAGATCAAGCGTTTTTATGAATATACCGATCCGTTTGCTGATGTTAACGGCAAGGAGTTTGCGGTATTTATTGATGAATTCTATTATGCCTCATGCATAGATTATCTTAATCGCAATGGTGCAAAGGTAGTGCTTTGTCCTTCGGAGAACACGGATTACATTCTTGTTGAGCTTCCCAACAACCACAAGGCGTTTTATTATGCACACAAGGTTGGTTTCAAGGGCAAATTTACATTAGTGGATGATATTAAAAAGTATCTGACAGAAGAAGAGAGAGAGTACTACCATTACTGCGAAGATGTCGTTGGTTTCGAGTTCTCTTATGAACCAAAGATGGATTTTGAAAGAAGCTGCGAACTAATGTATGCCGTGTATGATGTGGTGCTCGGTGAACTTAATAAGTGCAGAACCCGTCCGTATGGTGAAAGCATCAGGTATGTGACATCAATAACTTCTTGCTTAGGATCCTCGAAACCGGATTATTCATACAACGATATGATCGACTGGATAAAGGGCAAAGAGACTGATGACAACTTTGATAAATATGAACAATTGATCTACGGTATGTCGTTTGAGGACAAGCTTTGTGCGGTGATGTATGCACTTGCCCGTTACGAATGGACAGGCTATGAAGATGACGAATCAATGTGCGATTTTGCATACAAGCTCACGCAGAAGTGGTTCAGAAAGAGCGAAAAGCCAAAACTCAAAGAGAAGATCACTGAAGATGTAGCATATCTCAGATTAAGCTTCAAAGATATTGACAAGAGTGAACGCTTCGATGGCATAGGCTTAAAGTATTATGTCCCTTATGTCGACCTGATGAGATTTGAGTGGGCAAAGGACAGGCTTTGCGTTGTTGCAAGAACTGATAAGAAACAGAAAGTCCTTAAATCCGATGTGTTCTCCGCACAGCAGGGTGATGTGAACCTGTATGTTTGCTATGCTGCTAATCCAGAAAAGGATGAGTATTACTATCTTGACAACACTCAGCCGTTCCAGTGGCGAATGACTCCCGTGGAGATCTGGAATGCGGCAAAAGAAAAGATAGTGTGGCTGTCCAAAAAGGAAATGCCTGCAAACATTCCGGAGCGGATAGATACGAGCATTTCCGAGCTCGAGGAACTCGGAAAGAATGGCAGAAAGAAGATGCTTGACAAGATCAAAAAGCAGGCTGCACAGCTTGAAAAGTACACCCACAAGATTGACCCCGAAAGCGTGCCTTGCTTTGCTGACCTCGGTGCGGTCATCAAGGAACTTGAGGAAAACAAGGCAAAGATTCAGCAGCAGGTTGATGCTGTTGATGCGGAGCTCAGAGCGGTCGACAGCAAGCTGAGAGAGGCGTTTGATCAGCAGAATGCACAGGTGCCGTCGGCAGTCAAGAAAAAGGATACCGAGGCGGAGATCGCAAGGCTCACCGAGGAAAAGAGTCACCTGGGATTTTTCAAGGGTAAACAGAAAAAGGCACTGCAGGCGCAGATAGACGAGCTGAACGCACAGCTGCCGCAGCTCGACAGTTCGATTGCTGCCGAGAAACAGGATCAGAAAGCAAAGTACGACCCGATTATTACCGAACTCGGCACGCAGAAATCGCAGCTTCAGCAAAGGCTGAAAGAGCTCAAAGACCTCATCGCCGAGGCAGACAGAACGATTGAATCACTAAAATTTTAAGGAGGTATATGCTATGGGATTTGAGATAAAAAATGGTGTGTTGACAAAGTACAAAGATGAAGTTGGTGTGACAGATATTGTTATTCCAGCTGGGGTCGTTAGTATTGATGAAAATGCGTTCTCTAATCGCTGGGGTATTAAATCCATTACCATACCTGAAGGCGTAAAAGAGATAGGCAAATGGGCATTCCGCAACTGTAAAAAACTCACCCAAATTAATATACCCAAAAGTATTGAACGAATCGGGCCAGATGCATTCTATGGCACGAAATTGATTGAAAACCTGAGAAAACAGGCTTACCAGGATTATCTGGATAATAAGGTGGATGTTCTTTACTGTAGAACTATCATAATAGATTCGGCTTTGATAGAGGTAAAACTGCCTATGTATGGCTCAACCATAGGGAATGTATATAAAAGAGAAGAAGTTGTTTTCAAAGTACCCGAACATATTACTTGTATTGCAGACAATGCTTTTTATGATATGGAAAGCAGAGAAACACCCAAAGTCATATCTATAGAACTCCCGAATGGATTAAAGAGGATCGGTTATTCATCATTCTATAAGTGTAAGAGCTTAACACATATCGACATACCTGAAGGAGTAACATCAATTCATTATCATGCTTTCGAAGGATGTGAAAAGCTGGCTTCGGTGAAGCTCCCGAGTTCATTAACTGAAATAAGGAGACAAGCTTTTTTGGGCTGCAAAATGCTTAAAAGCATAGAGCTTCCACAGAGGCTTGAGGTGATTGGAGAATGGGCGTTCTCCGGATGTGCAAAACTGCGTTCTGTTGATATTCCTGATTCGGTAGTATGCATTGATTCTTCGGCATTTATTGGATGTAAAATGCTTAAAAATGTGAATGTCAACCGTGATATACCATTTATCTTTGCAGATTCTTTTGACGGAACTAAGTGGATAGAAGATATGAAAAAGAAGTCCGACTTTGTTGTGCTTGGTAAAACTCTTTTGTGTTCATCTCAACCTGTCACGGGTGATCTTGTTATTCCGGAAGGTGTTACTGTAATTGCGGGTCGATCGTTTTTGGGCGCAGAGATCACATCGTTGACTATACCAGAGGGGGTTACAACAATATGTGATCAAGCATTTCAGGATTGTGAAAAGATCACAGAACTAAAGCTGCCAAGCACTTTGCGCAAAATAGGAACGAGTGTGTTTTTGCGATGTAATAATGTCTCGAAGCTTGTCATTGCTGATAATCCGTATCTGGAACTGAAAGACGATCAGTTGTACAAGAAGGATTCAAGAAGAGTCAAGATACTAACGCTAAAAAAATAACGGATGGATATGGATGCTGATAAGGAGGTATCATCTATGCTTAAAGGAATACTCGCAATAGTTATCGGTTTTCTGCTTGTCAAAGCATTTTGCGATACCGTGCTTGATATCTTCTTCGGAAAGAAAAAGTAGCATACATTAAAAGCAGTCGGGGAAACCCGGCTGTTTTTGATATCTCACATGATGAGTTTGCACGCTTGACAATGGAGCGTTACTATGGTACTATGAAAGCATCGGAAGAATACGACAATGCTTGAAATATACAGGAGAACCATTGTGAAAAAGAATGATATAACCGTTCGTTCGGGTGCGGCGGAGTACCTCACTTATGTTGCGGCTGTGGGCGAGAAAGAGGACAGCTTTGAGGTCAGGTATGAGGACGAGAACATCTGGCTGACGCAGAAGATGATGGCGGCTTTGTATGATGTAACTTTGTCCACTATAAATGAGCATATAAAGAAGATATTTTCAGACGGAAAGCTTTCGGAAGATTCAGTTATTAGGAAATTCCGAATAACTGCAAGTGACGGAAAATCGTACAATACCAACCATTACAATCTTCAGATGATCATTGCTGTGGGTTTCAAGGTCAACAACGAAAGGGCAGTGCAGTTCAGAAAATGGGCGAACACCATTGTCAAGGAGTTCACGATCAAGGGCTTTGCAATGGACGATGAACGCCTCAAAAACGGCGGTACTGTTCTGACCGAGAAATACTTTGACAGATACCTGCTTGAGCTGGGAAATTTGCATTAAATTGTCTTTATGCAGGTCATATGTTGTGATTAAGTTGAGGTGAACAATATGGGAAAACCTATCTATTTTTCAAAAGTATTATTTACAGAGGGATTTCACTATTCTCTACCTAAATGTGCTATTCTTTTAAATCTGCCAAGCAGAGAATTATCTTATCAAGTGTTTTCATGGAAAAGAAATACACCAATAATCCAAAAGATGAAAGAAGAACAGATTATTCCCGGAGACGAAAGTACCAGGCATATATTTGGGTATTCAGTTCCTGCAAAGTTGATCAGCACCTCTGAAACCGGTTTTAAAAAAATCCTTCTTGAAGACGATCAATATGAACAGATTGTTGAATTCAGCTATGCAATTAAGCTTAGTGATCGGCAGTATAATGACCTGCTGCCATATTGTAATGCTCTTGATTTTGAGCCATATAGAGATAAACGAATGTCTATGAATGATGAAGGTTATATTGGTTATCGTGATGAAAGCAAAGTCTGTTTTGCTGCCATTACAGATTCGTATATTCCATATATAGAATTACCGATGGATCTGTATTATGATGAGTCACATATCTGGCCAAGTGAAAAGCTATACAGATACATTTATCAAGAGCTTTTGAGTAAGGATAAAAAATTAAAAAAATGGACTTTTGGATATGGAGCGTGCTCGTTATTTGGGATTTAGTCAATGTTGGTATTTGAGCAATAGTATCTGATTAGTTCAAGTCAAGTGTTTGCAGCACATCTTTTTTCCTCAAAGCAAATGTTACCACCCTGCCCGATTTGTGATTTGGGCAGGGTCGATTTTTATCAAATTTCGGAAAATACTGCGGAATAACAATATAAATTTTCCGATTTCGGAAAACACTTGACATTTTGCTTTGCATGTGGTATACTCTTGGAAAGGAGGCGATTGACATGGTAAAGCGTGAGGAATACTTGAAAAAGCTTCTTTCATGGAAGGACGAACAGGTAATAAAAGTAGTATCTGGTATTCGCCGATGCGGAAAGTCCACTCTTTTAAAGCAGTTCATTGAGTTGCTTCAATCGCAGGGCATTGACAGTGAACAGATAATCTATCTGAATCTTGAAGAAATAGAGAATGATGAGCTTTACGATTATAAGTCACTTTACAACTACATCACAGAGCGTTTATGCAAGGGTAGGAACACATATATCTTTCTTGATGAGATACAGAAGGTCGATGAGTTTGAAAAGGCTGTTGACAGTCTTTATGTTAAGGAGAACACCGACATTTATATTACAGGTTCAAATGCCTATTTGCTTTCCGGTGAGCTTGCAACGCTTCTTTCAGGAAGATATGTTGAGATATCTATACTGCCGCTTTCATTCAAGGAATTCTGTAGTTTGAAAGGCGGCGACAATACGGATATGCTGCTCGCAGAATACATGCGCGACGGCGGATTTCCATATGTTTCGGTCATGGAAAAGACAACGGAAAAGGTAAGCACTTATCTAGAGGGCATTTTCAATACCATTGTTATCAAAGATATTGAGGAACGCAGCAAACGACGGGAGACCGATGCAGACAAACGCAAGATTAATGATATAGCATTGCTTAAAAGCATCGCAAAGTATCTGGCAAGCTCTGTGGGCAATCTGATCTCAACCAAGAGCATTGCGGATTATATTTCTTCATCATATAGAAAGGTCTCGCAGAACACGGTAAGTGATTATATCTCAGCTCTGGAGGAAGCATTTATATTTTACAGCGCTGACAGGTTCAATGTTCCGGGAAAGGCAATAATGAAGACCTATCGAAAACTGTATATTGCGGATCTTGGACTGCGAAGATATCTGCTTGCAAGAAAGAACTATGACCTCGGGTTCTCGCTGGAGAATATAGTGTATCTGGAACTCCTGCGTCGTGGCTATCATGTGTCTGTGGGCAAGGTACAGGATCTGGAGGTTGATTTTGTTGCTCGCAAGGATGACAGGACAGAGTATTATCAAGTTACGGCAAATATGACCGATGAGAGTACTTTCGAGCGGGAAATCAAACCACTCAGGCTGATCACCGACAATTACCCAAAGACAATACTCACTCTTGACAGATTCACACTTGGAGACTACGAAGGTATAGAGGTACGCAGCGTTGTAGACTGGCTGCTTTGATATAAGCTATGCAAAGAAACTACACAAATCAAGAATTTTAATAAGCCGAGTATACTCGCAGCTAGTATTATGACTCAAATGATCTTGCATTCTGTGTAATGATTTTACTCTGAAAGGAAATTCAGTGAAAATATTTTCAGAAAAACATGTGAACAACTCACGGCAAATATCAAGTTCTCCTTTAGATTTGACAATCCATCATCTTGACATACAAGCTTGTTTCGCAAAAATAAAGTCGTACTTTGGATTTGCCAAAAAGAAAGCTATTTATACTGCAAATAAAATTGGAGCGGCTAATTATTCAAGCCGCTCCAATATATCGATTTTATCACAGTTTTTGAATTTACAGAGATTATTTCGCAGAGCCAAAATACGAGCTTTGAAGCACACTCGTAGCTCATATTATTGCTCTAATGATCTTACACTCTTAAGAACGCCAAAACCCTGCCCATTTTATTCTTTGGGCAGGGTAGTTTTGTTGTTATGCCACTATTTCGATCTGGTATGTAATCGCTGATTCTGCGGTGTTTGCACGCAGTTTTCGTGGCGGGAATAAAAATTGGAGTTCGGTCACTTTCATTTTATTATTTTGGCCACCTAACAGTTTTTAGAAATAATAACGGCATTATTTCCCAAAATGGAATAGATGCGTTTTAAATGCTGTGTTATTAATATCCTTAAAGACAGTAGGACTGCTTAAAATACTGTTAACAAAATATTAACCTTGAGTTTTTACTATACGCTTGTATTTTTGTC
>OMXI01000032.1:26188-27736 GCA_900314975.1 uncultured Eubacteriales bacterium | reverse complement strand
GGTCGCTCAAGAGAGTATCCTTCGGATACTCCTTAAAAATCATGTGAGCGAAGCGAACACCACTACTATTCACTATTCACTTTTCACTCTTCACTATTCTTTGCTTGTCGGCGCAAAGCGCCGACAAATTCTTATTTTTCTTAATATTGGGTTTCTTTTATAATATCACAAGGCGCGGTGCAAGTCAACAGTTGACAGGCAGGTGCAGGCGTGGTAAAATTGCAGTAGAAAGTATGGAGGTAACGGCTTTGAAGATTGAAAAGATTTACGGCGGCGACAGCCGTCTTGGCAGGATAGACGAGATCTACACCGAGGCTTTTCCGCCGCAGGAGAGGTTCGGGCTGGACATTATTATGCGGCTTGCTGACGAGGGAAAGCTCGACGTTTTCGCGGTGATGGACAATGGCGAAACGGCGGGTATGTTCATTATGTGCGTTTGCGCTCGCACGGCGTATGTATGCTACTTTGCGATAGACAAAGGCTTGCGCGGCAGGGGCTTGGGCAGCGAGGTGATAGGCAGCATTTGCTCGTACTACGCGGGCTTTCAGGTAGTGCTTGAAATTGAGGCGCTTGACAAGTCTGCGGACAACTACGTTCAGCGCAAGCGGCGCGAGAGTTTCTATCTGCGGGCAGGGTTCAGGCACACGCAAAGGTACATTCGCTACGAGGGTGTGACGTACGAGCTGCTGTTTGCGGGTGTACAGGACTTTGATGCGGCGGGCTTTGACGCGCTTATGGACACGCGCAGGAGTGCGGATTTTCAGCCTGTACTGTTTGATGCTAAATCTTACACGACGTATATTTTTGACCTTGACGGCACGCTTTTGGACACGCTTGATGACCTGACGGCAAGCACGAATTTTGCTGTACTGGGTGCTGGCGGCAAGGCGCACACACGCGAGGAGGTCTGCTCGTTTGTGGGCAACGGAATTGGTATGCTGGTGCGCAGGGCATTGCCAAGAGATATTTCGGACGAGGACTATGACAAGGCTTTTGCGGCTTTCAAGCAGCACTACGCGGCGCACTGCTGCGACAACACAAAGGCTTACGCGGGCATTATGGAGATGCTGCGAAATCTGAAGGCTTGCGGCAAAAAGGTAGCTGTGGTTTCAAACAAGGCTGATTTCGCGGTGCGCGAGCTTTGCAAGGATTATTTCGGCGATCTGGTGGACTTTTGCGCGGGCGAAAAAGATGGCGTGCGGCGCAAGCCCTCGCCTGACACGGTGTTTACGGCGATGCGGCAGCTTGGCTCAAAGCCCGATGAGTGCGTTTACATCGGAGACTCCGACGTTGACATCGAGACGGCTCGCAACGCGGGTACTGACTGCATAAGTGTGCTGTGGGGCTTTCGCTCGGAGGAGTTTTTGTTTGACCACGGCGCAAAGGTGTTCGCGCAGACTCCGAATGAAATATGCTTGCTGACACTTGCTCAATAGCACAAATAAGAAGTTGTCGACATATGTTTGCCGAGTTATTGAGGGGGAACTCTTTTGGAGAAGAGTTCCCCCTCAAACTCCCTCTCAGAAACCTTTTAATGCTTTTTCGCCA